>NHBR02000039.1 GCA_002167435.2 Allomuricauda sp. TMED12
GAATATAAGCTTAAAAAACCGGGTCGTAATGGCACCAATGACCCGAAGTAGGGCTGTTAACGACGAAAACAGGCCGACTGACGAACTCCAAGGCCTATATTATGAACAACGTGCTTCCGCAGGTTTGATAATCACGGAAGGCTCCCAAGTTTCAGAACGTGCGGTAGGATATGTAAACACCCCCGGGATACATACCAAAGCCCAAGTAGAAGGTTGGAAGAAAGTAACCAAACGTGTGCACGATAAAGGAGGGAAAATCTTTATCCAATTATGGCACGTGGGCAGAATGTCACACCCGGATTTCCATGATGGTGAATTGCCTTTGTCATCTTCCGCCATAAATCCAAATGAGCAATCGTACACCCCCGATGGTTTTAAAGATACCGTTACCCCAAAGGAAATGACCAAAGAAGATATTAAAACCACGGTGGAAGATTTTAAAAATGCAGCCAAGAATGCGGTGGAAGCTGGGTTTGATGGTGTGGAGATACATTCCTCCAACGGCTATCTTTTCCATCAGTTTTTTAATGGAACCTCCAACAAAAGGACCGATGAATATGGTGGTAGTCATGAGAACAAAGCACGATTCTTTTTTGAAGTGTTGGACGCAATCAAGGAAGTGATTCCAGAGGAAAAAATCGGAGCTCGATTCAATCCTTCGTTAAACGGGGTTTTTGGAATGACGATGGATGAGGACACCATTCCCACGTTTGAATACATCATCAAAAAATTGAATGATTACAATTTGGCCTACATCCATTTATCCGAACCATTTACGGACGTTTCCGATATACCTTATGCGGTAACGGAAATTGCCAAACATTTTAGGCCTTTGTACAATGGTACATTAATGATCAATGCAGGATTTGATCAAGATTCCGGAAATGAGGTCATTGCCTCGGGAAATGCGGATTTGGTGGCCTTCGGGAAACCATACATCTCCAATCCGGACTTGGTGGAGCGATTTGAGAAAGGTCTTGAATTAGCCGATTGGGACAAGGATACGTTCTACACTCCTGGAAAAGAAGGATATACCGATTATCCTATGGCCAACACCAAACAAGAAGCATAAATAGATTTTAATAAAATTAAAAAGATAACACATGAAATTTACACGAAACGCACATGCCCAGTGGAAAGGCTCGGGCAAAGAAGGAAAAGGAACATTGAATACGGGCAGTGGAACATTGGACAAAACACCCTATTCGTTCCACACTCGCTTTGAGGATGGAAAAAAAGGTACGAACCCCGAAGAATTGGTAGGGGCGGCACATGCCGGCTGTTTTGCGATGCAGTTAAGCTTTTTATTGGGAGAGGAAGGATTTACACCAGAAAGCTTGGACACTGCTGCAACCGTAACTTTTGAAGATGGAGAGGTTACTACAATCAATTTAGATTTAGAAGGGGATATTCCCAATATAGATGCCGAGCAATTCCAGCAAATTGCACATAAGGCCAAGGAGGTATGTCCCATTTCAAAATTGCTAAAAGCGCACATCCAACTAAAAGTCACTTTAAAAAAGTAGTGCTGGACACCCGTTGAATGAAGAAGGGTGCACATCCTGAAAAAGAAGAGAATATATTTTTTAACCACTAAAACACTACATGCCACATAAAGTAAAAATTCAAGAAATAGATTTCATAACCCATAACGTACTTCAAATTCGGACCCAACGACCGGCCGACTATGATTTTGAGCCAGGTCAGGCAACCGAAGTTGCTTTGGATAAGGAAGGTTGGCGGGAAAAAAAGCGTCCGTTTACCTTTACGGGACTTCCTGACGATGGCTTTTTGGAGTTTACCATAAAGGTGTATCCTGACCACAATGGTGTAACCGATAAGTTACAGACGCTGGAACAAGGCGACCATTTGTTGTTGGAAGACGTTTGGGGCGCCATATCCTACAAAGGTCCCGGCGTGTTTTTGGCCGGAGGGGCAGGGGTCACCCCCTTTATCGCCATCTTTAGGCATTTGGCTCAAAAGAACCAACTCAAAGGAAATCGTTTGCTCTTCGCCAATAAGCAAGAAAAGGATATTATAATGCAAACGGAATTTGAAAAATGGCTGGGCAAGGATTTTATCAATATACTTTCCGAGGAGCATAGCAGTAAGTATCCGCACGGTTTTATAGACACCCAGTTTCTAAAAGAACATATTACGGACAAAGACGCTAAATTTTATCTCTGTGGACCACCACCCATGATGAAGTCCGTACAAAAAGATTTGGAAGCACTCGGAATCTCCAAAGACCAAATGGTAGCCGAGGAGTTGTCCTAAAAGGAAGTACCATCTTTACAAAGAACAGAAAAGCCAACCTTAGGGTTGGCTTTTTTTATAAAGTATTTTCTGCTCACTACAAATAGGCCTGTAATACTTGGTTGTGCGAACGTTTTCTCAGCATTCGGATTGCTTTCTCCCTAATTTGTCGTACCCGTTCCCTAGTGATATCAAATAGTTCACCTATCTCACCTAGACTTTTTGGGCTCCGTTCTCCTAGACCATAATGAAGACGAATAATCTCGCTCTCACGATCTGGTAGTGTTTTTAACGCTTGGTTAATATCAGCGCTTAGCGAATCCTTTATCATTTTATCATCGGGACTCGTGGCGTTTTTTGATGCTATAACATGGTAAAGGTTGGAAGATTCACCCTTCTCAAAAGGTGCATCCATGGACAAATGTTTTCCCGAATTTTTCATGGCCAATTTTACCTTTGCGGAACTCATATCGAGTTCGTTCGCTATTTCGGCCGCGCTTGGAGGTCTTTGGTGTGTTTGCTCCAAAGAGGAATAGACCTTTTTAATTTTACTTATTTCACCAATTTTATTAAGGGGTAACCGCACCATACGGGAGTTTTGTGAAATTGCCTGTAGTATGGACTGTCTGATCCACCAAACCGCATAGGAAATAAATTTAAACCCTCTGGTTTCGTCAAAACGTTTGGCAGCTTTCACCAAACCTATATTCCCTTCATTGATTAAGTCGGAAAGTCTTAGTCCACTTCCTTGGTATTGTTTTGCGGTAGACACCACAAAACGCAGATTGGCATTCACTAATTTATTGAGAGCAACTTGATCACCTTCGCGAATTCTTCTGGACAGTTCTACTTCTTCGTCCGCTGTTATCAAATCAATTTTGGAAATTTCTTGAAAATACTTTTCTAATGATTTGGTATCCCTGTTTGTAATTTGTTTGGTAATCTTTAGTTGCCTCATATATATTTTTTAGTTTAAAGTTCCTTATTATAATCTAACACTATTTTGCAGAAATCCTAACAAAAACGGATTTTCTTTGAAAATACTCTATAAAAAAGGAAAATTACATTCTATTTTATGCTTAAAATTTAGAGACAACCTTAATTTATTGATAAGGACACTATCTAACATTTTAAAAAAATGTAGTAGCATACCGTTTAGCCAAACCAGCGCCTGTCCTGAGTGAATTTGGAGGGTAGTAGGGGAGATAAACGTGTGTGACTGGGTAAAATCCCCAGAATTTTTAAGGTTTTCATGCAATGGAAATTAAAAACCAATTTCTAACTTACAGTACTCCAAACCATTAACTTGCTTTCTTTTGTTTTCTTCCCCCGAAAGACACCCATAATTGGGTATTGTGACCTTTGGCATGTATTGATCAGTTGTACGAGATAGAACAGACATTGTTGGCCATTACAAAGCTATGTGTATGCTATCTGACATATTTAAGGGCAGCCATTGATCGTATGTTAAGCATCCCAGGTAATGCATCCGCATTATTAGGGCAATAGTTAAATGAATATAAGACAGCATCTAAACATCAAAAAATGGACAATTCCAAAATCCACCCAAAAAGCGAGAACCAAGTTCATTTGGTCGACATACACCTTTGGCGGGGCGCCCCTCAGAACTTAGATCCCGAACGAGAAATTGAAATTCTGGTCAACCAAGGCTATGTGGTCGGTTTTAGTCCAAGTCGTTTACAACCGGCATGGTCTGCTTACCGAGTTGCCTATGCAGACCAAGATGTAAAGTACGACCGACCCATAAATTATTATAACGACCTCCGTTTGGATGAAGAATTTCGCATTGGTAAGGGTACATTTGGTAAGATAGGTGGCATACGTCTCAATGTGGGACATATGACCCCCAACGAAGTCATTAATCGGCAATATGGGAGACTGGCCCAGATGGAAACATTTTTCATGACCAACATGAGTCCCCAATATGCTTCACTCAACAGTGGGGTTTGGTTAAAATTGGAAACCGCCATCCGTGAGATTCAGGACGAACCCAATCAGCATGACCATTTATGGGTCATTGCGGGGCCCATCTTTGGAGATGCCCCAGAAATGGTATATCGGGGGCAAAACAAGCATCTACCAGTTCCCGATGCGTATTTCTGCATTACCGTAGATCCATATATGTACCCTTATGATACCTTGTCCAAGGCCCATATCGATTGCTTTATCATTCCACAAAATGCACCGGGAAGTTCAAGTCCAGAAGACTATCCTGCCACCTTGGAAGATGTTGAAGAAGCTACCAAGCTCAAATTTTTTGATTCTTGGAGCAGGGATATCCCCTTAGGGTTCATGGCGCAGCGTGATGCGCCTTCCGAGAGCAGATTGATGAAAATCTTGCGACGAAATCATTTAAAGGAACAGGCTGCGGAATCCATTCTTGAAAAAACGAGGAGGGAAGCCAAAACCATCGAAGACCTTATTGAAGGCCTTAAAGAAGAGGCGAGCCGTATAAATGCCCTTGATCGCGAAATAACGGAGGAGGAAACCACACAGTTGAAGACCATTCAACATACCATATCGTGGTTGATCAAGGCCCATGAAATTTCAGGTGAGCCAGAAGCTCCCTTGGATGCCGAGCCAGTTACCAATTTTATTACCTACAAGATCATTGATGATATGGATGGAAAGCTCAAACAGGCCGCTAGGATTTCCTGTAATTTTTGGAATGAGTTTATAGAGCCCAAACATTCCATTGTTCTTCGTTTGGGCATCTTTACCAGTATGAGCCAGACCATTGCGCGAGCGTACATGCCTTTTGAAAAAGATGAGGTAAGGTACGGGGTGGTGGAGTTTAACACCCGGTTTTTGGGCAGCTTTACCAATAACGACATTACGGGGACCATAACCCATGAGATTGGCCATGTTTTGGGAATAGGGTGGGAGGATTGGAATTCTCTTTTTAACAAGCGAACGGGAATATTCAACCGTAAAGCTGTAAAAGTGCTAGAAGCGTTGGATCTAATGGAAGTGGAACTGGATGGCGGTCCGGGAACTGCGCTGGCCCATTGGGATGAGGAAAAATTTGACAAGGAACTTATGACCGGATATAAGGATAGTGGCGAATATGTACTTCCAGTTACGATTGATTTGATGGGTGTTTTAGGCCATAAGGTAACCACCTCCTTGGAACAAAAGACCCCTCTGAACGAACTTCTGGAAAAGTATGCCAATTTGGTGTTTTCCAGACAAGATCAGGTACGGAAAATTGACCTGGAATATTTTGAGAAGACCGAATTGATGGAAACCATCCCACATGTGTAGGTGCGTATGGGCAAAAGGCTTTAGGGTAGTGGGGTAAGCGTGTATAAATTGGGTGAAACCCATAGATTTTTAAGGTTTTTGTGTAATTAAAAATTGAATTCATTGACTAACTTAATCATCTCCAAGTTATTGACCTCCTACGACTTACTTCCCCCGAGAAAACACCTATAGTCGGGTATTGAGATATGAGTCTTATCCATTAGGTTTTTGATGTTCTAAATCAAGGAATCATCAATGACAACTAATTGGTTTTTTGTAAATAAATTAAAAACATAACACAATGGAACTATTTGCAGAGTTGGATATTGATAATTTCAATGAGGAAGCCATTCTTGAATCGATAACCGAAGCCTTTTCTAAACCAAAGGTTTACATTTCATTTAAATATACTAAAAAGCGAAAGGTGATTTTTTACCACTTGCAGGTCAAAGTAGCAAAAACAACCAAAGATTTGTTACAAGGAACAGCAGTTAAAGATTCTGATGGTTCTCAGACATTTTTTATTGGTGAGTTTTCCAAAAATACTGAAATAGAAATCAAATTCGGGATAATAGGTTTCACAACAGTTCCAAAAGCCGTTGCCCTAATCGCTCAAACTAACCCAGAAATTGGTTATCAAGTTGACCCCAAAACGCCTGGCGAAACTAAAAGCATTGACCGCGATGAAAAATGGGAAGGAAAGTTTAAATATAAAGTACAATGAAGACTCAAAAAACCATATTATTAGCCATTCTATTCGCAATTTTTATTTCAGAATCATTTGCGCAAGTTCCTTTAGACAACATTTTTAATTCAATAGTTGGACCAAATAGTGAGCCAATAGTTTACAATACTATTAATATGAACTCATTTGATTTAATATCTTCAAATATCCAATTTTCTGAAAAGAATAATTCTCAAAAACTTGTTGTTCTTCCTTTCAAATTATTTAATGATCAGCCAAACGGACTTATTCGAAATTTGAAACTGAATATTGCACAAAAAAATGGAATTTCAACATTTGGAATTGGGATTGGATTAGATAATTCTTCGCCTTTTTCTAAAAGAGGAGATGATATTTTTAATAAAGTAGATATCGTTTCTAAAAGGGTTCAAAGTGAAGATGAATCTGATTTAGAATACCAACAATATGAAGCCAGCTATGGATTATATTTGGACAAAGAAGTTGCCAATTATTATGAGAATTTATTGAAGAACAGCTTTCAGTTAACATTCGGTTTCAATATATCTTATTTCTCTATAATTGGTGGTGATAAAGTAGACTTAGATGGAAATGGTTTAATTGATAACGAAAAATCTATAGAAAGCTTTAATTACTCACTTGGTGCATCCTACACATTAAATAGTTCAGCAGGAATAAGTGCCTCTTTGCATATTGTAGATAAACTTGGTAGTGCAGAAGAAGGGCAAGAAAGGGTTCCCTATTTAGGAGGGTCTTTTACATTTGCCAAGCGAATATTAGTTTTGGATTCAAATTATAAAACCTCAAAGGACTATTTCAAATCATTATTTGTGCCTTCTATTATTTTTGGGTTTACGTTCGAGTATCAAGAAGCACAGAAAAATTTTGATTTTGCCAAGGATGGAATAATTAGACAATCTGTGTATACTCCGTTTTTGGATTTTAAGATAAATCCTAAAAATCAATTTAGATTGGGAATTCCAATTCAAAAACTGACATCTCAGAATAGAGATTTACAAAGCTTAGGACCATTTATACAATGGGGATTCAGTATTGCAAATAAGGGAAAGTAAGGAACTAAAAAGCCAGACTTTTATCAAACTTTAAAAATAAAGTACGTACTATTTTGACAAAAAATGAAATTAAAACAATTGAAGTGTCTAAAAGCAGCGAGATGATGGGTATAGGATGACCCTTAGTTTGTTCTGAATTTTATACAGTTCGATGAAAACCTAACCATATATAAAAATGCCTGAAAAATTAGATCCTTTTAATAAAATAGGCCTCTGTTTTAGTGGAGGGGGCTATAGAGCTACTTTTTTTGCCTTAGGCGTACTTTCATACCTGGATAACGTTGATTACCACGGCAAGTCCATTTTAAAATCGGTAATAGCATTGAGTACGGTTAGTGGAGGCACCCTAACAGGGGTGGGTTATGCCAAAGCTGTTCAATCTCCGGATTACGATTTCAAAACTTTTTTCAAATCGTTCTACCACACGTTCACTCCGAAAAATGACAAACTGCTGGAAACGGCTATAGCCAAATTAGAAGATGATAAGGTATGGGAAGCTAATCCTTATAAAAAGCGCTCATTGATTAATGCTTTCGC
>NHBR02000040.1 GCA_002167435.2 Allomuricauda sp. TMED12
CCAAATATCTTAAAAGACGGACGCCGTAGTGGGGGGCGAGTCCCGTCCTCAGACAAAGATCACCACGTTCCACTCTCTTGCGACTCCGACAAGGGAGCAGCTGTTCCGACGAACACACCCGAGCCTCACAGCTCCAAATCGGTCTCCGCTCTACATCCTACCGGCTAATTAATTGTCCACGGGGCATCGCGGGGCGCCGGGTTAAACGCACACGGGCGGATCAGTCACGTACCATCGGTGCGATGATACAACACCCCCTCCAGCCCATGCGGATGCAGCCAGGCGGGACACGTGGCTGATACGCCCTGGTCAGTGGGGCGGTCCATGCTGTCGGGCGGTACGGGTGAGTCTCGTGAGCAGCAGCCCTTGCATGCAGTTTGCTGGTGCAAACTAGTTACGCGTTACTCGTTACAGGTGAAAGGCAGTCGGTGAGGTATCCCGTGCTGCCAGTACAAGCCATTTTTGACACCTGGTGTTACACGCATTGCTGCGGGTACGTTACTGTTACAGATCACACCGTTACGTTACAGGGTTGAGGCTGGTGAGGTACGGCTTCCCGTGACGTCGACATGGGACAGTCAGCAGACGGAGGGTGCCCACACAGCAATCAACCAGCGGGAATTCCATGTTCGGGCCGAAATCGACGGTAACGCGTCAGCGTCACAAGGTTGAGGCGGCAGCGGCCTACACGCGGTAAATGATTACTCAGTGGCGTGTCCAGGCGGGGTAGGGTCGTCCTGCATCATGAGCAGGTCGGCGATCCTGGAGCGAACCTTTTCGCGCAAGGATCTGAGGCAGCCGACGACGCTCCCACAAGTTCCCGCCACGGCGTCCACCGACCGAACAAAGCCAGTGGTCGCTGACCGCGGCGGTCCTCTCACACGGTCCGGTTGGATCCGCGTCGGTGCTGGCCGCAAGGGAGGACGTTCTACGGTCTCCTTCCCTGCGGAGGGGTTGCTAGCAATATACTCTTCTTTGCATCGCTCGATATCAGCGAGAATCTCCGGGTCCAGGTTCCTGATCTTGGAGATGTATGAGAGCGGCTCGCTAGTAGTGCCAGGGTAGCCTACCCACTTCACATGGAGCGTCCATCCTCTGCCCACACGTTCAGCTTTGACAATCCGCTCGATCTGAAACTTCGTGTTCGGATCCGCCTCCCATGCTTTCCAACCGGTGGGGTCGTCGTCAATATTGGGTGTCGCAACGGGCTCCCCCATGTGCTCGTCTTCGCAGTCGGAGTGTGGAGGGCGTTCAACATTATCAGACGCAGGGACGAGGGGTGAGCCGTACTCATTCAGCTCTGGGCGAGGCAGGTCGTCGTCATGGAAGTGGGGCGCAGCAAATGAGCATTTCCGGAGAGACTGCCAGGGGAGTACTTCTGGCACTGTCCCATCGGTAGGCACTTCGAGCATTACTGCATGTGGCTTCACCTCCTTGACGGTGAAAGCGTGGCGCCAGGGGCGGCCATGCCCATGCTTGCGGATGTACCTTGATCGCTCCGCGTCAGAGTAGACTAGCCACACTTTGTCGCCTGGGGCGACTGAGCGGGTCGGCGCCTTGCTGTCGTCCGCGAGTGCAGCCAGTCTCATGACTTCATCAGAAGCCAGCTGTAGCCTCCGGTGAAGGCGGGAGATGGTCACAGCTACCTGGCGCACCTCCTTCTGCTCGGGAGTCCGCCCTGGCAGCAGGCTGGGCTGCTCGAGCGCGGACAGCGTAGTGGGAGCATGCCCGAACAAAGCAACGAACGGCATTTCCCCGTGGCCCGACGTGATGCGTTGGTTAACCGACATCTGCGCAGCGGCGCAGAGCGGGTACCAATCCCTATACTCCTCAGTGTGCCTGTCAAACACTAGCTTCAGCTTCTTGACTGCAGCTTCCGCCAAACCATTCGCCTGCGGCGTGTGGGGGAGTACGAAAATTTGGCGATAGCCGTAGAGCTGCTCTGCGGCTGTCATGAGCTTGTTCGCAAAGGCCCCACCGTTATCGCTGACGATGACAAGCGGCACTCCAAATATGGAGAACACGTGGCTAATGAGGGCATTGAGCGTGGTCTCAGCCGTGGCGTCTCGAACTGGGATGAAGAGGGTGAATCGGGTAAGTCGGCAGACCACCACCAGCACGTGCGTGCACCCGTTTGACATAGGGAGCTGGCCCTTGTGATCCACATGGATCACCTCGAACGCACATCCAGGCGTTGGGGCGGTGCCTGACGGTACCTGGATCGTGGGCTGTGATCTGGTCCCGCCGCAGTGCCAGCACGCTGCGACAAAGGCGTGGCACTCGCGCTCCATATCTGGCCAGTAGTAGTCTCTCCTTACCTGATCATACAGCCGCTGTCCGCCCGCATCGTGGCCGCCTCCATCTGCGGTGGAGTAATGGTAGCGGGCGAGCGTCGCCCCTCTCGCTGCACGAGGAACCACAAGTGCACGGCCAGTCTCTCCATCCTTAAGAATAATCCTGTGGAGGCCGTCGTCTCTGAGCTCATACTTGTCAGCCACGCGATCCTGCGTTGCCTTGGCTATTCTCCTGTCACCTCGCAACGCGGCGATCAGCGGTGCTAGCTGCGGATCGCGGGTCTGCATCTCGAGGGTGATCGTGTCAGTGGGGTGAAGTGCAGGGTCGCAGGACGGCGTCGGGTCTCCCGCATCGTCGCCCGCCCTGCTGTCCTGCCAATCGAACTCTCTCGCCGCAGTCCTGCCTTCGCACGTGTCTTCAGGCTCAAGCGCGAGAATAAATTGGGAAGACTTCCAGCGCTCGACCACAGTCAAGGAATCACTTGCCTCGTCGGAATGTCGTGCTAACGCTTTGCCATAGCCTTCGGCAGCCCAGTGGTCAAGCATGTGCTCCAGTGGCTCACTGGGGCGCCTCACGACGGGCGTTCCAAACCGCACGTACATCACGTGGGCGACGGCCTGGGCGAGGGCCAGGTGCAGGCGGAGAGGGGGCGCACGGAAACCGCGAGCCGGCTCGACGATTGGCAGGTAGAGGTCGAAGCTTGCTTGCACGGAGAGCGAGTAGCCTCGGAAATTCGCAAACGCGCGGCTACCATTGAGGGCACGGCTCAGGTGGACCCAGCAGTGGTTGTGCGTAGTACCTGGGGGTGCGCCGCCCACGTACACCGTCAGCTCCGGGTCGTCATTCGCTGTTGCGGGCTCACAGCCAACGTGTTTCACCTCCGCTAGTAGGTGGCTCGCCAGCTCCTGGTCGTGCGGGCTGCCACTTGGCGTCACCAGTACGAGCGGGGCGTAACCGAGCGTGGCCCTGAAGATCAGTACGTACCGGAGCCACTTTGCAAGCCCTGACTCGCGATCAGTGCAGTCTTGCTTAGCGGCGGCGGCGAATGCTGAGATGAACCTCTCGTGGGCGGGCGTTAGAGCATAGCTCTGCGGGTAGCTGTTACCACTGCGAGCGGTCACGAGGGCCAGGTCGGTTTCGCCCTCGTCCGACCCGTCGTCGAGCGGGTCACCGTCACTGGTTGTACGTGGTAGCCTGTCCTTAAAGCCGCGGCCAGGGATTTCAGGAGCATCCTGAGTGCACCAGAAGTTCTCGTGCACTTCGGTAGGCTTCTTCGGGTCATACAACTCGTACCTTGCTCGTTTGAGATAATCCCTGCCTCGTTCCTTAGGTGGCGAGGTGAATAGGGGAGCTTCGCCAACCCTGTCGAAATAGTCGTCGGGGAGGTTCTCGACTTCCCGCACGCCAGTAAATCTTTGGAAAGCCGGGAATCTCGAGAGCAGATCAGCGAGTCCGTTGTCTGTGCCCCGTCTGTAAGCGATCTTCAGGTGGGGCAGGTAGGTGCCCAACTCCGCACCCCATCTCTGGAGACGCGGCGGAGCGTTGTGCTTACTGAGCATAGACGTGGCGACAGACGAGTCCGTGTAGACGGTGGTCGGGTGGTAGGTAATCAAATCCGACCAGTGCCTTACGCACACAAGGATCGCACCACTCTCACGATCGAACGCGGGGTAGTTTCTCTGCGCGGTGTCCAAAGTCTTCGAATAGTAGCCAATGATTTTCAGCTCCCAGCCTTTATCGAAGCGCCAGCTGTTGTTGATAGGGTCCGCCTTCTTGTCGACGGGCTCGTCAGCCGCAGGCCCCGGTCCCTTGCCTGTCGGATGCTGCCACTGCATGAGCACTCCTCCGACGGCGATGTCTGAAGCATCGGTGCAGATAACGAACTCCGCGAGGGGGTCATCAAAATCTGGCGTTGACACTACCGCGTCGCTATCCAAGTGATCCATGATCGCCTGCCAGGATTGGTCCACAAGCTCCTGCTCGTCTCGCAGGAACGCGGCCTTGCTCTCCACCGCGCGCTGCTGGCCTGAGGGTACCTTTCGAGTGGCCCGCTTTCTTTGTTCGGCGAGCTTACAAGCCTCGATCATGGGCGCCGCCAGGAGAGACATTCGTGGCACCATGCGACGCAAGAACGCGGTGGCCCCTAAGAAAGTACGCGCCTCCTTCGGGTTAACTGGGATCCCATCCTCAATCAGCTTCGAGAGTTTTGGCTTCTGGAGCATTAGTCCGTGAGGGGTTGCGACAAACCCAAGTAAGTCGGTGTGTTCCTTGAGAAGGTCACACTTCGAGCCCTTCAAGGTCATTCCAGCCATGCACAACCGCTCGAGGACCAAATCGAAAATATCGCAGAAAGCTTCGAAAGACGTCGCACGCATGCAAATGTCATCGAGCCACGAAAGAGCTCCGCCCTTTCCTCCATTGAGGTCATTCCGCTCGTGAAGTCCCTTCAGTACCCACTGCATTCCGCGCGAGTAGCCCGAGGGGTTCCGTTGGAGTCCATAGGGGGCGACCCTAAATTGGAACAGGGTGCCTCCCATGGACGTGGGTAAGATGAAAGCCGAGCGGTGCTTGGCCGAAGGGCAGAGGCAGTACTGGTAGAAACCTCCCGCGGCGTCGACAAGACCGATGAACTTGTTTACCCCGCCGACACCGTACAAGATGTCTGACTGCGTACCAAGGCCTCCTGCGTCTGTTTGAGTGACTGCATTAACACGACGGTAGTCGATGGCGAGCTTAACCTTGATGTTATCGGGCGTACTATCCTTCTTGACTCTGACCAAGGTGGGTGACGCCCAGTCGCTCATGCTCGGCTCAATCAGACCTGCCTTGAGTAGCTTGTTGATTTCATCCATAGCAGCGGATCGCAGCTTGGCGGGAATAGGGTACGGTGCCTGCGAGACTGGCTTCGCATCGCCAGTGGGAATGTCGAGGACAACCAGGTACGAGATGCGAGGGGCTCGCGTGTCCGTCGACCAAACTTCCTTCCACCTAGCCGCGATCTTGTACAGGACTTTCTTCTTCTCGTCGGAGAGCGGTTCGTAGGAACCGTCTTCCCTGCGCTTATCGGGGTCTATGGCATCGTCGAGCGAGAACCCGAGGGCCTTCAGGTCATCAATACCACCCTCGTCTATACCTCTCACGGTTGTCGGCTCAGTGTCTTCGAGCACGGCCATTACCCGAACGCATTTGTCCTCGTCAGACGGCACTCCGCGGGCAATGCAGGTGCCCTTTGGGAGAGTGACGTGTTCATCAGTCGTGTTGGCAACCATGAACGGTACGTTGCCATTGCGCGGGTAGTGCCTCGCACCGTCGTTCGTAGTCAAACCAAATTCGGCCAGCAACTCGGAGCAGGGCTCGACGTCAATGACAGACCGCCAGTCTCCGCAAGGGGCCAGCAGTCTGGGGTCCAGGAGGCATCGTTCACGCGGGCCGATGTAGTGGTCTCGGACAGTGACGAGCTTGATGTCGTCTGAGTGTTCGGCTGTAGCGCACTTGACTGACTCGGTGGTGCCATCGGCGCTGGAGAACTCCAACTCTTGCTTGTCACTATCAAAGGTGAGTACAGTGCTGATCTCAGCTTCCTCCTTCCCATCGGTTAGCATCGTAACGCTGCTATCGTGGTCGCCTTTCACATAGAGCTTGTTGGAGTTGAAATCCAAGACACAGCCGTTTCTGCGAATCGCGTTCGTGCCCAAAAGGAAGTCCGCACTGAGCTCTTCGAATACGTAAGAGGAAGTCAGCAGTCGGCGGGCACCGATCCAGACAGGTATGCTAACCCGCCCAATGAGCGACATTCTGCCTCCGCTCGCGTTCCTGAACTTCATTGAACTGGGTTCGATTTGTTTGGCTAGCAGTGGGAAACGCGACGTGAGGGTGGAGTACTTGATCGCACACCACGCTGCACCGGAGTCGACGATGCTACTTACGTTGCCAGTGCTGCCGTCGGCGTCTTCCAAAACAAGCGTGGCACGCGTGGAGTGGTAGTTCCGGTTTTCGTCCACGTTAAGCATGGCCACGCTCGCCCTGTCATAGAAGTCCTGTGCATCTTCGTCAGCCGGCTCCAGTAGGTGCTTCGGGATACTGATGAAAAGCTTGGGGCCTGGAGGGAGCTCTTGGTCGAAGGGGGCCTCATCGAACAATCCATTCGCCTCATCATCGCAAGCGCAAATATGCTCGGTCGTGTCTGAATGAAGTCCATTGGCTGCTCCACGGAGAGCCTCCAGTACCCTTTGCTCACGTGCGAGCTCAGACTGCAGCTCTGCGTACGCCAGGGCGTGCTTGCATGCCTGCCGCGCTGCGGCCTCGTTTGACTTGTGAGTACGCGGGCGCTCGTCCTTCCCCTGGGGGTTGTCGTCTCTCCTCGAGCTATCGGCCTGGTACGTGCGCTTTGCAGGTGCCTGACCCGGCTGCGCACTAGCACCTCCCAGGTGACGCACGGCAGATGCTGACGAGTTAATGGCTGCTGCGAGTGCATCTCGATCGGCCTGCCCAAGGTCTGACATTAACGCAGCGTCGGCTGACCTGAGGCGGCTAGCAACATCACTGATAGTGTCAGGGCATGACTTGCGGATGGCTTCCCAATAGCAGCCCTTGAGGACTGCCGCCTGGGCACTAAGGACATTCACCAGATGCTCTCGTCGTTTCAGTTCACCTCTCAGAACGTCGGCTTCCTCGTAAACGGCCTCGTACTCGTCGGTCAGCGGGGGCTCTGCGGGCGCGCACTGCGGCTGTCGTTCTGTGTAAATGTCGGCGAGGGATCGGCCTTCCGCAATCAAGGAGTTGGCGTTCTCTAAGCTGAGCTCCGTGAGGTTGCGCAGCCAAGGCGAAGCCATCGCCGGTGGGCACGCATTGCCTATCTCCATCATGGCGTGCGACCAAACAGGGTCGAACTCATGGCAGTCGGGGAGACCCTGGAGTCTCGCAAGCTCTCTGATTGTGAAGTAGCGGATGCTGCCATCTGCTAGTCTCACCGAGTTCCCTCCACCGCCTGGGCCATTGTGCCCTGCACGCACAGTCTTGGCCGGTTGATCCATCTCACTGGGCTGGTGTTTGTCGTATGCAGTGGCTGCGCCTCGGACCTCATGTCTGTTCAATCCATTCGGTGGGCCGAGGGCGGCCATCACATTCCGCACAGTCGGCCGGTCAGCGGACTTCGGGGGCTCGCGCACGCGGTGGCGTGACCGATGGCCAAAAAGGAAACACCGACGCCGATTCTGCGCTAGCCCATAGTCGACCGCGTCCACGCCCTTGGTTTCGACGGTGTATCCGAAGTCGCTGAGCTGCGCAATGATCGAGTTCAATAGAGGCATGAACTTTGTCGTGAGG
>NHBR02000041.1 GCA_002167435.2 Allomuricauda sp. TMED12
TCGTCGTAAAAATCCCACCATGTTTTCTGAATCATTCAATGATTATAATGGATTATGGCATTAATTTGCAAGATTTTCAAAAATCCCGGCTTCGCCGGGCCGGGAGGGACGTCCTGGCGGGCATCACGTGACTTACTATGCGAGGGGGCGTTCCTCCCCCTCGCGCTCCCCCTCCGCTCGCCGCATGGCAACCCTTCCAGCTATCTTGAAGAAAGATACCTGGAAGGGTGGTTAAAGGCTGTGACGTGCCTGTGTCAGCATCAAGGATAATAGTCATGGCCGTGGCTCAGTCGCTTTGCTCCCTGCGCCCGCACCACCCATGCCGATTATCCTTGACCCTGTCCCCAGCCCTAAAACTGCCCCTGGCTAACATTGGTCAGTGACCGATCGTGGTTATTTGTTTGGAAGGTCAAAGATCAAGTTTGAGTGCCTGATTTTCGGAGCCTCCTTCGCATGATCCCGTGAAGAGACAGCATAGGTTCTGTGTCAAAGGCGCGAAGCGGGAGCAGAGCCACGCGCAAGGGCAAAGCCCGAGCATGGCGAGCACCTACCCTTTGATGCAGGTTCTATGATGGCTTAGGGATCGTTCATGCGTTGGGGGTCTTTGAAACCTCTTGGCACGTCGCCTTTGATTTTTGGTGAGCTAGAAGCTGGACCTATGCTTTCTGCTCTAGTGTTAAATATGTGTTAAATATAGTGTTACGCTGTGGATGATGCTTCCTATCTTCATGATTTTTTTATGGTTTTCCATTTGCTCGGTGTGTAAAAGCACGAAAGTCGGTGGGTGATAACACGAAAAACGGTGTGTAAAAGCACGAAAGATTTCTCTCAGTGGGTGATAACACGTTTGGAGATTCCTGGTGTGTAAAAACACGAAGAACTTGACCTGGGTGTGTGATAGCACAATAATAGATTCATGGTGGGTGATAACACAAATATACGATCGCCTCTTTTGCCCGATCGAATGCAGCAAGCGGATTTTTTTGTCTGCGACATCTTTGATGCCGCGCCGAAGGGCGACATGGCATCAATGGAGCATCCAATATTTTCGATTTCGACCAAGCCTGACCGCCGTATCCGGAGATACGAGAACGGCCAGAACTTTGTGGAGGTCACGCCTTCGGTGAAGGGATTGGCGACAGTTCATGACCGCGACGTCCTGATTTATTGCATTAGCCAATGCATTGCAGCCTTAAATGATGGTCGGGAAGTGAACCCCAGCATCCGATTTAAAGCCTATGACCTACTCTCGGCTACCAATCGTGGAACGGATGGGCGTGGGTATGAGCAGCTCAGAGCTGCGCTTGAACGACTCAAGGGTACAGTGATCACCACGAACCTCATAACAGGCGGCCAGGAAGAGCTCGACGGCTTCGGACTTATCGATCGCTTTAAGATTGTACGCGAGACACGCGAGGGTCGGATGCAGGAAGTTGAAATCAAGCTGTCGGACTGGGTTTTCAACGCCATTCGACATCGGGAGGTACTGACCCTCCACCGAGACTATTTCCGCCTTAGAAAGCCCTTAGAGCGTCGGGTTTATGAGCTCGCCCGTAAACACTGCGGTATCAAGAAAGAGTGGAAGATTAGCCTTGCGAAGTTGCAAGCCAAGTGCGGGTCTTGCTCGACCGAGAAGGAATTTCGCCGCCTAATTATGAACATCGTCCGTCAAGATGCAGAGTTTGCGCACATGCCTGATTACGCAGTCAGCATGGAAAACGACATGGTGACGTTTGTTAACCGGCGCAGTGATGAGCCCAAGAAATTGCCCCCGGCCCTCTCAGCGATCACTTTAAATGCAGAAGTCTATCACGATGCTCGGGACGTGGCTCCTGGCTGGGATATCTATTTCCTCGAACGCGAATGGCGTAGCTGGATGGCCGAAATGGATAGCGATCTGCCCCGCAATCCATCAAAGGCGTTTGTAGGGTTTTGCCGCAAGTGGTTTGAAACACGCGGACGGCCTTAGTGCAAACGCGCCTTTAATGCATAGCGCGTTGCATGCAATCATGTATAAAGTCATTCATGCTTGGCGGCTTGCATGCGGTCATGCTAGCATGATTCCAATAAAGAATAAGATTGAGGAGCAGGATCAATGACATACATCGTGGGCATGGTCTCCCAAAAGGGGGGCGTTGGAAAATCTACGCTCGCGCGACTTATGGCGCGGGAGTTTGGGGCAGGGGGCCTCTCAACCAAGATAGCTGATCTGGATACGCAGCAGCAGACCTGCACCAACTGGGCGGGCCGTCGTGCGGAGAACGGGATCGAGCCTGAAATTCAGGTACAGAGCTTTGCTACCATCAAAAGCGCCCTAGAAGAGGCTGAGCGTTTTGACGCGTTGATCTTGGACGGAAAGCCAAACGCTTCAGAGCAAACAGTGGAGATTGCCAAGGTTGCCAATCTGGTGGTTATACCAACCGGCCAGACCATCGATGATCTGCATCCAGGCGTCGTGCTCGCACACAGTCTTCGCAAGAAGGGGATTGCCGCAGACAAGATCGCCTTTGCCATGTTCAAAACCACTGGCAGCGAGCGGGAGAATGCCGCAGCACGCGATTACATCACACAAGCTGGCTACATGATACTTGATGGTGAGGTCAGTGTATACACCGCGTACGGATCAGCCTCCGACCAGGGCAAGGCAATCACCGAAACATCATTCCGCTCCCTGAACGATCGCGCATCAAAGCTGGCGCAAAGTGTGATCGACCGCATGGTCGAGCTCCAGGAAAGGCAGGTGGCGTAATGGCGACAAATATTTCTAAGCTGAAAAGCTCCAAGGGCGCACCGCCACCCGCTGACGATGTGAGCGATGTGATCGAAACGAACACACGCGATGACGATAAGGCTCCAACGCGACCGCTCCAGGTCCGTGTGGCTGAAAGCGTCTTTGCTGAATTCAGCGAGCAGGCGGGCAGGGAGTTCGGCTTCACTCATGGTGCGAAGAAACAGCTCTTCCTAAAAATGTGGAAAGCATACAAAGCGCAAAACATTAAAGCATGATTGCATGCAATCATGCTTTAATGAGACTTTTAGAAAGGGCGTTATCACACTTTCAGCCGTGGATAACTGCACCCTATATTTTGCGTTTTCCTATGCAGGCATGCTCTAGTGGTGCCATGAAGAACATTCATTCACGCCTTCTACGAAATGAAGCCTGACCCATGACCCTAGCAGCCCTTGCCGAAACCGTTGACTTCTACCGCGCTGACACGTCCACCCGGCTCGATCCGAAGCGGCGCTCAGCTCTCGGCCAGTTCATGACAGCAACGCCCATTGCCCGTTTTCTTGCCAGCCTATTTGAGAACACAGAAGGCGATATCTGTCTTCTGGACCCAGGTGCAGGCGTCGGATCACTCACAGCAGCCTTTGTTGAACGTTTATGCGCTCAAGCCACGAAGCCGCGTTCTGCAACACTCGTTTGCTATGAGATCGAGCCTATCATGAGTGGCTACCTGCAGGCCACGCTGCAGGCAGCAGCAGATCAATGCCACGCTGCCCAGATAACGGCCGATACACATCTCATTGCTGCAGATTTCATCCTCGCCCACGCCGGAAACGGCCAGACCAGCATGTTCGATGGGGGGCAGGTCTCAGGTCACGAATACAGTCATGTGATCATGAATCCGCCTTACAAGAAGATCAGCTCGGCATCGCCCCATAGGGCTGCGCTCAGACAGGCAGGCATCGAAACCTCGAACCTATATACAGGCTTCATGTTCTTAGCCGCGCAGAAACTGCGGCCAGGTGGCGAAATGGTTGCCATTGTCCCTAGATCCTTTTGTAACGGACCGTATTTCAAGCCTTTCCGGCAGCAGTTTCTCTCCATGTTGGCTTTGCGGCACATTCACGTTTTTGAGACACGCAATACCGCATTCAAAGATGATGAAGTCCTGCAAGAAAATGTCATCATCCATGCCGTGAAGGGCGCAAAACGCGAAACCGTCAAGATCACAACGAGCAGGGCAGGGGACTTTGAATGGGATGCCGACGCTCAGGAATGCATTGTCCAGGACCTGACGTCTCGTACCGTGCCCTATGACACCGTTGTGCGCACCGATGACCCCGAGCAATTTATCAATATCGCCACCAACGACCTTGAGCAGAAGATCGTTGAACGTATGTCCAATTTTACCGAGACACTAGCCGGGCTCGGCTTGGGCATTTCGACCGGCCCTGTGGTCGATTTTCGCTTGAAAGATGATCTTCGCGCTATGCCAGAAGAGGGTGCGGTTCCGTTGCTTTATGCGGCGCACTTCCGGTCGGGCGGTCTAGAATGGCCGAAACAGATGAAGAAGCCAAACGCAATCTACGTTTCGGATGAGAGCCGCCGCTGGCTTTGGTCAAACACCGGGCATTTTGTAATCACCAAGCGTTTCACGTCAAAGGAAGAACGCCGCCGAGTCGTCGCATCACTTTACGCCTCGGAGCTGCCTGGTGAGCTGATTGGCTTTGAGAACCACTTAAACGTGTTTCACAAAAACCAAAGAGGAATGTCCGAGGCGCTCGCGCGCGGGCTTTTCATCTATCTTAATAGCAGCCTGGTTGATCGATACTTCAGGCAGTTCAGCGGGCACACGCAAGTTAATGCCACTGATCTGCGCTCGCTGCGCTACCCCGAAGCCGAGACGCTGATCCGCATGGGGGAGGAGGCGAAATCTTCCGACCTCACACAACAACAAATAGACAAAATTATTGAAGGAGAGCTTGAACATATGACGGACGGAGATAACCCCCTACAGGGACAAAATAAAATTGACGAAGCGCTTGAGATTTTGAAGGCTCTAGGTATGCCGCGCGGGCAGCAGAACGAGCGTTCGGCGCTTACCCTTCTAGCGTTGCTCGACCTGAAGCCAGCCGGAGCGTGGGACGAGCTGGCGATGCCCCTAATGGGGATTACACCAATCATGGACTACACCCGCGCGCATTATGGCCGCGAATATGCTCCGAATACCCGTGAAACGTTCCGTCGCCAAACGATGCACCAGTTCGTCGAGGCTGGAATCGCTGTCTATAACCCTGACCAGCCAGACCGACCCGTGAACAGCCCCAAAGCTTGCTATCAGGTGAGCGAGGAAGCCTTTGCGGTCATCACGAGCTTTGGCACCGAGGGCTGGAAGGAGACGCTTGATATCTACCTTGAAGGCCAGGAGAGCCTTGCCGCCAAGTGGGCAAAGCACCGCGAAATGCAGATGGTACCGGTAGCTCTTTCCGAGGGTAGAGAAATCGCCCTTACGCCAGGGGCGCATAGCGAGCTCATAAAGCATATCATTACGGAGTTTGCACCGCGCTTCGCGCCCGGCGCGTCGGTGATCTATGTGGGCGACACTGGTGCAAAAATTGGCCATTTCGAGGAAGAAAGCCTTGCCGACATGGGCGTCACCATCGATCAACACGGGAAAATGCCTGATGTTGTGCTTTACTTTGGCGAAAAGGATTGGCTGCTGCTGGTGGAGTCTGTGACCAGCCACGGCCCCGTGGATTCCAAGCGCCACAACGAGTTGGCTACGCTCTTCAAAGGCGCGAATCCTGGCTTGGTCTATGTCACCGCCTTCCCTGATCGTGGCATCATGGGCCGATACCTGCGTGATATTTCATGGGAGACAGAGGTATGGTGCGCAGACTCGCCCACTCATTTAATCCACTTCAACGGTGAGCGGTTTTTAGGACCATACGAGAAATAAGTTGAAGGCTATTTCTGCTGGTTGGGCATCATCCACCGCGCGACATTTGTTAGGTTGTGGGACTCGCATTTAGTCACTTCCGTTGCTGTTTTTCATTGAACGTCTCGACGAGAAAGGTTGCAACCGCTCCCGCCGTATTAACTGCCAAACTTGCATGGCGAGAAGATGGGCGAATGGGTAGTCGTCCGCCTCGGCCATGCGAGTCTGACATTCGGTTCCGGAGCGTGCCTATCCCGTTCACCAAATTCATAGCCCCACCGAGGATTGCCTTTATGGGCTCTTCAGTGTGCTGACTGGGCGCGAGATTCAATGCCTGAGCGGCGTTGTGGTAGAGCTTAGGCAGGTCATCTTTCTCGGTGTAGGACAGGCCGCATTCATCGAGGATGCGCTTCGTAACCGTTTCAAGCAAAGTCCGCGCAATCGTGATTGCACCTTCCGGGTCGGCTGAGCGGCGTTCCAAGGCTTTCGCCCAAACGACATGAACGCCTTCCGCATCGAAGCTCTGAAGCACATCCGATGATATCTGATCGACCGGGGTGCTGTTACGCCCCTCCAAGTGATCCATGAGGGGGGTAAAGGCACGGCTGACGATCTCGCGCCGCTCGGCATAAGTTCCTGCTTCGCCTTTGATGTAAGGCCAAAAGGCATCGAGATTGCGATAGGTTCGGACGAATTTTGGCAAGAGGTCCCGAATTCGCGGATCGTCCATGAAATCCCTGCGCAACTCCGCATAGACGCGGTTGTCGCCCACCCCGCCTGTTGCACGAGCGATGAGAATTCCCTCCATCATCTCAACCCGCTCAAGTGGGTCGAACGGAATATCGTCATAGGCGGCCATACTATGTCACCCTTCGCACGGTCTTGGTGCTGACCTTGAAGAGGCGTGCGATCTCCGCCAGGGGCCGGTGCTCGTCATCACGCATGCGACGGACCTCGTCGCGCTGTGCGGTCGATAAAGCAGGGGGCCTGCCACCGACCCGACCACGCTTTCGCGCGGCAACAAGACCATCCTTGGTGCGCTCGCTTATCCGTTCGCGCTCGAACTGAGCGATCGACGCGAAGACATGGAACACGAGACGGCCCGCCGGGGTCGTCGTGTCGATGTCCTCAGCCAGGGATCGGAAGCCAGCTCCGCGCTCTGCGATGGCCTCGACGATGTCGAGAAGATCCTTCAGAGATCTGGCCAGACGATCATACTTTGTCACGACTACGACATCTCCCTGACGAAGCTGGTCGATCATCAAGTCTAGCTGGGGCCTGGTCCGCTTCGTGCCGGTGATCTTGTCGGCATAGATGCGCTCTGCACCGACTGCCTCTAGGGCGTCGGTCTGGGGTTCAAGCTTCTGGTCGTCTGTCGAGACGCGGGCATATCCAATGATCATAGAGTGATAGTGCCATAAACGTCCAAAAACCCCAACGGTTTTGACCTGGGTTTTTGTCCTTATCAACAAGTTGATTTTCCACTGGGAAGAGTGGTGGGACAAAAACGACCGTTTCTGCTCTTAGGTATTTCCAAGCTTAGGTCAACAAGATATCCAACTTATTGACCTAAACGCCACAATGGAACTGCTCATGCCTGCCAACATCCACCGCCTTGATCCCAAGGACGCACGCGCCGATCCTGTTATTGCCAAGGAGGCCGATGGCGTTGTCGCACGGCTACGGTCTGGCGTGGAGCGGTTCCGAAGCCTGTTCCGCAAGGCATTGAACGAACCGGAAAGAACGCATCGTTTCATGTCCGAACGCGAACTGTTTTTCACCGAAGTCGGGTTCATCCGAGGCCGGGATGCCGAAACTCAGAACCCGGAAGCCAGGATGGCAGCTTGCGATCTTCTGGCCAAAGAGCGTTATCCGATTGACCGCATCCTAGCTGCCACGGACGAGGCCGAAAATCTTCAAATTCACGAAGAGCTCTCATATCTGCGCAACATTTATCATAGCCAGATTGTCACCTCGGAAGTTGGTAAAGCCGAGGCTGGCGTTGAGCTTCACGGATTACCGCGAATTGAATTCCTCAGATTTTTGACAGAGAAGGTCATTTTATGCAAAAATAGAGAAATTCAATTTGATAATAATAACTTAGAAGACATACTTTTGGACGACGCAGACTTACGGCTTGAGAGGATTAAACGCGAAATCACCCTCCTTCTTAAAGAAGCAACCATCATCGGCGCTGAGGCCGATGACAGGACAACCGTGCAGGAATTCAACAACAGCGTAGCCGCCCTTTTGGATCAGGGCATCATGGGGCCTGAGCTGCCAAACCAAGCACCCGAGCTCTACAAAGAGCGCAAGGACCGCAAAGAAGACCCTGAGACTTTCACGCGCCGTGTCTATGCCCCCTGGCTCGGTCTTGGCCTGCATCGCCCGCACGTCAAGCAACTCGACAAGCCGCTCTATCAAGCCCTCTATAAGCGCGGGATTTCTGACGATCTCGCTGCTCTTTTACCAACGGCCCAGGGTCGAGCGGTCACAGATATCGAACGGTCAGATACAGAGCTTTTAGAAGCAAAACGCGTCTCGCGACGCCTCGCAGATGACAAAAGACGGAAAAATATCGAGCCCGCTCGTTGACTTTTTATTCTGGCAGACCTATCTCCACTTTTAGAGGCGCTGCAATAATGCCCGCGCCCGTAGCTGGAGGGTTCAGAAATGAGCTATCTCAAAGACTCAAACGGCCAGACTATCACGACCTCGAACGGCCAAGCGCCGTATGGCACCGGAAGCACCGTCACCATCCACAATTCGAATGGGACCACATCGCAGGGAACGATCCATTCGGGGTCGAGTGGGGCTGAGTGCAGAAAACCCCTTTAAGGTTTCTGTTGGGTTGTTTGCGCGTTGAGACTGACGCTCACGGTTCGTTCGCTCCGAGATACCGATAGATTGTCGCTTTTGAGAGGCTGTAGTGTGCCATCAGATCTTTGATCAGCATTCCAGCGGTACGCTTTTTGCGTAGCTCAACGATCTGATCTTCTGAAAGCGCGGGTCGTTTGCCGAACTGTACGCCGCGATCTTTGGCCTTCTTGATCCCATCCATCTGTCGCTCGGCGCGGATTTCGGTTTCGAACTGGCCAATGGCTCCGAGCATGTTGAACAGCAGCCGCCCGGTTGCGTCGGACGTGTCGATATTCTGATCGAGCACGACCAGATCGACACCTTTCTGTTTCAGTGTTTCAGCGATCTGGCAAAGGTGCAGTGTGGATCGCGCCAATCGGTCGATACGTGTGACAATCAGCTGGTCACCGTCGCGGACGTAATTCAGGCATTCTTTCAGCTGAGGGCGGGCGTCCGTCGTACCACTGCGCTTCTCTTCGAAAAGCTTGTCGCAGCCATCCAGCTTTTCGCGCTGCACGTCCAGAGATTGTCCGACTGAGCTGACGCGGGCGTATCCGACTTTGGCCATAGTGTCTCGAATAAATTCAGAGGTCTTGCGACTGTCATATTGAGACATTGAAAAAGACATGGCAAGCGAATGGTCTCAATTTCTACAGTTTTGAAGACCCTCTCCGTATAGAAAGACGACCCTCATGGCACACCGAGCGGTTCTGACCGCGCGACAGCGCGCGGCCCTTTTCCACCTTCCAACGGATGAGGCGTTGATCCTTCGGCATTACGCCCTGTCCGATGAAGACATCGATTTTATCCGCACCCGCCGCCGCCCTGAGAACCTGATCGGATTTGCGCTGCAGCTTTGTGCCCTTCGATATCCGGGACGGCTGCTGAGGCCCGGAGAGATCATCCCCAAAGAAATGTCTGACTTCATCGCCGCCCAGCTCGGCGTCAAACCCGATGACCTTCTACATTATGCCGAGCGAGAGAACACACGGCACGAGCACCTGGAAGTACTGCGCAAGATTTATAGGTACGAGATGTTCAAGGGCAAGCGGGTCAAACAGATGCGTGCGTGGCTTGATCAGAATGCCGAAGGTGCGCAATCGAGCGAAGGTCTGGTGAGGGCCTTTGTGCAAGAATGTCGTGGGCGGCATATCATCCTGCCGGGAACGACTGTCATGGAACGGATGTGCGCCGACGCGCTTGTTGCTGCCGAACGCCGGATCGAAACTCGGATAACGGCGCGCCTTGACCGCGCGATGCGCGCTCGTCTCGATGGCTTATTGAATGAGGAAGAGGAGGGCCAAACCACCACGTTCGTGTGGTTGCGCCAGTTTGAGCCAGGCAAGAACTCCGCAGATATCAACCGCCTGCTTGATCGGCTGGAGTTTCTGAAGGCGATTGCCTTGGCACCAGAAATTATGGACGACATCCCAGCACATCGGGTCACGCGGCTGCGCCGTCAGGGAGAACGCTACTTTGCGAAAGGACTACGTGACATCACCAGTGACCGCCGCCTTGCCATCCTGGCCGTCTGCGTCGTGGAATGGAGCGCTGCCATCGCAGATACCGTTGTGGAAACACATGACAGGATTGTAGGCAGCGTCTGGCGGGATGCGAAACGGATCTGCGACGCGCGGGTCACGGAAGCTCAGGCGGACGTCGCAAAGACCCTGGCTGGATTTGAGACCCTGGGATCAAACCTATTGATGGCCAAAGGCGACGATGCCGCCCTCGCCAATGCCGTCGATAGTTCTTGCGGCTGGAGCGGCCTTGAAAGTCTGGTCGCGCAAGCAACACAGCTTCAGGCAACGGTGAAAGCAGATACTCTGGCCCATGTGTCCAAGGGCTTCCACCGGTTCAAACGCTATGCTCGGCGCATGTTGAATGCTCTGGATATGACATGCGCCAGTGTGGCCCAGCCATTGATCACGGCAGCGCAGATTATCCGTGACAAACAGGATATCCCGGCCACATCGCTGACCTTTTTACAACCACGTTCGAAATGGCGACCGCAATTCCGCGCGCCCGATATTGATCAAGAGCGGCTGTGGGTTGTCGCCGTCCTGTGCCACCTGCGCGATGCGTTCCGTTCTGGCGATATCTGGCTTCCGCATTCGCGGCGTCATGCCGACATGAAGCAAGCCCTTGTGTCCATCGATGCCGCCCGCGCCATGGGGCTTTCAATGCCACTGGAACCAGAGATCTGGATGGCTGATCGAAAGCGCCGCTTGGAAGAGGGGCTGAAACGGCTGGCCAAGGCGGTGCGCTCCAAAACCTTGCCGAGTGGAGTCATTGAAGACGGCGTTTTGCGCGTGAGCCGTCTTGACGCCGATGTGCCGGAGGAGGCCGGTGATCTCGTCCTCGATCTTTACCGTCGTCTGCCGGAGACGCGGATCACCGATATTCTCACAGAGGTCGACAAAGACACCGGCTTCACCGAAGCCTTCACGCATCTGCACACCGGTGCCCCATGCCGTGACAAGATTGGCTTGCTGAACGTGCTCCTGGCGGAGGGTCTCAATCTAGGCCTGAGCAAAATGGCAAATGCCACCAACACTCATGACTTCATACAGCTTTCCCGTTTGTCACGGTGGCATGTCGAAAGCGAGGGAATGGCCCGCGCCCTGGCCATGGTGATTGATGCGCAGACCCACCTGCCAATGACCAAATTCTGGGGTGTAGGGAAAACGGCTTCCAGTGATGGGCAGTTTTTCCCAACGACGCGGCAGGGCGAGGCAATGAACCTCATCAACGCAAAATACGGCAACGAGCCGGGCATAAAGGCCTACACCCACGTCTCTGACCAGTATGCGCCATTCGCCACTCAGGTCATTCCCGCCACGGTGAGCGAGGCACCTTATATCCTCGACGGCTTGCTGATGAACGAGGCGGGACGGAAGATAAAAGAGCAGTATGCCGACACCGGCGGCTTCACCGATCTCGTCTTCGCCGCCACGTCCCTGCTCGGGTACCACTTCCATCCCCGCATTCGCGACCTGTCCTCCAAGAGGTTGCATGTGTTTGACCTCCGCGCTGTTCCCAAAGAGCTGAAAGGGTTAACCGGGGACAAAATTCGGGAAGCGAAGATCGTCGAAAACTGGCCGGATGTTTTGCGCTGTATCGCAACAATGCTGTCGGGCCGGATGCAGCCAAGTCACCTCCTCAAGAAATTGGCCGCGCGCCCGAGGCAACATGATCTGGCGTTGGCCTTGCGGGAGATCGGCCGGGTCGAACGCACATTGTTCATCATCGAATGGCTGCTCGACACCGACATGCAGCGCCGCGCCCATATCGGCTTGAACAAGGGAGAGGCACATCACGCCCTGAAAGGTGCTCTTCGGATCGGGCGTCAGGGAGAAATCCGCGACCGTACCACGGAAGGACAACACTTCCGCATCGCTGGCCTCAATCTGCTGACCGCCATCATCATTTATTGGAATTCCAAACAGCTCGGAAACGCTGTGGCAAGGCGACAGCGGGCAGGATTGGATTGCCCACCCGAACTCCTCGCCCACATATCGCCGCTTGGGTGGGCCCATATCATCCTAACAGGCGAATATCGTTGGCGGAAAATAGAAGCGCAAAATCCTTAAAGGGGTTTTCTGCACTCAGCCCCACTCGACCCCTATTGTAGCAAGCCATAAGATCGCCAAAACCACGATGGTTGGGCGTGGGTACGATGATGACATTTCAAGGCTCTGATTTGCGGCTCGGACAACCCAAAAATGCTTCATCACGTGTGGCCGGTCTGCACCTCAAAGAGAATGAAACTCTGTTCCGATTGCAGTCGTAGATTAGTAGGGTAATACATGCCTCTTGCGGCTTATGCCGTGAGGAGGTGCGAAGTATTGACTGGCTATATTCCACTGGGTGGAACAGCGTTTTGTAAGATGTGCGACGCAGCGTTTACCAAGGAGCGGCTTGTTCATAGTTTCTGCTCGATACGATGCAGAAAAAGCTTTCATCAGAA
>NHBR02000042.1 GCA_002167435.2 Allomuricauda sp. TMED12
ATTAATGCTTTCGCGTTGACCTATGCCGAAATATCTTTGTTTAAAGGCTCATTTGAGCAATTTGAAAAAGATAAAATCAAACAATTGAAACACGTTTGTTTCAATGCCACAGATTTTTCATTTGGATTAACGTATCGATTTCAGAACACCGGATATTTTGGGAATAATCCACTCTATAAAAATAACCAGGCAGAAGTCAATGCGTTACGAAACCAAGTTGAATTGGGTGATGCCATTGCCTCATCTTCCTGTTTCCCGGTAGGATTTGAGCCCTTGGTTTTCCCCGACGATTATTTTAAAGACCATCAAGATGCTGCGTATAAGAATTTAAAACAGTTAGACGATTTCATCAATGGTGTTGGCATAATGGATGGTGGAATTGCGGACAATCAGGGAATAGGTAGCATGATGCTCATTAATGATAGAATAGGCGATGGCTTGGATTTGATCATTGTGAACGACGTAGGAAGCTATAAGATGAAACCATGGCAGCAGGACACCACTAAAGTGGGAAAAAGTTCCACGGTGAAACGTGTAGTGAACAAAATGCTGCAATACTTCACCATAAAGCCATTATATTGGATTACGTTGGCCCTTGGCTTGGTAATTTTATTGCTAAATAATATGCATGTTTTTGGTTCACAAGCCTACAGCGGGATGTATATTTTTGGAGGTGTGGTACTAGGAATGGGCCTGTTACTGACCGTGTTTGGTTTGGTGGCTTCGGTTATTAAAAGTGCTGCGTTGTCCAAATTAAGAACCATCTTTAAAAAGAATGTGCCGGAACCTTTGTTGGATGATGTTTTAACCTTTCAGAAATTGGATATCAGTTTGGTGCAACAGATGCTTGCGAATCGCTTCACCTCGGCATTGACCATGATCAATGATGTCTTTTTAAAGCAAATGCGAAGATTGAACTACGACTTGTTTTATTCAAAAGACAAATTAAAAAACAAACGTATAACGGCAACGATCTATAAGTTAAATGGCCAAAAGACCCCGTATAGTGAAGGAACAGGTTTAAACGAGTCGATAAAACCCAAACCCAGCAAAAACCTGGAAAGTGTTTGTTTAACGGCCTCCAAAACCCCTACAACGCTTTGGTGGGACAAAACCGATATTGCCAAAAATCGTATGGAAACCCTCATTGCCTGTGGTCAGTTTACCATTTGTTACCAACTGATGGATTACATTTTAAAACTCAAAGCCGATGAGGATAAGCCCATAAAGGACATTACTGAAGTTGATGCCCTTTACAAAGCTTTGGAGGCTGATTGGAAATTGTTCAATAAAAATCCGTTGTGGTTGGTGGATGATTTAAAGAAGTAAAATCTAAAACAAATTAAATATTTCAAATTTAATTATTATCGTATCTGAAAAAAGCACTAAATATCACTGCTGCTTGTAATTAACATTTTTCCTTCTGATTCTTTTATAGAGAAAAGCCCTTCTGACGGATTATCTTTTGAAAGGTTTATTTCATTCTTTTCGGGATCAATTATCGTTACGGTGTAATCTTTTGTATTTTGAGGTAATCTAACGGATACTTCATTTCCTATAACACTACTTCCTTTTAAAACAATGTCATCAAAAGCTGGAATTTTTGTCTTTCTTTCCTCAACATAAGAATAGGTGACGACTAAATTACCACGGGCATCTCTTGTAAAAGGAGTACAATGTCCACGGTTTCGTACTAATCCTCTTAATGAAAAACCCGTACTTGATTTATCAAATAGACCACTAAAGACATCACCAGATCTGGTTGACACATCCAATATTTTGATACTGTCTACATTGATTTTCCAACCTTCATCTGAATAGCTTTTTATTTCCCAGTTTATTTTGGTTGGAGTAGAACAATGTTTGTTTCTATGTCGTTTAGTGTCAATAATTTTCCTTGTTTCCAATGAATCTTTGGAGGAGGGTACCTTGTAATTTACAGAATAATCGAACATCGGTATTGATGTATTGACTACCTTTTGATTGGCAGTATATGCTAAGGTGCCGAGTATAGCTGAAATAAAAATTGCCAGGAAAATTAGACTTCTTCTATGGCTCGATTTGTCCTTCAATATTCTGGTAGCCAACTCAAATCTCTGTTGTTTCGTTAAATCATCTATTTTTATTCCCGATTTACCCAAATATTCTGCAGCAGCGTCATATTTTCTATCTTCCGGAAGATTTTCTATCAATCTTCTTTTTTGAATAATTTTAAATTGATAATATGCTATAACGATTGCAACTATAAAGGCTGCCAATGTTATCGGGTTGCCGATTTTATCAATAATTCCCCAAGGGCCATTTAAGAAGTCGGTGGTTTGATCTTGAAATATTAATAAACACATCATATTTAGTTTAAGAGAGTAACAACTATTTTTCCTTCGTAAAACTAATAGGGGAACTAAATATTCTTGTGAGAAAATTATACTACAATATAAGAAAAAATCTTTATTCGAATTACCGAAAATATATTTTATCTATTTTAAAATGAACACCTTACATAAATAATTCAATGAAATGTTAAACTTTCTTTTGTACTATAATGTTCTTACTTTTTGCAACTTGAGCTTTGGTAACGCATAAAAAGGGGAGGTCTGGTAGACCTTTTCTTTTTTGAGCGAGATGAAGCGATGGCAAAGTTTGTTCTGCACTTCCTGAAAAAATTCTTCTAAAAATTTCCTTTTAAAAATATGATGGAATACTGTTTTGCCGAATCCGTAGCTCGTCCTGAGCGAAGTCGAAGGGAGTAGGGGAGGTAAAAGTATATGGAAAGGGGCAATCTTACAGAACGTTCATTTTTTAATACCCAAAAGCAGAAAATCCTGTGAGCCACGATTGCTTAAGAAAAGATCGTTGATGCCATCACGGTTCAGATCCACAAAATCGATATCAAAACCTCTACCGGTAATACCCTTTGGGATGATTTTGTCAGTTCCTTCGGTAAACTTTCCTTTACCATCATTAAGATAAACGCTGAATGGTGTGTTGCCGCCAAATTGTGCCCCGTTTGTATTTCCGGTCATAATATCCGGATCACCATCACGGTCAATGTCCAAAAAGGCCACTCCAAAACAACGATTGTCATCTTTGGGCAAATGGGTGGCGGTAACATCCGTGTAAAAGCCTTTGCCATCGTTCAATAACAATCGGTTCTGCCTCAGGGCGTTGCCAACAAAAGCCTGAACATTGCCATATAGAATGTCCAGATCACCATCCGCATCAATGTCGGCTACATCCACTTCACGGGTTTCCTCGGGTTCACCTCGGTAGGGGAGCCTATCAGAAGATTGATCTTCAAAAAAGCCATTTCCAGTATTGATCAATATTCTATTGGCATCTTCGTTCCCCACGAGTACATCTTGGTCCCCGTCGCTGTCCACATCGGCAAGGGTAAGGTCTTGTGTAACATCCATAAATGCACCAAACCGCTCAAGGGTCTCATCTTTAAAATGACCCGTTCCATCATTGATCAGCAAATTGTTCTGGCCATTGTTCCCAATCAAAACATCGGGGGTACCATCGGCATTGATATCAAAAACAACTACGGAATTAGAAGTTCCGGTAACCGGAATCCTGTCCCCGCCATCCACAAAAGTGCCATCACTATTGTTCAAGTAGAGCTCATTGGTCTTGTCATCCTCACTGACCACGATGATGTCCAGATCGCCATCCAAATCAAAGTCGGCAATACCAATATCCTCACTATCATGGGCAACCTGTGGTATACGCAATGCACTCTCGTTGGTGAACCTGCCTTTTCCATCATTAATGAGCAGAATGTTGGGTCTGTGCTCATTGGCAATCAAAATATCCATGTCCCCATCTTGGTCCAAATCGGCAATTCCAGCATCCATGCTGAGCAATTGTAGGTCTTTGTAAGGCAAATGTGTTTTTGTAACGTCTTTGTAGAAAGATGTTGAACCAGCAAGTTTTCCTTCATTTTGTTGACCATTAACAGTCTGCAAAACAACAAGGGCCAAGCTCAACCGTATAATTTTCTTATACATAGGTGTTTTTTAGAGATTCGCTACTAATATAAGTGATTTGCACCACGGCTATAGCGGGCAATTACTGCTATTATATCATTTCTAAACTTTTCTTGTCAAATCTATATCCTGAGCGAAGTCGAAGGGGAGCGGTAAAAGTGTATGGAAAGGAAATCAACTATTTATAATTTTGCCAAAACTTCCAATTTTTCAAACACAATAACCTTATACATCGAACTAACCGGGACTTTATTATTTTCAATTAACAAATGCGTTCTGGTTGCTTTGGTGATTCTATTCAAATTGATAATATATGATTTATGTGTGCGTTGAAAATTTTCAGGTAATAATGTGGTGATTTTAATAAGTGTCTCAGAGATGAGGTACATTCTGGAATCCGTAAAAATTTTCAAATAATTTCCAAAGCTTTGTATGTATTGAATTGATTTGAAAGGAACATTTATGGGCAAACCATCATGTTTTATTTGAAGCTCTGCTTTTTTCTTATTCTCTTTGGGCTCGGCAATTTTTGAAGTGGAAACCTTGTTGATCGCTTTCAAAAAGCGTTCAAGTTTAATAGGTTTCAATAAATAATCCACCACACCATAGTTATAGCTTTCCAATGCATATTCAGAATAAGCGGTGGTTAAAATTACTTTAGGTGGCCGTATCATGGAACGTAAAATTTCCATGCCATTGAGTTCCGGCATTTCAATATCAAGAAAAACGAGATCCACTTCATTTTGCTGAATAAAATTGACAAATTCAAGGGAATTTCCTGAACTGAACACTAATTCAAAGTTGTCAATTTTGGAGCAGTATTCCTCCAACACTTTACGTGCCAATGCTTCATCATCTACAATTCCAATTTTGACCATTCGTTATGCTGTTATATCAATAGTTAAATTTACACGATATTCGTTTTCTGTATCATTGATTTCCAATGTGTTTGCATTCGGATATAATAAATTTAAACGCCGTCTCACATTTTCCAGTCCCATTCCTTTTCTTTTTGATGTCACAACCTTGTTTGGCTTTGAATTTACGATACAAAAATGAAGCTTGGTGTTTTTTATAGAGGTGGCCACATCAATGGTGCTTTGTTCATTTGTAGTTTGAACACCATGTTTAATGGCATTTTCAACAAATGGGATCAATAACATTGGTGCTATTTTATAGTTTGATGGCTCTCCTTCAATTGAAAACTCGATCTTACAACGTTTGCTAAGTCTTTTTTCCTCGAGCAATAAATAATTCTCAATAAACTCCAGTTCTTCCCTGATTAAAACGAATTCCTTTTTAGCACTCTCCAGTTGATACCTCATTAGTTCCGAAAGCTGCATCACAACGTCGGGTGTTTCTGTTGATTGCTGTCTGGAAAGCGCATAAATACTATTTAAGGTATTGAATAAAAAATGAGGGTTCACCTGCTCTTTTAAATAGTTGATTTCCAAATCTTTTTGCAATTTCTCCTTTTCATTGTTCTCTCTTTGGATATGCATGCTTCTCCTCAAAAAAAACGCTGCCATACCTGTGCCCGTTGTATATAGAAAAAAGAAGGACAGTTTGGAAAGTAATGCCCAATCGTTCTTAAACCCTCCTTTTATATATCCTCCAAGAAGTATGACACCAACGAGCAGTATTACATAGGAAAAGTAACGTTTCTTGTCTAAGAGAAAAGGAATGAGAACAAAATGATTGATCCAAATAATACCCATGATGTACATGGTATATTTTAGACTATGCAAGAAAAAGCCATAATCTGGACCTAATTTGTCTTTGATGATCCAGTTACTTAATAGTTCCAGGATCAGCACCAAAAAAAAGGCTCCCAGGTTAATAAGTAGGGTATTCCTTAAAGACTTTCCTATCATAAACTCTTTGTTAGACTGTTAAATGTACTAGGTTTCAATTCAAACTCCCATAATTTCTTACAAAAGGCATATATCAATGACATAGTTCTTTCATCATTCAATTGTCAGGCTTGTCCAGTTTTCAATTTTCGGAACCATTGATAAGCTACTTTTAGAAGGAATTAATAAAAAACAACGATGAGAATTAAAACAGATATTCGGCTATTTTTCCTATCATTCATGCTCGTTAACACAGTATTTACCCAGCAAAATAAAATAACGGCTGAAGCTACAGCGATAGAAAGAACCCTGTCGTTTCGAGATATTCCAAATCTTAAAGAACCATATATAACTGTAGCTCCAACAGAAAGAAATGATGGTATTAAAGTTGACAAATTAAAGCTGAAGAGTGATGATAAAGAGGCAATTGTAAAAGTCTCGCAGGACATTTTCAATGGTACATATGGTAATTACGATGCGTTGCTCATTTCGCATAAAAACAAATTGGTTTTTGAATCCTATTATAAAAAAGGTCGTATCGATTTGCCTCATGGACAAGCATCAGCAGTAAAAGGGTATACCAGTTTGGTTTTGGGAAGGGCCATTCAACTGGGATACCTGACTATGGAGGATTTAAACAAACCTTTGATTCACTTTCTCAAAGATCTGAATCCTGAAAAGTTGACCAGCGGAGCAGAAAAGATCACACTCCATAAAGCATTGACAATGCATGGAGGACTAACCATTGATGAAGAACAATGGAAAGAAGTTGAAAATGATTCCATTCGATTGAAAGGGCAAGGATTGGTCCAGACACTACTTGAATATAGCAATCCCATTACTGATGAGTCCCAAACCTATTTATATGGCAATTTCAATCCCATGTTGGTGATGACGGTTATTGACGCTGTTGTACCAGGAACGGTGGAGGACTTCATTAAAAATGAGTTACTTGATAAACTTGGTATTACGGATTATAATTGGTCCAAAAACGTAAGTGGATTACCCGAAGCAGGATGGCGTGCCAGTATCATGTCCCGGGACATGCTCAAATTAGGGCATTTGGTGCAAAACAAAGGTAAATTCAATGGGGAACAATTTATTTCCAACGCCTATCTTGAAAAAGCCACTAGTGGAATTGTTCGACCGGCCATAGATTGGATGCCCAAGAATTATCTTTATGGATATTTTTGGTATTATACCCCCGTGAATGTCGGTAATAAAACGTATGATGCCACACTTGCTTGGGGAGGAGGCGGTCAACGTGTTCTAGTTGTGGAAGAACTTGAGTTGACCATTATCATCAATGGATATGATCGGGATGATGATAAAATCATGAAACCCATTTTTGAAGTTGTCATCCCTGCTTTTGCGAAATAATAAGTTACAAACCATTTACTCTTTATAAAAGCAATGTGCTGTTGGCGAATTACTACACGGGCTATAATGTTCTTGCGTTACCTGCCTGCTGGTAGGCAGGTGTAACTTGAGCTTTGGGTATGGCATAAAAAGGGAAGGTCTTGTAGACCTTTTCTTTTTTGAGCGAGATGATGCATCGGTAAAGTTTGCACTGCACTTCCTGAAAAATTTCTTCTAAAAACTTCTTTTTAAAGTATAATGGAACACTTATTAACTGACCGACAACAGGAGGGAGGGCAATGTGTGTGGAATGGTATTTTACTACAAATTTTATTAATATAACGGTTTTACGTAATTGATTACTTGTTAATTTTTGATACATTTGAAAACACTATAAATAATAGATTATTACTTATTTAATTTGTCACGCTTCCCAGTATGTCTATTGAAAAGAAATCCTATTCTTCAAAGATTATAGAACTAGACGACATTAATTTACTGGAGTTTGTATGTGAAAGTAATAGTGATGAAGCTTACCAAGAATTTGTAAATAGATACTACCATGATGTTCTTGAGCAATGTATAATAAAGTGCAAATCTAGAAACATTGATATTCACATAGGAAAGCAAATTGCACACGATGTCTTTGAACGAGTCAGGAAATATAAATCTTTTGATAAATCTAAACTAAATGGAGAAAATCCAAGAAAAGCTATTACTGGGTGGCTTTATAGGTTTATAATTAGACTGTTTTATGACTACCACAATACTCAAAAAAACAACGAAGTACCGATAAATTCTTATTTTGATGACTTAGCAGCAGAAGCTGGAGATATAGATGTTGAAAGTTTGGCTTTCAAAAGAGATTTATCGGTTATTATTTTTGGGAAATTGAACAAAAAAGAAAAAGAAGTTATTCTTACAGATTTAGAATATAAAAGAGGGCAAAAATATTTGCCTGACGATGTCAACGAATCACTAGCAAATCGTTTGGGAGTAAAAAAACCAACAGTAAGGAAAATAAGAGAAAGAGCAATCAAAAAAATCAAACTGGCATTAGATGAAATCAAGCAATAATAAAAAGAACGCTTTTACTATTGAAGATTTTGAGAAGGGTCTTATGTTGGCAGGTTATCTTACTCCGCATACTGAACGCGAAATCGCTGAACTTGAAGCACTAAAAAAGTATGATAAAAACTTGGCAAGAGAAAAGTCAAGGATATATTTCAAAAGAGCGGTTCTCGCTGCGGAAATTGTAAATTCTTTAAAAGAAGAGATTACGTTTGGGCGTGTTAAATTCCAAAAATTAGTTTATCTGTGCGAACATGCTTGCGATATGGAACTACAAAATAGATACGCAAAATTTGCAGCAGGTCCATTCGACAACAACTTCATGCATTCCATAAATCAAGAATTTAAAAAACAGAAATGGTTCTTTATAAGTATAGATAAAAGTAAAGGTTTTAATAAGCCTGTTTATTCATCTGCCCCCAATATTGATAGGTATAAGGATTATTATTGGAAATATTTTGATAAGCAAGATGATAAAATTCAGAAAATAATAGAGCTGTTTAGACATACAAAAACCAGAGAAGTCGAATTGGTTGCAACAATCTATTTTTGTCTACTTGAAATAAAGCAAAAAAATCAACTAAGAAACAGAAAAACACTGGTCGAGAATTTCTATAAATTTGCTGACTCCAAAAAACAATTCTCAGAACAGGAAATTAATAAATCGTTGGACTGGATGAAACTTCATGGAGTTTACCCTGTATTATAATTTTTCTGGTAATTCATAATAGAGTATTGGTTTGTCACGCTTTTTGGTATTAGAGGCGTGGACCATAATGATGTGGCCACCAAATATTTTTATTTATTATGGAAAAAAAAGAAAAATTTAAGTTTAAGATTGAGAATGAAACTCATGAATGGCCAAATCAATTTATCACAGGCTCTGAAGTTCGTAGTGTGCCACCCGGAATTCCAAACACCATGGATTTATTCATTAAAAGGAAAGGAGCTCCAGGGAAATTGGTGGCAAATGAAGATTCAATTGATTTAAATGAGCCTGGAATAGAAAAATTTTATTCTCAAGTAGCTGATTCAAGCCCTGGAAAATTATGAGTTTATTATTGCGCGAGGATTATGAAATTCTTGAAAAAGCCGGTTTGAAATATGAGGAAGTTGAGGAAAAAAGATTTTTAATAATAAAGAACTTCCCTTTGAAAAAGGATCTATATTCATTTGCTGGTAATATTCTTGAATTTGCAGAGATTCTTATTGTTATACCTGCTAACTATAACACTAGTGGGAACAATATGCTTTGGACTTACCCTGAACTAAAAAGGACAGATGGCAAGGCTATTCCTGCAGCCTTTGGATTTGGCCAAATTGATGCTAGACATCACGATGGCAAAGAATATTGTCGTTGGTCAAGACATTACAAACCCAATTCATGGTCGGCAAAAGTAGATAATATCCAAAAAATTTTGGATAGAGTGGAATGGGCTTTGAGTAATCCTGATGCTAACAAATTATGAGTGCTAGAATAACCATACTTGGAAGTAAAGAAAAGGAACTCAAAGAGTGGTTACAATCTCATCCGGAAAACCATGAAAGAGGTGCAATAATCCTATTTAAGCGTATTTCTAGACCAGTAGAAAATTTAATTGATTCGGATAGATTTATTGCTGTAGATATTATCAAAATGGATAATGATTGGGTTATAGATAGTTCAAAATCACATTTCAAAATAAATATGCGGAAATTTCCTGAGATATATTTCCGATGTGAGTCTGAAAATCTGGAGCTAGGGTTTGCCCATAACCATCCTAATGGCTTTCAGGAATTCTCAGCAATGGATGATATAAATGAAATGAATATTCTGAAGGGTCTTTCAGGGTGTAATGGCATTAAATCTTTTCTTATTTCACTTGTCTTGTGTGATAATAATTGGATTGGGAGAGTTAGAAGGGGAGATACTCCTGAAAATATAATTTCTGTTCGTCACATTGCAATTTTAGATGATAAAATTAATCTTCATGGGATAGATTTGTCTAAATCCTCTCCTGAAAGTTTAAAACGGCAAGAAGCAGCCTTTGGTCTTCCATTTAATCAAAAAATAAACTCATTGAGAGTCGCTGTTGTTGGATTGGGAGGCACGGGCTCTCCAGTTGCAACTTTATTAGCAAGAACAGGTGTTGGTGAACTTATTTTGATAGACGGAGATGATTTAGAAGCCAGTAATATGAATCGGGTGAGGGGATATAAAGGTGATGATATTGGCAAAAAGAAAGCAAAGTCACTGACAAAGTTCATCGAAAGTCTAAATCTAAACACCAAAGTCACTACTATTTGTGATTTCTTAGATAAAGACCCAATAGCTTTGGATGCCTTGTCAAGTGCTGATGTGATTTTTGGATGCACAGATGACATATCGGGTAGAGATTTAATTAATCAAAGTGTTTATTACTTCAATCAAGTTTTAATAGATTCAGGAATTTCTGGTTTTATCGGCGATGACAAGGATGGCAATCCTTTTCTTAGAACCCAAAAAGGACGTGTGAGTTGTATTCTGCCAGAATTCGGCTGTTGCTTGAGGTGTCAAAATGTAGTGAATGAACAAAAATTATATAAAGAACAAAGGTTCAAAGAAAATCCTGAACTTAAGGAGTTAGACGCAGAAACCTTAGAAAAGGAGCATTATATTGTTGGAGGTGGAGTTCAATCTCCGGGAATTGGTGCATTTACTAGTGCAACTGCCGACAATGCAGTAGCAACTTTAATGAATTTGGTTAGCGAATTTAGAAAGTGCTCTAGTGAGCTCAGACAAGACAATATTTGGATTGATTTTATTCATATGGAAATACATAGCAATGAACCCATTGATGACCCTGAATGCATATATTGTAGAAAGCATACTATTTTGAATAGCTCTGAAGGAAAATATAGATTGGGAATTCCACAACTTGGAGAAATACCAACAAATGTTTAAAAATCTAATAAATTTTTTCAAATCTCTATTTGGAGTAGTAAAATCAAAATCTTCTAGTACTTCCGAATGTTTAGTTGATATTCATTTCAGGAAAATAATTGAAATGGAAAAGACTCCTGATAATGATACAATAGGTAAGGATGACTTTATTTTTGTTAGGTACAATGAAAATCCATACTGGGTAATGTTTCAATGTCCGTGTGATTGTGGCACCGTTATTTCTCTTCCGTTACAAGACAGCCATAATCCGAGATGGACTTTAAAAACTTCGGAATTTGGACGACCGACATTATACCCATCAGTTTGGCAAAACAAAGGTTGTTTTAGTCATTTTTGGATAACGGATGGTAAAATTGAAATGTGTTATAATAGTGGAATTGAGCCATGGAAAGCAGAACCCTTAAAATACACTAATGTTAATAAGGATTTGTAGGTCAGTTTTCATTGGACTAAAAGTATAATTATGTTTCGGTTTGAGATGATGAAGAAAATGCGGGCGAGTAGGGGAGTGAATTTATTCATGTACTTATCTATTGTTTTTTAAAGGAATTCATCAATGCTATGCATGTGTGGCTTGGCACACGCGAGAAAAAGTGAATATCCAGTGGATGATTGCTTTTTTCGGCGAGATGGAGTAGTGGAGCATTGCCGCTAACGCGCCATCTGGCTCCTTCACTAAAAAGGTCTACCAGACCTTTTTTTGATACTCGGCCCTGTGCGTGAGCTTTTACGACCAAATAGCAAAGCTATAAGACACAAAGGGCGGGCGGAAGCATATTTTCTTCTTGATTTTTTGTTTCTTTTGCATCAAGGCAAAAGATAGAACGCAGAACATAATTTAAAGGGAGAAGTCTATTCCAAACTTCTCCCTTACAGTCTTCTCAATTTACAAACTACATTCAATTTTATTCAATTATATTCGGCATTTTTACGTGCGCCCTACACGAAGTTTAAAATTGAAATGACTGCCGCAATTAATTGTACCACAGCAGTAATGAAAATCAATACAGCAGTGGCCTTTTTTAATTTGGCCATCTAATAGTTTTTAAATTAATAAAAAGAGTAAGACTCAGTGAAGGGCTTTCCTTCACCATGCCCAATATAGCATTTATGTGTTGTGATTATTATTTTATTTGGCACAATGTTATAAGCACTCACAAAAAAAGTGCTGATTTAAAAGAGGATGTGAGCAAGTGCTTGGAAATTTACGCTTCAGCGAAATTTTAAGCTTTTGTGCCAAGCTGACTAGATTTCCCTGAAATTTTTCTTTTCCAGATTTTCAATTAAACCAAAGGTTTCAACAAATACGAAAAGCTGAGCTTTTAATGGCGCTGGCCAAGTGGCTGAGACATGCGAAGCATTGATGAATACTGGTTAATAAAATGGATATGACATGAATAATTGCGTATAAAAATAAATGCAAGGGCATTTACTTTTTATGAAAGCAATGTGCTGTTGGCCGAGCGGCTATTTTACATAGCGACAAATTATAGGTACAAATGCGGAGCATTCACGAACACCCGTAAAATAATTATTACGTGAGTAAATGAAAAGATGCAGCGTAGCTGACCGATTTGGAAAATATTCATGACCCCGTCGGAAATTTCAATAAATAACGCGCACATGAGGGATATTTTACATAATGGAGAATTATAGCTACGGATGGCAAAACCCTTAAAATACAATATAACGACATTTGTACTATAATTTACATTATGTAAAATAGAATATTTCAGAGATACAACAAACCTTCCCCTAATTCCTTATTTCCCCAAAATCATTAAAGGCACATTGGTTTTACGAATAACCTCTTTTAACGGGCTTGATTTAAACATAAAACTTTTTCCGCCTTTCTTGGGTACACACAATAATTGGGTATTGGTACGTGATACATAATTCACCAAACCGTTCAATGCATTTCCACCTTTGCTAAAAGTATACGAGACAGTTTTTTGCCAAGGATATGTGCGTTCCTTGTCTTCTTCATCGGAAATACCAAAGTAACGTACTGGTTTGTCACTATCGCGCTTTAAATCTTGTATGATCTCTAAATCATTGTCTTCAAGTCCAGCGCCGAAAATTCCCAAGTTAATGTCCTCGAACGAATGGAATTTATCATCTTCGCCCAAAATCAACACATTGGTGTCGTTCACGTTGTCAATCACAAAATCAGAGATGCTTTCAAAGAAAACCCCCATTCGTGTTCTTGGTTTGCCCAATACCAAAATATCGGGTTTTTGTAGCGCCAAATAGTCCCTTACCCTGTTCTTTACATTCCCGTATTCCAGTTTATAGCTTATGGAAAGATTTTCTTTTTTCTCAATAGTGGAAATCAATTCTTTCAACTCCGCCCGAGTAGAACGAGCATCTTTATTAAGGGTACGTACTGCGGATAGTTGGCTATCCCCTTTTATAATATTCGTCGTGGGCTTTACATGGAACACTTCAATGGCTCCGTCAATTCGTTTGGCCAGCTCAATCGCACTGGTCAGCACAAATTCAGCACTTTTCGACATATCGAGCAGTACGGAGATGTTGTATTTGTTTTGAGTCCTTTCCATAGGTGATTGTTAATTGTTTCTTTTAAAAATAACATCAAAACCCTTAGCTTTCAAATGTTTAACTATTGATTAAGAGTATTATTGTCATATTTTCAATATTTACCATCTAAGTTTGATGATATAGCATTCAATTAAAATAAATATTTGATTTTTCTTATCAAATTAAGTGAAATGTTGTAAGGTGCATATCTCAATGGAACATCTAGCCAAGTACCTCTTTTTACTATGGATTTATGGTGTGAGAACAGGTCAAAAGAGTATTTTCCGTGGTATCCCCCTATCCCGGATTGTCCCACACCCCCAAAGGGCAAATCTTTATTACTGATATGTACAACAACATCATTAATGGTACCCCCGCCAAAGGAATATTGACGCATCATACGTTTTTGAAATTTTTTATTGTTAGAAAACACATAAAATGCCAATGAATTTGGATAACGTGAGATGTACTCATCCAATTCACTTTCATCTTCATAAGAAATTATGGGAAGAATGGGGCCAAACACCTCTCCTTCCATTATGGTACTATCCTTTTGGGGTTCGTCCACTAAAGTGGGCTCTAAATATTGGTCCTCATCGTTATAACTGCCTCCAAATAACAGGTTCTGTCCTTTGAGCATCGCTTTAAGTTCTTCATAATGCTTGTTTGTGGTAATCCGTGCAAAATCATTGGAAGCTTCTATGTTTTTACCATAAAATTGGGTGATGTTTGCTTTGAGTCCATCCACCAATGCATTTTTAACGCTTTTATGTACCAGAATATAGTCCGGGGCAATACACGTCTGCCCCGCATTGATCAACTTGCCCCAAGCAATACGTTTGGCCGCCAGTGATATCGATGCGGTTGCATCAACTATGCAGGGATTCTTGCCACTAAGTTCCAATGTAACCGGCGTTAAGTGCACCGCAGCTTTTTGGTAAACGATTTTTCCCACTCGGGTGCTTCCCGTAAAAAATATATATTCCCATTTTTGGGCCAATAGTTCCGTGGAGACCTCTACTCCACCCTCAACCACCGTAACATACTCTGGCGGAAATACTTTTCTAATAATTTGAGCTATGATTTTTGAGGTGTTTGGACTATATTCCGAAGGTTTAAGGATTGCCGTATTACCTGCGGCCAAAGCGCCTATCAAAGGTGACATGGTAAGCATAAAAGGATAATTCCATGGTGAAACAACGAGCACCTTGCCATAAGGTTCGGGTTGAATCCATTCCTTTGATGGGAAATTTAGAAGTGAAGCCCCTACCGGATTCGGTTCGCTCCAACTTTTTACGTTTTTGATAGCGTGTTTCAGCTCGGCCAAAACCAATTGGGTTTCTGTGGACAGACTTTCAAATTTTGGTTTTTTAAAATCGGCATATAACGCATCACAAACGGCATCTTCTTGATCTAACACCTCCTGTTGAAGCTTTTTAAGATACTTTTTTCTAAATGCGACTTCTTTTGTTTTCTGCGTGGCAAAAAAATCGTTTTGTGCCGCCACCAATTGTTTTACCATAAACTGATTGTTTCCTTAAATATAACCAAACTCAAAACAGTATCCTATTAAACAAAAAAAGCACCGGCGTGTACCGGTGCTTTCCAATATTTTTTTAAAAGACTACAACGTAATCTCTTGTGTAGCGCCATTTGGATAAATTAGGGTCGCCATATTATCGCATTCACCATTTCCGAAATCCACTGTAACTGCCAATCCATTTTTGGAAACGGTCATGGCTCCAGTGGTTAGGTATTCGCAAGATGCATTTCCTTGAAGGTCTTCCAAGGTTTCCACTGCGTACGTGTTTCCATCGGACTCAACAGTCCAATTTCCTGAAACTGTAAAAATGGTGGTTTCCAAGCTATCACCAAAGGTGATACCGAATGTTTTGGTTCCGTTTTCAGAAACAATACTGCCATCTTCCATTTCTACGGACATATCACTTACTACTGTGAATGAAATAGATGTTTGATCACCACTTGCAGTGATTTCATAAGATCTGGTTCCGTTTATTTTAACAGTGCCAACGTAGAAATCTTGATAGGTTGCCGTAAAAGAGGATGCTTCCTCCCCTACTTCATAAGTAACGGTCACGGTTCCGTTTACATTATCCGTTCCGTTAAGCACACAATTATTGAAAGTTGCTACAAATCCGGTTTCCGAATATTCGGCGGTGTAGCAATCACCTTCTTTTGCTGTGGAGGTTTTGGCAGCAGTACTTCCAGTAAATAGTTCTGCTAAAGCAGTATCGGCAACCCCTGCAATTTCATCAGTACTTAAAATAGTCTGTAATTCCGCTTGGGTAAGTTCTTCGCCTTCACCGGGCATGGCATCTTCGCTACAGGATTGAAAACCTAACAAGATGCTTGCTATAAAGGCAATGGATAAGATTCTTTGGGTAAGTTTCTTCATTTTATTTGGTTATGTATTTCTGTATTGACTAACGATTGACCCTCAGCTTTAGTGTATTCAAATCCTGCTGATCGATGAAATGCGGGTGCAATTGAAATATTATTCTTGAAATTGTAGTATTTTCATCAAAACCAAAAAAACGATTCTATGAAAACTATCAAGGTACTGTTCGCATACTTTTCCATGTTTTTACTGATAATTTCATGTAGCGACGACGATGGTAATGACGGCGGATTTTCAAGTGCAGCACTTGTTGGGACTTGGGATTTGGTAGCTGTTAGCGTGAGTGCTGCCGTGGATATCGATGGTGATGGAAGTACATCAACAAACCTCTTGGACGAGGAAGATTGTATATCGGGATCTATTGTTTTACGCGATGATGCCACGTATCAATTTGAGCTGGCCAATTTTAGCCTTACCCCGATTACCAATAACCAGTATGTGGTACAGTGTTCTGGAGTTTCACAGGCCACAGGGGCTTGGGGCAGTGATGGAATACAAGTGGTTTTCCAAGGCAGCAACCTATTGGGAACACTGCAATTGAGCAATAATACAATGATCAAAGTGGTGGGCAATCAATTACCTGGAGTGGCTACCTACGTGTACGAACGAAGGTAGTACCCTTTATTAATTGGGACGTTCCAGATCCTCCAATATTTTTTTAAATCCCAAGGCCACTCCGTTGGTCCATCCAAAACCATCCTGTGTAGGGTACTCCCCTCCTCCTGAGAGTAAGGATAGATCTTCCACATTATATTTTTCCATCATTTTACCTGTATTGGCATACACTTTTTCGTTGAGCGTCAACCATCGGGTCATAATTTCTTTGGCTTCATCCACGTAACCGTAATTCAACAACCCATTAACCGCCAACCACTGTAACGGAGCCCAACCATTCGGGGCATCCCACTGTTGCCCGCTATGATCTAAGGTAGTGACCAATCCACCTTCTTTTAAAAAGGTGTTCATGACTATATCTTTTACTTTTTCCGCTTGATCAGGAGTGGGTATCTCAAAAAACAAGGGTGTTACCCCTGCCAGTGTTAGTTGGGAAGTGAAGTTTTCATCATCGATATTGTAATCAAAATAATACCCTTCGTCCTCGTTCCAGAAATAATCCTGAATCATGGATTTACGCTTTTCAGCCAGCTCCAAATATTGGCTTTGGGATTCTTCATCTCCATTCGCCCCATGTGCCCTGGCAATGGATTTTTCCATAAAATACAGTAAACAATTAAGGTCCACAGGTAAAATGGAAATGGTTTCGGTAGAGGCCAATCCCCCTTCTTCACCAAACCACCTGCTACTAAAATCCCATCCCGATGCTGCTGCAGAACGTAGATTTTTATAAAGATTTTGTTTTAATGAATCGGATGCCAAATCCTCGGCAAGTAAAAAATCTTCCCTGTATGATTCTGGTCGAGGTGTATTGCCGGAATCCCAGTATCTGTTCAGTGTTTCCCCGTTCTTTAGATTTACGACACGCTTTATGGGTTTAAGACGGTCCCCTTTTTGCGCTCCATCCATCCAATAGTTGTATTCTTTGGTCAATTGTGGAAGGTATTGAATAAGCAAGTCCTTATCTTCCCTGGCAATGGCATCTACCATCAACGAAAAGTAAGGTGGTTGTGAGCGTGTTTTGTAATAGTCCCTTGTGCCATTTGGTATAAACCCAATGGAATCAATTAAAAAAGCAAAGTTTTGCACCATACCTTTGGCAACCTCTTCCTCGTTATCCACTAACAGGCCCTCAAGGGTAAAATAACTGTCCCAATAATAGATTTCCTGAAACCTACCCCCAGGAACAACGTATTTATAGGGAAGTGCTATTCGGGATGAATTGGCAATGGTACTATCCGGGTCACGTTTTAAAATATCCCACATATGCGATATGTGTCCATACATGTTTTTTGTGGTGTCCAATTCAAATTGAAGTCCCTCCAAGGATTTGTTCTTAAAATTCTTGAGAACAAAACTATCCAGTCTAAAACCCTGATTATCTTTAAGTTTAAGGTATTCCTCTTCAAGTTTTACTATATTCTTTGTTGGAACGAGATCAACAAAGGTTTTGGAATCCTCGAAAACCCCGGACATTTGAACATCTTTAAATAATTCTGTTTCATAGAGACTGATAGGTTCTTTGGTAGTTGTTTCGGATTGTTTACATCCGATGATAAACAAAGCTATCCATAGACCCAATAACAGTTTTTTCATGACTTTCTGTGTTTTGTTGGCCTAAATATATAATAATAAGAGCAATGGAAACCCTTTAAATCGTATACGATTCTTATTTTAGCGCTATGGCACACAGAGTTGTACTACGTGACAAAATCAAGGAAAACTTATTACTGCAGATTCAAAATGGGGATTTGAAAGTGGGAAAAACTATAAATCTAGCGGCACTTTCGAGAGATACAGGCATTAGCGTGACCCCTATTCGCGAAGCATTGAGTCAGTTGGAGCATGCTCAGGTATTGCAAGCTATACCTAACCGCGGTTTTGTGGTGGCAAAGCTTTCAAAATCCGAGGTCAAGAACCTTATTGAAATCGTTGCCCAATTAGAGGTGATGGCTTTGGAGCATTCCGAGTTCAACCCAGATGAAATGAAAATTTTGAAGGAACTTCAATCAGAAATGGAAACTTCGGAGAGCCTTGCTGAAGGACTTACGGCACGATTCAAATTCCATAATCATTTGGTACAGCATGCTACCAACAAGGTATTGCTGCAAATCTTAAAGGACCTCAAATTGAGATTACATTTTTACGAATATGATTTTATCCAAGATTTTGAATTCTTTAAAAAGCTTAGTGTTCAAACCCGTTCCGTGGTGGACGCCATCCAAGAAGACAATGTACCTACGGCAGCATTGATCCTTCGTATGCATTGGATGTCCATTTTGGAGCATATTGAAGGACAAATCAACGTTAAAAAAGGTTAATCTTCTGATTGTCAAAATAAAATAACCCTAATTTCGTTTTTAGGTAAAATAATTCACAATGAATTTCTTAAATAAGGAAATAGAATCACGTACCAAGCGAAAAAAGTCAAAATCACTTGTTAAAAGACAGATTTCCTGCGGTACCTTCCAAGATCTCGAAACTTTGGATTTGGACAATCATAAAAGAGCAATACCAAGAAACTAACTGCTCTCCCGTTCTGCCAACTTCTTTTTTACAAAGTCGTAATCCGATGGTGAATTCGCATTGAAAAGTACCAGTTCATCCTTTGGATGGATTAAACTAATGTCAATATTCATAAGAAACTTTTTGGGGCTTGGGTAATTGGAATCATTTAAAAATTCCAGGGCTTTTTCCAACCCGTCGGGTTCATATATACAGGCCAATGGCTCTGGGTCACCTGTTTTGGGGTTTGCAAAGGCAGTTGCACATTTTTTAGGATTTCTCTGCTCAATTAATTGCAGTAAAGCGTCTGAATCCATAAAAGGTAAATCACAGGCCAATACCAGCCAAGCCATATTCTTATGCACTACGTGTGCACTTAAAATACCGTTGAATGGACCTTTAAACTTGTTTTGGTCAACAATGGTGTTAAATCCATGGGGAATTGTGGGCAGTTGTAATTCCCGAGCACTTAAGAATACATCGTCACATACCTCTTTTAAAAGTCGGTACAGGTATTCCCGCTGTGGAACACCATGATAATCGATAATTCCCTTATCCTCTCTCATTCTGGAACTTGCTCCGCCAGACAATATCAGTCCAAATAGCTCGGATTGATTTACAATTTGTGTATTGGGCTTTGGCTTCACAATGTTATGTTATTCAGAAAATGCGTTACACATTCGGTGGTGGAATCAATGCAATTTCGTCATAAGAATTAATTTTTTCATGATCCATAGCATAATTCTGATTGACCGCAACACTCACTTTAGAAATGGATTTGAGTTCTGGGTATGTATTTTCAAGAAACTTTTTGAGCTCCCCTACAGTATTTGGAATTTTTCTTCCGGTTAGGCTTGCTGTTGGAACAGATAAGGTGGGCGTTCCAATAATGTCTTTGGTAGCTCCGAACAAAAGTATAGTCATAGTATCAACCTATTAGTGTTATTGTTTGTTTTGACTCTGGTTAGATAGGTTGGTAGGTTTTGTTGGAGTGAAAATATTAAAAATTGCTTGGACCACTATCATTTTAACAACCCTAAAATTCTTTTAACTTTTCTTTAATTTAATTCTGGGCTCCGCAAATACTTTTCAATCAAATAAAGCGTTCTGCTTGCAGAACCTTAACTCATTTGAAAATGAAAAATGTACTTCAATTTACATTCCTATTATCCTTTAGCCTTATTTTATTTTCCTGTGGAAATGCAGATGATGATGTCAGTTTTGACATAAATGACAGGGAACTTGGCCTTGGTGAAGAGCCCGATGATTGTTTAGGTTTTGGTGAAAATGAATTGTTATTGTCCATTCAAGATGAATTTACCACCTTGCCAGGAAAAGTTTCCGTTCTCTTTAGGGTTTCTGACCTGATGGGCAATCCGATTTCAGGATTATCTGCGGAACAGTTCTCCATTTATGAGCAAGGACGAAACGATGATTGTTTCAATTCTATTTCCGCTTCGGAATCCTTTGCTCGGATTTCCCCAAACTCACAAGTGTTCAATAATAACACGCTGTTAGTGTTGGATTTGAGTAATAGTGTATTGGAAGGTAGTTTGGACGAATTAAAAGCAGCTACTACTAGTTTTATCAATAATGTAATGCCTACGCCAGCTTCAGAATCTTTCAAAATGGCCATTTATTGGTTTGATGGTGAGGACGAACTTCATTTATTGAACCCCTTAACGTCCTCAGCTTCGGAATTGACGGCTTCGGTGGATGGCATCACAACAGATATCAGCAACGACCCATCTACCGATTTGTATGGAGCCGTAATAAAATCAACAGATATTGCAGAGAATTTGCTCAATGAAAATTCTGAAGTAATTAACGCGGCATCGGTTGTATTGTTCACCGATGGTACCGACCAGGCATCCCGCTACCGGGAATCCGATGCCTTACAAGCTGTTGACGAAGCAGATAGAAATATATCTTTCTTCACAATTGGACTTGGGGCAGAAATAGACACGGAAGTTTTAGAGCAAATCGGTAAAACTGCCAGTGTTTTTGCCAGCAATTCGGAAGAATTGGAAAACACATTTAACGATATCTCCGAACGTGTAGAGGAGCAAGCAGGTAGTTATTATCTTTTTGAATATTGTACCCCAAAACGTGATGGTAGCGGTGAAAGCAATTTGGTAATCCAATTGACGCACAATGGACTTCAAGGTGCAGTACAGACCAAGTTTAGTGCCAACGGATTCACAGGTGGATGTGAGTAAATCGGGTCACATGCTGGCCTAAATAATTTTTGGATTATACGTATCTTGTTCAGCAATAAAACTAAACATACGTATGATATTCCAAAGAAAAACGATTTACACTTTTATTTGCACCTTACTTTTAGGTTTTACAAGCAGTCTTTATGCCCAGCGCATCAGCCCATTAGAAGGCAGATGGGACTTGGAAATGGATTTTATGGGGAAGACCTCCCCTTCTTGGTTGGAAATTAGACATTCGGGAACCGCTACGCTTTTGGGCCGTTTTGTTTTCGCTTTTGGTAGCGCAAGACCCATTGCCGAAGTGGAGACTTACGGAGAGAACAAATTTACTTTTAGTATCCCCAACCAATGGGAACCCAAGGGCAGTGACATGATTTTTCATGGTGAATTGGAAGGAGAGGAATTAAAAGGCACCTTGATCTATACCGATGGGTCCATCATCAACTGGACAGGAGTAAAAGCTCCAGAATTGGAATATACCGAAAATCCAAAATGGGGAAAAACCATTGACGTATTCAATGGCAAGGACCTTTCTGGTTGGCACGTGGATGGCGAAAAAAACCAATGGGTGGTAAAAGATGGTGTGTTGACCAGCCCTGAGTCTGGTTCTAACCTGATTACCGATGAAAAATTCCAAGATTTTAAATTGCACGTAGAATTCCGTTACCCAGAAGGCAGCAATAGTGGTATCTACTTGCGTGGACGGTATGAAGTGCAGATTGTGGATAGCGAAGGATACGAACCTTCAGATATTTATTTGGGTGGGGTGTATGGCTTTTTGGAACCCAACGAGAACGCGTCCAAACCCGCAGGTGAATGGCAGACGTATGATATTACCTTGATTGGACGAAGAGTAACCGTAACGCTAAATGGCAAAACTGTAATTTCTGATGCTACGATTCCTGGAATTACAGGAGGCGCTTTGGATAGTAAAGAGGGTGAACCGGGACCATTTATGATCCAGGGAGACCATGGCCCAATTGAATATAGAAGTTTTGAAGTAACTCCTCTGAAAAACTAGGAGTTGAGGATAATCTATAACAAAGCCCGATTTCTATAATCGGGCTTTTTTTATTGCACCTCCAATGAAACGAGCTTAATGTTTCTCCATTTGACACGGATACCTCCTCCGTCATGTATTTGAAGGGCAATAGCCCCTTCTCCTTTACCAATTTTTTCGTCTTTTAGATGCACCATTTCCACTCCATTGAGCCAAGAAGTGACTTCGGAACCCTCCACTCGAATTTTCATGGTGTTCCACTCCCCCATTTTTAAGGCCTTGTCTTTTTCAGGATCTGGTTTTATCAACCAACCACGACCGTAGGATTCATAGATTCCCCCTGTATCTTTTCC
>NHBR02000043.1 GCA_002167435.2 Allomuricauda sp. TMED12
GAAGGTGCCCCAGTTGTGTTCAGTCTTGAAACAACTGATAAAGATTATGAGGACATTTCTACATTTGAAAATGAAGATGACCTTGAAACACGTGATAACAATTCGTTGCAATTGCTTGACATGACTGATGTCAAAATCCATAGACAGCATCAGAATCCAACAACGCGATTTGATCTTGAAAATTTGAGACCTTATGAGGTGATGATGGCAGACAACAAAGATTTTTTGATGGATGTCAGAGATGGATACAAAACCGCTTTTGTGTGCATTGATGTCAAAACACAAAGGAAATTCTTGATAAAGTTGAGACGTAAACAGTTCAATGATGAAGCAATGGCTGAAATCATTGCACTAACCGGAGCACACAAACTGCCTTACAGATGCCGATTGTTCACTGATGGTTGTGGAAGTATGGATGAAGTTAGGCGACTCTGCTTGAATATGGGAATATTACATACATATGTTCCACCGCATAAGCAAAGCTTGAATGATGCAGAAAAATTGCCGGACAGAATTTGGGCAGCAGCTCGGACCCATATGCTGGAATCCGGTGCTCCACTGTACCTATTTGCTGATTGTTGTGAATATGTGGTGTATGTGGATCAATATTTGGCAACTAATGCTAAACGAAAGTGGCTGACTCCAATTGAGTTGGCCACAGGAAAGGTGCCTTCAATCTTGCACTTGGTGAAATGGTACACACCGTGTCATGTGGCATCCACCAAAGAAAAACGTCACACTATGCGAACCAATGGTGATTTTCTTACAACAGGTGAACCAGGACATTTTATTGGATATCAGTCATTGGATAGCCCAGTTTATCGGGTGGTCCTTGGTGGTTGCCGAGTGGTCCATTCCATTGATGTCACCTTTGATTTTCAACATGAAAATCTCCCGCCCAAACTGATATCCCAACCCAAGAGTGGCCAGTTGCAGGAGGCGTTGGAGATTGATTTGTCAACAAGTTATCAAAATGCTACTCAATCTCGTGTCAATGGGCAGTCAGCCAAGGAGGCGAATTCTGAGAAGGAGGAAGACACCGGAACATTCCAGGAGGCGGATGGTGACCGTTTGCAGGAGGCGTTGGATGGTGACCGATCACAGGAGGCGTTGGAAATCTTGAAAGATAAAAGCAAGGCAGCTGCTAAAACAGAGGGTGATGCTCCATGGAAGACACTAGGTGATAATTTGCAGCCAAGACCCCGTCCTCAATACAATGAGAGCAAGAGACAGAACAACAACCGACAACAGGTGTTAAGTGTGATGGCTTGCTTGTTGGATGATGAGGAAAGAGGATCAGTCAAAGACACACAGTTGAAAGCAGCTCTAGAGTTGGCTGATGGTGATGAGGCCTTGGTGAGTGAGGTTGCTCACTATTTAGCAATGAATGTTTCTAGAAAAGATATAAGCTGGAATGCTGAGCTTAAAGGAGCGAACAGCGAAGTGGTGATCAAAGCTTTTAATGATGAGCTGACCTCTCTGTGCAAAACAATTCTCAAGGAACTACAGCCAGGTGATGAGGACTATGAAAAGTGTGTCAAAGAAGCCACCACAGCTAGAGCTTTGTTGGATGTGAAACGAGATGGTTCTTACAAAGGTAGAATTGTGAAGAGAGGATTTGAGGAAAATCTTGAGGAAGCAGATGGCCCAGAGTTCAATTATTATGCTCATGTGGCTGAGGTGAAGGCAGTGAGGGCCGCAGTGCTAAGACCAAATCGCAGAAATCGCATGCTTGCAGTTAAAGACGTTTGCACAGCCTTTCTACAATCAATTAAGTATCCAGATGGAAAGGTGAAGTATGTAAAGGTGCGTGATCCAGTAAAGAAAGTATGGAGATTTTTTGTGCAGTATGGACCGATGTATGGAGAAAACAGTGCACCGGTGTGGTGGGGTGAGAGAACTCTAGCCCCTTACTTGGAGGATCCTAAAGGGTGCAACTTTCGTCGTGGCCAAAATCACAAATGTGTATATTTTCATACAGAAAAGGATATGTTGCTTCTCACCTATGTGGATGACCTCATGATTGATGGAGATGAACAAGCAGTTAAGTGGTGTGACAAGAAATTGGATGACAGATTTGATTGCAAACCGTTGGAAATCTTGGCGCCTGGAAAGCCAATTGATTTTTTGGGAATCACAATCATAATGACAGTGGATAGAATCTACTTGTCAATGGAGCCCTATATTGAAAAGATGATTAAGGAGTTGACTGAACTCGGATTGGTTCTTAGCAACAGACAGGTGTCAATGCCACTATCTGGTCCAATCAATCCTGATGGAGATTCTCCTTCTCTATCTCCCAAAGAAGCCCGTCTTTTGCTTACCGGAAATGGATGTTGCGCTTGGCTCTCTCAAACTACCAGAATGGATGGATCACATGCTTTTTCAAGAGTTGGACAGCATGCAAGCAAGCCTACAGTTGCAGCACTTGAGGCATTGAGTCATATGGTTAGTTATTACTCACAAACAAGAGATTTGTGTTTGAGTCAGCCTTTGTTTATAGAGGATGTAGATCACTCTATCAATATGTGTCCTGAAAATGAGAACCAGCTTGGATTCCATTTGTATTGTGATACAGATCATGCTAGCAATAAAGAACCACAAAACAAGTCAAGGTCTCAGAACGGACATGTGTTCATGATCGATGAAGGATGTTTTGATTGGTGTTCCAAGGCTAGTAGTGTGGCATTTGCTACCCCGTTGATTGGTGAGGCTCATGCAGATACCAATACAGGCGCAGTGGAAATTTATGGGACAGCAAATGCAACTCATGAATTGCTCAGCATATATTATTTGTATGATGAAGCAGGTATGCCGTTCCCAATTCCATTTGTGTTGCTGATGGACAATACCACATCAGAAGCATTTTGTAAGGATACAGTCAAACGCTCTAAGTTGAAATACATTGATTGTCGTCAAGACTGGGTCCAAATGATTAGAAACAAGAATATTGTTAAGGCACGTCATGTTGATGGTAAGTTTAATTTGGCCGACATGGAGACCAAGATTTTGCCTCCCAAGACCTTTGTTGAATTAAGAGGAAAAGCCATGCGTCCTTTTTCGTTTAAGGAACTTAAATGAGTCATCATTGCAGACTAGTTTCTCAACAGCTGAGGAGGCGATTTCAAAATGGAGACATCTATTGAGAAATCAACCGTTGGTAAAAGGACCTGGGGTAGTCCAGCGTCAGCCACAGGTCGGGTGGATTTAAGTCCCTTTCAGCCTATCCTTGCCAAGGAGTTGAACCCCGCACCATCTCCCAGTTGACTCTAGGGGGCCGGGTACCAACCGCTAGGCTACCACCAGGAAGCGCGCATTGTCGTATGAACTATTTGTGTAGAAATATATAAATTAGTACCGTACTGGATCATCAATGATATAGTACGGTAATAATTACTTTATTAGGCAGGTCAGACTAATTACCCGGATACAATACTTATAATTAGCTTCCCGCTCATTATTAAGTTTAACTTTTGAATACTTGAACCAATAAACTACAGCATGTCGACGTCTTTGTCGTGTGTCTTGCAGTAGTTGTATTTGAAATCGTTATCAGCACCACACTCGTTCTACAAACTTGTGTAATCGATGGCATCGATAGATCGAGTGAAAGTGACAGTCCCAACCTTCGATAGCTCGAAATCCCCAAAGGAGTTTCGGAAATGGATGAAGGTTGTGAGCGGGCTGGTTCGAAGTTGTAAGGGTGGCAACGAACTCGAGGACTACTTGGAAGAGAAACTTGGACGGACTTTGAAGGCAAAGCCCGTTGTTCCACAGTTCTTGTTGAGTGATCCGGACTTCGCCTTTGCGGATACGGCAAGGCATAGTCCTTCGGCACGAAGGGAGATCTTCATGCCGATGTCACCTGGAATTGGTGTTCGACAAGATGAAGCCAATGTATTGGAAGGAGAGGAAGATGGGAGAGAAGGCGGAGCTCGCCACCCATTGTCAACTTCTCGATCGTCGACTAGGGTCCAATTGGAAGGATCTTCGGGACGAGATCAAGCCTACTATAGGGCCACGAAAAGGTATGAAAGCCTATCTAAAGAGGCAAAGGAGCTAGATGCGCACATGTATAGTGTAATGGTGATGCAAATTAGCGGACCTTTTGCGGATCTGCTTGAACATGTCACCTTTTCATCTTATGTGCAAGCGGTGATTGTCTTGGAACATCACCACAATATTAGCCGGAATTCGCGCAAGAGTGAAGCTTTGGATTCATTAGACAAGCTAAAACTTAGCGGATCGGTGCAACAGTGGACTATTGATGTGCTGAAAGCGTACAAGGAGATGAAAGAATGTAAAGTCACAATTGAGGACTTGTTTTTATTCAGCTTGATAAAATCGTTGAATGGCAAATCAAAGTACGTGCAGCATCAAATTGTCAAGGACATTGATAACCAAACCGAAAATTCGCAAATCCAAATTTATGACATGGTGAACAAGTATGCGGCTGAGATTGCATCAGTTGATGGAGCTGTGCCAAAAGTAAATGTTGTGGATGAAAGTGCGAGTGAAGATGTGAATCAAGATATGAGCCAAGTAAATTCAATCAAGGATGTGGTCTGCAATAAGTGCAAACAAAAGGGCCATTTTGCAAGAGAATGCCCTCAAAATAAAACCGAGCAACCAGGTGATTTCAGGTTCGCATGTGGAAGATGTGGTGTGAAAGGTCACCGCAGGAAAGATTGCCCACAAAAGCCAACCGGCTCCGATGGTGGAGGAAAAGGGAAGGGCAAGGGCAAGGAGGCCAACGCGAGTGGTGATGGTGAGAAAAATAGTGATTCAATGACCAACACCGATTTGATAAAAATGCTGGAAAAGCTCAAGTCTGGGAATGCTACTACTTCAAGTGTAGCCGAAATGAGCCGCAGTGAACTTGAACAGTTGATGAATGATACCGGAATTACAGAAATTAATTATGACACCCAACCTACCAGTGTGGTGACAGTCATAGATATGGATTCCGTGACCAAGGGTTTGAGCTCAATTAATGAGTCGAGTGTACCGCTTGTACCCAACCGGAGGGTGCCTATGATGGGTGGGGATACTAGGTACACACCTTTGCAAAATAATTTGTCAACTGTGGGTGATGTCAAGTCAAAAATCGTACCAATACTTGAAAACGTGGAGTTGCATTCGCAGCAAATTGCCAATGACCCATCGTTGATATATGACAATGAGTTGTTATATGGATGCAAATTGCCAATGATGGCAGTTGGAGATTCAACGGATAATGGGAGTGTGCCTTCTGATTCACCACCTCCCAGCCTTTATGATCCGGATGATAGTGACACTGATGATGAGCCAATCACTCAGCCTTATGTGAGTGGTTATGGGTGGAAACAACTGCTTATCACGGACTATTTTTCTCAAAGACAATATGGATTCCAATCTCACAATAATGTGAGTGATAGTGATGATAGTGGTGAGGATGGGTCCCACCATGGCAGCTATAACGGCTCACTATCAGATCCGGGGTTGTTGGAGGATAACAGTGATGAGGAAGAGGAGTTGTCAAGGGAAGGAGGTGGTACCGGTACCGGTGGTGAACCGGTGTGCACCTATTTTTCTACAATGATGTCAGTGGCAATCATAATGGGAAAATCTAGTTTTGTGGATATAAAAAATTTGGGAAAATTGTTGCTCCAAGATATGCTTGGAGTTGGCCAAGCAATTGTGAGCCGCGTTGAAACAATACCTATTTCCAAAGTGTTGGAAACCGCAAAGCTATTGATTAAAACACCATTGATGGACAACGTGACAACATGGTGCGTTGGAAAAGACTTGATGAAAGTGGTGAAACAAATGACAAATGACAATACAATGGTGTGTGGAAATCACCCCATGTTTGGACATGTGGCTGTCAAATGTGGACCCAATCTTATGTCAAAGGAGCAAGTGGTGTCAATACTTAAAAGATTGAAAATTCCAAAAGATCAAGAGCAATGGTTCACATGTTGTAGATGTCAAGATTTGTTTTGTGACAAAACAATAGATGGGCTATGTGAGCAGTGTGAGTATGCTAACACAACTCCATACATAACAGTTCCAGATATTTACATTGAGGATAGGAATGATTTGGAGTTGTGGATTCTGAGTAAAAATGGAATTTGTGGATACAATAATGGATTTTGCACTGTTGGTTGGTATGATGCTGATGAACCAGCTTACTCCGTTAATGCAAGAATGGATGAAAAATGGAATGAAAGTCCAACTCAGGCGAAGCACAAAGGAGTAGTTGGAAAATTGGCATTTGCCGTGTCAGTAGCCGCAGAATTCAACAAACAGTTGATTGAAAATGGACTTGACTGGGAGCCACAAGATGACACCAGTGTGACAGCTTTGACAAGGCTACAAGCAAAAAACCATGACAACTTTGAAAAGCTCCAAAATGTTGCTCCACCAAGCTTGGCAGTATTACCAAAGGCACCGGCGTCAGTTGATGGTGAATTGGTGGTACTAGAAGATGGTGTGTGGGTAGACTTGTGCAGTGGAATTTCATGTTTAGCTATGGTGGCCAAAAGGTTGAGGATCAAACCAAGTAAATATTTTGCAGTGGAAAATTCAGCCGATGCTAAAAAAGTGGCCAAGACAGTTCATGGACCAAATTCTGATTTCCCAAACATTGATTACTCTTGGAAGAGTGACTTGCTGTCTATTACAGAGCAAGATGTCATTGCTTTTGGAAAAGTAAATATGGTTGGCATGGGAGCACCGTGCCAAGATCATACAAGATTGCGGTTGCTTAAACCTAGATTTGGAAACAACCCTTCAAGTAGACCAGGTTTCGCCGGGCCTAAAGGCAAGGTGTTTAAACATGGAATACAGGTGATCAAATGGATGATCAATCAAAACCCAAAATTAATTTTTATGGTTGAAAATGTTGATTTCAGTGACATGACTGAAGATTACAATTGGGTGTGTTCCGAATTGGGTGTTGCTCCAATTTTGTTGGATGGATCTAGAACTCGCAGACACAGATTGTACTGGACAAATCTCAAAGTTCCGGATGACATTGCTAATTCCATGCCCGCCTACTCCCCAGATGAATGCATGGATGAAGGCAGGTCCTTGGTGAAACATGGCAAAGAACAATATATCAGAACGATTTGTGCGTCTTGGTCCGGTGATCCAGATTGTCCAGAGGCTAATACTAGATTGCCAATATATGTGGATGATGAAAACTGTGAAGAGCTTCAGCAATTGAGAGCACATGAGGCAGAAAAATTGATGGGAATGCCAGCTAACTGCACACAAGGTGAAGGCATCACAAACCTTATGAGATTGACTTGCATTGGCAATGGCTGGGACGTTGACATTGTGTCAATGCTGATGTGTCCATACAGAGTACATTTGGAAACTTTACCTTCAGCAAAGAATGCGTTGACTCGCACTGACATGTTGTTGCAAAAGTCACTTGTGATTATGCACTCGCAACTTGGAGATAAAGATTTTGCTGTTGTGTTGGAACAATATGGTCGACAGCAACAACTAAAGATGATGGAACTATTGGCATTGTGGCACAAAGAAAATACAGTGGCCATGGTGAACAATGTTGGCAGCATATTGGATTCCGGTTCTGGGA
>NHBR02000044.1 GCA_002167435.2 Allomuricauda sp. TMED12
AATCCACATGGTCCCATTGCAGTCGGTTTTTCTTTGTTTCCGTTGACCTCACCGATTGTTATGTTGATGCGTTTACCAAGTGGTGTTGGCGAAGGAGGAGTGCCCTTATGGCAATTTTTGTTGTCCATTTTCCTTTTGATGGTTACCTTTTTAGGTATTGTATCGCTGGCAGCTAAAATTTATAGAACCGGTATCTTGATGTACGGTAAAAAGCCTACATACAAAGAATTGGTCAAATGGTTGAGATATTAGAATAGTATGCAAGAAGAATCAGAAGACATAAAAGAGATTATAAAAGAAGATGTTTGGGGATCCATAAAGGGTTTTTTAGATCTTGGGTTCCATATCGGGGAAGGTGAAAAATCGATTCACCTCACCATAGGTTTATTGTTGCTTTTAACAATTACCCTTGTGGCAACAAAATTTATCCTTAAATGGTCGCGTCATATTCTTACTCGGAAAATGCAGCAGGAAGACAAACAGAAGTTTACCAGCGTATTTAAGTTTCTAAATTATGTGATTTACCTGATTGCAGTTTTGGTTACCTTGAGTGCTGCTGGGGTAGACATTACTTTGGTAATTACAGCTTCCGCAGCGCTGTTCGTTGGTTTGGGTCTGGCGTTGCAAGAGTTGTTCAAGGATGTTCTTGGGGGTATTTTTATTATTGTGGATAAATCGCTCCAAGTTGGAGATGTAGTAGAGGTAGATGGTAAAGTAGGTAAGGTGTTTGAAATAAAACTACGTACAACTAGGGCCCTGACCCGTGATGATAAAGTCCTCATTCTTCCCAATCATAAATTTATAAGCGACATTGTTTATAATTACACCCAAAACCATAGAACTACAAGGGAAAAAGTGAGTGTGGGTGTTGCTTATGGAAGTGATGTTGATCTGGTTACAAAAATTTTAGAGGAAGTTGCTCATGGACAAAGACTAGTACTTAAAAACCCCAAGCCATTTGTGTTGTTTGAGGATTTTGGAGACTCTGCTTTAACCTTTTCCATTTATTTTTTTACCAATGACACCTTTAGGGATCCTAGAATAAAAAGCGAAATGCGATATAAAATCAACGCGAAGTTCAAGGAGAACAATGTTACTATCCCGTTCCCGCAACGAGATATACATATTATTCAGCCAAAACAATAGAAAGACATAAAAACTTCAGTTCACCATATTGCAATTCGAAAGTGGTTCACCTTCATTGTAATACTTTGCGGCTCCAACTTATGGGCACAGAGCACGGATATCTTTAGGGTGGAATACCTCAATATTCCCGAAAATGATACGGGAATCAAAACACAACGCTATAAAGCGCTTTTAAACCTGCCTATAAAACTCAATGAAAAGCAAGACTATCTGATAACCGGAATGGAATATAATCGGTTCGATATGGGGTATTCGGCCAATCTACCTTTTGATAAAAGCGAGTTGATTCGGTTTCATGTAATAGATTTAAATGTAGGGCTTATTACCAAATGGAACGAAAATTGGAATTTGGTGACCATCCTTACACCACGAATGGCATCTAACTTTATAAATGGCTCGGTTGCCGATGATTTTTTTATGAATGCCACGGCCACGCTATGGAAAGAGCGACCGGATGCAGATAAACCATACCGTATTGTAATCGGATTGACCTATAACAGTACTACTGGACTGCCGGTACCTTTGCCATTGGTCAATTATTACCGGAAGTTTCACCCTAATTGGTCATTTACATTTGGGATACCAAAATCTAGTTTACGGTATTACTTTACCAAAAAGCATTCGTTGGAAATGGCACTATTATTGGACGGATATTTTATAAATCTTCAAAACGATATTCTATTGGAAGATGGTCAAGTGGCTTCAAAGATATCGTTGACATCCTTATTGGGTACTTTGGTATATCAATACAATATCTCTAAACGGATGTCGCTTTTTGCGATGGTGGGCAGAACCGTAGTCCAAGAGGGAATATTAAGAAATGATGAACAGGGGAAGGTTTATTTGTTGAATGATGAGTCAAATCTTTATATTAGAACAGGTTTCAAAATTGGAATTTTTTAAAAAGTAGCATATGTCTAAAATTTTGGTAATCGAAGATGAATCGGCAATTAGAAGAGTATTGGTCAAAATACTCGCTGAAGAAAACGATAGTTATAATGTGGTAGAGGCCGAGGATGGTCTCGCTGGGATTAATGCTATTAAAAAAGAAGATTTTGACCTAGTCCTATGCGATATAAAAATGCCCAAAATGGATGGAGTGGAAGTTTTGGAGGCTGCCAAGACAATAAAACCGGAAATTCCCTTTATTATGATTTCCGGCCATGGTGATTTGGATACCGCCGTAAATACCATGAGGCTAGGGGCGTACGATTATATTTCAAAACCACCGGATTTAAATCGATTGCTCACAACCGTTCGTAATGCTTTGGACCGAAAGGAGCTTGTCGTTGAGAACAAGGTGCTCAAGAAAAAAATCTCCAAGAATTATGAAATGATCGGAGAAAGCAAGGAAATCGGAGCCATAAAGGATATGATCGAAAAAGTGGCGCCTACAGATGCCAGAGTTTTAATAACTGGCTCCAATGGCACAGGAAAAGAGCTTGTGGCCCACTGGGTGCATCAAAAAAGCCCTCGTTCCTCATCGCCATTTGTTGAGGTGAATTGCGCGGCTATCCCTTCAGAATTGATAGAAAGTGAATTGTTTGGACACGTAAAAGGTGCATTTACATCGGCAGTAAAGGATAGAGCAGGTAAGTTTGAGGCTGCCAACAAAGGAACCATATTTTTGGACGAGATAGGGGATATGAGCTTGTCCGCCCAAGCCAAGGTTTTGCGTGCCTTGCAGGAGAACAAAATTAGCCGGGTTGGTTCCGATAAAGATATTAAGGTGGATGTTCGCGTGCTTGCCGCGACCAATAAGGATTTAAAAAAGGAAATAGAAGAAGGTAAATTCAGGGAAGACCTCTATCATCGCTTAGCTGTAATTTTAATAAAGGTTCCAGCGCTCAATGATAGACGCGATGATATTCCTTTACTGATAGAATATTTCTCAAAAAAAATAGCATCGGAACAAGGAACCGGACAAAAAAGTTTTTCCAAAAAAGCTATCGAATTGCTCAAAAGCTACGATTGGACAGGAAATGTCCGTGAACTCCGTAATGTGGTGGAGCGTTTGATCATATTGGGCAGCAAGGAAGTATCTGAAGAGGATGTGAAGTTATTTGCAAGTAAGTAGGCTAATAGCAATCCTTTAGATTCTGAAGTGCTTCTTCGGTAAGGGTTTTTACGCGTTGGTGATATTCCTTTTTATGTTGTGAAAGTTCGGTATTCAACAATATCAAACGAGATTCTTCATAAATATTTGCGATAAATCTACGTGCATCTTTGCAATCAACATCCGAAACCACTTTGTCCAATGAAGATTCAAAACCCAATAAGCATTGGTGTACCTGCTTTTTAACGGTAGAACCATGCGTCAATAACATGCCATCCTTAAAATCCACAACATCTGTTGTGTTAAGGACCAAAACGTTACTCCCATATTCGCTGGATGTTTGCTGTTCAAATTCTTTAAGGACATTAATGCCTATAATTGTAGTCTCCAATGCTTTATGTAGATTTATTTTGGATTTTTTAAAAACACTGGATGTTGTTGCCGATTTTAAGTGTAAAAGGGTATTTTCCAAACTTTCGATTGCACCCTCGCAACCACAGTCCAAAAAATTCTCCCGAGTCTTCTCAATACCATTCAATGCCTTGTAAGCATGATATTTGGACATGTTCAAATCCTTGGCCAGGACAGCTTCTTGGATTTTACTCTTAATGTATTCTAAATTTGAGCTTGCATATTGGCAAGCATTGGCTGGAGTAGTAAAGGAAGTCATGAGCAATAGGCCGATCAAGCCAATAGCCAAGACTATTAGTAGGATAATCTGTCTGCTTTTCATAACGCTTTTTAGATTTGGGACGCTGCGTCACTGATTTCCATAAAGTTACATTTTCAACGTTTTGCTGGACAAATAGATCGATTAAATAACCATCTTTGGGTACAAGCGGTCAAAGTATCGATGAAATACGCTTTTAAAATCCCAGTTGAAGTAGTAATCAAAAAGAATTATATTCATTCCCATGAAAAATGTCAAAACAGAAGAATATAGGGTAACAGGTAATGTCCAGTTATCCCAAATAGATACATATGAGGACTTTGGTGCATCTAACAAAGAACTCAAAAAGGAACTTAAAAATATCAGGAAAGACCTGGGGGAATTCCAAGATACGCTCTATGCCCATGGAAAGTACGGAGTATTGGTTTGTTTACAAGGAATTGATACCGCAGGAAAGGATAGTTTAATCCGGGAAGTTTTTAAAGATTTTAATGTTAGGGGAGTGGTGGTGCATAGTTTCAAGGTGCCATCGACCAAGGAAAAAAAACACGACTACCTTTGGCGTCATTATATTGCTTTACCGGAAAGAGGAAAGTTTTCAGTGTTCAATAGGACACATTATGAAAACGTTTTGGTTACCAAAGTACATCCCGAATATATTTTGGCGGAAAATATTCCTCAAGTAGAAAGTGTAGATGATATTGATAATGAGTTTTGGGAAAAACGATACCAACAAATCAATGATTTTGAAAAACACATTGCCGAAAACGGCACCATAATATTTAAATTTTTTCTACATCTCTCCAAGGAAGAACAGCGACAGCGTTTACTTCGGAGAATTCGGTTAAGGCAGAAGAATTGGAAGTTTTCTCCTGGAGACTTGGAGGAAAGAAAGCTTTGGCATAAATACGAAGCCTGTTACGAAGAAGCTCTGAAAAAGACTTCCAAAGACCACGCACCCTGGTTTGTGATTCCAGCGGACAACAAAAAAGCGGCAAGGGTCATTGTGGCATCCATAATGATGGAAGCGTTAAAAAAGTACAAAGATATCGAGGAACCTGAGCTGGACGACGAAATAAAAGCTAATTTAGAAACCTTTAAACAAGAACTGGAAAAAGAAACCACATGAGAACCGTCCTACTTTTGGCCTTTTTGTTGGTCAGCACCCCTTTTTTTTCTCAGACCGAGGATGAAAAACAGATTAAAGCGATTTATGATGAAGCCTTAACTAATGGCAAAGCCTATGATTGGCTTAATTATCTATCCAATCAAATTGGAGGTCGTCTCTCGGGATCCGTGCAAGCTCAACAAGCTGTTGAGTATACCAAGGCACAACTGGACTCTTTGGGATTGGACAAGGTTTGGCTTCAGCCGGTTATGGTGCCTAAATGGGTTAGGGGTATTCCGGAATTCGCCTATTTTGAGACCAAACCAGGGTTAACAACCAATGTGCCTATCTGTGCTCTTGGAGGTTCTGTGGCAACTCCTGATGGTGGATTAAAAACCAATGTTGTTGAAGTTAAAGGGATTGAGGACCTTGAAAAATTAGGAAGGGATAAAATTGCAGGCAAAATTGTTTTTTACAATCGACCCATGGACCCAACATTGATCAATACTTTTTCAGCGTACTCAGGTTGTGTGGACCAGCGTTATTCGGGTGCTGCCGAAGCGGCAAAATATGGCGCCTTGGGTGTTATTGTACGTTCCATGAACCTTCGCTTGGATGATTATCCCCATACTGGCTCCATGGGATATGGCGATACACCGGTAAACCAAAGGATACCAGCCGCCGCCATTAGCACAAATGGAGCTGAACTGCTTAGTACTACCCTTAAATTAAACCCTGATGCCAAGTTTTACTTCAAACAAAACTGCAAACAGTTGGAAGATGTGCAGTCTTACAATGTAATCGGAGAAATTACTGGAAGCACCTATCCCAACGAAGTTATGGTTGTGGGCGGACACTTGGATTCCTGGGATTTGGGAGATGGTTCCCATGATGATGGAGCTGGTTGCGTGCAGAGCATGGATGTTTTAAGGTTGCTTAAAGAAACAGGATATAAGCCAAAGCGAACCTTACGAGTGGTTCTGTTTATGAATGAAGAAAACGGAATGAGAGGTGGTAATAAGTATGCCGAGGTCGCTAGAAACAAGAATGAAGTGCATGTATTTGCTTTGGAAAGTGATTCAGGAGGATTTACCCCTCGCGGTTTCTCCATTGATGCTAGTACAGAAAACGTAAAACAGATTCAAGGATGGCGTGATTTATTTGAACCTTATTTGATTCATATGTTTTATGAAGGTGGAAGTGGAGCTGATATTGGTCCATTGAAAGAAGATGGGATGGTATTGGCCGGATTGAGACCTGATACGCAGCGTTATTTTGACCATCACCATGCTGAAAACGACACCTTTGAACACGTGAATAAACGCGAATTGGAGTTGGGAGCGGCCACCATGGCAAGTTTGGTCTATCTTATTGATAAGTATGGAACCATCCCGACCAAAAAAATTAAAGGTTAAATAAGGTGCACCAAAATAAAATCAAGCCTTGCTTGCTTTTCTCATTCGCTTAGGACCATACCATAGCCAAAACCCTGTAATGGTAAAAATCAAAAGGGAAACCCCCATTATTGTGGTATAGACTAGTTTAATATAGCCATCAGTTCCAAAATAATCATCCACGATAGATCCATCGTGCACATTTTCCAGAAAATCCGCTCTTCTTTGGCCAATGGAGAGCACCTCACCAGTTGCACCGTCCAGTTGCACTTCATAAAAGGCATCCACAAAAACAAACTTAACGGACCCTTTTTCTTTTCTTAGGTCGATTCGGTCAATCTCGAGGGAGAGTTCAGGAGATACTTTATTGTGCAGGGTGTTACAGGCAATCGTATGAAGACTATCAATAGGAAGCCACTCTTTTAACTCAGCTGTGGTTCCTTGCTGTGTTTTTGGGAGAATATATCCGTTGGAGTTCTTTTTCCAGCCTAGGATGAGACCGGATACGGATATGAAAAAGAAAAATATAAATAATAATGCCCCTGTGGTTCTGTGTACTTTTCGAAAAATGCGTAATACTTTGGCCTGCTTCTTCCTTTTGCCCATTCCTGCCTGTTAAAAATCCTAAAGATCATTAAAATTTATGGAAAGGTGCTAGGCATTTACCCTTGAATTTTAAGAGCATGATCGTATTTAACATAAATTTTAGAATGTGAAAGCTGGTCAGTTAACGGAACCTACCAAACCCCGATCAACTTCCTGCTACAGCAGTTCCGAAAACACCAACGGCCAATTCGGCCCAAACAAGAAGAAACAAAATCACTATGGCTACGATCGCAATAATTTTATTATTGAAAGATTTTGCTTTGCGAGCAACAAAATCAATGGAAAAACCCAGAGCCAATAACAATCCTCCTGCCACCAAAAAATCGAATAAAGACCAGTTTACTTCGGATGAGAATTGCATAGCAGCAAATGGAATTGCAAGCAATACCAGAATAGAGCATAGAATTATAAGGTGCCTTTTACTGATTGACATGGAAATGGATTTTAAAACGATACTAAATTAAAATATAAAGGATTTCATTTAACGGATTAACGAAAAAATCCATAAAATTTTGCTTCGGTACCCTACCTATTCTGTTTTATAAAGTTTGGGTCCGTTGATTCCTTTTTCCAAAAAGATGGTTTTATTTATCTCAAAATGCATTTCGGACATTTGGTTAAGGTATTCTTCCAAAGGTGGTAGACCAATTTTTTTTCTTCTTTGATTTACATTGATACTATCCTTCATAGTTTTTGGAAAAGCTTGACAAACTTCCCAGTTGTAATCTACTTGGGTACCATAAACTTGTGGTTGATCATTATTTAATCTTACTCGATCTACTAAAAGCCCATAATTTCTAGGGGAAGCATTTCCCTTGTCAACTTGAATCTTCATTTGGTTCAAAACCACTTTTTGAAAATCAGGTACATGATCGGAGTGTTGGATCATCAACCAGAAATTAAGGGAGCCTTCTTCTCCGGCCAAATCAAATCCAACAAAACCGTATTCATCAAAAATTTGATTTAACCTTTTTTGATGGATTGTAAAAACACTGTCTCTAAAAGCATTCCAGGCTTCGTTCGACATTTCTTTGTATTTACCTTGTGGAATAGAGGCAGCAATTTGGTCCACTTTGGCCATTCGTTTCAATTCGTTGGCCAATTCTTGGTTGAACACTACTTTTTTTTCGGTTCTGTTCTCTTCGGGGCTTTTGTTTTTGCAGCCTATTACAAGGCAAAGAATAAATGTGGTGTAAGCAATTCTCATAATTTAATTTTAATCAATAAGATTATGGATTGCATTATTGGTCAAGTGTTGCAAATTAGCCGTAATCTTCTCAATATCCCAATTCCACCATTGGATCTTTAAAAGCTTGGCAATAGTTTTATCCGAAAAGCGTTTTTTGATTTCCCTGGCAGGATTGCCCCCTACAATGGAATAGGGCGCTACGTCTTTTATAACGGTGGAGTTGGTTGCTATAATAGCACCGTCCCCAATAGTTACCCCGGCCATAATGGTTGCGTTGTAGCCAATCCAAACATCGTTACCTATGTTTATATTGCCTTTTTGTGGGTAGATCTTTCCCTCCATCGCTTTTTCCCAACCGTTTCCAAATATGGAGAACGGATAGGTGGACAGGCTGTCGGTCAGGTGGTTGGCACCGTTCATAATAAATTTGACGTCAGAGGCAATCATACAGAACTTACCGATGATGAGTTTGTCGCCAACAAAGTCAAAAAGGTATTTCACATTTTTTTCAAAATTTTCAACATTTTCAAAATCATCATAGTATGTGTAATCCCCAACTATGATGTTGGGGTTTTTGACGATGTTTTTAAGGAAACAGAGTCTGTTGTAATGTTCCAATGGGAATTTCTCGTCTTTATTGGGTCCTGTCATTTATCTTAAGATTTTATTGCATCAAATTACCCTCAACGCTTTTTGGAAGGATGTTACACATTTACTCCGAAAAGATAGCCCACGAATGCAGATAATCCCATTGCGATTGTTCCCCAAATGGTTATTCGGATAATAGCTTTTCCAATATTTGAGCCACCCGTTTTTGAAGAGGTTGCACCTAAAATAATTAGAAAAAATATGGTAAATCCATAGAGCCAATATTCCATTCCTTTTACTGGGGTAAAAAGCACAACC
>NHBR02000045.1 GCA_002167435.2 Allomuricauda sp. TMED12
GAAACGCGCCTCTGTCGCGCCCAGCATGAACGGCAGCGCGCCGAAGAGCGGCAGCATCAGCCACACGGCCGTCGTCAACAAAAAGGTCTGCTGGATCGTCAGCCCTTCCCTGACCCCGTTGGCACAGGCCAGCGCGATCATGCTGCCCCCCAGCATGGTGATCAGCCCGGCCTCGACGAAGACGGGCCAATGGCCGCGCCCTTCGGCAATATCGACCAACATTGGCACGATCATCGCAATGCCAAGCACCGACACCAACAGGCCGATGACATATCCAACTGGGCGCAAATCCAACATCTGCGCAGCGTTGGCGCGGCGGCGCGCCGGTGTCAAGGACACGCCCTGCGGTAAAACGCAAAACGGCCCGGGCAAGACACACCCGGGCCGTCAATAATCAACCTGTGAACCGATCAGACGTAATATGTGTCGCGGAAAACATGGTGCACGATGTCATCACGCTTGATACCCATCGCGGCCAGCTCTTCGTCGGTCTTGGACTGCAGGAATGTCACCTGACGCATCCGGCCCGAGTTCGCACCCGCTGCGATCAAACCGTTCCAGATGGCAGCAAAAAACCCGCCGATGACGGCGAAGGGAGCTTTGATGGTGGGGACGTTGCTTTGCGAAATTGTGCTGTTGTAAGCCATAATAAACTCTCGATTTATCTTGGCATTTCTGCCGGTTACCTTGTTCTGCCTCTTAATATAACGAAGCAATCCGCAATGAGAACCGACGTTTCTGCATAGCAGCATCCCGAAGATGCCGCATCGCAGCATGGCTTTGTGCATGTTTCAAGCAAGCACCACAAACCTCCGCGCAATAAATGCGCAGAATGAAAACATGTCAGAGTAACTGCCCTAAAACCGTGCGAACATCAGCCGACGTGAAACAGCGTGCTGAACAGTCTGGGATCGATGCTTTGAGCCGCAAAGGTATCGCCCTGCGTCAGAACAGAGATCGCATCATGACTGTGCAGGCTTTCTTGGTGGCTGGCCACAACGCGAAAATCACCCACCCGCGGTTCGGCTTGCAACTGCTCGCAGAACAACCGCGCCGCGTCTTCGACAAAGATCGGGTTAGCGGCGTTCAGCTCGGCAAACGCCTGTTCGTCCTCGCGTTTGACCATCACCTGCGTCTCTGTTGGCACCGCACGGCGCGCCGCGTCGATCAGGTCTTCGAACCACAGGCAGCTTTCCTCGCAGTTCACCTCGACCGAGATCCGCGCGACAGAGCGTTGCGAATGCGGCGTGGCAAGCTGCCCCCGTGTCGCACGGGCATGTTCGGACAGCTCCAGCGAACAGGGACAGGTAGAGGAATAGACGTAATCAAGGTGGATGATCTTCTTGCGCGCGCCTGCGGCCTCGACCAGCTCAAGCGCGATGTCGTAATACTGGTAGCCCGACAGGCCCGACCGCAGGCTATCGATCCGTACCGGAAAGGAAAACCGCATCTGGATGCGGGCATCATAGCTTTCGAGGTCGGACTTATAATCATCCAGCGCAGCTTCCATCACCTCGAAGCTGAACACCTCATCCGCATGTTTATAGAAACTGCGCATGATGCGGGACATGTTGATGCCCTTTTTATCCGCCTCAAGGCTGACCGATCCGGTGACCGATGTCTCGAGCGTCAGATCGCTGCCCTCGCGGGTGTGAAACCGCATGGGCAACCGAAAGTTCGATATCCCCACATGCTGGATCTGCTGTTTCGCACCACGGATCAGGCTCGACGGTCCGTTTTGCAGATCGGGCAGCGTGGCCTTGTAATTGTCACCCACGGCGAAATCACTGGGGTAATCGCGGCTGAACTGCGGGTAGCTTTCGGCGCTTTGCAGCAGACGGGCCAGCGACGGGTCCAGCGTCTCCATCTCGGCGGCGCTGGCCTTGCGCGCCCAGGCCCGCAACGTATCAAGTGCCGCAACCGCGTCATCACGGTCCGGTATCACTGTCGCGGCGATATTCATAGCAAGGCCCTTTCGCAAGTTGCCCCCTATATAGGCGATATCGGGGGCTTTACCAATGCTCCGTCCAGCCAAGCAGGCAAAGCCCCCAAGTGATCACTTCAATGTGTCCAGCGCCTGACGGATGTCGGCAATCAGATCATCCACGTCTTCAAGCCCCGCAGACAAGCGCACAAGGCCGGGGCTGATCCCCAGCGTGGCTTTCTGGTCATCCGGCAAACGCTGGTGCGTGGTGGTCGCCGGATGGGTCGCAATGGATTTCGCATCGGCAAAGTTGTTCGAGATGGTGATAATCTCGAGCGCATTAAGGAATGCAAAACACGCGTCCTTACCGCCCTTGACCTCTACCGCCAAGACAGTCCCCGCCGACGGCGCATGAGACGTGGCGAGCGCGTGCTGCGGATGGCTGGGGTGTGTCGGATAGCGCACAGCGCTCAGCTTGGGGTGCCCGTTCAGCGCATCTGCGATCTTATAGGCGGCATCCGCTTGGGCACGGACACGCAGGTCGATGGTTTCAAGCGCCTTGAGGTGGGTCCAGGCGGTAAACGGGTTCATCGCGCCGCCGGTGTGTTTCATATAGGCTTCGACGGGTCCGCGGATCAGCTCTTTGGGGCCGCAAATCGCGCCCCCCAGCATACGCCCCTGCCCGTCCACATGTTTCGTGGTCGAGATAATGGCGATATCCGCACCACATTCCTTGGCATAGGAAAATACCGGCGTCGCCATCGCGTCATCCGCTAGCACCAGCGCGCCGACGGCATGGGCCGCTTTCACCACATGGCGCATGTCAACGACTTCCAGGGTGGGGTTCGAAATGCTCTCGAAGAAGACCATGGTCGTGTCAGGGCGAATGGCAGCATCCCAGGCCGCGTTATCCGTGCCGTCGATCAAGGTCACCTCGACCCCGAAACGCGCCAGGATATCCTCCAGCACATAGAGGCATGACCCGAAAAGCGCGCGCGCGGCGACCACGTGATCGCCTGCTTTCAGCAGCGATGTCAGCGCGCCGCTGACCGCCGCCATACCAGAGGTACAGGCGAAACAATCCTCATACCCCAAAAGGCCCGAGATCCGGTCCTCGAACATGCGCACCGTGGGGTTGCCATAGCGGGCATAGATAAACTCGTCATCCCCCAGCGACTGGAACCGCGCCTCGGCCTGTTCGGCGCTGTCATAGACAAAACCCTGTGTCAGGAACACGGCCTCGGACACTTCGTTATACTGGCTGCGGCGGGTGCCACTGTGAACAGCCTTGGTCCGTGGTTTCCAATCAACGCTCATTCTCTCATCCTTCCTGTCCCGCCGTGCAGCGGGCGTAAAAAAACCCCAGACGCGGTCAAGCGAAAGGGGGCTTTCATCCTGACCTTTTAGCGGAATTTGGCAGGTTTCTCTGCCCGTGGCCCGCAATCCGGTATCAAATCGCCACGTGTCATCTGCTACGCCCCTCGCCCGCTCGCGTCAACTATAACAGCAAGCCGCCTTCCAAATGGCCGTAAATCCCGGGGGTGCTGCCCCATACGGGGCAGCGGGGGCTGGCCCCCGTCCTAGCTTTCGTCTTTTTCCAAACCATAGGTCTGGAACAGCCGCCCTTGCGTCATGAAAAACACAAACACCGCCGCCGTCAGCCCGAATGTCTTGAAATACACCCAAGTCTCGGTGCTGGCAAAGCGCCAGATCAGCTCGTTCGCGAGCGCCAATCCGAAAAAGCACAGCATCAGCCGTTTGGTCAGGATCATCCAGCCGGCGTCATTCAGAGGCATCATCTCTTCCATCACGAACTTGAGATAGGATTGCCCCCGCGCCAGACCGATCGCCAGCAGCACTGCAAACAAAAGGTAGATGGCGGTCGGCTTCATTTTAAAGAACCTCTCGTCATTCAGCCAAACCGACAGGCCCCCGAACAGCGTTACCAGAATGACTGTGGCAACCTGCATGCGGCTGATCTTGCCCGTCAGCGCCCACAGCGCGCCCGTCGACAGGATCAACAGCGGCACAAAGGCCGCCGTCACCACGATAAAGCCGCTGTAGTCAGTGCCCCACAGGGTGAAGGTCTCGTCCTTGAAGCGCAGATAGGCGACAAAGAATATCAGCACCGGCCCGTATTCCAGCGCCGATTTGACGAAAGGGTTTATCTCGCGTGTCGTGCTCATCTTGCTCTCCAGTTATCCGCCCATTTCGACGATCACCGCGCCAAGCGCGATCAGCGCCATCAGGGCAATACGGCGCGGGCCTACGGTTTCTTTCAGCACCAACCATCCGATCAGCGCCGCAAACACGGTCGAGGTTTCACGCAGCACGGCGGCCTCGCCCACTTTGTCCAGTCGGGTCGCCAGCATGATCGAGCCAAAGCTGAAAAAGGCGACAAAACCACCCGCCACGCCGCGGGTCATCAACGGGCCAAGGTCGGGGCGATCCTCCATCCGCAGCCAGCGGCGCGCGGCGATCACGGGCATGACCAGCCCGTCGATCATGAAAAACCACGCCAGAAAGGTAAACGGGTTCTCCGTCGCGCGGATCCCATAGGCGTCGAACGTGGTATAAAGCGCCACGAAAAGCCCCGTCAGCACCGCCAGCCCGAGGGCCGCGTTCAGCGTATCGCGTTCGGACACGAGGTAGACAAAGTTATACAGCGCCAGCCCGAAGATGCCGGCCACCAGCACCGCAACGCCCAACCATTGCACGCCCGAAAAGCTCTCTCCAAAAATGAGGTAGGCGCCGATCACGGTGAACAAGGGCCCCGTGCCGCGCACCACAGGGTAGACGACCGTATAGGCCCCCTTGGTGTAGGCCCAGGCCTGTAACAGCTTGTACACAATATGGATCGCCCAAGCCCCGGCAAAAATGACCCACATATGGGGCTCGGGCCACGGCACGACAAACAGTGCAAAGGGGGCTGCCATCAGGCAATAGGAAAAGTCGATCGCCCCGCGGGTCAACCACGGATCATGCCGCCCTTTCTGAAGCGCGCCAAAAACGGCGTGCAGAAAAGCCGCGGCCAGCGCAAGCCAAAGCGCCGCTTGGTGCCCCGCTGCGGTGCCTTCAATTTGGCTGATCCATTCGGTCATGTCGCCGAACCTTTATGCTGCGTCACTGCGGGTCCAGCCCCATCAAGGCATCCGCAAACTCCTGCGGGTCAAAGGGCTGCAGATCGTCAATCTGTTCGCCCACGCCGATGGCATGGATCGGCAGCCCGAACTTATCCGCAAGCGCCACCAGCACACCGCCCTTGGCCGTGCCATCCAGCTTGGTCATGACCAGACCGGAAACATCTGAAATTTCCTGAAAAACCTTCACTTGGTTGAGCGCATTCTGCCCTGTCGTCGCATCCAGCACCAACAGTGTGTTATGCGGCGCGCTTGGGTCTTTCTTGCGAATGACCCGCACGATCTTGGCCAGTTCTTCCATCAGGTCGCCGCGGTTCTGCAACCGTCCGGCCGTGTCAATCAGCAGCAGATCAGCGCCGTCACGCTCCGCCTTTGTCATCGCGTCAAACGCAAGGCTCGCCGGGTCCGACCCCTGCCCTGCGGTCAATACCGGCACGTCGGCACGGTCGCCCCAGACCTGCAATTGTTCGACGGCGGCGGCGCGAAATGTGTCACCGGCGGCGATCACGACGTTCTTACCCGCGGCTTTAAACTGGCTGGCCAGCTTGCCGATTGTGGTCGTCTTGCCCGACCCGTTTACCCCCACCACAAGCACCACCTGCGGTGTCTTGGCATAGATCGGCAAGGGCTTGGCAATCGGGTCCATGATCCGCGCGACCTCTGTCGCCATGAGGCGCTTGATCTCGTCCACAGACAGACGCTTGCCAAAGCGCCCCTCGGCCATATTCGCGGTGACGCGCAGGGCCGTATCCACGCCCATATCGGTCGAGATCAGCAGCTCTTCGAGCTGTTCGAGCATATCGTCATCCAGCACGCGCCGCACAACAGGGGCCGCGGCGCTGCGTCCCATCAAGCGGCCCATCAGACCGGGTTTGGCCGGTGCAGGCTCAGGGGTTGCGGGTGCCAGATCGGGAGCCACGGGGGTCATCGTCTCGCGCAGCGGCACGGGCGCGGGCGTATCCTCTTCATCCGCTGGCATCGGTGCGGGTTCATCATCCACCGCTTCGGGCAATGCTTGGGCCGCGGCCTGCGGCGCATCCATCACCTGATCGACAGGAACCTCATCCACCGTTTCAGGGGTATCCGTCGCCCCGCCATCTTCGACAATCGCCTCAAGCCCCTCGTCGATCTTGGACGAGGATTTGAACATTTTGGATTTCAGCTTTTGAAAAAAGGCCAAGCGCGCTCTCCGAATTGTCAGGCGTTTTCTATGATCTATAGGCTCGACCGGCGGGATGGAAGGGCGACAAGAGCAATTGACAGCAAGGGGCCCGTCGCGCACCAAGTCTGCATGCGGTTTTTATGGGTGCTCTGGGTAATACTGATGGCAGGGGCGGCGCAGGCCGAGCCGGACCGGCGCTACTGTTCCAGCACCAAATGGGGCCATGCCCACTGCATCCGCCCTGCGCATTTCGTGTATGACACGTGCAACGCGATCAAGGTCTTTTCCGAGCGGCACGGGCTGGACAGCGCATTTTTCGCGCGGCTCATCTGGCAAGAAAGCCGGTTTGACCAAAACGCCTTGAGCCATGCCAATGCGCGCGGCATTGCGCAGTTTATCCCCTCCACCGCCGCGCTGCGCGGGCTGAAAGACCCGTATAATCCAGCTGATGCACTGGAACACTCTGCCCAGTATCTTGCTGAAATGACGCAGAAATACGGGAACGAAGGGCTGGCCGCGATCGGCTACAATGGCGGTGAGCGCCGTGCAGAGGGGTTTCTGGACGGCAAAGGGCTCGCCCCCGAGACGGTCGCCTATGTCCCCATCATCACCGGTCTGGACGCCGAGCAATGGCGCGATGCGCCGCCCAAAACGCCCGATTTCCGGCTCTCAAAAACGCAAGCTTTCCTGCCCGCCTGCTACGAGATGGCGCGCAATCGCCGGGTGACCGCCCTAAAGGTGACACCCCCTGCCCCGGTGATCAAACCCTGGGGGGTTCAGGTATCCTTCGGGACCAGCAAGGACCGCGCGCGGGATAAAGCCAATGCCCAGACAGCAAGCTGTCGCAGCGCGGTAAAAGGGCGGCGTCTGGATTTCCTGTTCAAGAAAAACCGCGTGTCGCGCCGCAAGGGATTCTACTTTGGGCAATACGGCAGCAACACCCGCACCGAAGCCCAGCGCCTATGCGACAGGATGCGCGCGACCGGGTGCACCTGCTTGGTGGTGCAGAACTAATTCCCCCTCTGGCGCGGTGGCTATCCCGTTCTAAACCTCGTCCGCGAAGTGTTTGATCACCAGGCGGATCGGGTTCGGCGCTGCCTGCCCCAACCCGCAGATAGAGGCATCGACCATAGCGGTCGAGAACGACGGGCGGGCAGCGCTTCGGAAGCTCGCCATTGAGGTGCTCGAGGTAGTACATATGGAAGCATCCCTGCTCCCAGCCCCAGTTCCCACCTTTCATGCGCATGCCATGGTATTTGAGGTCGCGCGAGTGAAGCGGCCGATCCAAGACAGGAGGTTGCCACGAGTTGTTACGAAAGTAGTACCGC
>NHBR02000046.1 GCA_002167435.2 Allomuricauda sp. TMED12
AAAAGTAAAATATATTTTTATATCAAAAAAGGGGAATTTAGTTATTTCCCAAAATTAAGGGCAACCCACTATCTCCAGAACCAACCACAACTACTTTAGCGTTGGGGGATTCTGAAAGTTTTAAGGTCGCATCTATACCCTTGTCCTGTAATATCTTATCTGTAAGTGAGGCGCTAAGAATTCTGTTGGCATCCGCCTTACCTTGTGCTTCAATACGAACTTTTTGAGCTTCTTTTTCGGCGGTAATCAATCTAAATTCATACTCCAAGGATTCTTGCTCTTGTTTCAGTTTACGTTCAATAGCTTCCTTGATGGTGGGAGGCAACGTAACATCCCTAACAAGAATTTGGTTCAATTGAATATATTGATCACCAACAATGTTCCTTGTTTCTTCAAAAATTTCTTGTTGGATGGCGTCCCTTTTGCTGGAATATAATTGCTCAGGTGTATATCTTCCCACAACACTGCGTGCAGCCGAGCGTATTGCCGGAAGAAGGATACGGTCCTTGTACAGCTCACTTTTTTCTTGATGCAGTTTTCCCAAGGATTCATACTCTGGTTGAAACCATGCAGAAGCATCAAGCTTAATTTCCAATCCATTGGAGGAAAGTACTTGCATTTTTTCGAAGACTTCCTGTTGTCTGACTTCATAAATAAAGACTTTGTTCCATGGAGCCACCAAGTGAAACCCTTCACCCAATGGGGCCTCATCGGTAACTACACCACCTCCAAAGGTCTTATAAAGCACACCGGCCTCACCAGACCCTATGGTTATAGCTGATTTTGAAATAATAATAATTAAGAAAATAATGGCTGCCAATGCCGGCAACGCAATTTTTGGTAATCTATCCATTTGTATTTTGATTTATATTAATCCATTATATTTTCTGATAAACCATTCCAATGCTAAGGAAAGCACTATCAGTCCGAGTAAAATACGGAAATCTATTAAAGATACAACATTATCCCTGCTCTTTTGAACGGGAAGAAATTCTTGAGACGAAGCTAAGTCACTTTGAAGGGTTTCAACCCCGTCCAAATAATAAAGTTTGCCTCGGTTTTTCTTCGCCAATCGTTCCATTTTTTTATGGTTGGCGGAAATCAATTGCTTTTCTGGATTGAAATCCAATATTCTGAATGTTCCTGAACGACTCAGGTTTTCATCTTGAACCGTAATCTTAAATTCGTATTCTCCAGCTTGTAAATCACTCAAGTCCACTTCGTAAAAAGAACCTTTTAAAAGCACGGGCGATACTCTAGAGAAATCGGTATTCTTGCCTTCAATTTTAATTGAAATACTGGCATTCGGGTCAAACTGGTAGCTTTCATCAAAATAGGAAGCCCTAATTTTGGCCATGCCAGCGTTATCAAAAACCAGTTCATAATCCAACTCCAATCGGTTCCGCTGCTTGTTGGAACCTAAATACACCATTAAATTGCCAATGAAGTCATCAAACTTTTGAAAACTTTGATCATTACGGTACACTTGTGCCCGCCAACGCCATAAGTCTTCACCAAAGAGCACAGCTTCTTTTGTATTACCTTCTGTAAGAATTGTGAACAAGGGTTTGTCCAAATTGATGCCCTGCAACTGCTGGAACATCAATATTTCGCTATCCTTGTTCAGTTGAATATCACCTAAAGTGCCTTGCAAAGGAGGAAATCCATCCACAGAAAAATCACCTAATCCAAACAAGCCAAAGGCATTGTTTAAAACAGGTAAAATATCTTCTGGTTGTCTGCTACCCGAAACAGTAAAGCTCTCTTGCGCCCTATTCAAAAAATTCCAATCTGTTTTGCTTCCTGTTATTGTAAAGTAATTGGCCCCTGAATTTTCCAGAAATTCGTAGACACTCCTGAAATTTCGATCGGGTTGATACAGAATCAATAGATCGGACTCCTCAAAAGCAGACTGACTGACATTTGGATTTACCAAAGTAACAGAACGTTGTTCGTTCGATTCGATGGATTTTTTTAGCGCACCAATGTCCGGATGCAGCATGTCGGAAACTATGGTCACATTGGTTTTCTCATCAATTACCTCAATGGCCGTTTCTTTGACGTTATTCGCTGTATTTCGTTCATTTTCCAGTGTACCTACCTCAATTTTAATGGTTTTGATGCCTACACTTTGGGCCTCGACCAAGGTATTTAGGGTTTGACTGTTCTTTGTGCCATCTAGATTTACCCTTTCTTGATGTACCCTACCACCGTTGATGGAAATCGTAACCGTGCCTGAGATAGGCCTAGAACCTTGATATCGAATGGAGGTCTCGATAGGAAAACTGTTCCTTAAAAAAGCAAATTTGTTGACATTGATGAGTCCAATGGAAATGTCTTCATACTGTGTAGTATCGCCCACTACTACCGGGTTTATAGTAGTATTTTCATTTAGGTTGATGTATTCGTAGTCCCGACCAAGTGTTTGATTACCATCGGAAAACAAAACAATCGCATTGTTTCCGTTCACAAAAACATCATTTAATGTGGAAAGCGCATTTGAAATATCGGTATTTCCCTGATCAAAACGGACGGAATCCGTTGCGGTTATTGTGTTCCCAAATCTATATTGATGGATGGTGAACCTTTCATTTAGAGCTTCATCCTGTTTGAGTTGAGCAATCACTCGGGAAATTTCTGCTTGGGATGAGGCATTTTCCATTGAGGTGGAATTGTCCACCAACAGGATCAGGTTTGCTTTCTCAACAAAATAATCCTTGCTAACAAACTTTGGATTTATCAAAAGTAAAAGGCCGCAGAACAAGGTGACAAACCTTAACGCGGCCAATATAGTCTTAAGCGAACCCTTTCTCGGGTTTTTATGAAAATATTGAAAATAGACAAGTATAAGTGCGGTAGCAACTGCTATAATTATAAGAAGTACCGTGCTTAAATCCATTCATTTATGTTAACATTCCACCATCAACGTTCAATACCTGTCCTGTTACATAACCAGATAGGTCCGATGCCAAGAATACACATGCATTGGCCACATCTTCTGGGCTTCCGCCACGTTTCAATGGAATACCTTCCCTCCAACCTTGAACTACTTTTTCGTCCAATTTCTCGGTCATTTCAGTTTCAATGAATCCTGGAGCAATGGCATTGCAACGGATGTTTCTAGAACCCAATTCCAAAGCTACGGATTTGGTAAAACCAATCATACCCGCTTTGGAGGCTGCATAGTTGGTCTGTCCGGCATTACCTTTTACACCTACCACACTACTCATATTAATAATGGAACCTTTACGCTGCTTCAACATGGTACGTTGAACAGCTTTGGTCATATTGAATACAGATTTTAAGTTGATTTCGATTACTTTATCAAAATCATCTTCGCCCATACGCATTAACAAGTTATCCTTGGTGATGCCCGCGTTATTGATCAAAACATCTATTCTACCATCAAAATCCTCCAAGACCTTGGCAACCAAAGCTTCAGATTCTTCAAAACTGGCGGCATTACTTTTATACGCTTTGGCTTTTACACCCATATCGGTCAACTCTTTTTCCAATTCCAAAGCGGGAGCTTCGCTAGAGCTGTAGGTAAAAGCGACATTTGCTCCATGCTTTGCAAATACTTCGGCAATTCCCTTACCAATTCCCCTACTTGCTCCTGTTATGATTACGTTTTTCCCTTCCAAAAGTTTCATACTATGATTGTGTTTGAATGGTTATTAACCAAATATAGTTTTTGTTTTATGTTTAGACGAAAAAAAATCCCGCATAAAACGGGATTTAGTATGGTTTTAACGGTTGGTTACCCAACCACTTCTTTTACTTTTACGCCAATTTCCGCAGGTGAATCCACTACATGGATACCACAATCGCGCATAATTTTTTTCTTGGCTTGGGCTGTGTCGTCGCTACCACCAACAATGGCACCAGCATGTCCCATAGTACGTCCAGCAGGAGCAGTTTCACCAGCAATAAAACCAACTACTGGTTTTGTACTACCACTCTCTTTGTACCATCTTGCGGCTTCTGCTTCTAATTGACCACCGATTTCACCGATCATAACAACACATTCGGTTTCTGGATCGTTGATTAAAAGCTCAACAGCTTCTTTTGTAGTTGTTCCGATAATGGGGTCTCCACCAATTCCGATGGCAGTAGTGATTCCCAATCCTTGGCGCACAACTTGATCGGCCGCTTCGTAGGTAAGTGTTCCTGATTTGGAAACGATACCTACTTTTCCTTTTTTGAAGACAAATCCTGGCATAATACCTACTTTGGCTTCACCAGGAGTAATTACACCTGGACAGTTTGGACCGATCAATGTACAGTCCATATCCTTGATGTAATCGTTGGCTTTTACCATATCCGCTACTGGAATGCCTTCGGTAATGGTAATGATTACCTTGATTCCTGCATCAGCAGCTTCCATAATGGCATCCGCAGCAAATGCGGGTGGAACAAAAATAATAGTGGTGTCGGCACCAACTTCTTTTACAGCTTCTTCAACTGTGTTAAAAACTGGTTTCCCCAAATGTTCTTGACCACCTTTTCCAGGGGTCACACCACCAACCACGTTGGTTCCGTATTCAATCATTTGTTCGGCATGGAATGTTCCTTCACTACCCGTAAATCCTTGTACAATTATGTTTGAATCCTTGTTTACTAAGACGCTCATATATTTAACTTAATGTAGAGATGCAAAAATATGGTTTACTAAAGTTTTTTTCTATTGATTTCTTAAATCTTTTTCAGTTTTTTCAAGATTTCTGGAATCTTTTTGATGTATGCGATTTGTTTGAGTTTTTCCCGAGCTTCCTCAGCAGGGTAACCAAAATAGGTTTTGCCTCCTTCCAGTGATTTTGATATACCGGATTGTGCTAAGATTACCGCTTTTTTACCGATGGTTGCCCCACTGGTAATACCTACTTGCCCCCAAAGCGTTACTTCATCCTCAATTATGCAACAACCAGCAATGCCTACGTGGGATGCGATCAAGCATTTTTTTCCGATGACGGTATCATGTCCGACTTGAATCTGATTATCCAATTTGGAACCTTCCTTAATGGTTGTTGAGCCTGTTACACCGCGATCAATCGTACATCCAGCTCCGACATCCACATTGTCCTCGATAACGACGTTTCCCCCAGAAAGTAGCTTATCAAATCCTTCCGGCCTGTTTTTATAGTAAAAGGCATCGGCTCCCAAAACGGTTCCCGCGTGGATGGTTACATTATCACCAATAATGCATCCATCATAAATGGTCACATTGGGATGAATTACACAGTTTTTACCGATTACTACGTGGTTTCCAATAAAAACATTGGGTTGAATCACGGTTCCCTTTCCTATTTCAGCTGAATCAGCAATAGCGGAACTAGCGGTTTCAAAAGGCTTAAAGTGGCGTGTCAATGTATTGAAATCCCTAAAAGGATCATCGGAAATCAACAATGCTTTGCCCTCAGGACAATCCACTTCTTTATTTATAAGAATGATCGTCGCCTTGGATTGCAAGGCTTTATCATAATATTTGGGATGGTCCACAAATACGATATCACCCTCTTCCACCACGTGGATTTCATTCATACCTAAAACAGGGAAATCTTTATCTCCCACGAAGTCGGTTTCAATGATTTCCGATATTTCTTTTAATGTATAGGTTTTAGGGAATTTCATTCAGGCTATTCTTTGGCTCGTTCCAAATAGGCTGCTTTTTCTGTATCGATCTTTATTTTGTCGCCTTCGTTGATAAAAAGCGGCACATTGACCGTTGCACCGGTCTCCACAGTAGCTGGCTTGGTGGCGTTTGTAGCGGTATTACCTTTTACTCCAGGCTCGGTATGCGTTACCTCCAAAACCACACTGGCTGGCATCTCAACGGAAAGAGGCATATTGTCCTCGGCGTTGAATATAATGGTTACCACTTCGCTTTCCTTCAGTAAATCGTATGCATCAAGAGCATCTCTTTGCAAAGCTATTTGGGTATAATCATCCGTGTTCATGAAATGATAGGTTTCACCATCATTGTACAAAAATTGATAGGACCGTGTTTCTACACGTACATCCTCAATTTTGTGCCCTGCTGAAAAAGTATTATCGATTACTTTGCCGGTGGTTACACTTTTTAATTTAGTACGGACAAAAGCGGGTCCCTTACCTGGTTTTACATGAAGAAACTCTACAATTTTGTAGATATCGTTGTTGTACTTGATGCACAACCCTTTTCTTATATCAGAAGTACTTGCCATAAATTTAATTTGAACTGAAATAACCTTTCATAATCCCTCTTTGCGAATCCCTGATAAACTGTAGAATCTCATCCCGTTCAGGGGTAGCTTCCATTTCAGCTTCAATGATGGATGCCGCTTGGGAATTGTTATAATTTCTTTGATATAGTAATCGATAGATGTTTTGAATTTCCCTGATTTTATCGGAATCAAACCCTCTTCTGCGCAATCCAATGGAATTTATACCTACATAAGATAAAGGCTCTCTTGCCGCTTTTACGTAAGGAGGTACATCTTTACGAACCAAGGAACCACCTGTTACAAAAGCGTGGTTTCCTATGGATACAAACTGATGTACGGCGACCATGCCGGCCAAAACAACGTTCTGCCCAATAGTTACGTGTCCTGCCAAAGTGGAATTATTACTGAAGATACAGCCGTCGCCTACAAAACAATCATGTGCTACGTGGCAATAGGCCATAATCAAGCAATTGTTTCCAATAATAGTTTTCATTCGGTCAGAAGTACCCTTATTGATGGTGGCACATTCTCGAATAGTTGTGTTGTCTCCAATTTCAACGGTGGTATCTTCTCCCTGATATTTCAGGTCTTGGGGCATTGCGGAAATAACGGCACCAGGAAAAATACTGCAGTTTTTTCCGATTCTGGCTCCCTCCATTATGGTAACATTGGAACCAATCCAAGTCCCCTCTCCAATAGTTACATTGTTATGTATGGTGGTAAAGGGCTCAATCACCACGTTTTTGGCGATTTTGGCTCCTGGGTGTACATATGCTAACGGTTGGTTCATCTACGAATCTGTATTTTTTGTTTTTACGATTTGCGCCATCAGTTCGGCCTCAGAAACTAATTTTCCATTAGCGTAGGCATAGGCTTGCATATGGCAAATCCCTCTTCGAATGGGAGAAATTAAATCGCATTTAAATATTAAAGTATCCCCTGGAACTACTTGTTGTTTGAACTTTACCTTATCAATCTTCATAAAGAAAGTCAGGTAGTTTTCTGGATCGGGAACGGTACTCAACACAAGTATCCCACCTGTTTGAGCCATTGCTTCGACCTGTAATACTCCTGGCATTACTGGCGCTCCTGGAAAGTGACCCACGAAAAACGGTTCGTTCATGGTCACATTTTTAACACCTACCACATGGGTGTCGGAAAGTTCCAAAATCTTATCTACCAACAAAAATGGTGGTCTATGTGGTAATCGTTCCATGATTTGGTTGACATCCAATAAGGGCTCTTTGTTCAAATCATAACTAGGAACTTTGTTTCTTTTTTCTATTTTGATGATTTTGGACAGCTTTTTTGCGAATTGAGTATTTACAAAATGCCCAGGTTTGTTGGCTATGACTTTTCCTCGGATACGAGTGCCGGCCAATGCCAAATCACCGATGACATCCAATAACTTGTGCCTGGCAGCTTCATTGGGATGATGTAGGGTAAGGTTGTCCAAAATTCCATTGGGCTTTACGGAAAGTTTCTCTTTACCGAAAGCTTTCTCCAATTTCTTCATTGTGGATTCCGAAATCTCTTTGTCCACATAAACGATGGCATTGTTAAGGTCGCCACCCTTGATCAATCCGTTTTCCAGCAACATTTCGAGTTCATGAAGAAAACTAAATGTGCGTGAATCGGAAATTTGCTCTTTAAAATCGGACATTTTTTCCAAAGTGGCATTTTGTGTGCCCAAAACTTTGGTTCCAAAATCGACCATTGTGGTTACTTGGTATTCGTCTGCTGGAATAATGGTGATTTCACTTCCTGTGGCTTCATCTTTATAAGAAACAACATCCTTCACCACATATTCCTCTCGCTCCTGCTCCTGCTCCACGATGCCCGCTTCTTCCAGGGCTTCCACAAAAAATTTGGAAGAACCGTCCATAATAGGGGGTTCAGGTGCATCCAACTCAATTAGAACATTGTCTATGTCCAATCCCACAAGGGCAGCAAGTACGTGCTCTGAGGTATGTATTTTAACGCCATTCTTTTCCAAATTGGTGCCGCGCTGTGTGTTTACGACATAATTGGCATCTGCCTCAATTATGGGCTCTCCCTCGAGGTCTATTCTTTTAAACGCAAAACCGTGGTTTTCGTCCGCTGGAAGAAAACTCATGGTAACGTTTTCCCCTGTATGTAGTCCTACACCTTGCAGCGTTACTTTTTTCGCTATGGTGCGTTGTTTGTTGCTTGTTTTACTCACCTTCAACTTTTTTTTCTAGGTTGGAGATTTGATTTGCCAATTTTGGCAAATTCTTAAAGTGTACGTATGATTTATTGAAGTCTCCATAGTTCAAGGCTGGTGAACCTTGAAGTACTTCATCGTCTTTTACATTTCTTCCAATACCGGACTGGGCCTGAATTCGGACCCTATCACCTATAGTGATATGTCCCACAATGCCTACTTGACCACCAATCAAACAGTTCTTTCCTATTTTAGTAGAGCCCGCAACACCAGTTTGGGCAGCAATAGCGGTATGTTCACCAATTTCTACATTGTGTGCAATCTGGATTTGATTGTCCAACTTGACACCTTTTCTCAATATCGTGGAACCAAGGGTGGCTCGATCTATTGTTGTACCGGCACCTATATCCACATTATCTTCTATAATTACATTGCCAGTCTGAGGCACCTTGCTGTATTCTCCATTGGAATTTGGTGTAAAACCAAATCCGTCCGCCCCAATAATGGCGCCTCCATGTATAATGCAATTATTACCGATAGTGGTTTCTGAATAAATCTTGGCTCCGGCAAATACAATTACATTGTTTCCAATAGTTACATTATCACCTATATAGGCATTGGGATACACTTTTACGTTATCGCCAATGGTCACATTATTTCCCAGATAAGCAAAAGCTCCAAGGTAGAAATCTTCGCCATAGTTTGCACTTTCGGAAACATAGCAGGGCTTCTCAATCCCTACTTTGTTATTTTTCACCTGATTATAATATTCCAATAATTTGGAAAAGGATTTGTAGGCGTCATCCACCTTAATTAATGTGGTGGTAATTGATTGCTCTGGAACAAAGTCCTTGTTCACTATGGTAATGGATGCTTGAGTGGAATATATGTATGAAGTGTATTTCGGGTTGGCGAGGAAGGTCAACGACCCTTTCTCACCCTCTTCGATCTTAGACAATTTGTGGACAGCGATTTGAGGATTCCCCTCAACTTCCCCTTCTAAGATTCCGGCAATTTGGGTAGCTGTAAATTTCATTGGTGCAAAAGTAACAAAATTTGTTAAACGGCTTTCTTTGGATAGCAGCTGTAATATTTGGTAACGGTTTTGGCCAAGGCTTTTAAGCTCAACTGATCCGACTCTTTGAGAACATCTGAAATTTTCCCGTTCTTTTTTAAAATTTGAATGGCCTCATCCCTACTGTAAGCTTTGTTGGATATTTCTCCTTGAAATACAAAGTTGGAAGCTTCTTCAACTGTAAGATTATGCTTTTCTATAATCCAGTCCAACTTTTCTTTCATTTTTTCTGAGGACATTGGTCGCTTTTTTACTTTGACATGCAACAGTCTTCTGTCCAATAACATCTTACATAATCTGGAAAGTACAAAGTCCTTATGGAATTGCCAGCTTTTCAAGGCGGAGAGAACATCTATGTCATCAAGTTCCGCAAATGTTTCCAGAACCTCAGCGCTAAATGTTAGGGTGTCGTTATTTTTCAAAAAAAACAACAATGGTTGACTACCTGAAAGGTCTCCCCCTTGGATTAAAAGTAATCTTGCCCTCTGCATTATCCGAACCAACAACTGCTCGGCCACCAATCCCGTCTTGTGCAGATATACCTGCCAATACATAAATCTACGGGCCATTAAGAACTTCTCTACGGCATATATCGCTTTTTCCTCTACCACTAAGTTGCCATCAACGACATTTAGCATGGAAATCAATCGCTCTGAATTAATATTACCTTCCGTTACCCCAGAATAAAAACTATCTCTTTTAAGGTAATCTAATCTATCCATATCCAACTGACTCGAAACCAATTGATTTAAAAAAGGTTTGAGGTAATCTCCTTGGAAAATGGCGATTGCTATATCGAGTTGTCCATCAAATTCCTTGTTCAACTCCATCATAAAATTTAAGGATATCTGCTCATGACTTATTTCTTTAGCCACAAAACCCTCCAAAGCATGGGAAAATGGCCCATGACCGATATCGTGCAATAAAATAGCACATAACAGTCCTCTTTCTTCTTCCGGGGTAATCTCTACATTTTTTAATTTTAAAACTTGGATGGCCTTGGTCATTAAATGCATACTGCCAAGTGCATGATGGAACCTAGTATGGTGCGCCCCTGGATACACCAAATAGGAAAGCCCCATTTGGGATATCCGTCTCAGCCTTTGAAAGTAAGGATGGGAGATCAGACTAAAAATTAGTTCGTTGGGAGTTCCAATAAAACCGTAAATTGGATCGTTGAAAACATTAAGCTTATTGGTTTTTACCAAAGTTTTTTGTTTTAATTCCAACAAAGATAATCACTATATGAACAAGATAACAATTCTTTGGGTCGATGATGAAATAGACCTACTAAAACCTCACATACTATTTTTGGAAAGTAAAGGCTACAAAGTGGTCACCAGTCAAAGTGGCCAAGATGCCATTGAAGAGATCAGGGAAGCTTTTTTTGATATTGTTTTTTTGGATGAAAATATGCCAGGCCTTTCTGGTTTAGAGACGCTGACCGAAATAAAAAAATACGATGGTTCCATTCCGGTGGTGATGATTACCAAAAGTGAAGAGGAATATATTATGGATGAGGCCATTGGGTCCAAAATAGCGGACTATCTTATAAAACCTGTAAACCCCAATCAAATCCTACTTTCTTTAAAAAAGAGTTTGGACAATTCCCGTTTGGTTTCCGAAAAAACAACAGCTAACTACCAGCAGGAATTTCGGAAAATTGCAATGGACCTTTCCATGATCAATACGCAAGAGGAATGGGTGGATCTTTATAAAAAATTGATTTATTGGGAACTGGAACTGGAACAAATCGAAGATTCCGGAATGTTCGAGATACTGGAATCCCAAAAAACGGAGGCCAATTCCCAGTTCGGCAAGTTTGTGGACAAAAACTATAGGACTTGGTTCCAAGACGGCGATGCTCCTGTAATGTCCCATACCCTATTTAAGAAGAAGATTCAACCGGAATTAGAAGACAACAAAACGCTTTTGGTCGTTATCGATAATTTAAGGTATGACCAATGGTTGGCGTTCGAAAAAACTTTATCGGTCCATTATAAAAAGAAACAAGAGTGTGCATATTTTAGTATTCTTCCAACAGCAACGCAATATGCCCGTAATGCACTTTTTTCTGGCTTAATGCCATCTGAAATGGAGAAAAGGTATCCAGATTGGTGGAAAAATGATACGGATGAAGGCGGTAAAAACCTTTTCGAATCTGAGTTTTTGGGAGAACAATTAAAAAGATTGGGACTCGACCTAAATTGGGAATACCACAAAATTAGCAACCTGAAACAAGGGAAGCAACTGGCCCAAAATTTTAAATCCCAAAAAGACAACGATTTGACTGTGGTCGTTTACAATTTCGTAGATATGCTCTCCCATTCCAAAACAGAAATGGAAGTTGTAAAAGAGCTTGCTTCCAATGATAGGGCTTATCGTTCACTTACCTTAAGCTGGTTCAAAAATTCGCCCTTGTTGGAGATTATCCAGCAAGCGCAAGATCTTGGCATGAAGTTAATTTTGACTACGGACCACGGGACCATCAATGTAAAGCAACCATCCAAAGTAATTGGAGATCGTGAAACCAGTTTAAATTTGCGCTATAAAACGGGTAGGAGTCTTACCTATCAGGATAAGGATGTACTGGCGACGAAGAGTCCGCAAGAAATTCATTTACCCAATATTAATTTGAGTAGCAGCTACATTTTTGCCAAAAACGATCTCTTTTTTGCCTATCCCAACAACTATAACTATTACGTGAGTTATTACAGGAATACGTATCAGCATGGGGGTGTCTCCTTGGAAGAAATGATTGTTCCTTTTGTAGTTTTGGACCCTAAATAAATTTATTTTGAAGCGAAATTTTCAATTGGATGAGATTAACGAAGTGGCCAACGAGGTACTTAAAAACGCGCCCGGAAAAGTCCTTTGTTTGTATGGGGATATGGGCGTTGGTAAGACTACATTGGTAAAAGCGTTGGTTAAAGAACTGGGTGCTGTAGATATGGCCAACAGTCCAACTTTTGGTTTGGTAAATGAATATTCCGACGAAAACGACAATCCCCTCGCCTATCATTTTGATTTCTATCGATTGAACGATGAAATGGAGGCTTTGGATATGGGTTTTGAAGATTATTTGAATTCTGATGCATGGCTTTTTATAGAATGGCCCGAAAAAATCTCATCCCTTCTGCCGGAAGATGCTGTGAGGGTATTCTTGAACTTTATCGAGGAAACCACTCGTTCAATCGAGTTAAATGTTTCTTAAAACACAATCGATCTATCTTCAATGAAATTATTGTTCGGAGCAAGTCGAATTCGATAAAATGCATATTTTTTACGTTTAAAAACCATTTTTATCGATAAAAGGCATGGAGAGTTGAAATATTTTCCTACATTTGTTCTGAAAATGAATTCATTTATTAACCAAAAACTCTTTTACGATGAACACTAAGAAAGTTTTTTTTGGGTTGCTAGCTGTTGCATTTTTGGCAATGACCGCTGTATCTACTACAGTTACTTTTGACGACAATCAAACAACTAGCATTAGAAAAGATCAGCTAAAGAAGCTTTAGTAAATCTTTTTCCAAACAGTAACAATAATCCCTTTTTTCGAGAAGGGATTATTTTTTTTACAATAATCTTTCGTTTTTATAGTTATCTACAACAATGAAGGATAAAACTAGAATTAGGAAGAAATTCATAATCGAAGGTGTCGTAGCGCTATTAATAGCTATTTCTCCAATAATTTTTTATGGTTATAAATATCTACCCGTCGGAGCCAAGACTTGGACTTTTTTAGGTATTGAGTTTACGGATAATGGGTTTGATGATGATGTTAGTTTAGCTTTTTATTATTATTTGAACAAATTAGTCCCACTGCTTCTTTTGATAATATGGTTTGTAACCTCAAAAAATTGGTGGTATCATGCTATTTTGATTCCAATTGCCATGTACAGCTTCCAATTGTACACGGTTTTGAATTATACCAACAGTGAACGAATCGATGAAAATGAGATTCTGTAT
>NHBR02000047.1 GCA_002167435.2 Allomuricauda sp. TMED12
CCCGTGGCACCCTGGAATGGGGAAGGCGGTACTTCGAAGGTGCGTTTGGTCGTGAGCGATCGGGGCGTGCTCGACATCTGCGAGGTGGCCAACGTTCAGGCCGTGTGCCATCAGACCAATTGCTCTACGGCGCATGCGGCCGGCTTGGCAGCTGCCCTCTTCGAGGCGTTTCCTTACAGCGACTTCTACTCGACACGCTCGGAGATGGATGTGCCAGGTACGATCAACGTCAGCTTAGGCAACCCGATGGTCATCGGTCTCAACGCGCAGCTTCGCGGCGGAACGGCGGGGCGGCGCGGCGATGGACGTGACGATCGGCTACGATGGTTTGGGAGATGCCTCGAGCGAGTCGGGCAGCTGCAGCTCAGCAGTGTCGCGTTCCCATACCGCATAGGTTGTGGTCTCGCGGGAGGCCATTGGCCGGACTACGAGGTGCTGATCGAGCGATTCGCCCAGGAGCACCCACAGACCACCGTCTTCGTTTGCTGCCGAGAGAGCGACGCGGTACCGAGGGCAGTCAGCGCGAGGAGCGTGGGCATGCCTCTGGTGCAGCACGGGCTGGACGTCCCCGGTGGCAAGCGGGATGGGCAGGCGCACCATTTGCAGGTCGCCAAGGTGCTGTTCGTGCGACACGGCGATCGAGGTCCTGACGTCTACTGCTGGCACCGAGTCGACGGACCCAAAGCCTCGCGTCAGACTACCGTCGACTCCTCCATCGCAGACACGCTGTTGCGCGAGCTCTCGGAGGAGCTAGTGCTCAGTGGCGCGCTCCGGCGGCGTGTGGAGGAGGCGGTGCGGCGGTGGCCAATGGGCTGCGCCGACGGCCTGCTCTGGCCACCGACGCGCGAGGGAAGGCAGTCAGCCGCTCACCACATGCACGTGTGGGTGGTGCGGCTGGAAGACACGTTGCCTGGGCTCTCGGCGTCAGCTATCCAACAGTCGAAGGAAGGCTACGCCGAAGGCTCTCACGCGGCGATGCGGCCGATGGCGTTGCTGATGGCAGACATGTACCGCGATGGCAGGGAAGAGTACGCGCGAGTTCTGGGTGCGGCACTTCGCGTCGAGGCAGCAGAGGCGCGGCGCGAGGCACGCTCGGACGGTTCAGATGATCCTGAGGAGCGAGCGGTGCAGGCCACGGCGGCGGCGACGGCCCTCGAGGGATGCATGGCAGTCATGAACCACTTCCGCCAGCAGGACGAGGGCGCAACGTCAGGCGTCGAAGCGAGCGCCGATGAGAGCGGCGCAACGCCAGGCGACGCGGTTACGGGTCTAGGCGACGCGGCGGCAGCGCTGCGCGCTTCGATGCGCTTGATCGGAACGATCACACCGTACAACATGCACGCGCCCCACAAGCCCGACGTCGTCGACAGTCAGCTGCGCGAGTACCAGTGCAGCAGTGCACCGGCGGGGCTGCAGCGCGGCTTGGCGGTTGACGTGGGTGCGGAAGGCGAGGGTCCGTTGCCTCGACTGCGTGCGCTGTGCACAGGCTGCGTTTGGCCCAAGGCAAAACGCATGTCGAAGGCCCAGCGACAGTACACGATGGACCTGGGGCGTACGGGCTACCGCCTGTGGTCTCACCCACTGTACAACGCGTGGACGCTGGCCAACGAGCCGACGGAACACGGCACGGCCAACTGCATCTTCCAGATGCAGGACGTTCAGATCCCTCGCGCCTGGCTCGGGGAGGAACCCGCTAAAGCCGGCGCCACCTCGGGGAGAGCAGCGAAGCTCGCAGCGTCGCAAGCACTGCTAGAGCAGTCGGCGGACTCTCTGATGGTGGCGGTATGCCTGTTGGTGCAGACAGAGTCTCTCGGCGCGGATGGAGTTCTCACGGTCAGCTACGGCAGCGAGTACGAGCGAGAGGGCTACGTCGGAGGTGCGAAAGCCCGACCAGCTTACGTCGGGCAGGAAGAGCTGTTCCAGATGATGCGACAGCAGGGCATGAGCGAGAGGGACATGGCGCTCGCTCTTCTGCTTTCAGGCGCGCCGCTCAACAGGGCCACGCACGATCTCGTCGTCCAAGCTCGGGAATCTAACGCGATGCAGCCGGCGGTGCCTCGTCAAGGCAAAGGGCTGGAGGGGCCAACGTCACTCCCCAAGGTGGAGCTCGGGCGACTAGGCAGCGATCGCGCCGACGACAGCGAGTTGAACGCCATCGATCTCGACGAGCTCGAGTATGGCACGGCCGACATGCCGGTGGTGATCAGTGCGGTGATTGCCGGCGAGCAGCTCGAGGCACCGGCGCATGCGATCAAGGAAAACGATTGCAAGTTCGTCGGTGTCGTGGTGCATGACGGAGACAAGGCGGTGTACGTTCGCACGAGCAAGGAGGTGCCAATGGGTATGGTGACCAGCTCGCTCGTCACCGTTGCCGGTAGGACGACCGAACTCTTCCCGGGCATCTATGCAGCTCAGGGTGCGCTTCGCACGCGGCTCGGACCCGTGTGGGAGCACCCAGAGCTTGGCATGCCCAAGGACGGTCTCGAACTGCTCGGCGCCACGCGGCGCAACAAGTACCACACTGCGTGGTATGAGCTGAGGGTGGCATCGTTGGCGAGCATCGAAGAGCCATTGCGACGTTGTCACGCTGCACGCCACCCGACGCCAGAGGACAAGAAGACGTTCTCGGGCGTCGAGGTCCTGAGACCAGGCGAGGTGTCGGCAGGCAGCCTCGATGCGGCCACGATCGCTGGCATTGTGTCGGGTGAGGCTGAGCTGCTCCCGGTAACGCCATCTCGTCTCGTGGTGCCGCGCGTGCTGCGATCGTCAGAGATGCAGAGGGACGATCCAGCTTACTACGCCGACATCGACACGGGCAGCAACACGAGGGCATTCTACGACCTCGGCTCCACCGTCGCAGTCTTCCACTCACAGCAGGCGAACGAGGACAAAGCTTCCACGCCCACCACGGCCCGAGCACATCGCTCGACGAGGGCGGGCGTGAGAAACGCTCTCGAACGCGAGCCTCCGGTCAGGGCGCTCGACTTCGACTTCTCATACCACGATGGCGACGATGATCCAGACGAAGGCGCGGCGACGGCACACGAAGTCGACGACGAGCGGGGACGCGCGGCGCATTATGTACAACCATCGCTGCACCCTCACACGGACGAGCCCTCCACGTTTCTCACGCGGCTGCGCCCTAGCGGCTTGCCACAGAACATCGTCAGGCGACTGCGTGAGGAGCAGTGCAGCGATTCGTTCTGCCAGACCGTGCGAGAACAGCTGAGGCGCTGGGACGAGTACTGCACGGCGAGGGCGGTCAGGACCGACGTCAAGGCCACGGGAGGTGAGGTGCGCCTTGAGCTAACAGTGCTCAAGCCGCCACGCGTGGGACGGCTGAGCCAACTGGAGCAGCGTGCGATCGACAAGCTCAGCCGGCTGGCGGACGAGTTCGTGCTCGGCAGCGACGACACGCTGTATCGTGTAGGCGAGGGCGCCGACGGGGTTGAGCGGCTCGAGTACGTCGTGCCGGTGGCGACGAGGGAGGGGCTGCTGCAGGCGGCGCACGACGGCATGATGCACTTGGGGAGGAGCCGCACCTTGAAGGCGCTGAAGGCGAGCCGTCTCTGGTGGTCCTCGATGGCAGCTGACGTCAAGCGCTACGTTCGCAACTGCCCGACGTGCGCGTTCAACAAGGTTGGGCCACATCACGGCCAGATGCACATACCGCCGAATGGCTGCAAGCCGTGGCAGTACGTGTGTGTCGACGTGGTCTACCTCGAGGACACTTCGGAAAGCGGCAACTGCGAAGCGGTCGTGTTCGCTGATCGCTTTGGTCGCGGCATCCGCGCGTTCGCAGTACCCGTCACTCTTACGTCTGCCATGTTCCTGAACATCGTCGCGTTTGGGCTCATCCCTGACGTGGGCATGCCACGAGTGCTGATCTCGGACAGAGGATCGAACCTGATCTCGCGGCTCTGCCAGGAGTTCAACGAGACCTTTGGGATAGAATCGCAGGCGGCCGACGCGCACATGCACACGGCGGTGGGGCTGTGCGAGCGGTTCAACCACGCGTTGCGCACGATGGCGAGGGCCGCCTACTTCGACACGAAGTGCGAATGGGACCTCTTCTTGCCCTACCTGGTGATGTTCTACAACGCCACGGTGCAGGAGTCGACGGGCTTCTCGCCCTACTTCATCGAGCACGGCAGAGAACCCGTACTTCCGTGGCATCTGGTCAACGGCCAGGAGGAGGAAGGATCGAGCTCCATCTCCGAGTACGTGAACAAGCACGTGCTCGGGCTGCACCTCGCGTGGGAAGCACTCATGGCGAACATCTCCGAGGTGGAGAAGCAGCGCAAGGAGCAGCACGATCGACGATACCAGACCAACGTGGCTTTCCAGCCAGGCGACCGGGTGCTGCTGTTGCAGCCAGGGCGTCGCAGCAAGATGGAGATGCCGTACGTGGGGCCGTACCGCGTCCTCTGGGGTCCGGACGAGCGTGATCGCTACGCTCTCCGCGATCTCGATGGGCGGCGGTTCAACGAGTTCCACGTCAGTAAGCTCAAGCTGTGGCCCAGTGACGGCGAGGCGCTTCCGGAGGACTACTACGTCGTCGAGTCTATCGTCGACAGCCGCGTGCACAACGGCGAGCGGCAGTGGCTCGTCAAGTGGCGAGGCTGGGCGAGCAAGTGGAACTCGTGGGAGCCGTGGGAGCACCTCAGCGACGCGGCTCAGGCGGAGGCAATCGAATTTGACCAGGGCGGCGCTGGCGTTGCGGCAGACAACGACGCCACGACCAGCGCCGCGAGTGACTCGACAAGCAAGACAGGCAAGGCGAAGAACAAGAGCAAGAACAAGAAGCAGGACGACACGAACACTACCCAGGAAGACACGGACAAGACGACCAAGCAGCAGAATGACCGCGAGGCGCGCGCCGCCGAACGTGCTGCGCGCTACAGTGCGCAGGGACACTACTAGGCGGCGCACGACGTCGCGGCTTCGGCAACATCACTTCACGGACCCCACCTTTGCGCCCTGGATCGCGGGCGCACTACAGGGGCCTCTCCGACGGTGGGGAGGGAGCAGCCCGGGATGCTCTCAACCCTGTCTATCGTCGACTCCGATATGATGTCGGTGCTCTAAACCCACAACTACAGGGATGGAACGCATGACTGAGACGGGAGCCGATCGAGGACAGCCTGACGACGGTCTCTACGCATCACGACCCGGGATAGCCTAGCCAGCGATCTGGCGACTCTCGGACCCCTACGACGACATCGAACAACACTGGCCTCTCGAGGCAACCACGATGAACGACTAGTTCAAGGACAAGTTGAGAAGCGCGCGCAACCACACACCACACACCATCACCTCACACAAGCATGCTGACACCTAGCCCCGGAGGGGCGTGCAACGCCAGGCGTGTCGCGGGGAGGGCTGATCCGCGAGGATTAGACCACCGTTACACCCCAAGCGTCGCTAACCCTTCCGGAGCACCAGTAGAGTAGATCCCCGGACTCACCCGTGAGCCCGCGAACACCCTGAGGCGGGCCGGCACACCCTGAGGCGGGCACACCCCAAGGCGGGCCTTCGGCCCCGGAACCGTTTTGGGGAGGAACTTCCTCCCCAAACGAAACCGTCCGAATCGGGAAGGCGAGTCCGCACGTGAAGGGTCGCGGGCGCTTGAGAGAGGGTCGCGGGCGCTTGTCTAGAGCGAGCACACGCACACGGCGTAATAAGATTGATGCCTACCCAGACACGCTCGACTGTTTTCCACGACACACCTGCCGGAGACGTACAGACGACGCTCACCGAGGGCGTGGGCGTCGTCGCGGGCGTCCAGGACAAGGACAGCGGCATGGTGGCCAAGATGCCTGAGGTAACGCAGAAGGCCGCAGAGGGCGACAACCCGGTGCAGAAGATCGCCCAGTCCTTCGCGACCTTCTTCAACGTCACGCCGGCCAAGTCCGCGACGCCCGTCTCCTCGCACCTCGGCGAGGGCGAGGACTCCCCCGCGGTTGGGTCTGTGGGCTCAGCGGCCACACACAAGGACAGCGGCGAGCCCCAGACGCCAGCCGTCGTCAAGCTCGAGGGGGCCAACACGGACAAGATGGAGGCGCCGGTGACGGAGCGCCTCCCCTCGGTCCAAGAGATCCAGGCCGACACGAAGAAGCCGGATCTCGAGGCCGAGGAAGAGGCTGGCGCCTTCGACGCAGAGGACATGGTCAAGAAGGTGGCGTACGAGGCCATGGTCGAGGCGGCGGCGCCGATGATCGAGCAGATGCGCGAGCAGGCCAAGATCGAGCACGCCGAGCTGCAGGCTCGCAACAAGGACCTGGCGACCGCCAACGAGGTCCTGGTGCGGCAGCTCGAGCAGCTCAAGACCAAGGTCGACTTGCTGTCATCGACTGCGGCATCGACGCCTTCCACGGCCAAGGTCGACGCGGCTTCGCCCGGCATCACGCCCGACATGAACACCTTCGGCGAGGTGCTCGCGGAGAAGATCGGCGACGCCATGGGCACCCTCGCCAAGGCGATAGTCGTCGAGCAGAAGCAGACGCTCGGCACGCCGCGTAAGATCGAGATGGGCAAGTACGATGGCTTCGATTTCATGGACGCGTCGAAGTGCGTGGCGCTGGCGTACACCACCACGTCGGTCACCATCGGCGAGGCCATGCAGCGCAAGCCGGACGCCAGCACCAAGCCTGCCATCCAGGCGGCGCACGACGCGTGCGGGCCCAAGGAGCTGTTCGAGGGCCTTGACGACAAGATCGCGCATCAGGCCTTCATCGACCTGCGCCGCAAGATCGTGTCTCGCCTCGGTGGCTGGGGCCTCTACCTCTCCGAGTCGATGGACAAGATGGCGGCGGAGCATCAGCTCCGGGCCAAGGTCATCGACTCCATGGAGTACTTTGACGGCAAGGAGGGCCGCACCAAGCTCTCGATGGCGCTGGCGCAGTCCAAGGCCAAGGTGGGCGCGTCGCTCAAGGAGGTCTTGGAGCTCATCGACGAGCAGTTCGCGGCGGCAACCCCGGTGGAGCGCAACCGGGAGCACCAGGAGGTGCTCAATGAGCTCACCGTCGAGCATGGCATCTGCCCGTCGACGACCGTCGCCAAGTCGCTCCTGGCCTTCCAGCGCAAGTTCGGTGCCGACCACGACGACCTCGTCGACACCGAGGCGCGCAGCTTCGTCACGCAGCTCCTCGAGGGCCAGGCGGCGAAGTACGCTTTCATGCAGCCGTTCATGGACAAGATCAACGACTGCGCCTTCGCCGGCAAGTCGCTCAACGACTGGATCACTCAGTTCAAGATCCTGGAGCGGCAGTCGGTGTTCACGACGGCGATGGCCGCGCTCAAGAAGAAGATGAGCAAGCAGGCGGCGCCCGCCCCGACGTCGACTCAGATCAATGCCTTGCTGGGCTTCCTTCCCCAGGACCTGGAGGCGCCCGAGGCCGATGAGGACGGCAGCACGGGCGAGCTGATCAAGCGCATGGCGGGTCTGCTCACCACGGGCCGCCAGGACGACCTGACCAAGCCGGGCGAGAAGGGCACGAACGACCAGGCCAACCTCAAGTTCCTCACCCGCCTGATCGCGGCGGCGTCGAGCCCGGCAGCCGGTGGCAAGGGCTCGTCTACCAAGGACTCGACCTGGGTGGCGGAGCATGGGGTGCCCGGCTTCCCTGCGCCTGCTGACTCGTTCCGTCCGGCGATCCACGTCGGCAAGGTCCTCGCGGCGTGGGGCCAGAAGGCGCCGGACGGCTGCCCCAAGGACCCGCACGCGCTGGTCGGCCCCACCTGCCCGTGCAACCTCATTCGCCAGCTCCCCGATGACGCGTGGTACTACTCGCCACAGTCGGACGAGTTCAAGTCGGGCAAGCCGGAGTTCTGCCGGATCAAGCCGGCCGACCTGAAGGCGTTTGGGTACTACCACAAGCTCGGCAAGTGCAAGACGATCTACGCGAAGGCGCACGAGATCGCGCACGCCGACCCCACCAAGATCGACATCCTCGTGCCGCTCGCGAAAGGCGTCAAGGATTGCCTCACTGTGGGGTGAGTAGGGCGGGACGTGCCGGCGCGCGATAGGTGAAGCAGCGCGCCGGCCCCCGCCCAGGCCGTTCCCGGCGGCCAAGCCAAGACTGTAGGTCCGATCGTGGCAGATTCGCAGGCGAGCACGACGGACATTGTAGGGGCAGACGGCGCCATCCCGGACCAAGCAGCGTCGTTGTCGCAGCCCACCTCTGTAGCCACCCACACACACACACACACCAACACGGTAGAGTCCTTGCATCCACGTGCCCAACACACACACACACACACCGGCTTCGCAC
>NHBR02000048.1 GCA_002167435.2 Allomuricauda sp. TMED12
CACCATTTTCTTTGAGTTTGATGATGGTCCACCTACCACTTCACAAGAACTGAACGGTTGGGGCGACGATTTGGTGCACGATTACCTTAAGGCCATTGTAATAGACGGAAGAATAGGGGTGCTCTACAGCAACAAAGATTACGGCTGCGAATGGGATTACGATTTTAGAAACAAACGATGGTATAAAATTGACAATACCCGGTTTGCGGTGAATATTGTCTTATACGCTTTAACCTCTTAACGATACTAATTTGGATAAAGAACTACAACAAATTGCAAATGAAGTAGAAGGGCTTTCCGAAAAATTGACCGCCCTCAAAAAGGAAATTGGCAAAGTGATTATAGGTCAGGAAGAGACCGTTTCCCAATTGCTCATCACCTTTCTTGCAGGCGGGCATGCCTTGCTCGAAGGTGTTCCGGGACTTGCAAAGACCTTGATGATACGAACGCTCTCCAATGCTATAGATTTAAAATTTAAACGGATTCAGTTTACACCCGATCTAATGCCTTCGGATATTATTGGAACTGAAATTTTGGAAGAGGACCATACCACAGGAAAAAAGTTTTTCAAGTTCAACAAAGGCCCTATTTTCTCCAATATCATTTTGGCTGATGAGATCAACCGAACACCACCAAAAACACAGGCAGCCTTATTGGAAGCGATGCAGGAGTTCGAGGTAACTTATGGAGACAAAACCTATCCTTTGGATAAACCTTTCTTCATCTTGGCCACACAAAATCCAATTGAACAATCGGGAACCTTTGTTTTGCCAGAAGCGCAACAGGATAGATTCTTGTTGTATATCAAAATTGGATATCCAACAGACGAGGAAGAAACTCAAATCTTAAAGGCTACCACCGGAACCAAAAAGGCACAGTTGAACAAGGTTTTATCTGGAGACGATATCATTCGATTACAACAATTGGTCCGGGAAGTTTCCATTAGCGATGGGCTCATCCAATATGTGAGTGATGTGATACGGGCCACCCGTCCAGATACTACTTCGGTGGATTATGTAAAACAATGGGTGGATTGGGGTGCAGGACCTCGTGCGGGTCAGGCCATGATATTGACCGCAAAAGCCAATGCATTATTGGAAGGTCGATTGGCCGTGACTTTGGAAGATTTGCAAACCGTAGCGCTGCCTGTATTGCGACACAGGGTGCTCGTGAACTTTAGAGCAGAAGCCGAAGGCATTACTTCGGATACGGTAACAAAAGAAATACTGAAAGCAGTACAGTTAAAAGACAAATAATGGCAGCAAGGGACTACCACGACCTTCTAAAACCTAAAGTCATCAATACTGTTTCGGGCCTAAGCCTGATTTCGCGTATTGTGGTGGAAGGATATACCTCTGGTTTACATCGGAGCAAGAGCGTGGGGCCCGGTATGGAATTCAGTCAATATAGAGGCTATGAACCAGGGGACGACCTTCGTTTGCTCGATTGGAAAATGTTGGCCCGTTCCGGTCGGTATTACATCAAGCAATCAGAAGTGGAAAGCCATGTGACCGTTAAATTTATTGTGGACGCCAGTGCTTCCATGGAACAAAAAGAGGTCGGTATTTCCAAATTGGAATTTGCACGGGTAATCATCGCTTGTTTGTCCTATATGGCTCAAAAACAGGGAGATTCCGTAGGGCTTTTTGCTCTCAACGAGGATGACTTTGTGAGCATTTACCCCAAGGCAGATCAAAAACACTTCAACCGATTGTTGCTCGAATTATTGAAGATTTCCACAAAGGGAAAATGGCCCGAACTTTCCATTGCTTCCCAAAGGATTCACAATAGGGGAGAAAAGGAACTGGTTTTTTTTCTGACCGATATGTACGAAGATGTTTCGGAGTTGTCCGACTTTGTGAAGAACTTGAAAACTGCCAATAATGAAGTGGTGGTGCTTCAAATTATGACGGGTAGTGAAATGGATTTTGATTTTAAAAAATCGGTCACTTTTGAAGATTTGGAAACAGGTGCAAAGGTGAAGGTCGATGTCAAAAAGGCTAGGGCGACCTATTTAAAGAACTTGGAGGAAAAAATAGAACGTACCAAAGAGCGGTTGCTCTCGCAAGGGGTCCATTATCATTTGTTTCGAATGGATAGTGACTTGGGCGATGCATTGCAACTCTTTTTAAAAGAACGAATACGATTGGTATAAATGGTTTTTACAAATCCGTCATATCTCTGGGCACTTTTGGGACTGTTGGTACCCTTGGCCATTCATTTGTGGAGCAAAAAGGAGGCGAAGACCATTAAAATTGGAAGTATCCAGTTATTGGATGAATCCAATTCGCGTCAATCCAGTAGTATTCAGTTGAACGAATGGTTTTTGCTATTGCTCCGAATGCTTATCATTGCCTTGGTGGTTTTACTAATGGCAGGTCCCAAATGGCGAACCAAAGGCAATCAAAAAGAAATCACCTATTTGGTGGAGGCGTCCATTGCCAACGAAGCATCCATTTCTACTATTTTAGACAGCTTACAGGAGGATTCCCCGGTTTTACTATTAAAAAATGGCTTTCCCGCTTGGGAAGCGGAAGCCAATTATCAAACTGACAAGGAGCAACCCAACTATTGGCAATTGGTACAAAAAATGGACTCGCTGCGTTCGGATAGTGTGGTAGTGTTTACCAAAGCATTGGTAAAAGGTATCAAATCTATGAGACCTAACACACAAAAGAAAATTCATTGGGTGGTCATGGAGTCAGAAGAAACACAAGACATACCCTTGCTGGCTTTTAATGATGAATCTGGGGTTGAATTGAGAACGTCTTCAAGTAGTGGCAGAACAACTGAAATACGGAAGGAAACCTTGGCTGAAGGCTTTGAGGTCATAAACGATAGCCTTCGATTACTTTCAGAAGAACCCACAATGATTCCCTTGAAAACAAGGGGTACTTTGGTAATCAATCTGTATACAGATGAAAATTTTGAACGAGATGAAAAATATATAGAGGCATCTTTTAGGGCTTTATCCGTATTTCTGAAACGTGAAATAGTAATTCAAAAAGAAGAGAAGTCCACGGATAATCCTGTTGATTTGAATATCTGGTTGAGCAATGAACCTAAAAATGATTCGAAAGGAAAATGGCTGGTTTACCAAGAAAACCCCGTGGCCAAGAAATTGATAGAAGCGGGACACCGGAAAAACCTTTTTTATCTGACATCAAGGTTGAACCCCAAAAACACGGTCGACCAACACTTACCAGAACAGTTGCTGAACATTTTAGCATTGGACAAGGATTTAAATGCTTTGGTGGCCAAGGTAGATGCAAGGCAATTGGATGAGTCAGAACTCAGACCTAATTATGTCGAACCGAAAAGGAAAAGGGAAAGAGCCACTTTGCTTGATGTTTCCCTCTGGGTATTCTTTATCCTTGCAGCGCTTTTGATTGTTGAACGTTTGATTTCAAACTATAGAAAACAATGATGGGAGCAGGGAAGATAGAACAATTTCAGAAGCGATGGCAGCAATCCAAATACGTGGAAGGCTTGCTGTATGCCACAGGATTTGGAGGTTTTGTATACCTGTTGACCCATAATATATTTTTTGGAATTCTTGGTTTGTTGTTGGCTGCAGGAATTGCTTTTTGGGTACTCAAACCTTGGAAGATCAGCTCGGAAAATGTCGTGGGTTACATAGATGCACATGTACCACAAGCTGGATTTAGCAGTGGACTGTTATTGTTGCCAACCGAAGAACTTTCCGACCTCTCCAAGTTACAACAGTATCGCGTAGCAGAACAATTACAACCGGTTTTGTCCAAATTAAGACCGCCCCATAACTTGTTCAAGGCGGAGCTTGTTATGTTCGGATTAATTCTACTTGGACTTGCAGGTGGTTTTATATTGACCAAATTTGGGAATATATCCGATGGAAGCCCATCAACCAATGACCAGGTAACTTTTGCCCCAAAAGACAGTATATCAACTTCAACCGAAACCCCCGAACTAACGGAGACCATTATCAACATTCAATATCCTAGCTATACAAGAAAGTCTAACGTTACTACTTCAGTACCCAATATTAAGGCAGTTGAAGGTTCTAAAGTAACATGGAACCTTGAGTTTGAAGGCAATGTTCGACAAGTGGAAATGGATTTTATGGGGGAGCGTATCGGTTTCAGAAAAATTCAGGCTAGGTATACTTTGACCAAGACTTTGGAGACATCGGGATTTTACAGTTTTACCTTTAAGGATGCGGATGGTAACGACTATGTGAGTGACCTATATTCCCTGGAAATGATAACCGACGAACCTCCTGTGGTTCAAATTGAAGGTTTGGACAACTATACTTATTTCGAATTTGAGGACGATAAGCGTTTAATGCTCAACACCAGCATAACCGATGATTTTGGCATTGATGACGCCTATATTATCGCAACAGTGAGCAAAGGTTCTGGAGAATCGGTAAAATTTAGAGAGGAGACGGTGCGTTTTGACAGGGCTATTTCTAAGGGAAGAAAATCTATTCAGTTAAAGCAGCCTATTAATTTGGATGCCCTAAAAATGGATCCTGGTGATGAACTTTATTTTTATGTAGAAGCAATCGATCAAAAAACGCCAACCGCCAACATTGCACGGAGCGAAACCTATTTTGCTGTAATCCGTGATACCATTACCGATGAGTTTGCCGTGGAAGGTAATCTGGGAGTGGATTTAATGCCTGACTATTTTAGGAGTCAGCGCCAATTGATCATTGATACTGAAAAATTGATTGCCGACCGCCCCAATATTTCCGAAAAGGATTTTAAGTTTAGGAGCAACGAATTGGGTTTTGATCAAAAACAATTGCGCCTAAAGTATGGGCAATTTATGGGTGATGAATCCGAAATGCAAGCGGCTCCCGGTCAAGTATCATCCACTGAAAATGAAGAAACTGATGATCATTCTGGAGCAGAAGGGGAAGAAGAAGACCTTCTGGAGGGGTATAGTCATAAACACGATAATGAAAACGAGCATAATTTGGTCGAGGAGCACAGCCCAGAAGGAGGAGAAGAGGAAGACCCGTTGCACGATTACCTACATAATCATTCAGATCCGGAAGAGTCAACCTTGTTTGAAAAGTCATTAAAAGCAAAACTTCGGGACGCTTTAAACATTATGTGGGACGCTGAACTCCATTTACGACTCTATGAACCGGAAAAATCATTGCCGTATCAATACGATGCCCTCAAAATAATACAGGATATAAAAAATAGTGCCCGAATCTATGTGCACCGGATAGGGTTCGACCCTCCACCCATCAAGGAGGAAAGCAGATTGAGCGGGGATATAGAAGGTATCACCAATTATGACAAACAAGAAGAATTCCAGTATAATCGGCCTTTCGCTTCTACAAGGACGTCCATAGCCCGTTTGGAACTTTTGATTCTAGATAAAAAAGAGTTTACCGATGAAGATAGCTCCCTGTTTGAAGAGGCCGGAAACGAATTGGCACCAAAAGCAATTCAAGAACCTCTAAAATATTTAAAAGTATTACAAGGCTTACGTGACCTGCAAAAAGAAACAAACAGGACTAAGGAGAACTATGAGGTAGTACAAAAAAATCTTTTGTCCGTTCTGCCCGAGGTTGAAGACAATCCAATGAAAAGGACTAAATATCAAGACGAAATCAATCTATTGTACTTAAAAGAACTGGGTGTTTATGAATGATGGTGTGGTATTTATGAATCAGGGACTTCTTTGGCCGGTAATTTTGGTCGGATTGTTGCTATGCGCCGTCTTTATTTGGAAAGAATGGTCGCAGCGAAAGGAACGAAGATTTTGGTTAAAGGCGATTGCTTCATTTTCGGCCATTTTTTCATTGGTGATGCTCGTTCTCAAACCTAGTACGCCCAAACAATCTGTCAAAGGGAAAGGAATCGTGTTAACAGCGGGTTACCGTCCTACTCAGTTGGATAGCTTACAAGCCATTTACAAAAGAATAAAAACTGAGGAGTACGTTAAGGGACGAACCTTATCCATTTTAAAAGAGGCAGATACCCTTTTTCTTTTAGGCCATGGAATGGAACCTTTTGATTTGTGGCAAGTAAGGGATAAATCAGTTGCTTTTTTTGGAGGTGAAACGCTTGAAGGATGGACTGCAATATCCTATAAAAATGAAGTTTCCCTAGGTGAAACGTTTCAGGTAAAGGCCAAATATGTTAATCCACAAAGGGGAAATTGGGCCATTTTAACCGATAATGGTGGAAATGCTTTGGATTCGGTACCGTTTGAGGAAATGGAAGAACAGGCGGTGACATTGATGGGCAATCCAAAAGCAAGCGGACAGTTTGTTTATCGTCTTTTGGAAAAAGATAGTGAAGGTACTATCATATCTGAAGAACCAGTTCCCATTATGATTGTAGAAAGTGAACCTTTGAAGATTTTGATGGTCAATACCTTTCCTACTTTTGAGACGAAATACCTCAAAAACTTCTTAACCGAAAAGGGGCACGAGGTATTGGCACGAACACAGCTTACCAAAGGCAAATACAAGTTTGAGTATTTCAACGGGGCATCAAACCCTATTTATAGTTTTACGGAGGAGAATCTGAAAGGATATGATCTATTGGTAATCGATACAGATTCCTATACAGCTTTTGGAAGAAGGTCAAAAGAAGCAATGGAGGAAGCGATGAAGACGCATAGCCTGGGTGTTTTTATCCAACCTGGTGAGAGTTTGTTCAGACTATCTGAAAGGCAATCTCCGTTTCAGTTTAATCGAGATTTTGATACAGAGATAATTATAGAGGAGTCAAGCCAAACCCTACAGAAGTATCCTTTTGAATTTAAGAATGATGTCCGTACTCAGAGGATTATGATTGATTCGGTGTTGGTAGCGGCTTATGTTCCAATAGAAAAGGGTAAAATAGGTACCACGGTACTTCAAAATACCTACCAATGGATTTTAGACGGAAGCGAGTCGCTGTATGCCAATATTTGGACACAAATCCTAAAGAGCATCATCAAAGAACAAGAGAAAGTAATAGCTTGGAAATCGATTACAGAAACTCCAAGAATTAATGAACCATATGAATTTGAGGTTCGAACTTCCATGAATGGTATTGAAGTCACAACCGATGAAGGAGTGAAAATCCCTTTGATTCAAAATAGTTTGGTGCCCAATAAATGGAGAGGGGTTAAGTATCCCAGAAAATCGGGATGGAATTCAATAGAGGTTTCCAATGATACCGTCAGCAAATTTTCATATTTTGTTTTTGATAAAAATCAGCGAAAGTCGATTGCCCTTTCCGAAAAGTTGAAAGCAAACTATCGGGAATTTGGAGATCAAAAGGGCTTCAATAGCGTAACCTCCTCTTCACATAAGGAATTGGAGCCCATTTCTTCAATTTGGTTTTATACGGTACTGCTTTTGTGTTTGGGTTGGTTGTGGTTGGAGCCTAAATTGGGCAATTGATGTTTTTAGTTATTGTCCCTTTCTTTTTCTTCTTTTTTCTTTTTGCTCATGCCAACAATAAACAATAATCCACCAACTGCTACCAAAACATTTCCCAAGGATTCCACATTGCCTTTAAGGGTGGTCGAAAAAACAATACCCAAGGCAATGATCACGATTCCCATAAAAATGTATTTTCTATACGTTTCTTTTTTTTCCATTTTGATAGAAGGTTTTTATAGATTAACGATACTTTAGTTCACGATGTGTTTTACATTTTTTGGTGTTTACCATCATTTTTTTTGAAGTGCCACAAATAGTCCAAATTATCTTTCTTTAAAATCAGGAATGTAGCTGCTGCAGCTATAAGCGTAGCAGGAAATCCTGATCCAACTCCCAGTGGCGCAATAACAATAAAGAATAGTATGGCTCCAACACATGCGGTTTGAACCGCCAAACCTTTTAAGGTAATACCTAAAGCAATTACTCCCTGTCCTATTGATATTAAGGTCACCGTTGGGACAATATTGGACTTGAACCAATGGACTATAAAATTGTGGTACACTTCAAAAGGGGTGAAGGTGGCATAAATCAAATAATCATCTGGGGTTTTGTGGGCAGTGTTATAATTTAGCCAGCAAGCCCAGGCAAATACCATAAATAAAAGCAATCGGGTTAGTTTTGTCCATCGAAAAGAAGTTACCAAAATAACTAGTGCAAGACCATTGCTTATGGACCATGGGATTAGATTTTCTTTTAAGAGTTCCATTCTTATTAAGAATTAGATAGCACATTTATGAGAGCTTCACATCCAGAATTATTCATAAACCTTGTGTGCTCCTCGATATTATTAAATTGCTTGCCTGTTATTTGTGAACACAAAATCTTTGAATCCGTAAATTGATAAAATCTGTCCAGTGTTTCTTTCGCATAGGGATTGTCCATGGATGACTTTGTGGCTACCTCTCGGCACCATTGGAGGGATTTCATCCAAATAGCCGCTGCCAATGCTCCGCATGCTGCACCACTTAACCCAAGACCTCCAGCAAAACCTGCTACCATAATGGACTCTTCATCACTTGCCCCCATTTTTTTTGCGACTTCGGTGGAGCAACTCAAACATGCTTTGGATGGTTTGTTCTTGTTTTTGGACAGCCCCTCTATTGCAGTACTTACGGCTTCGGGCGCCCATTCTTCCGCTAGATTGAAACAGTGTAAAAATCTACCGGTAAAAAAGTACTTGGCCATACTTAATTTACTGGAAAAGTCGCAGTGGGTAATCTCCCGGCAATTTATGGTGTGTTCCCTTTCTGAAAATGATTCCATGACTTTTTGTGTCGCATAAACAGCCACGGCAATTGCCTGATTTTTATCCGTGCACCTACGAAAAGCTTCGGCTCCAATTGCTAAGGATGCTCCCCAAAGCATACCACATTGATGCCCTTCTTGCATAATTCCCCCAGCCAGTACATCAGACGCACGTTCTTCATGTTCTTTTACATGACCAAATTCACGGTTCAAAATGTAGAAAAAGGTTCGGGAGCAGGTTCTTAGCTTCTTAAATACCTTTTTACCGTCCTTTGGACCTTCGTTCGGTATTTTAACATCAGAATCCATTAGAATATATTTTGAAATTAATCGAAAGAAGATAGTGTGATTCAAAATACCATCCTATGACCTAGATTAGTTTGAAGGAAGTATATGGGAATGTTTTGGTTTATTGACGACCAATCAACATCTAATTTTTAAATTAAAGGTCAGAATTTATTCGGTTTGGATTTTCTTGCTTTTAGTTTTATAAATTCCAAAATATTACCACCAGTAAAAACAAGTAACGCCAAAACCCCTGAAAAAATAAGTCCGGTAAAAACAGCGAAATTTCTGCCTGTATCAGATACTACTTTTTGCATGGCTTCTTTTTGTTCCGGTGATATTTCATTTGCAGTAAAAAAGCCATCACCATTTGTATCAAATTTTTGAAGGTCTTGATTGTAAGAGATATCGAAATATGCAGCTTCACCAACTATTAGGAGATAAACTCCAAAAAAAACTGCCGCACTTATCCAAAACCATTTCCATTTTCCTGTTTTGAAAAGTTTTCTTCGATGGATTACCATAAAAACTAAAATCAAAATTGAAATTAGACCGGGTATCATCAAATGGTATGGAAGACTGCTAACTTTCACTTATATCTCCAACTGGTCAAATCAGCTCCTTGTGGGGCACTTTCTGCAATACGTTTCATGATTTTTGGCACATACATCGAGTTATATCGTAAACGACTGATGGCATTGGGCTGGTCTGGGTCTCCATTCCAGCAATGTTCTGCGCGATCGCCATACAAGACTTCACCATCGTAATAGGGTTCGCTGGTGCTCTCCAAAAAGTCTTCCATTAAATACACGGCGTTGTTCAAATAGTAGTTGTCCATATCACCACAGTAGATATGTATTTTTCCTTTTAGTTTAGGGCCAAGTTTATCCCAATCGCGTTCCAAAATATGCCGGAGGTCATAGTTCTCTTTCCAATATTCAGCCACTTCATGGTCGATATCACCGCTCATTTTGTCCCAAATTCGTACAGGGTAACCATCGTCTCCTTGTGGTGAGTATGTCGCTTCCCAAATATCCCATTGCTGCCCTGATCTGGATTTGTCGCCTAAGACCAACTCTAGATGATTCCCCTGCCGAAGAGTGGATTGGATATCCCCCAAATAATTTCGGTGGGAAGGAATTTCCAATTTTTTATGGTCTGAATCGTAATAATACGCATTGTCATCTTCATAAATATTGGTGAGGCAATAGGCCCTAAAATCAATTGGGTCTGGGCAAGCGGCAAAGCAACCATTGTATTCCTCCGGGTATTTTACCTGCACGGCCAAGGCTTCCCAGCCTCCGGTGGAACCACCGTACAAAAAGCGGGACCAACCTTCGCCCATCCCTCTGAATTGTTTTTCGATTTCAGGAATCAACTCATAGGTAATGGCGTCTCCATAGGGTCCTTGGCTAGCAGAATTTACTGCATAGGAATCATCGTAATAGGGGGTCGGGTGTTGAATTTCTATAATTAGGAAGCGTGGAAAATCGGGTTCGTTCCAACGTTTATAAAAATCATAAGCCTCTTGTTGTTGAATAATATTGTAACCGTCCAAATCAAAACGTGCCGAATAGGTTGGTTCTAAATTCGGGTCGGGTGGGGTAGTGCGGAAACCACCAAAATCACTTGGAAAATGACCATGAAAGACCATTAACGGATATTTTGCTTCGGGATGCTCATCAAAACCCTTGGGCAACAGCACATGGGCTCCCAAATACATATCCCTTCCATAAAATTCCGATAATTTTTCCGATTTAATTTTAATGTGCTTTATCCATTCGGTGTCCTCTGGTTCCGGAATTGGAGGAATTTCTTGATCCATGACCACAGACACATTTTCAACTCCGTTTTCCCCAACCGTTATTTTAAAAGGCTTGCTATATAGATTTCCGGGGGAGGTGTTCCAATGCTGCCCCTCGCCATTGTCCATGGGTAGCTTTACCGTATGTCCAGTGGATAAATTAAATGTCTCATACACATGCAGAAGTGCCTGCACATTGTATTCCCCTGGAGGAACATCCGATAAACTTGGGTAAGGATATCCGAAAATGGATTCATCAAACGTTATGGATTCGCCGGCTGACATTCCATCCACATTCATTCCAAAAATGAGCTGTGTGTTTAAACCGTCGTTAATCTGGAAACGAGGTTCCTTGCTATCATCGGTAGAAAGCATCAGGAGCAAACGGCCATCTTTATTTTCAGCACTTATAGTTTCGTCAAAACGTACTGCTATGTTATATTCTGATTTTTCAGCGGTGTTACAGGAAATAATAAATAAAAGACAACTGCAAAAAAAGATAGAGAGTTTGGTCATGGTAGTTAGGTTTAGATGAATAAGATAATCCATTTTACCCATTAACCAAAGTGTAAAGTGCTATTTATAAGTATATTCTTTCGGTTCTATATGTATGAGTACATGGCCCAAATTGGGAATTTCTTTTCGAAGAAAATCTTTTAGATTGTGAGCAATCCAATGGCCTTTTTCTACTGAGATGTTACCATCCACGATTGCATGAAGGTCGACATGATAATTCATCCCTGATTTCCGGATGAAACATTTTTCGGTACCTAAAATTCCTTCTACCTGCGAAGATTTTTTTCGAATCTCTAAAATCAGGTCGTCGTATTGATGTTCATCCATAATTTCCCCTAAGGCCGGACGGAAGATCAAATAACTATTGTAAAATATAAATCCTGATGCCAAAAGGGCTGCCCAATCATCGGCTGTTTCATAGCCTTCACCAAATATTAGTGCTATGGAAATACCCAAAAAGGCCATTACCGATGTGATAGCATCACTTCTGTGGTGCCAAGCATCCGCTCTCAACGAAGAACTTTGGGTCTGTTTACTTTTTCGGATAACAACCTGATATGATATCTCTTTCCATAAAATAATAACTCCCAAAACAATCAACGTCCACGACTCTGGTGTTTTATGAGGGGTTTGTATGTGCTGAATGCTTTCGTACGCAATGATCGTAGCGGAGGTAACCAAGAAAGCTACAACAATGAATGTGATCAGCGGTTCTATTTTACCATGGCCATAAGGATGGTTCTCATCGGGTGGTTTTTCCGCATATTTAAATCCTAACAAAACCAAAAAGGATGAAAAAATATCCGTTGTGGATTCTATGGCATCGGCAATCAGTGCATAGGAGTTCCCAAAAAATCCGGCCAAACCTTTTATCAGGGCCAAACTAAAATTGCCAAGAAGGCTGAAATATGTCGTTCGTATGGCAGTTTTTTCGTTACTCATTTTTTATGGATTGCTTTGCAAAGATCATCATTACAAGTGGATTCTGGGTTTGGAATTTTGAGTTATAAAAATCCCCGACTTTGAAATGTATCCAAAAGTCGGGGATTTTAAAAAAACAGAATGGTCAGGTGTATTTACAATTAAGATATTACGGCTTGAGCAGCTGCCACTCGGGCAATTGGCACCCTAAAGGGTGAACAACTTACATAGTTCATTCCTACTTTGTGACAAAATGCAACTGAGCTTGGTTCTCCTCCATGTTCACCACAGATTCCAACTTTAAGGTCTTTGTGTTTTTCTCGGCCACGTTGAGTCCCCATTTCTACCAATTGGCCTACACCTTCTTGGTCCAGAACTTCAAAGGGGTCTGCTTTCAAGATTCCTTTTTCAAGATATACGGGCAGGAATTTACCTGAATCGTCCCTAGAATATCCAAAGGTCATCTGTGTAAGGTCATTGGTTCCGAAAGAGAAGAAGTCGGCAATTTCGGCAATCTTGTCGGCAATCAAGGTAGCTCTTGGTATTTCGATCATGGTACCTACGGAATACTCTACGCTATCCTTACGTTTTTTGAAAACTTCTTGAGCTGTAGCATCGATTATCTCTTTTTGTTGTTTAAACTCTTCAACGGTACCAACTAAGGGGACCATAATTTCTGGTTTAACGGCAATACCATCTTTCTTGACTTTTAGTGCAGCTTCCAAAATAGCTTGTGTCTGCATTTCAGTAATTTCAGGATAGGTATTTCCCAGCCTACAACCTCTATGTCCCATCATTGGGTTAAACTCTTCCAGTTCAGCTACCTTGCTTTTTACTGAGGACAAGGAAATATGAAGGTCATCGGCAAGCTCTTTTTGGGTGGCCAACTGGTGGGGAACAAACTCATGCAATGGTGGGTCCAATAATCTAACAGTAACAGGATATCCTTCCATTGCTCTGAAAATTCCTTCAAAGTCGTTACGTTGCATGGGAAGCAGTTCTTTTAGAGCTTGCTTACGTCCCTTGATAGTATCGGCCAAAATCATTTCTCGCATGGCCTTGATACGGTCCACTTCGAAGAACATATGCTCGGTACGGGTTAAACCAATACCTTTTGCACCAAAATTTCGGGCAATCAGGGCATCTTTTGGTGTGTCAGCATTTGTTCGTACTTCCATAGTGGCATATTTGTCTGATAGATCCATCAATTCAGCAAATTCACCGCTCAATTCCGGTTCTTTTGTGCCAACCTTTCCTTCCAAGATGTTACCTGTAGAACCGTTTATGGAAATCCAATCACCTTCATGATACTCATGTCCATCAACTTTCAGGGTCCTTGTCTTGTAATTGATTTTTAAGGCACCTGCACCTGAAACGCAGCATTTACCAATTCCCCTTGCCACTACTGCTGCGTGGGAGGTCATACCTCCACGTGCCGTAACAATACCTTTGGCCACATTCATGCCTTCCACATCTTCGGGGGAAGTTTCAACCCTGATCAGAATACTGTTTTTAAATTTATCCGCTTCATCAGCAAAGAAAACAATCTGTCCAGTTGCTGCACCTGGTGATGCTGGTAAACCTTGTGCGATTACTTCGGCTTCCTCCAAAGCATCAGGATCAAAGATGGGGTGTAAAAGTTCGTTCAGTTTATTGGGCTCTATGCGCATTAGGGCCTTTTTCTCATCTATTAATCCCTCTTTTAGTAAATCCATTGCAATTTTCACCATTGCAGCACCGGTACGCTTACCGTTACGGGTCTGTAGTATCCAGAGTTTACCTTGTTGAATGGTAAATTCCATGTCCTGCATATCTTGGTAGTGTGTTTCCAGTCTATTTTGATAATCAAACAGTTCCTTGTAAATATCGGGCATTAGTTCTTCCAACGACGGGTAGCTTTCTTTACGTTCTTCCTCGTCCACCCGGGCAAGTTTGGCCCAACGTTGAGATCCTAACAAAGTAATTTGCTGAGGTGTACGAACACCGGCGACCACATCTTCCCCTTGGGCGTTGATGAGGTATTCCCCATTGAACACGTTTTCCCCGGTTCCAGCATCTCTGGTAAAGCATACCCCGGTTCCGGAATCTTCCCCCATATTACCAAAAACCATGGCCTGAACATTTACAGCGGTACCCCAATCTTCTGGGTATCCGTGCATTTTACGGTAATAGATGGCACGATCACCGTTCCAACTGTCAAATACGGCTGCAATGGCTCCCCAGAGTTGGTCCCATGGATTTGTAGGGAAAGGTGTACCTGTTCTTTTTTTAACAATGTCCTTAAAGTCGTAGACCAAATCTTGAAGATCTTGAACAGTGAATTCTGTATCCTGTTCAATTCTTCGTTTATCCTTTAAATTATCAATGATTTCTTCAAAGGGGTCAAGGTCATCTTTGGACTCTGGTTTAAGGCCCATTACAACACTACTGTACATTTGGATAAAACGTCGGTACGAGTCCCAAGCAAATCGTTCATTACCTGTCATTTTAATTACTCCTTTTATGGACTCATCGTTCAAACCAAGATTAAGGACAGTATCCATCATTCCTGGCATGGAAACCCTTGCCCCGGAGCGGACTGAAATCAGCAACGGATTTTCATCATCCCCGAATACGGCCCCCATGGTTTCCTCGATACTATTTATAGCACTACGAACTTCGGGCTCTATGCGTTCTATTACCGCTTCTCTACCTTCTGCGTTGTATTGGGTGCAAACTTCAGTTGTTATTGTGAAGCCTGGGGGCACAGGAATCCCAATACGGCTCATTTCGGCCAAGTTGGCTCCTTTACCACCAAGCAGTTCCTTCATGTCTCGTCCTCCATCCGCTTTTTTGTTGCCGAAAGAATATACGCTGAGTTGGTTTTCTGTAAGTGTTTCCATCTTTATATCTATTAAGAGATTGACAAATGCTAAAATCTGAATGTAAAATTAGAGGGAGCAATTGGCTCATAACATGATAAAAGTCAGTGTTTCAGGTGTTTTATAGGTTTTAGAGGATATTTTTATTCGTATTTGTGAACCTAGCGATTTCCCATGACTCAAAATAGACGATTTAAAGGTGTAAGTGATGGGTTAGGGGGTTAAAAGCCAGCTAAATAGAAGTTTTTTGTAACATTTGTTACTGAAAATCAGCAGTTTAGGAAAATACTGACATTTATCATCTTTTACGAATATTCCATATTAGAACTTTGTCCCCAACAAAACCAAAATACTATGCAATCACAATTCAAAAAAAGACCGTTCTCGATTAAGTCAGTCATTTTGTTAATGACCTTCGGATTGATTCCGATCGCACTTGCAGCACAGAGCTATGCAATCAGCAAAAGCGAAGGTGAAGTTATGGTAACAGGCACCTCTACCTTGCATGACTGGGAAGAAGTGGCAGAACAAAAATCAGGTTCTATCGCTTTGGACAATACAGGTGAACTTCCTAAAATCAACACTTTAAAATTTACGGTGGAAGCGGAAAGCCTTAAGAGTGGAAAGGGAGCTATGGATAAAAACACTTACAAAGCATTGGACACCAAAAAGCACAAACAAATTGTTTTTAACATGAAAAGTGTAAAAAGTGTTTCGCCGGTTGTTTCTGTTTCCAATCGATACAAAGTCGTTGCGACAGGAGATTTGACCATTTCTGGCAGCACAAATACAATTGATTTGCCGTTTAACCTAACCATAAATGGAGACAAGGTACTGCTCGAAGGAAAAAAGGCTTTGAAAATGACCGACTACGGTGTTGAACCACCCAAAGCACTTTTAGGAACCATCACCACTGGTGATGAAATCGAGGTTCACTTTAACACAGTTTGGAAATAATTAAATTTTAATACTCAACTAAATAAATCTACAATCATGAGAAAATATGTAAAACAAGGATTACTGGTAGCTGCTTTCTTAGTAGGCCTATCGGGATTTTCACAAAATCGTCAACTCGATAATTTCCGTTCACCGGACAAAAATGGAATCAATGTTTTTGAAGCACCAAAAGATACTGTCTCCACATTTGATGGTATAAAAGTAAGGGTCGGTGGATCATCCACCCTTCAGTTCCAAGCATTGAACCACGAAAACTCAGGAGCCGTGGACCTTATTCCAATCGGAGATAACTTTAACTTGGCAACTGCTAACTTGGATTTGGATGTGGCCTTGGCCAAAGGTGTACGTATGCACTTAAGAACTTATTTGTCTTCACGTCACCACCCAGAGCCTTATGTAAAAGGAGGTTATTTCCAAGTAGATAATTTGGACTTCATAAGCCCTGGATTTTTGGAAGAAGCCATGAAGTATCTTACCATTAAAGTAGGACACATGGAAAACAACTATGGTGATACCCACTTTAGAAGAAGTGACAACTCCCAAGCCATGTACAATCCATTTGTTGGTAACTTGATCATGGATGCGTTTACCACTGAGGTCGGCGGTGAAGTTTACTTCAGAAAAAATGGATTCATCGGTATGTTTGGTCTTTCCAATGGTAAATTGAACCAAGCTGTAAGCAATCCAGAAACTACAGGAGCTTCCATTTTGGCCAAATTAGGTTACGATGGACAGGTGAATGAAGACTTGAGACTTAGAATTACGGGTTCTATGTACAGCACAGGAAAATCTGGAAGAGTATACTTATACAGTGCAGACCGAACAGGTTCCAGATATTATTTGGTAATGGAGGATACCGAAGCAAGGGCATCCAGTAACTTTAGATCGGGTAGATATAACCCTGGATTTGACAATGAAATCACTGCCTTTATGATCAACCCATTTGTAAAATATAAAGGATTGGAATTCTTCGGAACTTTTGAAACTTCTTCAGGAAAAACAGATGCTGAAACCGACAATAGAACTGCTACACAGTTGGCAGGTGAATTGATCTACAGATTTGGAAACAATGAAAACTTCTACTTGGCAACTCGTTACAACACCGTAACTTCTGATGACCCATCTGGATCAGAGATTACCATTGATAGATTCCAATTGGGAGGTGGTGTATTCTTGACCAAGAACATTTTGGCCAAAATAGAATATGTGAACCAACAATATGATGGATACGATACAACAAGTATCTTCCACGAAGGTGAATTTAAAGGAGTTTTATTGGAAGCTGTTATCAGTTTCTAAAATATGATTGATGATTGATCAAGACCTAGGGCAGGAATGTTCTAGGTCTTTAACCTTAAAAATATTATATTAGGAACTCATGTTGTCCACAAGTTCACATATCACAAAAATTGTTTGGATTGTTTCTGCTCTTTTAATTGGGTTTGGTTTTACCGACCCAGAAAGGGAGACTAAGGTCCGTGTGGCTCCTGAGAGTGAAGTGGTGATTTCCGGAACAACCAATGTCAACGAATTTACCTGTAAATACAATTTGGAAGAACTGGAGTTGCCCATACGCTTGGCTTATGACGACAAAGCTGAGCAGATACAGTTCAGTAATGCTCAACTAAAGCTGGCCAACGATTGTTTCGATTGTGGTGGCAAGTCCATTAACAAGGATTTCAGGGATTTGTTACAGACCGAAAAACATCCCCAAGTGGAACTGCGATTGCTCTACGTGGATCCTCCTCAGCCTGATAATCAAAAAATAGGTGTGGGAATGGAGATTAAAATTGCCGGGGTTACCAGAAACTATGAAACCACATTATATTGCGAACAACAAGGCAATATTTGTGTTGATGGCACCATACCTTTAAAATTAACCGATTTTGGTCTTGAACCTCCGCGAAAAGCGTTGGGTATAATCAAGGTACATGATGAAATAAAAGTAAGGATAGCCTTAAGGTTAAACGAAATTTAAAAATTTTAGCACTCATTCATTTTGAAATCCGTTGCGATGTTTTGGCATTCAACGGATTTTTTTGTTGTAAGAATCCGTAAGGGATTCTAACAATATCAGTTAAAAATATTAATCGGGAAAACCCTATATTGTAGGACATTTAAACCGAAATTAACTACAAACAATAATTATGAACAGGATGCTATCTGTAAAGGGCATTTTTACCTTGGCCTTTGCACTATTTACAATCACATTTTATGCACAAGATAACTTTGGTGGGTTGGCACTATATACGGTGAGGGACAATATGGGCGAGGATGCCAAAGCGACCCTGCAAAAAGTGGCGGATGCAGGTTATGCCTACATCGAGGCTGCGGGTTATAACGAAGGAAAATTTTATGGCATGGAGCCACAGGAGTTCAAGGCCTATTTGGAGAGTATTGGTTTGACTCCGGTTAGTACGCATATGGGTATGGTAACTTTGGAAAACGCAGACCAATTGATAGCCGATACCAAAGCAGCAGGATTTGAATATTTTACCATTCCGGTACCACCTATGGGCATGTTCACGTTTAATCGCGAAAACCGAACCATGGGGATGAAAGGTTCCATGGAAGATTTTGCTGATATTCTCACCACCTTGGGTAAAAAATGTGAGGCTTCAGGATTGAAGTTATTGTACCATAACCATGACTTTGAGTACAAGAACAACGAAGATGGTATTAAACCAATTGAATACTTATTGGATAATACAGACCCAAAATACGTGAACTTCCAAATGGATCTATATTGGGTGACCAGAGCAGAGGCAGACCCTGTTGCTTATTTCGAAGAATACCCGGGAAGATTCAAGTTGTGGCACGTAAAGGATATGGATGAAGAAGGAAAATTTGCCCCAGTAGGGGAGGGAACCATCGATTTTGCGAGAATCTTAAAGGAAAAGAAGACCTCAGGCATGGAAAAATATTTTGTGGAGCAAGATATGACCTGGGATAAAAAACCTTTGGAAGTTATCAAAATCAGTCATGAAGGGCTGAAAGAGATAGGCTTTAAATAAAAACTTGTGTAACCGATTTGATGCTCTCATCATAAAATTGATAAGAAATCAAAAAAATATTTTTTACAATCGGTTACATTAGTATCTTTGCACCCGCAAAGTTTGGTCGCGTAGCTCAGCTGGATAGAGCATCTGCCTTCTAAGCAGACGGTCGAAGGTTCGAATCCTTCCGCGATCACTACCCAAAAACCCCTGTAAAAACAGGGGTTTTGCTTTTTTAGATTATTTCTTATTTTTTTAATATTCAGGGGTGTATGGTTAAAATACTTCAGCGTTTTTTACTAAGAACATCATATCTAGTTGAAATCTCACTCTGAAGAGTTTCTTAGAGGGCGGCAATGAGATGACCGTTTTATTGAATTTTAAAAAAACTTCAAGCAATTTAATGGTTGGGTGATGGAAAAAAAGGACATCCATAAAAAGTCAATCATTCTGATTTTCATCATGTTATAATTTATTTTTTGATGTTATTTTCGATTTGTCATTAGGAATCATGGGAAAGTTTATCCCATTCTTTCCAGTACTCTCATTGGATATCATACAGATTCAAACCGGCAACCTACCCAATCGTTGAATTTGGAATAAATAAACCGCAATGAAATATAATACGATAATTATCGGAGGAGGCCTAGCCGGATTAACCGCTGGAGCCACGCTATCAAAATTTGGGAAGAAGGTCCTTTTGTTAGAACAACACCACAAACCCGGTGGTTGTGCTACCACGTTTAAGCGAGGAGACCTCATCATTGAAGTAGGCCTACATGAAATGAGTGGTTTGGCTGAAAACAGTAAGCTAATGAATCTTTTAAAAATGCTGAATGTGGACAAGAACGTTCAATTTCAGCAAGTACCAGAGTTCTACGCGGTGCTTTCAGATAAAAAAGATTTTGTATTTCCCCACGGTTTTGAAGCTGCGACCAAGGCACTCATCGACAGATATCCTGAAGATGAAAAAGGAATAAAACGGTTTATTAAATTGATTGCCGGTGTCAGAAAAGAAGGAGTCAGTTTGCCTCGCACACCATTGAAACGCAAGCTTATTTATCCCCTTATGCCATTGCTATATCCTAACCTTGTAGAAGCATCGCGACATACGGTTGGATCTTGGTTGGACAAGTACATCACCAATGAAAACGCAAAACTTGACCTAGTGGCACATATTGGCTATTGGGGCGATGACCCTTACACCTTATCCATGTTTTACTATAGCATGCCGTTTTCCGGATTTATCGAGAATGGTGGTCACTTCATAAAAGGGGGCTCACAACAGCTTTCCGATCATTTGGCCGCATATATTGAAAAACAGGGCGGCAGTGTACTGTTAGGGCAAAAGGCAGAGAAAATAGTTACTGAAAATGGCCGGGTAACGGGTGTCACCTTCCATGATAGCTTCAATGAAAGTATAGAGCCAGTCACTATTTCATGTGATAATATAGTGGCCAATTGTGCCGTTCCATTGGTGCCGGCTATGTTAGATGAGCCCCATGCCTCCTCCCTCAAACAGAAAATCGGTTTACAAACAAATTCTTGTTCGTTATTATGCCTTTATCTAGGCTTTAAAACCAATTTGGAGATTTATGGTGTCAAGTACTACTCAAATTATATTCAGGGAGACAATGTCAAGACCTTGAAGGACGTTCACCTTAACCAGCTGGGTGATTGGTCAAAACGTAGCTTCATTTTTGTGGACTACGGTAGGATAGATGCTCAACTGGCGCCGCCAGAAAAATCTGTAGGTGCAATCTGTGGCGTAGACTATCTAAAAAACTGGGAAGGACTAAGTAAGGACGAGTATAAGGCCAAAAAGGAAGAAGTAGCCCAGATTTTATTGCAACGATTAGAAAAGCAATTTCCCGGAATACGAGAAAGCATTGAATATTATGAAGTAGCCACACCTAAAACCATTCAACGCTTCACCTCTAATCCCGATGGATCTGTTTATGGCTTCACTCAATCTAAAGAACAATCGGGGATGAAGCGATTAAGAAATAATTTCTTGATTCCCAACTTGTATTTTGCATCGGCATGGACATTTCCGGGAGGTGGTTTTGAAGGTACTATAATGGCCGGATTTTTGGCAGCTTTGCAAATGAATCGAGACAAAATCTGGTCAGAATGTGATGACACAAAATATGATGACCACAAAATTGTTTCGTTATTGGAGCGAAAAAAAATAGATAACCAAACACTTGCATTGAGTTTTGAGAAGCCAACCGGATTTCAACATAAAAAAGGACAGTATTCCATTCTCAACCTATTAAACCCTAAAGTGACCGAGCTAGACTTGCCCTATCGCTGGCTCCCTGTTGATTCTAGTGCTAAAGAAGATACCTTAAGATTTCATGTTGAATTGGACGACAGTAGCTTTTCCAAAAGTTGTGAACTTATCGACATAGGTGATCAAGCTATGATATTTGGCCCTATGAGCTAATTTAAATTTGTTATACCAACAGCTAAAACAATAGTATGAACGGAGCAATTTTTTTCTCGGGCAAGTACGGTAGTACAGAACAATATGCGAACTGGATAGGTGAAGCCACAGGACTTCCCGTATTCGACATCAAGGACCCGAATGCCGATCCGTCAAAGTACGATTATCTGATACTGGGTAGTTCAATCCTTTTTTTTAAGCTGTCCAATCGAAAATGGGTAAGTGCAAATTTGTCCAAGCTTAAAGGCAGGTCAAAAATCTTGTTTTCAGTCTCCGGCGCCGGTCCAAGTGATAAACTCAACAGATGGGTTGCCAATTCCCTTCCTTCAGAGCTATTTTCCCAAATGGAGCATGTTGCGCTACGAGGCAGGTTAGACCATTCGAAAGTCAGTTGGTGGGTGCGGCTGTTGCTGTTGATAGGCTCTCTTATCAATCCTGACCCTAAAGCCAGTAAAGAAGAGCGCAATGGATTTGACTATGTTGACAAAGAAAGTATTGAACCAATTTTAAAACTGGTCAGGCAATCCAAGCATAGAGAAGTGCCAGCATAGTAAGAACCAAAATTTAAGTGCTTAAGGACTTTTGAAATGTCCTATGGTTAAATGCTGTAAAGATGGATAAAAAAATAAAAATAGTAGCAATCTGTGGAAGCCCGCACAAAGGGAATACTTACGACATCCTTAAAATGCTTCAGCAAAGTAATGCTGAAATAGATTTCAAGATTCTCATGCTTTCAGAACTAAACCTTAAGGATTGTCTTGGTTGTTATTCCTGTATCAATACCGGAGAGGAAAATTGTCCGCTTAAAGATGATCGTGATATGATTATTGAAGAAATGAAAGATGCGGACGGGACCATATTCGCCTCTCCCACGTATGCAAGAACAATAAGTGCGTTAATGAAGAAATTTGTAGAGCGAACCAGCTATATTTCACATAGGCCGATATTTTTTGGAAAATATGCTACGGCCCTTGTTACCTGCGCAGGATTTGGGGCTGACTCAACTAGTAAGTATTTAAATGAAAACTTTACGCAAAGCGGATTTCACTTTGCATCATCCGTGGAACTTATGGTAGCAACAAAATCTGAAATTGAAACAGACAATAATCATAGGAAGGCATTAAATGGATATGAAAAACTTATTAATGCAATTAAGTCGCATAAGGAATTTGAACCTTCACTAGGCCAATTGGTGTATTTCAAAATCTTCAAATACATTTCAGAATGGAATAAATTGAAAGGTTGGGCGGATTACAAGTTTTACAAAGACAAAAAGAATTTCTACTATGAGGTCAAAATTCCCTTTTTGAAGAATAGAGTAGCTAAGTGGATCGAGGGAAGAGAAATCAAGAAGTTTATGGCAAATAGATAAGGTTACTTGACAGGGTTTCTAAGTTGTGGTATAATTGCGTAGATCATCGAAAAATGTTGTAAAGCAGTATTTCCCTCCGCAAAGCAATTAATTTCAAAGCTTTCAATACTCGAGGAACTACTGCAAAACTCAAAATCTATACTCTCACACCACATCCTTTCATAAAAATGTTTACATTGGCATTCTTTTGGGTTTTGATGCGGACCGGATTATTCCTTGTGATATTTGAAAAATTTTAAATCATTGTGATAATGAAAGTTATCAGCATTCAGTTTAAGCCAATATCCTATTGGAATAGCACATTTACAAATTGTTACCTGTTTTAACCCAAGGCATAAATTATAAACACTTTACGCAAGTTTAGATTCCTATTTGGTATCTTAAATTATTAATTCTTAATAATATTGCATTTTGTTTTAACGTTATCAAAGATGTTTTGAACCTAAATTGAGGTTTTTTTCAATTAATTGAAAGCTACGTGATAGTCAAACAATCCCTTTTTAAAAAAACTCCCATTCCACTGGCCGTTTTGGATACAAATTGTGTTTTTGTAAATCTTTCAGACAGTTGGTCAGCCTATTTTGGTCAGACTGATGAAACGGTAGGGAAGCCATTTTTTGAAACAATGCCTGAGTTGCCAGAAACCCTGAAATCCGACATTCGTTTTTGCTTGGAGCATGACGGTTTTAAATCGGGTGAGACTCGCATGGTTTTTGAAAATGGTGAAGCGGTTTGGTATAGTTGGAAAATTGAAAGCGTTAAGGATGAAGACGACATTATAACGGGCATTATACTTGTTTTGGAGGATATCACCAACAAAAAACTGGAAGAAGAGCTTTTGGTCAAGTCACAACGTGTGGCGCGGATTGGGGGATGGGAAGTTGATCTGGTAAATGATAAAATCTATTGGTCGCAAATCACCAAAGAGATCCATGAGGTGGACGAAAATTATATCCCCAATCTGGCAGATGCCATTTCATTTTATAAGGAGGGGTATAGTAGGGCAACCATTTCAAAGCTTGTTAAGGAAGCGATGGAATATGGCAAGGCATGGGATACCGAGCTTCAAATTATTACGGCCCAAAACAAAGAGGTTTGGGTAAGGGCCATTGGGGAACCAGAAATAATCAATGGCAAATGTGTTAGGTTAATTGGAACCTTTCAAGATGTTGATAGACGAAAAAAGACTGAAATCGAATATTACAAGGTTAGTGATAGACTTGCCTTGGCAACTGATAAGGCGGGAATTGGAATTTGGGAATACGATATAAAAAGAAATGAACTCTTGTGGGATTCCAACATGTATAGCTTATACGGAATCGAAAAATCTGATTTTAAGGGGGTTTTTGAAGCCTGGGAATCATGTGTCTTACCGGAAGATTTGGAAAGATCATCCAATGAAGTAAAAGATGCCATTGAAGGAAAAAAGAACTTTGATACTACCTTTAGGGTCAAATGGCCAAACGGTGATATTAGATGGATAAAAGCCGAAGCCACGGTTACAAGGGACAATAACGGAGAGGCAACTAAGATGATAGGTGTCAATGTGGACATTACCGAATTAAAAACAACAGAATTACAACTTGAAACCAGCGAGGAATCACTACAGGGAGCTTTTGAAAACTCTTCGGTAGGTATGGCACTTGTTGCTTTGGACGGTAAGTTCATCAAAGTAAACCAAAGTCTTTGTGAAAGTCTTGGATATAGTAACCAAGAATTGTTGCA
>NHBR02000049.1 GCA_002167435.2 Allomuricauda sp. TMED12
ATACAACAAATTGTTTGAATTTTAAATTGTTCACGTATGTATATTTGTTAACTCGTCTTGGTAGATTATTTACCTTTGTAAAAATCATCAAAAATATGTTTTTGAAAGGACTCCAAGACAAATTTAAGGTTAAATCCGGGCTAAAATATTTAAGGGAGGAAATGGAAAGGCCTCCAAAGTCCGTGACCAGGGAGAAAGGGATTACCAGCATCGGTTGTATTGTCGATGTGGATAGTTTCCCGAAAGCAGAGGTCTTTTATGAACTTATTGATGAGTTTGAGTTGCGACCCAATGCCATAAAGATTATTGGTTACAAAAGGGAATATGATAAAAATTCCCCATATGCCATCCAAATGTTTTCCGATAAGGACCTTGGTTGGAAAGGCCAAATCGAAAATGGCTATGTTCTTGAGTTTTTGGGCAGGGAGTACGATATGTTGATCAATTATTATGAAGATGATAATTTAATGATGAAGTTGTTATCGGTTAAAACACCCGCTCGTCTCAAGGTAGGTTTAGGTGCTCAGGACCCTAAGGTCAACGATTTGATCTTAAATACTCCCATGAACGATTTTAAGTTGTTCAAGAGTGAATTGAAAAAGTATTTAAAGGTCTTAAAAGAAATTTGAACAAATGGAACAATTGATCGGAACAGGAGTAGCATTGATAACTCCGTTCAGAGAAGATTTATCGGTGGACGTAGATGCACTGGAAAGAGTGGTTGAATACAACGTTCAAGGCGGTGTGGATTATTTGGTGGTACTGGGAACAACAGCGGAATCTGCAACGCTATCACAAGCGGAGAAACAATTGGTTGTCGATGTTGTGGTGCGTGCCAATGCAGGAAGACTTCCTTTGGTTTTGGGTGTAGGTGGCAACAATACCATGTTGGTTGCCAACGAGTTGAAAACATTGGATTTGTCTGATTTTGATGCCATTCTATCTGTTTCACCTTACTATAATAAACCTACACAAGAAGGGATATATCAACATTTTAAGATGATTTCGGAAGCGTCGCCCATTCCAATTGTACTTTATAATGTACCATCAAGAACAGGGAGCAATATGTTGCCCGAAACAACATTGAAACTGGCCCATGATTTTTCCAACATTGTGGCAATAAAAGAGGCTTGTGGGGATTCGGTGCAAATCGATAAAATAATCAAGGACAAACCTGCAAGCTTTTTGGTGATTTCCGGTGATGATGCAACTGCTTTGCCCACTGTTTTGGCTGGTGGAGCAGGTGTAATATCCGTTCTTGGGCAGGGAGTGCCATCTCTTTTCTCTGATATGATCAAGTTTGGGTTGGAAGGAAATGCAAAAGACGCTTATGCGATCCATCACAAACTATCTGCCTTAATGACTCTTATTTTTGAAGAAGGTAACCCAGCGGGCATCAAAAGTATTTTTGAATGTAAGGGTATTTCTAGAGCCACAGTTCGGTTACCATTGGTGGAAGCATCCCAGTCTTTAAAAGAAAAAATAGGCAGTTCTTTAAAGTCTCTCGACAAGGCACATGTTTAAAATTCGTTAAATGTTGCCCAAATTCTTGGGGATTGGTCGCAGTACCCTTTACATTTGAGTGGTAAAATTCTTTTTTTATATCCATTCAATATCACTAATTTTGCAAAATGTTTTTGAAAATGAGGCCAATACTAATCGTTTGCTTAACAGCTGTCCTTCTCGTATCCTGCAGTGAGTATCAAAAAGTGCTTAAGGAAACGGATGTGAAGGCCAAATATGATATGGCCGAAAAACTCTATAACGAAGGAGATTACAAAAGAGCAGTTCGTCTGTTCGAGCAAATTGCGCCCAAATATGTAGGAAAGCCACAAGGGGAGCGGGTAATGTTTTTCTTTGCGGATAGTTATTTCAAAAACGACGATTATTATTTGTCAGGATATCAGTTTGAACGTTTTATAAAATCTTATCCTCGGAGTGATAAAATACAAGAGGCGAGCTTTTTGGGTGCTAAAAGTTATTATATGCTCTCACCAAGATATTCTTTGGACCAAACGGAAACTGACAAAGCCTTGTTGAAGTTACAAACGTTTATCAATAATTATTCTGAGTCGGAATATTTTGAGGAAGCCAACAATATGGCCAAAGAGTTGACCGCTAAAAAAGAAAAGAAACAAATAGAGATTGCGAAGCAATTCAATAAGCTAGGAAAGTTTAATTTACCAGTATTGATATCAGCTATTACGGCGTTTGATAACTTCATTACCGATAATCCAGGTTCAGTGTATAGGGAAGAAGCGCTGTATTACCGGATTGAAGCAACAACGGAATTGGCAATAAACAGTACAGAGGACAAGAAGAAAGAGCGATTGGAAGATGCTCTTGACTCCTATAACAATTTATTACGTTATTTTCCCGAAACAGAATTCAAAAAAGAAGCGGATAAGCTTGCTGAAACAATTCAAAAAGGATTGAGCGCTTATTCCGACACAACTTTATCCAAATAAAAAAGTTTTTAAACCACTGCATATGCAAGATTTGAAAAACACCAAGGCACCGGTTTCCACGGTTACACTCAATAGAAACGAGTTCGACGAAAAAACCGGCAACATTTACGAAGCTATTTCCATTGTATCTAAAAGAGCTATCCAAATTAATTCCGAGATCAAAAAGGAATTATTGGAGAAATTAGAAGAGTTTGCTACGTACAGCGATAGCTTGGAAGAAGTGTTCGAGAACAAGGAACAAATAGAGGTTTCCAAGTTCTACGAGAAGTTGCCAAAACCACATGCTCTTGCTGTTCAAGAGTGGTTGGAAGATAAAATCTACTACAGGAATACAGAGAAAGACGCTTAAGAAATGCTTAGCGGTAAAAATATCCTTTTGGGAATTTCCGGGGGAATTGCCGCGTACAAGACTACATTTCTTGTTCGTTTACTGATTAAAGCTGGCGCCCGGGTCAAGATTGTAATGACCCAGAGCGCCGGCTCTTTTGTTTCTCCCCTCACCTTGTCCACGCTCTCTAAAAATCCGGTTTTATTGGATTTTGTAAATGAGGAGGATGGAAGTCTTTCCTGGAACAATCATGTGGAATTAGGCTTGTGGGCAGACATCATGTTGATTGCCCCGGCAACGGCCAACACTTTGTCCAAAATGGCCAACGGAACCTGCGATAATTTGCTTTTGGCCACCTATTTATCTGCAAAGTGTCCCGTTTATTTTGCCCCGGCAATGGATTTGGATATGTACAAACACCCATCCACAAAAAACTCTTTGGATAAACTGAAATCTTTCGGCAATACCATGATTCCTGCTGAGTCTGGTGAATTGGCCAGTGGATTGCACGGTGAAGGGCGTATGGCAGAACCTGAGAATATTGTTGCATTCTTGCGAGAGGATTTGGCCAATGGACTTCCGTTATCCGGAAAAAAAGTACTCATCACCGCAGGACCGACACATGAGGCCATTGATCCTGTACGTTTTTTGGGAAACCGTTCCACGGGCACTATGGGATTTGAACTGGCAAAGAAAGCAGCTAATCTGGGAGCAAACGTAATTTTGATTTCGGGCCCAACCCATTTGAACATCGACCATAATAATATCCAATTGATCCGTGTGACTTCTGCACAGGAAATGTATGAAGCTTGCCACGAACATTATGCGGATACGGATATTGCCATATGTGCCGCAGCCGTGGCGGATTATCGACCTAAAACTATCGCTACCGAAAAAGTCAAGAAAAAAGACGGGGAGCTGTTCATTGAATTGGAACGTACCCCGGATATTTTGATGTCGCTTGGCGAAACGAAGAAAAATCAATTCTTGGTAGGATTTGCTCTGGAGACTCAAAACGAATTGGAAAATGCCAAAGGCAAGCTCAAAAGAAAACATTTGGATGGCATTGTCCTCAATTCATTGAAAGATGATGGTGCGGGGTTTGGAGGAACTACCAATAAAATTACCTTCATAGATAAGAATTCGGAGATAAAAACGTTTGATTTGAAGACGAAGTCCGAAGTGGCTTCCGATATTTGGGAAGAAATCATCTCCAGAATCCATGCGTAACATACTTTTTTCTGTTTTTCTATTGGTTGTTGCCCTCGGGGCTTCTGCACAGGAATTGAATTGTGCAATAACTGTAAACTCCGACCAAGTTGGCCAGACCAATCAGCAGATTTTCAGAACTTTAGAGCGTTCACTCAATGATTTTGTGAACAAGACCAAATGGACAAACAAGGTGTATCGTGAAAATGAGCGGGTGAATGCGCGTATGTTCATTACGGTTACCCAATACGAATCGGACCGTTTTGAAGCGAGTATCCAGATTCAGTCCACACGCCCGGTATTCAATACTACTTACGAGAGCCCTGTTTTTAATTACAAGGACAATTCCTTCAACTTTCAGTATCAGGAGTTTCAGCCATTAGTGTACAATCCCAATAACTTTGATTCGAATTTGGTGGGAGTTATTTCATACTATGTATATGTTATTTTAGGATTGGATGCTGATACCTTTTCTTTGGAAGGTGGAAGCGATTTTTATCGCCAAGCCCAGAATATTGTAACGCAGGCCCAAAGTTCCAGCTATAGTGGGTGGAGCCAGGAAACTGGTGATCGAAGCCGTTTTGAATTGGTAGATAATCTATTGAGCAACTCTTTTAGGGAGTATCGCATCGCCATGTACAATTACCATAGAAAAGGCCTTGATATTTTGGCGGACAACAACAGCACGGGCAAGCAAATTATTGCAGGCAGTCTTCGTTTGTTTGAAACCTTGATAAGCCGTAGGCCCAATGCCTTTTTAATTCAGACCTTTTTTGATGCAAAATCAGAGGAAATACAAAACATCTTCTCCGATGGCCCCAAAGTGGATATTGTAAAACTCAAGGAAACCCTAAACAAAGTGGCTCCATTCTATTCCGGTACATGGAATGAAATAAATTACTAGTGCAGTTCTCTAAAGAGGTTTATCTTTACGTGTAAAATCTTCAATATTGCTAGTAAATCTATCCATCCAAAATTACGCACTGATTGATGATGTGAGCGTTTCGTTTTCTGACGGATTCACCACTATAACCGGTGAAACTGGGGCAGGTAAATCGATACTACTTGGGGGTTTGTCCATGGTATTGGGTAAGCGAGCCGATTTATCATCGTTAAAAAATACAGATCAAAAATGCGTGATAGAGGCAGAGTTCGATGTTTCTAAATATGAACTCCAATCGTTTTTTGAGGAAAACGATTTGGATTATGACGATACCACAATTCTTCGCCGTGAAATATTGCCTAGTGGAAAATCAAGGGCCTTTGTCAACGATTCCCCCGTTACTTTGGATGTGTTGCGGGCATTGGGAGATCAGCTGGTGGATGTTCACTCGCAGCACCAAACTATGCGTCTTACCGAGAATGATTTTCAAATGAAAGTACTTGATGCTTTGGCAGATAACACGGATAATCTTTCAAAGTATACCGAAGCACTTGAAAAGTTAAGGACTGCCTCCAAAGCGCTTCAAGAACTAGAGGATTTTCAGGCGGATGCCTATAAAGAACACGACTATAACAGTTTTTTGCTGAAGGAATTGGAGGATGCAAAGCTCAAAGAGGGCATGCAGGAGGAATTGGAAGAGGAATATGAGCAATTGAGCAATGTAGAGCAGATTATGGAACAATTATCTGCTGGACATCAGTTGTTGAACGATGAACAATTGGGCATTGTGGGCCGGCTTACGGATTTAAAACGTGCGTTTCAAGGGCTGACGGATTTTGGGTCGGACTATAAATCGTTATATGATAGGATTCAGTCCGTGTTGATTGAGACGGACGACATTGCCTCTGAATTGGAGCAGTTGGAGGGCGGCGTAGAGGCCAACCCAGCCAGACTCGAAGTAGTGAACGGGCAATTACAACAATTGTACGATCTTCAGAAAAAACACACTACCGATTCGGTATCAGAATTGATTGCTATCCGTGAGGATTTGGCCCAAAAAGTGGATGCAGTGGCCAATATTGAGTCCAAAATCAAACAAAAGCAAGAAGAAGTCGATGCTATCACCAAAAAAGTAGATGCATGGGCCAAAAAAATAAGCGATGGCAGAAAAGCTGTCATTCCTAAATTAAACGAAAAGCTTCAAGCAAACTTGGCATCTTTAGGTATGCCATCAGCTACTTTTAATATTGAGGTGAATCCATCCAAATTGTTCAAAACCAATGGTAAGGATGATTTAACATTCTTGTTCTCAGCCAATAAGGGTTCTAATTTTGGCGAACTTAAAAAAGTGGCATCAGGTGGGGAACTCTCTCGTATTATGCTCACCATTAAATCCATTTTGGCAGCATACGAAAACCTACCTACCATGATGTTCGATGAAATTGACACAGGGGTTTCTGGCGAGATATCAAACCGTATGGGAGAAATCATGCAACAAATGAGCAGCACCATGCAGGTGTTTTCAATCACGCACCTACCTCAGGTCGCATCAAAAGGTCGTTATCAATTCAAGGTATATAAAGAAGAGGGGGCAGAAGGAACAAGCACTCACATCAAACAATTAAGTACAGATGAACGTGTTCGTGAGCTGGCCGAAATGCTGGGTGGAAAGTCGTTGTCCGAATCCGCTTTGGCACACGCCAAGGAGCTGTTGCAATAAAACCGCGTAGCTGGCTCCCAAACTTCAATTAGTTTAAATATCTTTGTCACACAATCAACAATTGCAAGAAACTATGGCATATAATCTTTTAAAAGGTAAGAAAGGAATCATTTTTGGTGCTCTGGATGCAAATTCCATTGCTTGGAAAACCGCAGAACGTGTTCATGAAGAGGGAGGTGCGTTTGTACTTACCAATGCACCCATCGCCATGCGCATGGGTCAAATCAACGAACTTGCGGAAAAAACCAATTCAGAAATTATTCCAGCAGATGCCACTAACGAAGAAGATCTTAAAAACTTGGTGGAAAAGTCCATGGAGATTTTGGGTGGAAAGCTGGACTTTGTGCTCCATTCCATAGGCATGTCTGTCAATGTTAGAAAAGGAAGAGCATACACCGACGAGAATTACAGCTTTACTGAGAAAGGTTGGGATGTGTCCGCACTATCTTTCCATAAGGTAATGCAGTCGCTTTACAAGGCAGAAGCTATGAACCAGTGGGGAAGTATTGTGGCCCTAACGTATATGGCAGCGCAAAGAACATTTCCAGATTATAACGATATGGCGGACAATAAGGCTTATTTGGAGTCTGTGGCCAGAAGTTTTGGTTATTTCTTTGGAAAGGAACATAAAGTAAGAGTGAACACCATTTCCCAATCTCCAACCCCAACTACAGCAGGGCAGGGCGTAAAAGGATTTGATGGGTTTATCAACTACGCAGAAAAGATGTCTCCACTAGGTAATGCTACTGCAGACGATTGCGCAAACTATACGGTATCACTTTTCTCAGATTTGACCAAAAAGGTGACCATGCAGAACCTCTTTCATGATGGAGGATTCTCCAATACAGGTGTGAGCCAAGAGGTAATCGATGAGTTTTCTGAATAAACCCTAAAAAATATATGGGAAGCCATCCTTTTTTGGGATGGCTTTTCTGTTTCAAATGAACACGTTTTTCTCCATAGTGGTTCCGGTGTACAATAGACCGGAAGAAGTTCGGGAACTATTGGAAAGTCTTCAAAAGCAAGATTTTTCAAAAGATTTTGAAGTGGTTATTGTTGAAGATGGTTCTTCGGAAAGTTCGGAGGATATTGTAAAACTGTTTCAAGACAACCTGCAAGTCTCATACTACTATAAAGAAAATTCCGGCCCAGGGGATTCCAGGAACTTTGGTATGCAAAAAGCCAAAGGGAATTATTATATCATTTTGGACTCGGATTGTATACTCCCAAAGCAATATTTATCAGAAGTTGATAAGGAACTAAAGAAAGAGTTTGTGCATTGTTTTGGAGGACCCGATGCTGCTGATGTTTCTTTTACCACAGTACAAAAGGCGATTAATTATGTAATGACCTCTTTTTTGACAACAGGAGGAATAAGGGGAGGTGAAAAGGCCATTGGTAAATTTCAGCCACGTAGTTTTAACATGGGGATTTCCAGAGATGCGTTTGAAAAAGCAGGAGGTTTTGGCCGGATACACCCAGGCGAGGATCCCGACCTTACATTCCGAATTTGGAAGGCAGGATTCAACACTAGATTATTCCCCAAGGCTTTTGTGTATCATAAAAGGAGAATCGACTGGAATAAATTCTATATTCAAGTGAATAAATTTGGTATGGTTCGTCCCATACTCAATAAATGGCACCCAGGAACGGCTAAGCCCACGTACTGGTTTCCAACCTTATTTATATTAGGACTTTGTGTTGCCATGATCTTGGCCATTGTAGGGCTTTGGCTGCCGTTAATTTTATATGTTTTCTATTTTTCTATACTGTTTTTGGACGCATTGATAAAGAATAAGAACATAAAGGTGGCGGTTTTGGCCCTTTATGCGGCATTGACCCAGTTCACTGGATATGGAATTGGTTTTTTCAAGTCCACAATGTTGCTTAACTTTAGTAATAAGGAAGCAGAAGAGCTGTTCCCTAAACTGTTTTTCAAGAAAAAATAAAAAGTGTTCAAAAAGGTATTGCGCGGCCTAAATAAGAAGAAAGTGAAAGTGTTTTCACTGTTCTTGTTATGTTCATTTTTGGCATGGTTCATCAGCAATCTATCCGACACATATGAGTCGAGAGCATACTTCACGCTTAATTATCGTAACCTTCCGGATTCGTTGTTGTTGGGTAAAAATTCTGATAATCTAATCGAGGCCAAACTAAGAACCAGTGGTTTTCAATTTTTGTACTATAAAATTTTTAAAACTCGTATAGATATCGATGTTTCCCAAGTTGAGTTTCAAAACGGGGATTATGTAATGAGTGAGGAGGCATTGAGAAAACAGATGGATCAACAACTATCGCAGAGTATTTCACTTTTGGAATTGGACAGAAGGACACTGGAAATAGACCTTTACCAAGTGGATTCCAAAAAAATACCAATTGAAGCAAAACTGAACTTGCAACTTGAACAGAATTATATTCTGGACGGAAAAATCAAGATATTACCTGACTCCATAGAGGTAAAGGGCCCGAGCAATGAAATTGACACTATAAATTCCATTAAAACATCACTTATACAATTAAACAATGTCAACGCCGATTTTTCCAATGAAGTCAGTTTGGTATTTCCAAAAGGATTGGATAACAGTATTTTTTCTATTGGGCGTGCGACGGTTTCTGGAAAGGTTTCCAAATTTTCGGAAAAAGTCTTCGAAGTGCCTGTTCAAGTTATTAATGTCCCACAAGGTTATCAGATAAAAACCTTTCCAGACGTAGTTACCGTATTGTGCAAGGCTACGATTGAAAGATTAAAGGAAATATCCGCTTCCGATTTTGAAATTGTGGCAGATTATGGTCAATTGATGGGGTCTGAAAGCAGTACTTTATTTTTGGAGATTCAGGAAAGTCCCCAAAAAGTATATGATGTAAAGTTGGAGGATAATACTGTAAATTTTGTTTTGGAACAACAATGATGATAGTTGGACTCACCGGAGGGATTGGTAGTGGAAAAAGTACTGTGGCCAAAATGTTCGCTGAACTGGGCATACCGGTTTATGATTCGGATATGGAGGCCAAAGAGTTGATGGTTGCCTCAAATGAAGTTAAAACCGCCATTACCCAATTGTTGGGTGAAGAAGCTTATGACAATCATGGCTTAAATAGGCCTTATATAGCTAATAAAGTTTTTAAAGACCCGGAATTACTGGAAAAACTCAATGCAATTGTACATCCTGCTGTCAGAAAACATTTTTTGGATTGGGTAGAAAGACAAGAATCACCATATGTGATTCAGGAAACTGCGTTGATTTTTGAAAATGATGCCCAGGACAAATATGATTATACTATCTTAGTGACAGCGCCTGTCGAAACACGTATTCAAAGAGTAATTGAAAGGGATAATGTTGAAGGACAAGCTGTTGTTGACCGGATGAAAAACCAATTGGATGATGAACAAAAGGTCGATTTAGCTAATTTTTCACTAAAAAACCTTGAATTGGACAAAACCAGGAGAAAGGTTAAAGAACTACACCTCAAACTTTTAGCATTAGCACCTAAATTTTAACATTTATGTTAAGTTTTGGTTAAACGCTAAAATTACTAAATGTTAAATTTTTAATTTTACCACAATGAACAAGAAGCTATTCGTTCTTCTGGTTGTTCTTATGAGCTTATCCCTTTTAGGGATAATTTTTGTGCAAGTTTATTGGATTCGAACATCCATAAATGATAAAGAAGAACAATTCTCAAGAACAGTTACGGACATTCTGGATAAAGTAGCGAGTAGGGTGGAGAAGCGCGAGATGAAGGAATACTCGGATCGTTTGGCCTCTCTTGCGGATAGCATTGGTGAACCCAAGAGCACACAGTACAAGA
>NHBR02000050.1 GCA_002167435.2 Allomuricauda sp. TMED12
ACATTATTCAAAATCTTGAAGTTTCGAGCAATGAAATAACCAAAATGACTGCGGATTTAAATACCGTGATTGGGGAAATGAAAAATGGTAAAGGAGTTCTCAATAAGGTAGCGACAGATACTGTATTGGCCAATCAATTAATGAGTACCATGAAGAACATTGAAGAGGGAACAGAAAAATTCAATGAGAATATGGAAGCCCTAAAACACAATTTCTTGACCCGAGGTTATTTTAGAAAATTGGAACGGGAGCAAAAAAGGCAAGCTAAGCAAAATCAATGACGGATGATTATACCATCCTCCATTTCAATAATGCGGTCTGTACGCTTGGCAAAATCTTTATCGTGGGTCACTACCAAAAGAGACAATCCCTGCTCTTCCTTTAAGGTTTTAAAAATGTTGAATACATTTTCCGAATTATGACTGTCCAGGTTCCCCGTTGGCTCATCTCCCATTAAAATGGTAGGATCATTGATCAAAGCCCTTGCAATGGCGACACGTTGTTTCTCACCACCTGAAATTCTCGAAGCTCTTTGATGGGCCAAATGCCCAATATGCAACATGTCAAGTTTTCGCTGGGCATCTTTTTCAATTTCCACATGTGATTTTTCAGCCAGTTTTTTAGCAGGTAACATTACATTTTCCAGAACACTGAATTCGGATAGTAAATAATGAAATTGAAATACAAAACCAATGTTTTTATTTCTAATTCTCGACAGTTCTCTTTGTGACTTTCCCGTTACCATTTGATTGTTGAGGAATAACTCACCCGTATAGTCGGTGTCCATTGTGGAAAGAATATAGAGCAGCGTGGATTTTCCCGAACCTGATTTTCCCATGATGGAGGCAAACTCCCCTGGTTTTACCCCAAATGAAATATTTTTAAGCACATGGAAATCCTTGGGCTTATGAAAATGCTTGTTGATATTTTTTGCTTCTAATACTAAGTTCATGCTATGCTAGGTCCCCCTAATAATTTTTACAGGGTCTATTTTTTTTGCTCTATTGGACGGTAAATACCCTGCAACAAAAGTTGAAAGAAGAGCAAAGCCAATTCCTATAAAATAATAGGTTGCATTATAATTTACTGGATATGTCGTAATGGTTGGAAGTGCATCGGTTTCAAAGGGGGTATTGTCAATTAGGTGGGAAAGTCCAAACCCGATCAGTAAACCAAAAAGGCCTCCTAAAATTCCAATTAGTATGGCCTGGGCCATAAAAATGTACTGCACATCTTTTCCCGAAAAGCCCGTGGCCTTTAAAATGGCTATGTCCTTCATTTTTTCATAAATGAGCATATTCAATATGTTGTAAATACCAAAACCAGCCACAATTAGAAGGGTGATGGAAACCGCATAGGTGATAAGGTTTCTAATGTTGGAGCCCGTTTCAAATTGGGCATTTGCCTCATTAATGTCAACCGCCTTTACATTAAATTGTTTTTCAAGTCTTCTGGCCATTGGTTCGGACTCTTCGATATCAAATAATTTTATGTTGATATCCGTCACGTAGTTTTCAGACTCTCCCATTATGCGCTGTACGGTGTTCAGATTCGCAAAACTTTGCACATTGTCTATTTCTGCGATTCCACTTTGATAGATACCGACAATTTTCAGAGGGAAAATATCTCCGGTTATAGTGCTTATCTGAACCCTGTCCCCCACGGAAAGGGACATCTTTTTTGCCAGTCCGGCACCCAAAAAAATTCCGTTGATATTATTTTTAAGGGCTTCAGGAGTACCTTCCACGATATTGTCCTGAAGGTTGGAAAGGCGAACTTCCTCCATAACATCTACTCCTCCAAGGTTACCACCAAGTTCTATGGAACCTGAGAGGTAAAAGATCTGTGCCCACAATTGGGGAGTTGCTCCTCGTACATTGGGATGCTCTTTTAGGTAGTTTAAAATGGGCAGTGCATTGTGGATTTTTTCTTGATTCTGTTTGGGTTTTATAGAGTGTACAAAATTCATTGCATCCTTAAAATCCCGATAACGCGAGATAGGTTGTGTTTCGGACGGTCGGATTTCGTTGTATATATGGATATGCGGGGTTTGGTTCAGTACCAGATCATCCAACATGCCATTGAGCCCTGTCATAAAACTTACCAAGGTAATATAGGCACCTATTCCAAAGGTGACCCCGAGTGTTGCGGTGACCGTTGATTTCATCTTGGTGACAAGATGCGTTTTTGCGATTCCCAATATCACGCTCCAATTGATCATTGCTCTGGTTTGTAGATTGCGGTGTTTTCATCAATACCCTCCAAAATTTCCACTCTATCCAAATTTTGTAGCCCCAAGGTCACCTCAATTTCACCGTTTTCGGTTAGTACCTTGGAAGTATTGATGAGGTATTCTTTTGGAATGGTGAGGGTTTCTTCCTTTTTAGCAATAACAATGTTTCCTTCGCCCGAAAGACCTGGATACAGTGTAATTGGAGGGTCTGTGAACAAGGCCTCGACCTTAAATGTTTGCGAACGCTCATCTTTTCTGGGATATATTTTGTCCAAAGTGGCTTCAAATACTTTGGAATTGTAGGAGTCGAGTGTCAAGAATACTTGTTGTCCAATTTTCAGTTTTACAATATCCACTTCATCAACTAACAACTCTATAATAAACTTGTCACTTTTGCCAACAGCTGCAACAGGTTGTTGGGTGTTTACTATTTCACCTGGATTTTTGTAAATGGCATATACGGTACCATTGATCTTACTTTTTATGGTAAAATCTTCGGAAGTGGTCAATGAAGTTTGATAATTGTTTTCGGCTTGTCTTAATTGGGTCTCGAGTTCATTTTTTGTTTGCCTGTACTTTCTTTGGAGTAGGTTAAGATTGTTTCTCGATAGTTCGTAATTGAGCTTTCGGTTATCGTACTCGACCTTGGAGCCAATATTTTGGTCCCAAAGGTTTTTTTGTCTAAAGTAATTAATGGAATCATTGATGAACTTAAGTTCTGCAGCTTGGATTTCATCCTGTATTCCACTGAGTACAGCAGCATTTCCGCTATAATTTTCACGGGCAAGCTGTAGCGCTAATTTGGCATTTTCCGCACTGAGTTCCGGTGAGGTATTCGTGATTTGAAGGATGGGGTCGCCTTTCTTCACCAGATCACCTTCTTCGACCCATGTTTTATCCAAAATACCAATCACAATGGAATAAGCCTGGTATAAACTGTCAGGTTGAACTGTGGCTGAAGCATATACAGACTCTGTTAACGGCATTTTGGTCGGGTAGATTTTCTCTTTGTTTTCACTACAGGAAAAAAGACTGAAAATTATGATATAAACAAATAAGGGATATTTCATTGGTCGTAGCATAATACTGCTATCAAATTACCGATAAAAAACGAATTTGGAATATGAGTTAGGTCAGTCTTAAAAACCCCCTCATAAAAAGTTATCAACTTTATCCGATTATTTACGCTATCCTGACCTAGATCATTGCATAAACAGTAGTGTCATAGTTCCTTTGCAGCAAAAAGCTAATGATACTAACCGTGGTAATATTATTAGTTGTGCTCCTTGCCCTTGGGCTACTATTTGTTCCGATTCAAATTTTTATTGATACCGATACCGGAAAATATTATGTGGGCTTAAAGGGCTTGGCAAAGGCGAGTTTCGAACCCGATGAGAAAGAACTTTTAAGGGTGCGGTTAAAGGTACTTTTTTATGAACACTATTTTTATCCCTTGACAAAACCTTCAAAACCAAAACCAACCAAAAGCAAGAAAACCAAACCAAAAAGGAGGATCAAGTTTAGGAAGGTGGTTCGATTGCTAAAATCGTTCGAGGTGAAGCGATTTACTTTGGATATGGATACGGGCGATTACGTGGTCAATGCAAAAATGTATCCCATTTTTGTATTCCTCAATCAATATGTAGCTTCTTTCCATATCAATTTTGAGGACCGAAATCGATTGGTGATGGATATTCGAAACAGACCTTACAGAATTCTAAAATCATTTATTAATCATTAAAAATTTAAGGTCATGGAATTACATTTTGAAGAATTATTGAGCAGGGTAACTGACTTTATCAAGTCAGAGGCCAAAACAGACACCATTATGGGGGAACCCTTTGAGTTGGGTGAATTTAAGTGTGTCCCGGTAATTAAAGTTGGGATGGGATTTGGCTCCGGAGCAGGTGAAGGAGTCGAAGGTAAGGCAAGAAAAGGTGAAGGTGCCGGTGCAGGAGCCGGTATTGGTATCCAACCAATCGGCTTTTTGGTGACCAAGGGAGATGAAATCTCATTCTTGGAAGCAGGAAAGACCCACGGTTTGGCCGCCGCTTTTGAAAAAGTACCCGATTTAATTGAAAAACTTGTTTCCGAAAGAAACAAAAAAGAAGAGGTTGTTGCCTAATCGAGGACAACACTTAAAAAAAGGAACTGGATTGTCCATTCATGATTTGGACAATCCAGTTTCAATGTTCAGTGACATATTCGCTTTCTGATAGATTTACAATTCCAATTTCTTGATCTCCCAATGCTTGTCTTTTTTTACTGCAATAAGATTATCGTTTAAAATCTTGGAATTTATTTCTGGGGTTCTGTACCTCCTCTTTGTCATTTGAATGTTATCCCTACGGTTAAGGAATTCAATAATGTTTCCGTCTGCATCCATCAATACTTCATGAAACTTGAACTCGTAAATATCTAGATTGAATTCATTTTTCCCTCGGAAAACCTTTTCAAAAATGATTCCAGTGGTTAAACCATTCTGGAATGGGGCAACATTTAAAAACTGATATTCGATTACTAATTGCCCTGTAGTATCAATAAAACCAAACATGGGTATACCGTCCACTATTTTTTGAACTACACATCTTCCACTGGAGAATTGAGGATAGGTTATGACTCTAATATCATTGTAAGATGCTTTGGCATCCGTATTCCAATAAAAATCATCCCTATAGTCAATGGCGATGTTTCCGGTATCATCCATAAAAGCCCATTTGTTTTCTTTCTGTATTGCTGCGAATCCTTCATGGAATGGGCTAACATAATCCAAATTGTCAGGAAGTTGGGCGCTTAGGCCTATATAAATAAAAGCAGCAATCAATGTTGTTATTTTTTTCATGGCAAACCCCTTTTATTATCATACTAAGGTCGTGGGAGTCTGCTGAAAATCAAATGATCTAGGTCATATGAACAAGAATGTTGAAGAGAAGAAAAAAACCGATAAACTTAAGTCAATCGGTTTTCTAAAAAGTGCCTTGATTGAGTTCAGAACCTTTGTCCATCGACTCAGGATCTGTCAATATCCTGAGCAGGTTCACATTTTTTGTTGACAAATCGTGAACTTTTATAAATAAAGGAATTCTCAATAAATCCCTAATTGGGCCATGGTATAATCTAAAGATGAGGTTTTTAAAAAAAAAGGGATGATAAACCGCACTATTTATGAAATGACTATCATTTTCTTTGCTCTGAAGGATAAATCAGAGTCAGAATGATTATTGTTATAAAATTTGAAAGCCTAATAATTATTCAACTTTGGCCAATTCTTTACTACAATCGTCGGAACTTGACGTTTTTAGCATATTATTTTCCACTACAATGGTTTCATCTCGCCATGTTTCCTTGCCATTGGTATTTTTCCATTTTACTTGTCCGACATAGACACCAGGGCTTTCCTGGGATAGATGGAAACCTACCTCGTTCAAAGTGAATTTATATCTTCCGAGCCCCCCGAGCTTTGTGTAACGTCCTGTTATTTTTCCATTTTCATCTGCGGAAAAGGTAACTACGCGTCCGTCACACCCTTCCCAAGATCCAATTATGCCATAATTGGTGGAGGTCGCTACAGGACTAACGGATTTGCAGCCGACCCATATTCCCAAACTTATGGACATGAATAAGATGAACTTTATTTTGTTTACTTCCATTAGTCTTTTCTTTGATACTTCTCTTTCATAAATTCAAAATACATATAGCCAAAACGGTCGTACCAGTCCTCAACCCCATACTTGGCCTCACAAATATTGAGTTCCATCATGGCATCGGCCAGACTTTGAAGAAATTCGGCATATTTACTATCATAAGCCTGTTCAAGGTCCGTTACGGACTTTTCGATATTTCTTCGTTGCGTTTGCCAGGCCAGCCCACCTGCGCCACTTGGTGTAAAACCAGATACATCATCTCCAAAAGAAATTGCAGCGTTGGAAAAATTTTTGGTGCATTTATAGATAGTGGCGAGCTTTTCAAACTGGTATCGCATATTGTTAAATTTTTTCCGGGCTTCAAAAAAACATTGGGTGCATCCTTGGTCTTCTTCCTCGGAAATTTCGCCATTATCGTCAAAATACAAATCGGTGCAAATGGAAGGGATGGAAGGGGCTTGGGCCGGTGGAGCTGAACTGATACATTTGCCCAGCCCGTTATTGTAGGTATTATAGAGCAACTTTACGTTGTCCCATTGTTTCCTAATAGTTGAGATTGTCTTGTCTAAATTACCCACTACTTCATCTACAGCTTTTCGTTCGCTTTCCAATGCCTCCAATTGACTCATGACCATTTCATGTTTTGAATTCTGCTGCTCCTTCCAATTTTCAAATTCTTCCATGGTCAATACAGCACCTCTCTCCTGTGCAAAACTACCCAAAGGCAATAACGACAAAAACACTAAAATCACTGTGGTGCCCTTTCCTTTCCGTCCCATGAGCTTTCCCGCCAAAACACCAATGACCAATAAGGCAACGCCAAGGAGAATGTACAATAGGTAATTGTTGGTCTTCCCTCCATCACTGCTCGTCTCAACAGCTTCAATGGGTGAGGCCTTACCGCTCGATGTCATTTCATCTTCATTTATTGTTCTAAAGGCACTTCCCAAATACGTTTTCTTTTCGGGGCTGGCCAATACAGTAATAGTATATAGTGAATTGTTGGGTTGGCCGGTTTCCACTTTTATTCCAAAACTTCCCCAGGTGCGTATTTTAAAGTCTACCATCCCATCTTGTGCATTGGCCGTATTTTGTTCGGCCTGCACATCCTCCCAGTTATCTTTTGCCAAACTAACTTTTAATGGAGTGCCATCTATACTGGTTACCAAAACATCAACAAAATTGTAGAGGTCGTGCCCAGTGACATAGTGGTACATTGTGGAATCTGTAAGGCGATTGAAATAAACAACACCTAATTCTCCTTCGTGCCCTGTTCTAGTGTCTGCCAGCAGTTTTAGTTCCACGGGTTGAATCGCTTTGTCCAAGGTGAAAGGTTGGGCATATCCCTGAAATGCTCCAATAAACAAGAGGCCAAACAACAAGATGTTTTGCAATGGTTTCATCTTAATTTAATTTTGATAGTGATTAATAAGATAGTTGGCAATTTTATAAGTATTTTGTTTCTGTTCTTCCCTTTGGGAATCCGTCAGTTTGGGACCACTTGTGTTTAAGTAAGTGTAACTGATTTTTATAGGGTTTCCATGGTTGGTATTTAATAATAGCAGAAAACCCTGCACCGGATGTCTTTTTAGATAGGTATCACCGGATTCACTTATGCTGACATCAATCATCTCATTCTTCAGTCCACTTTTTATTTGGTCTTCAACAATGTTTTTGTCCCCCCATTTTTCAAGGCTTATTCCATAATTGACCGTAAAATTGCCTGGATGGGTTACTTTGTACCAACAACTTCCCTGATAGTTACTCTGTTCTTCCACTTGATCATTGCTGTATCCCAACGCCTCGGCCAATTGGGAGGTAGTAAGTTTGCAATCTACGCTTGGAGCATATAGATCGGTATAATCCCCATTTTGCTCCAAATCCATTGTACTAGGGGCTTCCAATTTTACACCTGTCCCCGAACTCCCTGTGGTTAATTTTTCCTTTTTTCCTGTATTGCCACAAGCAGATATTAGCAACACGCCCAAAAAAGCAATAATAATGTTTAATACTTTCATGATTTTGTTATAATGTTTATTTTAATGCACTGACTTTTAATGGTTTGACTTCCAGTTCAGTCCTCTAGCTTGGACTGTTCATCAATTCTATCAACTTTGATCTTCGCTATCTCCAATGGTTCATATTTGCTATAATAGCTTTCTGCCCCTGCGATAATTGGGCTTATCTTTATTTCTCGGCTATCGCCAATAAAATCGAACATGATTTCGTCGTATTGGTTATTGATGAACCAGGTTTCATTATATTTTCCCGTAACATTGGTCATCACTTTTTTGTTTCCGTATTCCCCAGGTTTAAGTTTGATAATCATCCGGTATCTTTGTCCGGCCTCTGGATTGAATTGCAAAACCAGAAACCTCATTTCCGGAAGAAACCCTGGTGCTCCATTGTTTACTCGCGGATAATATTTGTTTTCTGGATACACACTGATGTATCTGGGGGACTGCTCAAATTTTCCAAAATATGACACTACCTTCATATCCTTGTCCGTCATTCGTCCAGGTCTGATTTCCCAAGATTTGTTGAATTTAAGTTTCAAAAGGGCTGATCGATCATAGGTCGTTGCTGGAAGTTTGGCAATTTGCTCTGCGTTAAGGCCTTGAAATTTCTTAACTTCTATTCTTTGGGGCTTGGCAATGGTCTTGGTGCTTAAGTCTATTTTTTGGGTCTTTGAAATGTCAATACTTGTTTTCTTGGGCAGCTTTTGGGCATGTAGCGCACATAGTCCCATTAACATTGTAATTAATGCCATTTTTACTGTTGCTTTCATAATGATGGTGAGTTAAAATTTTTGTTTGCATTATTGATTTTTATTTCCTCCTTGGACTATTCTTTAGAGAAATGTGTGCTTTTGATGACGTTATTTTTATTAATGATCTTTAGCTTGTATTTTCCCTTTTCCAATTTGTTCACGTTCAAATAGATCTCATATCGGGGAACTTCATCAAGTATGCCTTCATACCTCTTTTTCTTCATGGTGATATGAAGTGTTTTGTGTTAGTCAATCGGTAAGGTTGAATGAATTTATTGTGTGTTAATCATTCAACTCTGGAGCAAACATAATGGTGTGAGGGGGGAGGGGCTATGAATTATGTATCAAAGCCTATGAAATATGTAACAGGGCACGAAAACCTTTGCCCGAAAAGGACTTAAGAAGATTGGTTTTTACTGAATTCAGAGGGGGAGGTTCCATAAGTTTCCCTAAAACACTTTGTAAAGTAGGAATGATCGTTAAAGCCGACCTGATAGCCAATTTCAGAGATATTGACATCACTTTTTTGTAGTAGCGAAGCTGCCAATTTTAACCTTTGGCCACGAATAAATTCTGTAGTGGTCTGTCCCGTGAGCGCTTTTAACTTTCGGTGCAGTTGCATTCTGCTCATACCC
>NHBR02000051.1 GCA_002167435.2 Allomuricauda sp. TMED12
TCCTTCCTGGTCCCAGCGTTAACACAGCGAATTCTGGCACCGCTGTTCCTGACCCCGGTGTCTCTCTGTCAGCACGCGATTTGCAGGTTTGCAACATTCAGCCTGTCAATTCTTATGCAACGGCATTGCGTCCTTTTCTCCGACCTGACGACGTTTGTCTCTGGCATGAATATTCCGCGACTCTTCACACGTGTATCGTGTTCCTCATGTCACTCTTCAGTTGGATGCCACCGAACATGAATCCGTTCGAGTTGGTCCGCACTCGGTTGGAGGAGTTGGATCGGTACAAGGATAGGGTTCTTGCCGACGTTCCTCAGGTCATGGTTCATGCTTGCTTTTGTGCACCTTACGGCTTCTATGAGCACGTTACGCTGACGGTTGAGCAACCCGACGTTCTCGAGCTCACTGCCAACGGCGTCACACACTTGATGCATGAAGGTCGGGAGCGATTTGAGGCTGCTCTCCGGCGTGATAGGGTTCGAGCGCGCATTGATGCCTGTGTTGATGAGCTCCTCAGCGTCGCATATGGATCTGATGTTTTGAGTACCAGGCTGAAGTCTCAGTTTTTACGGGGAGTTCCCGCGAATGACCGCTGGCTCTACTTGGTTCAGGACGATCGGCTGCTTTTATGGTCTAGTGCTCAGATCAGTCTTACTGTGACCGACAACTTCACGCATTCCTTTGGGTCTTGCATTGGGTCTTTATCCGATGAGCTCCATCGGTGGTGCTGCCTACCTTGTAGACCGTTGGGCAGTGGCAGTTTTGGGGTTGCTTTGGATTTCATTTCCAAACCTCTCCGTCCTCAGGATCATGGTGTACTTGCTGTGTGCAAGGTTCAGATGCGTGGTGTGCAGGCTCACAAAGAGCAACAACTTATGCAGAATATTATGACGGATCTTGATTGCCCGCCCTGCCTAATGTGGGCTCATGGTGGAGGTGCAGACGACCATTGGCAAATTTCTGTTCTACCACGTTTGGCGGGGTCCCTTTGGGATCTCTTTGAACCAAAGGAGGGAGATGTCGGTGATGTTTCTGTGCCTGATGGTGCTTTACTCTGTTTCGCCACGGACATCATCCATGCGTTGCGATACCTCAATCGCATTCGCTACGTTCACTTCGACATCAAGCCTGGCAACGTCATGTTTACTCACATGCCGCTTACTCCTGCGTGCATGGCGGTCTTGGGAGACTTCGGCATTAGCCGCTATCGCAGCGATGATTTCATTCCTGCTGTTATGGGCACCAGGCTCTATTCTGCACCCGAGACGATGTCTCGCAATGGTAGGACTTCGGTCGATGGTCGCAGCGATGTCTGGTCCGCAGCATCTACAATTCACGAAATGTTCTTTGGGGTTCCTGCGATTTTGGGCAAGTATGTTATGTGGCGAGGTCAAAGAGGTCAAGCTCCTCGGCTCGTCTGGGAGGCACCTCGTCCTTTGCGCCATGAAGAATTGCCGCCTCGCATCGACGTGGTCAAGCGATGGCTGGCACCGTTGCTCACTGCATTCGACGTGCGCCCTCAGGCTGCTCGTGTTGCCAGTATTGATGATGAGCACCTTTCATCATTGTTGCGCACCGTTCCAGCATGGCCGTGGGAGTCCCGTTACTCTCAGCATCTTTCCGTGCGTGGTGCTGCCTATGCATCATCCACCCACGTCCGAAATCGAACAGATTGGATGATGCGTTGCACTTGGAGTCCAACTCTGCACAATCAGCTGAGTGATAGCATTCCGCTTGCTATTCCTTTCCTCGATGACCGTTATCGATCGCTTGAAGCAATAGGCATTCTGGGTGCGGAGGATGCACAGTGGGCTTTGCTTCATGCTATGAACAATGGTCCTATCGTGGGTGGTTTGTCACTAATAGGCGGTGCGCCTGAGATGCCACTCCCACTCGCTCATGATTCCAATGAGCGGCCATTGATAGATCAGTTGCGCATGGCCATGCGGTCAGGACTTGATCTCGCCCAGATCGCCACTTGGCAAGCAACTCTTGGCCGTCTACCCAATGGCGGTTTACGACCTGATGAACTAATTGTTGGGGATCTATTTTGCGGCATGGGTGGTCTGCTTTTAGGATTCTCCAAGGTCTTTGACTCTGTTCTAGGCAGCGACAACAGGAAGATTCGAGCTGACATGTGTCGCCATCTTCTTGACGATGCACACTGTAGCAATGACATTGCGCGTCATGAGTGCACAGAGAGCGCGCCATTACCCTCCTCGGATCGTTGGCAACGTGCAACGTGCTTTGCTTCAGGTCCACCTTGTCAGCCATTTTCGCGCCAAGGCAATCAACGAGGTCGCAACGATCCTCGAGATGGCACGGTTGCTTACATTGCTGCTGTTCGCGCTGTCCGTCCATTAGTGGTTCTGATGGAAGAGGTTGACAATTTGGTTCTGCATGGAGACGTGGTGGCCGACATCATCCTCAAGTTGCGAGAGATCGGTTATTACGTTCGCACATATATCAGCAATGCTGCTCATTATGCTGTACCTCAGCTACGGAAAAGGATGATAATCGTTGGCAGTCTCTTTGGGCCTATCCAAGCCCCGCCTTTTGCTGTTCCTCAGTATGTTACTGTTGGGGAAGCTCTTGCACCGTTGGGCTCCTTCGACAGTCAGAGCCATCCTGATCTTCGGATCACGGAGGCTCAACAGCAAGTCATTGACCGATTCGAGTCTCTTTCTCGCGTTCGTTGTCCACGCGATCTTGTGCACAACCTTCCTTCACGCGGTGTGACTGCTAGCAATACCTTGGGCGTCTCAGGAGGCACGTTGCGACTCCTTTTGGATGATGGTGAGACGCGGCGCACGCTGACATCACAGGAAGTTGGCATTCTGCAAGGATTTTCAGTCCAGCAAATTGATCTGTTGACTGGACTCAACTTTTCGAACACAGCTTTGCGTCAGGCTCTCGGCGATGCAGTCGCTGTTCCGCACGCTGCTGCTTGGGCCGCTCAGATCAAGGCTCATTTGGAGGTCTGCTTTTCACTTGTCTCTGATTTTACTCGCATTGCCGATGCGGCTACGGCCGCGCATCAGGCGCCTTCGCCTCCGTTGGCCAACGTTCGGTTACCTCCGCCTTCGTCAATGGCAGGGCATGCACCGACGCTCATGGTGCCATCCTCACCGGCGACTGCGGTAAGGCGCGATGCTGATACTTCTGTTGGTTGGGTACAGGTACAAGGGCGCGGCCAAGGGCGCGGTCGCGGGCGCGGTAGGTGCGGCCAAAATCAACCTTCTGTTGCTGGGAGAGCACGAGGCATGGGTCAGGAGCGTGCACATGCTGCTCCTGCCATCGGCGCCGATAATCCAGGCGTGCGCATCCTTCAACGTATGGTTGGGGCAGATGGTTCCGTTGCTTTCAATGATCAACGTGCTGACCGATTTGGGATGGCACCCGGTACTAACCGCAGGGCAGGTGATCGACGCGGTCTCGGATTTGGATCGAGCGCACGGCGCACGCGCTTGAATAATGTTGCTCTTGTTGCGGAGAATCCAGTTGCACCTTCGCGCAGGCTCCAGGAGGCAGAACCGTTGCCGCCGGGTTTCATTCTGCGCAATTCTCGAAATTCACCACTTTCTGAGCAAGAGCGAATTGATCTCGAAGCAGCCTATGAGCGGTCTCAGGCTTCGGAGGAACGCAGAATCTTTGAGCGAGAACGCGAGGAAGCGGCAGTCGCGGCGGTTATGGTTGCATCTGCTCGTGAGGCAGAAGCTGCGGAGTTGGCCGCAGCGGAGGAGGAAGCGCAATTTGAGGAGGCTTTGGCGCTGGCCTGCAGTCTCGAAGAAGCACCTGCACCGGCCGCGCATCAGGCTCCAGCATCTCTAGCTCCACCTGACTCGACTGTGGCTGTGGTCGCTCCAATCGTTGATACAGGAGCGAGCGGTTTCGTTGTTTCGTCTACTATGGCAGGGCATAACACTTCTGGCCCTCCCCGACCAGTGGTTCAACTGATCAACGATTCAACTGTGGTGGCAACCGATTCTGCTCCAGGTCCTTCTCTTCTGTGTGAGGAGCCAGCACTTGTGCCAGAAAATCCCATACCTGAGTTCAACATGGTCAAGATTCTCTTGATCAACAACTCAAGCGGTTTGGATGACAGTTCTTGTTACTGCGGGTTCCTCAAAGAGCCCATTCGCGGTCACTTTAATCGTGGTAGACAAGTGAGCACAGTTGGAGGACGCCGTATGGTGGTATTCGACGATAGCCGGCCTATTTCTGATGAGGAGGCGCTTATGAGCTTGCAGGTACCTGGCGGTCGCATGAACTCAGGCGAAAGTCTCGAACAGGCTGTGTTGCGTCGATGGGATCGGCAACTTCCCAATGCACCTGCACGAGTGCGCGCTCTTCTTCGTGAGACTGTTGTCAGACATCCCATGGGCAGCTATCAATGTGAGATGAGTGCTGGCCGGGAGCGTTTGTCTATCTGCGTCTTTGTTATTGACATCTCGGAGTGCGAACGAGCATCATCGCTGGAGCCGCCTATCCTTGAGTGGTTTGCAGTGGGTCGAAACTCTAGTTGGTTGCCTGGGTCTGTTGCTTTGCGATCACGCAGGCTTTTCCAGGATTCGGTCATTTCTGGCTATGGCTCTCGACTTGCCGGCCGCAGTGTGCGCCGTCAGTATCCGCCTCAGGGGGCGCCCACTCACTGGCGCGCTGTCTATTTGGAACATCTTCTCAATGCTTGGAACTTGGTTGGCGGCACTGACCGTTCTCTTGTTACTGCAGTTCCCGCTTGTACTCTCGAGAATTCTGGTCCGATCGTGCGTGCGCCACACGACGTCTGGGTAGGTCCTCATCGATATGAGCCACTCAGATTGCAGGTGCCGGTTTCTTTTCCGCCTTCTGCTCCTGTTCTTGTTGAGCCATTGGAGGAGTCTGATCTCGTTCTGCGGGTTGTCAGAGGTGTCTTCACACCCTCAGTGGATGGGTACATCGGTGTCACCGTTCAGAATCCAAGTACACAGATGGGCAGAGTTCCCGCTCGTCATCCTATCGCGCGTCTTATCCAATACAATGAGAGTTTGATTGATGTTGAAGGGGGGTTCATTCAAGTCGCTGCACAGGCGGCAACGGTGGTGGTGCCACCTGACTCTGCTAATCCAGATGCGCAGCTACGTACTACGGTTCAGCTCAATGAATCCAGCTACCTCTCAGAGGTAAGGTCGCTCGTCGACCAATGTCGAGAACGAGGTGTTTTCGAGTCGTTGCGCCCTCCGCCGCCTCAGACTGCTGAGGAGGAGGCAGCTCTGCTCGCTTCACTCGTGAACGAGGATCCACTCCTCGTGAGTTGCCGGCAGCGTCATCCCCATGCGGATGATTTCTTGACACATATTGATTTCAATATGTTGCGCTTATTTGTCACTACCATTGATCATCCGCTCCGCTTGGTTTGCGAGTCTTTGTCTTTCCTGTGGTATTTTAGCAACGGACATTCATCCCAACCACTCTTCACGGCGGGTGCGCGCCTTCGTTGTTGGCGCAATTTCCGAGAGTCCATCATTAATTTCGCGGAGCTGTTCCTAGAACGCTTCCGTCGTCTCGATTTTGGTGGCGGTAACAGAGGCAACGACAGTGACAATGGTGATGATGGTGACGATAGTGGTGGCGGTCACGATGGTAACGACAGTGGCGACAGCCGCAGCGATGACGGTGATGACGGCAACGGCGACGGTGGTCCCAACGCTGGAGATGATCGTGATTCGAATGGTGATGCAACCGACGGCAATTTCGGAGATGACGCTGGTGACACGGAGTATGGGTCTTGGCAGAGTGGAACATGTTCCTTCTGCAGGGGCCAGGACTCACCTGTCGAGGAGTTCGTCTCCATGGCTCAGCTCAGTTTGGCAACTTCCACTCGGCTTTCATCAGCCGATCGCACTCATGCAGTTCACATCCCACAACAGGCGAGACACGACGTCGGTTCAGTGCACGATGAGGGGAGGGTGATCGCTACGGAGCGTGGGGCCCAAGCCTCATCATATGCAGATACGTACATGGGATTTGAGCCATCCGTGCTCCCTGATGAGCAAGGATCTGTCTCACCGGATGTATCCTCTGTTTCTCGTTGTTGTGAACATGAGGGTGATGAACTCTGCGTTGCTGTTCTATCTCGGTCTTCGGCGTCAGCTACGGCCTCTGAGCAGTCCTTGGCTGCGATCAACGTTATAAGCACGGCCTGGCGCTCATTCCGCGGCGTTTTGGCTACAGCGGTTACGCCGCGTGATGTATCCATTGCAGAATACGTTCCTCCTGGTGTTACCTCTGCTTGGTGCTCTTCAGGTTCAGTTGCTCGTGTGCTTTTGCGCGTTGACGTTGGTGATCAACCTCTTCGCTTGTCCTCCTCACTGTGCTTACGCCTTTATCGCGGTGCTCTTTCTTCATTTCTTTCTTCAACAATTGCAGGTGAGCACTTGCCATTCCGTCCGCGGTTGGATCAGGTCAGTTTCAGTGGTGCTGCTTCATGGACTTCCACTCTCATTCTCCCGCGAGCTTCATGCTTCACATTTTCAGGCCTTCATTCTGGCACTTGTGCGGTGGCACTCAGCATGCCTGCGCTTGCTTCCACCGCAACCCATGCGATGGGTTGCCATTTCATCCATCCCACCGAGCAGGCTTTGCGCTCTGCTCTTCACCGCGAGTCCATGCGTTCTTTGGTACAGCTACAATCCACCTTGCATAATTTGCTTCTTCGCAGACGGAATAGGATGCGTCTCGCTCAACGCGCTGGCACTGGCATCTGTAGTCAAGGAGGTTTTGATGGGCGGCACGAGGCTGCTTCTTTGAAGATTCAGTGGTCTTGGCGTCGTCGGCGATTGCGTCATGGATTGCCAGATGTTGTTCCCACCCGTGGCCGGGGTTTCAAGTCACAGGAGGGAGGGGGAGATTTTTGCGGCAACGACGCAGCAACGGGCGGTGACGACGCAGCGCTACGTTTCTCTGCAGCGGCCAAATTGACGGCCAATCCAGATTTGCCACTTGAGAGGCGCGATTCCATCCACAATTTATCGGTAGAGGACAGGAGCTCCGGCTCACTCGCGTGCGACGCTTGTACCTGTTCGAGCAGCGAGGACGATTTAGAGGATGATTGTTTGGATTTCCCTTCTGTAGCGGATCAGGTGTCTTCGATTAGGGCTACTCCTCTGTCATTGCTTCTCGTGGCTATGGCTGGTTTGCCAGACTCTTGCAAGCAGAGTAGTGACGACAGTGACGCGTTCAATTTCGACGCACGGTCGTGGCGTGAGGATTTCAATAAGAGGACCAGAACTGAGGGCGCCATCCGGCAGGCTAAAACTGAGTCTCTCGGTTCAGTGAAGATGAATGGCATCCTACAGAGACACACAGCGAGCTTCAGGAGCGAGAGCTTGGTGGAGAATGCTTGCGTTCATTCGGTCGAGCCCACTCCGACTGATGCGGCTGCTAACTTCACTCCTTGCATTCTGGACAAGGTGGCCTATCGACGTACATCAGTCGTTGATGGGAAGGCGCATCTACATCGCCTCAAGAAGGTTCTCCTCGATTTGGGCGCTTCCATTTCAGTAATGGACGTCAACACTGCCGCCAAGATCAAAGAGAACTCAGGTGCACACGTCGTTCATTATTCGCACGCTCGCGTCATGCCTGCACGCGTCGTTGGCGGTGGTTCAGTTGCTGTGGTCGGCAAGGCCAAGGTTGAGATCCAAATTCAATCTGTGGTGACAGGTGAGTGGAGTTCATTCAGAGAGACCTTCTACTTGATTGACGGTCCTTCTACCTGTATATTGGGCAATACTTTTCACAAGCCTCATGGGTGTCTCGTGGATGTTGACAAGGAGCTTGCTTCGTATGCTCTTCGCAACGGGCGCCGCGTGGTCACTTCGATAACCACTGGTGTCGCAGGATCCATTTCAAGCCTCGTTGCTACGAGCGATCCTCTGTTGTATTCCACCGAGAAGCAACGCATTGGACCATTGGGTTGGACTCAGGCCAAGTTTTTAGTTCCAAAGGCTTTGGCAGGCCAGGTGATTCACGTTTCACGATTGCTTCAGACTGATGTCAATGCTTACTGTAATCGGGTTGGCTTGTCCATTGCAGAGGGGCCCTTCAAGGTCAAGGATGACGGCAGTCTTACTTTGCCTGTATTCAATAGCACCATCATTGGGCACGACTTACCGGCTATGACTGCGACTGGACGCTACTCTATCAGTAATGAGTATCGATCTGCAGCTCCTTCTGATGAGCAGATTCAGAAGATCATTGACGCGCTTCATATTGATGGTGTTGATGAGGCACAGCTTCAGCAGCGGCGCGAAGAGGTCAAGTCATACATTCTGGCTAAGCGCTGGGTGCCAGGGTATTTTGATACGAGCAAGCTCGGTCGGTGTGTCGTCGGTGAGTTTCACGTCGACACTCCCTCCGTTGATTCAGGAGAATGTGCGCCTCCGAATATTCCACCTCGACCATTGAGTAAGGAACAACTTGAAGCTGCCCGTGCAGAGTGGCAGAAGATGGTTGATCAAGGGGTCTGTGTACCTTCCACGTCTCCTTGGGGCGCCCCCATTGTTATGGTGAGGAAGCCCAATGGCCGCGGCTGGCGACTCTGCCTGGACTACCGTCTTGGGAACAATTTGGCGGTGAAGCAACATTATCCTCTCCCGCGTATACAGGATACTCTTGACAGACTTGGCAAATCTAGGTACTTTGCTTCTTTGGATTGCTTGAAGGCATTCTGGCAGATACCTTGCTCTCCCTCTACGCAGCCGAAGACTGCAGTCAATTTCCCTTGGGGCAAATGGGAGATGACGGTCATGCCAATGGGTATGCAGGCGGCCAGTGCTACCTTTCAGCGTATCATGGATGTTCTTCTCCGCGACTTGGATTTTGCAGTCGGCTTTGTCGACGACATTCTGGTGTACTCTGAGACTTGGCAGGATCATCTTCTTCACGTTGCTATTGTGCTGGATCGCGTTGGTGGGTCAGGATTCACTTTTGATCCCACTAAGTGTTACATTGGTCAAGCTTCGACCAAGTTCTTGGGTCACGTCGTCTCTGCTGACGGCACTCGACCTGATCCAGCCAAAACTGATGCGATTCGAGATGCACCTGTACCGGACAACAAGAAGGACATGCATCATTGGGTTAGCCTTGCTGGCTACTACGCTCCTTTCATTCCCGATTATGCACTCATTACAGCGCCTTTGCAGGATTACATTCACAGTAAGCCTATTAAGGATGCCAGTGGTCGCATGGTGCATCAGCCACCTTCAGATGACGTCCGCGCGCACTTTGAGAAACTTCGGTCATGTCTCGCGGGGGACCTGGTCAACGCTCGGCCAGATTTTGACAAACCTTTCTACTTGGTCTTTGACGCTGCAAAGAAAGTCGGCGGTTGTGGTGCCATCCTCGCGCAAGCACGCGGTCCGTCTGTTTCGGTTGAAGATGCGAGCAACAACGACACAGCTCTTCCTTCTTGCAGCTCCGCTGATGACAAGCTAAACGAGCGCAGGGCTGGTGTTGCTGCGGTCAACGGCGTTAGCCTCGTTGCTTTGTCATTTTGGTCGGTGCGCTGGATCGACGCGACAGCCCATTGGGCGCCGGTGGAGCATGAGTGTTACGGTTTCCGCAGAGCCGTTGAGCGCTTCTATGAGTATCTCTCTCATCAACATTTTGTTGGCTATGGTGACTCAGAGCCTCTCCAATGGTTACAATCTTTGCGGAAGCCAAAAGGGCGCATGGCTGAATGGATTATGGAATTGCAGTCTTTGGACTACACAGTGAAACATTTGCCGGGACATTTGAATGTCGGGGCAGATGCTCTTTCCAGGTTAGCACTGATTGCCATATTTATGGCTGCGAATCGGCTCAACATTGCACCCAATGTTCGCTCACCGTTTGAGGCATCGATGGTAAGTGCTTTCCGCGCGATTACGAATCGCAATCCTTGGCAACGCTCTGTGGTTTCCTGCGTTCTCACTGATGGTTGGCGGATCTTCGTTGCTCCATCTCACCTGGGCGGGATGGTCATCCCCATGGCGCTCAAATCTCACAAGTCGGAGCCCAAGGCCGACGTTGCTCTTCGCGCACTTCAGAATACATTCGGCGACACGTCGTCCTATTTCTTGGCACGTCTTCGAGCATTGTTGCCTAGATCCCATGTGGTCAAGGGTTCGTCCCACACTTATGCCATCTTCTCGCTTTGCACTCGGGATGCGGTTGCACTCGCTACTGGCCCATTGGCTATGCCGTGCCTGGCCAGTCAGGCCGAATGGATGCCGTTTGCTAAGGCTGCAGAGCTGTGTTCAACAATGGAAGATAAGAGGATGTGCAACAGGCTGTTTGTTGCTCATCGTGAATCGCAAGGCTTCAGGGCCACGGCGCATGAGGCGCTGCGTTTTGCATTTCAGGCTCCTTCAGGTTCTCTCGATTGTCCTGTCGTGTTTTCGCTCACAGCGGACGGCAGGAGGAGCAACGACGGACGTGCGATTCCTCTACGTTGCATCGACGAGCTATATGAGGCCTTGAGGGCTCTTTCGTTGTTGGCAGCCTATCTTATCTCTGTCCGCGACACGGTCGACTCTTTCATCTTTGCAGATTTCGAGTATGATCCTCGCTCTTTTGGTATCGATCTTGTACAGATTGCAGCGGGCCCTTACATTTTTGTCTTTGACACATACAAACTCTCAGCTGTTCTTTCTGACGCAATGCTTTATCCTCCTGGCTGTGAACATGATCCTACCGCGGGTGTTCCTACGCTTCGACATTGGTTCACTGACCCAGCCGTTTGCACAGTCATTCAGTCTTGTGACACTGATTGTCGCTTTCTTAGGCATTATGACATTGAGTTGGCGAATGTGTTTGACACTTGCATTGCGGACGCTGCGATTCAGCATTGGCATGAGGGACGGAATCTGCTTCTCCTGATGGAGCATTACCTTTCTTCCAATCATTTGGCAGTTAAGTCCAGAGTCAAGGATGTGATTCAATACACTCCGGGTCTGTTCAGGCAACGTCCGTTGCCAGCGTACTTGTTTGCTTATGCTTGGCAAGATGTCATTGATGGTCCTCTGTTGTACAAGTCCATGCTTGAGCTCATGACTCCTGCGCAAATTGCCATGGTGCATGAAGTGAGTCTACAGAGGGCGGAGCACGTCGAATGCATCCGCAGGACTTCTTTGCTCGTAACGGATCTGGGTGGTCAGTGTTTGTTGATCAAAGGAGCCCCGTTCACTGTCGATTTGGACGTCAGCCTCAGCAGCGGGCTGAGGGGCAGCATGCGAGAACAGAAGCAGGCTCTTTCCACAATCAAGGTGGCTGCTCGTGCTGCTATACGAGAACAATTCAAGAGTCTCTTTGGTCAGTGTGATGCCGTTGAGTCCATTTTGAGTTGTCTCGGAGAAGCCAGGGTCATTGGATCCACTCTTGCATTTACCCGGTCCTTACATTCACTCTCAGCTATGGCTATGCGTCAACTCGAAGTCAGAGTCGAGGGCTGCTCTTTCCCTCCCTTGGATCACGCTGCTACTAGTGCTCTCTCACTCACACGGCGCTGTGTGAATTGGGCTCGCTGGGTCTATCGTGAAAAGGCTTTGCGTCCTCCCACAACGGAAAAGTCGATCAAGGCGCTCGCTCACCATGTGTGCGACTCCGTAGAGGGTTCAGCAGTCTGCAGTTCAGCAGACTCTTCTGATGAAGACGAAGGTGCCTATGAGTCTCTCTTGAAGGTCTGGCTCGGCGAGCTCAACAACATCTCCACTCTGTCTTCTGATTCTCCTCATTTGGCGCAAGTGTCTGTTGCCAAGGTAGAGCTGGTGCCATCGTTTCATTTCGATGCGACGCAAGATGAAGAGCAGGGCAAGTTATCTACTCAGGTCATTGTTCTTATGCGTGACTCTCAAGGTTCAGTTTTGTTCTTAGATCGGGATCCAGCCACGATCAAAGCACGCGAGGATCCAAGTACATTGGCACTTCCTTCTCTACGCACGACTGATTGCATCAACGGGCGGTTTAGGGCGCAACATGCTGTCACTCTCCTTTTTGGCCCAGTTCATGCCTTCCCTGAGACGGCGCTTGCTTATGCCTCGCTTGAGCTAGGAGGAGTTGTTACTGTCACTCGTGGTGACAAGAAGGAGTGCTCGAGTGTTTATCTCTTCCAGGTGGATAGCTTTCCATCTTTGCCTATGGGTGAGATTTTTGCGTGCCGACGGTGCACCACAACTCACGCTCAGCTTTATCCTGGATTCAAGGTGGCTTTGCTATCTGACATTGCTGAGCAGCTTAGTCCCGCTGATCGATTCATCGTAGATTCTCTTTCTGTTCCTGGGCAACGCTCCGATGCGGTTCTTCAACCATCCTTGGCGCCGGTGTCAATTCCTCAGTTACCACCTCAGAGCAGGCAGAAGGATGCCACAGAGAGTGTTGCTCCGCCCAATAGGCGCGCACGCCCTCTGGCTCCAGGGGAACAGCCTAGTGGCATGGACGTCTTCGATGACCTCGTGGCAGAATATCCTGCTGGTCGCTCGGCTCCGCGCGTGCGGGATCCTTTGTCGTTCATGGATGAACTCATGCCGGCCAGTCTGTCCGTTGCTCCGGAAGACATTGCAGCCGCTCAGGTAGAAGATTCAGATTGCAAGCTCATTCGTCAATGGATGATAGACGGACCTCAGCGTTTGGCAGATGTGGGTAAGGAACATTCTCTGCTCTTCAAGTCCTACAGACAGTTCAAATTCAAGGATGTCAATGGAGTTCTGCATATGGTGGATGATTCAGGTGCGTTCAGTTCTGATGGTCGGCCGCATTTGCGCTGCGTGCTTCCAGCCGTCATGCGCGAGCCCTTTGCTATTGGCATTCACGAGAGCATGAGTCATCCAGGAGTACGCCGCACCTACAGGGTCGCAGCAGCACGTGTTTGGTGGGCAGGCATGAAGGTCACTGTTACAAATATCATCGCCAGGTGCCCAACGTGTCTGTTCAATAAGAACAGCATATACAAGGGCGAGCAACACATTCCGGAGAATGGATCCCATCCGTGGTCTCATATTCAATGGGATTTGGTCCATCTCCATAAGACTCGTTCTGGTATGGAGAAGGCGTTGGTCTTTTATGATCGTTTCACTCGCGACATCGAGTGCTTTGCAATGCCAGGTAATTGCAACACCGATGACGTGCTGAATTGTCTCTTTTTGGATCTGTATCCTCGACATGGTATGCCCAGAGTCATTTACACAGACAGAGGCAGCAATTTCATTTCTCAACGTGCACAGGATTTTTTCAGGGCGCGTGGTATTGAGCTGCGTACCACCGATGCACACATGCACACAGGTGTGGCTGGCTGCGAGCGTTTCAATCACACTCTGCGCGAATTGGCACGAGCTGCTCATTTTGATCATGGGTTTGAGTGGGACGTCGTCCTTCCTCTACTCGTGGGTCGGTACAAGCAACTTGTCCAAAGTGCAACGGGCTTCAGCCCATTCTATTTGAACCACGGACGCGACATGGTCAGTCCTTGGGACGTTCGCAACAACGTGCAACATCTCCCGCCTTCTGGCGTCGGCAGTAAGGGCGCAGCCGACAGTTACGCCAAGCATTCTTTCATTGCGCTTCAGGTCGCATGGGCGTGCTCTCAGGCGGATATTGCATCCCAAGAGGCTGCTCAGAAGAGTGCACATGACGCTCGGTATCAGACCACAGTCATGTTCAAGAAGAATGATCGGGTACTTATCAGGCAAGCTGGTCGCAAATCTAAGATGCATATGCCCTATGTCGGGCCGTTCAAGATTGAGGAGGTTCTTGATCGCGATCGCTATCGTGTGTCTGGGCGTCGCAATGCTAAACGAGATCACCATGAGTTTCATGTGTCTCGTCTCAAGCTTTGGCCGTCAGGTGCCGATGAGGACGACATTTACCTTTCTGATGAATACTTTGATGTTGAGAAGGTGGTTGGCCACAAGAAGGACAAGAATGGTAATGTGCTCTACAGGGTCCGCTGGGCTGGCTATTCAGCTGCCGATGACTCCTGGCTTGGTTTTGGGGACATGAATGGTCCTTGCGCTCGCGCCGCTCTTGATTACATCCGCGATCAGGATCCACAGATGGCAGAGGAGCTCGATCGACCCATCGATGTTGGTGAGCCTACTGATGTCCCAGATGCAACCGATGTTGAGCCACCGGTATCTGCACCGGCTGAGGCAACGCCTCAGGATGTTCCAGTTGCAATCGCTGCACCGTCTTTGCCCGATGCTGAGCTCAGTTCACGCGAGCAGCGTTTGGCAGCGCGACAAGCACGGATGGGCCCCGCTCCTGCTGGCATGGAGAACAGACCGGCTCTCCGCGAGTTAGCTGCGATCCCTCCGCTTGATCCAGTGTCTTCTTTATCATCCTCAGTTCCATCATCGTTGGAAGTCCCACCATCAGAGGAAACAACTACAGACATTCCTCAACGTCCTCCGGTCCGTGCGGCTGGCGGATCACCGTTTGCACTCAGTCCTGAGATTGAGTCGGCGATTCGTAATGCAGGTTTTGGTATCTACAAGATCAGTGGTCGACGTGATTTATGCGCCACACGGGTGCTCGTTGCTCTTGCGTACTTACATCAGTATGATATAAAGACGTTGCTCGAGCTTTCAAGTTGGGGCAGACGACGTCCGCGCATGTGGTTGAGTGATTTTGCAAATATGGTTCACGCTCTCGCGCTCACAGTGTCCGTCTGGGAGGTTGATGCAGAAGGCCAGTTGAGCATAAACGAGATGCAATGCAGCCAACGTTGGACGCGCCCGGGGAGTGAGCCCAATTCCGTGCGTGTGCTGATGCGAGACGTTCCACAGGATCCCTCTGAAGCACAGGCTTGGGACGGCGATGGCCGTGCTAGGCTGGTGCACATGGATTTGCTCCTGCCGTTGGACGCTGATGGCAACCTGCGCGATATCCATTTGGGGCCCAGTCTTTTCGATTTGAGCAGACAGCTCACCTCCAATCCTTCGCTTAGAGGATTGTTCCACACGAGGCCCATGGCTTTCCGATGTATTCGTGTGTTCACGACTTACAGACCTCGAGAAGATCCACCACATCATCTCGTGGTTTGGGATATGTCACACAATGATGATGCATTGACTGATGTTGTCCGAACTCCCATTCCATCGTTGAGTCACGAGGACGTGCTTGGTGCGCTCATTGACAAGGTTTTTACCACTCAAGGATATCCAGCGATTGTACACGTTGTGCAGGAACAATACCTCGTAGATCCATTTGCTACCTTCATGCGCGAACTTGACATCCGGCTAGTGCACTGGGATCCACGGATGCAAAATTTCACTGACGAGTGGTGTTGCACACACTACTACGTGGAGAGTGGTGCTGAATCGCAGCCTCCTTCCGTTGCCGAAGAGGATTTGCGCGATGCCATAATCGTGGTCCAACGTGTGGCCCGAGGATACATTAGTCGGTCAGCTACGGCACGCGTCATCGAATGGAACATGGTCGAGATTGAAGCAAGTCAAGACATGGAAATCCTCGAGCGTGCGATACCAATGGTATTCGCAATACTGTATGGCATAGGCTGGCAACAGGTAGCTGAGCCTATGATGCCGCCAATACTCGGGCCGGCAGGACCACAGGTAGTGCCGCCTGGAGCACCGGCATCACCGCCGCCTTCTCCGTCAGGAGAGGAAGATGAGGATCAAGATGAGGATATGCCAGCCGCTCCTCCAGAATTTGATGATGTTGAAGATTTGCCAGAGGACGTCATGTCTTCTGCTGACGGCGAGGAAGATTCCTTCCCCATTGGAGAGGCCCCTCACACTCCTGTAGGGACGTCCTCTCATTTCATGTCTTCGCCAGCTGCGCCTGGTGCTCCGTTGCGATTTCCGTCCATGAATTTTGATGGTTCTACGTCGGCCTCAGTGTTTGATTCACCGCCGACTCCTATTCCGATGTCATTCCAATCCGCTAGTTCGTCTAATACGCCGCTCATTCCGCAGCGATCCACTTCGCCCGTTGCACCTTGTGCGCCGAGGCGTTTACGAGATCATAGTGCTCGCACTTGTTCGATGGTTGGATTGCTTTGGTGTGATTTGGATAATTTGAGATTGGATAGTGGTACACGAGCGGACCAAATGGAAAGAGAAGGTGTCGAGTGTGCATACGACCTCTGGTTTCTTCACGTCAGGCACGAGGATTGGTTTTGTGGCATGCTCAACCTCGGTGAGGATGCATTCAATTCAGAAACCTTGATCGTCTGGGACAGTGATTCGGTTCGCAGTTCTCCTTCAGATGACATTTCAGACACAGAGCCGGACAATTTAACAATGCTTTCAGAGCTTGCTTTGGCGCAAGCCGGCTCCTATGAGACTGCTCGCATGAGTGTTGATCTGGATGGGAGTGGTCCTCACATCCCTCAGGCATTGGCTCTTTGGCGGCTTCACAGAACTCGTGCTTACCGCGAGTCGTCACATGGTACTCCTTCTTTGGATGATAATCAAACGCTGTACCGGCAAGAATCTATCTCTGATGTTGCTGTGGCTCGCCAGAGTTCCGATTCTGGCA
>NHBR02000052.1 GCA_002167435.2 Allomuricauda sp. TMED12
TCATACTTTGGGACGGATAAGAACCAACCTCTTAATGAACTATGAAAAACCTCGATAGAAGAAGTTTTATCCAAAAAACTTCGTTGACCGCAGCAGCAGTTTCCATTGTTCCAAGTTATCTAAAAGCCAATTCGGATAGACCACTTTCATCAACTTATATGGGTGGTTTTACGGCACCTAAACTAGATACAGTGAGGGCGGCATTTATTGGAGTGGGAGCCAGGGGAGGAACCCATGCCAAGTTTTTTGCTGCTTTGGAGGGAACTGAAGTGGTCGCTATTTGTGATTTGTATGAGGACTTGGTGAAAGAAAAGACCAAATGGGTCAAAGAAGCCAGCGGAGCGGATAGACACAAAAATATAGCTCAATACTGGGGAGATGAGGACGAGTGGCGTACTATGCTTAAAGAAGTAAAACCCGATGTGGTTTTTATTGCCACAAACTGGATAAACCACGCACCGATGGCCATCGAAGCCATGGAGCATGGAGCACATGCCTTCGTTGAGGTTCCGATTGCTACCACCATTCAAGATATGTGGGATATTGTGGATGCCAGCGAGCGCACCCAAAAACATTGCATGATGTTGGAAAATGTGAACTACAGCCGTGATGAGTTGATGTTCCTCAATATGTGCAGACAAGGAGTGGTTGGTGAAATATTACACGGTGAAGCAGCTTACATTCACGAATTGCGCTGGCAAATGGAAGAGCAGGAGCGGGGTACGGGATCGTGGAGAACCCATCATTATGCCAAAAGAAATGGCAACCTATACCCAACACATGGTTTAGGCCCGGTTGCCCAATATATGAGCTTGGCAAGACAAGAAGACACTTTTGGAAGTCTTGTTTCTTTCTCTACTCCTTCAAGAGGCCGCGAGTTATATGCGGAAAAGAATTATCCAGCCGATCATAAATGGAACCATCTCGAATTTAAAGGAGGGGACTTGAATACATCCATCATCAAAACAGCAATGGGAAAAACCATTATGGTGCAGTGGGACGAAACCAGCCCAAGACCTTATTCCCGATTGAACTTGGTACAAGGAACCAAAGGTATTTTGGCAGGGTTTCCAACTCGCGTAGCGCTGGAGGGTGGAGTAGAAGGACTTACGGAAGATCACCATTCTTGGGTGCAAGGGGAACAACTCGAAAAATTATATGAAAAATATGACCATCCACTCTACAAAAGATTGAATGAAGCTGCCAAAGGCAGTGGACATGGAGGGATGGACGGAATCATGGTGTACCGTATAGTGGAATGCCTGCAAAAAGGGCTCCCGTTGGATCAAAATGTGTACGAAGGATGCCTTTGGAGTGCCGTCTCTCCCTTAAGTGAGCGTTCTGTGGCAAGTGGTGGTGCACCACAACCTTTTCCAGACTTTACCAGAGGCAACTGGAAAGAAACAGCACCATTGGAAATAATAAGTTAAGTGGACCAGATTAATGATTGAAATAAAAGTACCTGCCAGAGTTTGTTTTTATGGTGACCATCAAGATTATTTGGGATTGCCCGTGATAGCAGGAACCATCGACCGATATATCAACCTAAAAGCAACCCCAAATTCTGATAGAAACTATCTTTTAAGGTTATTGGATTTAAATAAAGAATCCTCCATTTCGTTGGATGATAATCTGGAGCATATCCAAGCTGATGACTACTTCAGGTCCGTGATGACAGTTTTAAAAGGACAAGGTTTTCAATTTGATGAAGGTTACGATATCGAAATCTCAGGAAACATTCCCGTTAATGCAGGATTGTCCAGTTCTTCCGCTTTGGTGGTGGCATGGATTCGATTTTTGGTGGCAGCACAGGGTAAATCGGAAGAAATAAGTGATTATCAAATTGGAAGGTGGGCCTATGAAGCAGAAGTGTTGTTTTTTAATCAGCCCGGTGGTTTAATGGATCAGTACACCATTGCCCAAAAGGGACTTATCTATATTGACACCCTAAGTGGGGAGAGCACGCGCTTGAACGCAAATCTGGGAAAACTTTTGGTCGCTGAGTCCGGCGTGCCCAAAAAAACCTTGGAAGTGTTGAAAAATGCCAGAGTGTATGCACAAAATGCCATGGATGTGGTTAAAAATGCCAACCCTGAGTTTGAATTGAAGGATGCAACATTGGATGACTATGAAAAGTATATCGACTTGGTCCCAGAAGAGCTTCAGGGGTATTGGTACGCCACTATTTACAACTATCACATTACGTTGGAAGCAAAAAAAGAGCTGTTGAAGCCGAACCCGAATATCCAGGTTTTGGGAGATTTAATGAACCAACACCAAACCATTCTTCAAAATGAAATCAAAAACACGCCCTTGAAAATGATAGAGATGATGAAGGCTGCACGGAATGCTGGGGCAATCGGAACAAAAATAATCGGTTCCGGAGGTGGAGGTTGTATGGTGGCGATGGTAACAGATGATGTTGAGGAGCAAGTAAAACAGGCATTTTTGGATAAAGGTGCCAAAGTGATTTATACGGCAGAATTAACAAGTTGATGGCAATGGAGAATACGAGTTTAATCATTATGGTGGGCGGTGCTTCTTCCCGTATGAAGCGAAGTTTGAAAGCTAGGGAGGACCAAAAGGATATTATGGACGACATTCCCCATAAAAGTTTGATTCCCGTTGGCAAAAATGGCAGACCCTTCTTGTACTATTTGGTGCAGAATGCGGAGGAAGCTGGCTATACGGAAGTGTATCTGATCACCAGTCCCGAAAACCAAGCTTTTCAAAGTTTAATTGATAATGGTGGACTTCCACTGGGAATCAAAGTGTTTTTGGCTATTCAAACTGTGCCTTCCGGAAGAACGAAACCGCTGGGCACTGCAGATGCATTAGAGCAATGCTTGGACCAGTATCCAGAATTGAAGCAAACCACTTTTACAGTCTGCAATGGCGATAACCTTTACTCTGTTGGTGCTTTGAAAGATTTAAGGAAAGAGAGAAGCGCTCCCCATGCTTTAATCAGTTACGGAAGCTCGGGATTTGATTATACCGAAGAACGAATTGCCAAGTTTGCTGTTATGGATATTTCTTCGGATGGATTTCTACAACAAATCATTGAAAAACCAAATGTGGAAGATGTTCCCAATTATAAAGATACTTCAGGTGAACTTCGGGTGAGCATGAACATTTTTAGTTTTTCGGGAGCGGAAATTTATCCATATTTAAAGAATTGTCCAATGGACCCTGTTCGAGATGAAAAAGAATTGCCCAAAGCTGTTGCAATTTTGGTGGGTGAACAACCACGAAGCGTTTTTTGCATACCACGCTCCGAGCACATTCCAGATCTAACGGATGCCAATGATATTCAATTATTTAAAAATTTAGAGTAACTTAATAGCGTATAATCCCATTCTTGCATAGAGCAAAGCTTAAATTTTTGAAATGGAATCATATGCAACGGCATTGTTATATGCTACACCCTTTTTTATTGGCCTAGTACTTGTTGAAATACTTTACGGCCGTTTTGTAAAAGATCAAAAACACAATCTCATGGATACCGTGAGCAGTCTTAGCTCCGGCTTAACCAATGTGGTGAAGGATTCGTTGGGTCTTGTGCTTATTCTGATTAGTTACCCTTTTTTACTGGAACATTTGGCATTGATTGAAATCAAGGCAACGTGGTTGGTCTGGGTGGTCGCCTTTATTGCTTTGGATTTTGCAGGCTATTGGAACCACAGGTTAAGCCATCATATCAACTTTTTTTGGAACCAGCATGTGATACATCACAGCAGTGAAGAGTTTAATTTGGCCTGTGCGCTCCGTCAACCTATTTCAAATTTATTGGGTTATTATGCACTTTTATTGATACCCGCCGCCCTATTGGGCGTCCCAAACCAAGTGATAGCCATATTGGCACCAATACATCTGTTTGCTCAGTTCTGGTACCACACCCAGCATATTGGTAAAATGGGGGTTTTGGAATATGTAATCGTCACCCCATCACAACATCGTGTGCACCATGCAATAAATAAGGAGTATATAGATAAGAACCTTGGACAAATTTTTTGTGTTTGGGACAGGATGTTCGGAACTTTTCAAGAGGAGCTGGATGAGGTGCCGCCGCAGTATGGTGTACTGAAACCAGCAAATACCTGGAACCCCATTATCATCAATTTTCAACATTTATGGCGATTGATCCAAGATGCATGGCGCACTAAAAGTTATTGGGATAAATTGCGCATTTGGTTTATGCCTACGGGTTGGCGACCGCAAGATGTAAAAGAGAGGTATCCGGTTACCATTATTGAAAATGTGTACAGTTTCAGGAAATATCAGCCCGAAACCTCCTCATCGCTTAAGGCCTATGCCCTTTTTCAATTGATGGTCACTACTTTTTTGATGCTGTTTATGTTTTACAACTACTCAGAAATTGGTTTTGATGGGCTATTATTATTCGGAGCTTTCATTTTTGTGGGTATTTATGGATATACCACTTTAATGGATCGTAAAAATTATGCAGTTTGGATCGAAGTGATTCGGGGGCTAGGGGGTATGGCCTTGATATATTTTACAAATGATTGGTTCGGAATCAATGAGCACTTCTCCATAGGAAGCTATATGGTGGCCCTCTATTTCTTGGTTACGATTTTCGGAGGTATTTATTTTACGTATTTTGAAAAGTCGTTCGCTACGCCAGATTTAGCTTCTTAGAGCGTTTTCAGCTCTTTCTCCACCAATTCCACATATTTCTCCATAGCTTCTTCTATACTTATTCTTTTGGCCTGGAATAGGGCATTTGCCTTAAATGCGTTTATGAGAGGTGTTCTGCTACCTGGATTGTCAAAGTTCCTGTTCGCAATCTTAAAATAGGCATATAGTTTTAAGAGTAAATCCGCAGGCAAAGGGTCTGTATAATCGTTAACAAAGTTAACGGCATCGTGGAATCTTTTATGTAGGTCTTCGTTAATCATCAAAAGGTCTTACGGAGGCAATACAAGTACGTGCCCCAACTACTTTCTGGTTCAACTCAACGGTAATGTCACAGTCCAGGGGCAACAATAGATCCACTCTAGAGCCAAATTTAATGAAGCCGGCATCTTCCCCTTGAGTTACCTGTTCTCCCTCTTCGGCATAGTTTACTATTCTGCGTGCCATGGCACCAGCTATTTGTCGGTATCCAATTTCACCAAACTTTGGTGTGTGCAGTATTACAGTGGTTCGTTCGTTATCGGTACTGGATTTTGGATGCCAGGCCACCAAATATTTTCCAGGGTGATATTTTGAATAGGTTACAGTGCCACTGGCGGGATAACGGGTCACGTGCACATTGATGGGTGACATAAAAATAGATACCTGCTTTCTTTTTTCTTTGAAATACTCTGGTTCATCTACCTCTTCGATTACAACAACTTTGCCATCAACGGGGGCCAAGATTTCATCAAAATTTGGGGTAACCAATCTTTTTGGATTTCTAAAAAACTGCAGAATGGCAATTAAAACCAAAAGTGCAGCAATTTGAACGGCCAACCGAACCCATTCCACATCAATATAGTATTGTGCGGCCAAAACGGCGGCTACCACTAGAAAAAAAGTGGTAATAATAATTTTTTGCCCCTCTTTATGAAACATTGGAGAATATATTTAAAATCAAATATGCAAAAGGCGCAGCAAACACCAAGCTATCCAGTCGGTCCCAAATTCCGCCATGTCCCGGTAAAATAGCTCCGCTATCTTTTACTCCGGCCATACGCTTGAACTTTGATTCCAATAAATCGCCCAAACTCCCTGCAACCACTATTAAACAGGCCATCGCCATCCACTCCGTCACCGTTAGTCTTGTTTCGTACCACGATAAAAAATAGGCGGCTACCAGTGCAAAAATAAGACCTCCTACAGAACCTTCAATGGTTTTTTTTGGGGAAACTGCAGGAAATAGCTTCGTACGGCCCAAAGTTCTTCCTGTTAAGTAGGCAAATGTGTCATTGACCCATATCAAAATAAAGATGCCCATGATCAAAAATTGGGCAAAACTTTCATGTTTGTATGGAATCATGGTCAGGAAGATACAACCTCCACCAATATAAAAAAGTCCAATGATAAATTTTTGAAAGTTGGTGAATTTCCTTGGCTTTTTTGAAAAAAGGAACATTAGCAAGGCAAGGTCTACAGCAACGGTACATAGCATTAGTAAGTTGATTGCGGTGGTATCATTGGTCAAATAAATGAAAACCCACCAGAGTGCGAGATAGGCCACAAAAATGTAATATCCTTTAAGGTGTACAATTCTTTTAAATTCGTACAGACAGGCAAGACCAAATGCCATAAATAGAAAATCAAAGGCATCCGAGCTTAAAAATACCGCACCAAGCAGAAGTACCACATAAATAACCCCGGTAATGGAGCGTCTTAAAATTTCTCTCATGTATTTAGAAATCTTCTAGGAGTAAAAGATATACATTTTTTGAGGCACTTCCGTAAGAAAGGAAGTCATCTTTGTTTTCCTCTGTAGCTTGAAAGTGTTTTAAAGTGGTAATATTATTGGGAATGTTTTTTTGATAGCGTTCTTTTATAACTTTGAGGGCTTCGCTGATGGAGTCCACTAACTGACTGGTAGTTGCAAAGACAATTAGATTGGAAGGTAGCTCATCCAATTTTTTTTCTTTGATTTGATTGGAGCATACCAAAATGGATCCATTGTGGGCAACCAAGTGCTCACAAGTGGTAAAGAAGATTTCACTTTCGTTACGGGTATTAGTGAAATTAATTTTTTCCGATGCAAAACGAGTTTCCAACCTTGGGTCCATGGAATAGAAAAGATGGTTTTGCCAATCGTTTTCAGAAATGATATTTTTGAGTGCTTCGGAAACCTCGGCAAAGTCTTCGCAGTAAATAAACTTTCCGCCATTCTTTTTAAAGTAGATGGTGAATTTTTCATCCACGGGAATTTTTAAATCGGGCATATGGTCACCACGGGTTTCCGTAGTTTCCTTGGAAACCTTTTTTCCTCCTCCGAAAAGTTTTTTAAAAACTCCCATTAATGGTTCTTGTTCTTTTCTACTGAATCAATATAATTCTTTTGATTAGACTTTACGCAATAATTTTATTTGGCAGGCTCAAGTTCTTCTTCCTCTTTTTCAAAAGGTCTTTGGCCGAAAATCTTCTCCAAATCATCTTTGAAAATGACCTCTTTGTCCAGAAGCCTTTCTGCAAGTTCAGTAAGCTTGTCTTTATTATCATCTAGCAATTGGATAGCCCGTTGATATTGCTTTTCAATCATTTTGGAAATCTCCTGGTCAATTTTCTGCGCTGTTTCCTCGCTATAGGGCTTGGTGAACCCATATTCGTTCTGACCTGATGAATCGTAATAGGTAATGTTGCCCAATTCCTCATTTAGCCCATATATGGTTACCATGGCACGAGCTTGTTTGGTAACTTTCTCCAAATCACTCAATGCGCCTGTGGAAATTTTTCCGAACATTACTTTCTCGGCAGCTCTACCTCCCATGGTTGCACACATTTCATCTAACATTTGCTCTGGACGAACAATCAAGCGCTCTTCCGGCAAGTACCATGCAGCTCCCAAAGATTGTCCGCGAGGAACAATGGTAACTTTAACCAAGGGTGCGGCATGCTCTAGCATCCAACTAACGGTTGCATGTCCTGCTTCGTGGAATGCAATGGTCTTCTTTTCGTCCGGGGTGATGATTTTGTTTTTCTTTTCCAATCCACCAACGATTCTATCCACGGCATCCAAGAAATCTTGCTTGGTCACCGCTTTCTTCTCCTTTCGGGCGGCGATAAGTGCTGCTTCGTTACAAACGTTGGCAATATCGGCACCGGAGAAACCTGGTGTTTGTTTGGCCAAAAAGTCCAAATCCAAGGTTTCAGCAGTCTTTATGGGTCGAAGGTGTACTTCGAATATCTCTTTTCTTTCGTTCAGGTCTGGTAGGTCAACATAAATTTGACGGTCAAAACGTCCTGCACGCATCAATGCTTTATCCAGTACATCGGCACGGTTGGTTGCTGCAAGCACAATAACGTTCGTATTGGTTCCAAAACCATCCATTTCTGTCAACAACTGGTTCAGGGTATTTTCCCGCTCGTCGTTTGAACCTGTGAAGTTATTTTTACCTCTTGCACGCCCAATGGCATCAATCTCATCAATAAATATAATTGCCGGGGATTTATCCTTGGCTTGTTTGAACAAATCACGAACCCTTGATGCGCCAACACCCACGAACATCTCAACAAAGTCGGAACCTGATAATGAGAAGAATGGAACTTTTGCTTCACCGGCGACTGCTTTTGCCAATAAGGTCTTACCTGTCCCGGGAGGGCCTACCAGTAGGGCTCCTTTGGGTATCTTACCACCTAAAGAGGTGTATTTGTCAGGGTTTTTAAGAAATTCTACGATTTCCTGTACTTCTTCTTTAGCACCTTCCAAACCGGCAACATCTTTAAAAGATGTACGGGTATCTGTTTTTTCGTCGAACAATTTAGCCTTGGACTTTCCGATGTTGAAAATTTGTCCGCCAGCACCGCCTCCAGCACCCCCCGACATTCTTCGCATCAGGTAAATCCAAATACCAATAATAAGGGCAAATGGAAGCAAGGTCAAAAATATTTCACCGATTACATTGGATTCCGTGTCAAACTCCACAATGGTATCCAGATTGTTCTCTTTCTTGATCTCGGTAATTTCATTTTGGAAAATCTGAAGATCCCCATAATCCAGCACATATTGAGGTACCAAACCTGTGGAAGGAAACAAGGGTTTCTCGGCCACTCCTTTGTGAACATCCTTGCTCATCGCTTCCTCGGTGAGGTACACCTTAGCTTGACGTGTGTTTGTAATGATGACTATTTTGGAAATGTCGCCATTGCGTAAAAATTCCTGTAATTCTGAGGTTGTGGTTTTTTCCGTACTTGAAAAACTGCTGCCACCAAAAAATTGGAAACCAATTATTATTGCGATAACCACACCATAAATCCACCACGAGCTAAAACGTGGCTTCTTCGGGGTATTGTTTGGATTGTTTTCTTTTGCCATTTTTTTTTTAAGAATTGTAACTGCTTTCCACCATAGTAACTTTGGCATCTCCCCAAAGTCCCTCAATGTCATAAAATTCCCTGATGTGTTTTTGAAATACATGCACCACGACATTAACATAGTCCATCAGCACCCATTCTGCGTTTTCAGAGCCTTCAACATGCCATGGCTTGTCGTGTATGGCTTTACTGACCTTTTTTTGGATGGATGAAACAATTGCGTTTACATGTGTGTTGGAAGTACCGTTGCAGATGATAAAGTAGTCGCAAACTGTATTTTCGATTTCCCTTAGGTCCAGTAGATTTATATCAACTCCTTTAACGTCTTCTATTCCTTCTAGGATCAAGGCAATCAATTCATCTGCGCTAGCTTTCGTTTTCTGCATTCAAAAAATTTAATTTTTACAAAGTTATGTTTTTTTTGTTTTCTTAGCCCTAGATTTTAACAAATCATAAAGGCTTGCCACATTGGGAAAACATTTTCAAATACTCAAACTTGATGCCACGGATTCCACAAATTTGTATTTGAGGGATTTGTTGCGTTCGGAAAACCCATTGGATTATACCGTTGTTGTTGCCGAAAAACAACTTAAGGGGAGAGGTCAAATGGGTGCTGTTTGGCAATCCAAAGGGGGTAAAAACCTTACTTTCAGTGTTTTGAAAATATTCTATGCGTTGAGTGTTCAGCATCAGTTTGTTTTGAACATTGCAGTTTCTTTGGCCGTTATTGATGCCTTGAATGAATTTTCGGTGCCCAATGTCAAAGTAAAATGGCCCAACGACATTATGTCAGGTTCCATGAAAATTTGCGGTATTCTTATAGAAAATGTCTTAAAAGGGGATAAGGTAGGTCATTCCATTATCGGAATTGGTCTGAATGTAAACCAGACGGATTTTGCAGAATTGGATAAGGCATCATCCTTAAAAGCGATAACGGGTCATGATTTTAACCTGGATGAGCTCCTTCAAATGATATTGGAGCGAATCAGGTTTCATTTTGAAGGAATCGAGGGAAAAACGGTGCCCCAATTATTGCCTGCCTACGAAAAGGAGCTTTTTAGAAAGGACAAACCATCAACTTTTACAGATGCCCATGGTGAAATGTTCATGGGGTATATCCGTAGGGTGTCACCTTCGGGCAAATTGGTGCTCGAATTGGAGGACAAGGTTTTTAAAGAATTTGATTTGAAAGAGGTGAGCCTACTTTACTGACCTATTTTATCCAGATTGTTGGACAGGGTTCCCATAAAATTGGTGATTGGCGCTTTGATCATCATAGCCATCATGGCATTGAACTGACCTTCAAAACTTAAGGCTACCTCGCTTTCATTCTCTCCTAAAGAAGTAATATCTGCGGTCAAGGTAAACGGAAGTTTATCGCTTGCGGCACCCAGAATCACTTTATCATTTGGGTTTTGCTCCTTCAACCTGAGTACAATCTCGGGCATACCTTTTAATGCAAACTTGAATGTGTTTTCGTCCAACACTTCAAATTTGTCAATATTATCGGGCATTAAGGTTTCAAAGTTTTTGATATTAATCAAAAACTCAAATACTTCCTTATCACTTTTTGCGACTTTCTTTTTTGAGGCTTCAATATGCATTGTAAAATTTTATTTCCATTCTTGTGGATTTGATTTCCACTTTAATAAGGCCTGTAATTGGTTTTCTTGAATATAGTTGGTGTCCGAGGCTTGCTCAATAAGGTTTTCGTAATCAGATAGGGTATGGAGTTCCACACCTTCTTTTTCAAAATTTTCCTCGGAGACGGGAAAGCCATAGGTGAAAATGGCAATCATTCCTTTTATGTCGGCTTTTTGCTCCTTAAGTGCTTTTACGGCATTAAGGCTGCTATTGCCAGTACTTATCAAATCTTCGATGACGACCACACTCTGCCCAGCTTCAAAATAACCTTCAATCTGGTTTTGTCTGCCATGTTCCTTAGGTTTTGGTCTTACATAGACAAATGGAAGCCCAAGTGCTTCGGCAACTAAAATGCCGACTCCGATGGCCCCAGTAGCTACTCCCGCAATTACATCGGGCTTTCCGTAGAGTTGCTCAACTTGCTTTGCAATTTCTTCCCTGACAAAATTCCTGACCTTGGGGTAGGAGAGCATAATCCTATTATCGCAATAAATAGGCGATTTCCAACCTGAAGCCCATGTAAAAGGATTTTCAGGTTCCAACTTAATTGCATTAATTTGTAATAACAGCTCGGCTGTTTTTTTTGCGATTCCCTTATCTAAAACCATTGCGCAAATGTATGAAGTTTTTGTTAATGAGGCTCCACTGATTTTAACAAACGAGCGCCCCCAGGATTCCAATGGTAATTTGTTTTCTTTGGATGGTGATTCTATTGTTGAGGCTATTCGGCTTTTGTCCAAAAAGAAGTTGAAAAAGGCTTATCTGTACCACCCTGATGATAAAAAGATTCTAAAACTTTTCATGCATAAAATTCCAGTAGTGGTTGCTGGTGGCGGGTTTGTGATCAATAAAAAGGGAAAAGTCCTGTTTATTTACAGAAATGGAAAATGGGACCTGCCCAAAGGAAAAGTGGATAAAGGAGAGTCCATAGAACGTGCGGCAATAAGGGAAGTAGAAGAGGAAACCGGAGTAAAGAATCTTAAGATTGAAAGATTTCTCCATACAACGTTCCATATATTTAAAAGAAATGGTGAGTACCGATTGAAGCAGACCCATTGGTTTATTATGTCCACCGATTATAAAGGGAAATTGGTTCCGGAAAAATCGGAAGGTATTAAAAGGGTAAAATGGAAAGGCCCTAAAAAGACCAAAAAAGCATTAAAGAATTCTTACCACAACATTAAGATATTGTTCGAGGATTGGCCTTTTAATTAGAAAGCAATCCAGACGCATCACTGTTTTTTGCTATCCTAAAAACGGGGTAGGTAAGGTAAGCTTCTTCAAAATGCTCGGAGCGTTCAAAAATCCAATTGAGTTGTGCATACCAATTGTTGGCAAAATTGAGGTCAGCTTCTTTTTTTGCCTTGAATTCCTGGAACAACAAAGAATCTTTTTGCAACATGTCCAGCGCAACATCTTCAAAAACATAAGGGGAGAAACCCTCTTTGCGTTGAAGTACGGTATCAAAAAAGTTCCAGTTAAAGAATGAATCTGCACCTTGAGGTTCCAAGGTTTCCAAAAGATATCTGATTCCAGGTTGGCGGGTCGGAACCAATAAATCACCTTCACGAAAATGAACATTTTTCACTTTTTTTTCCACATGGGTGTCAGCATGGAGGTAATGACCCTCGTATGGAGCGTTACGTGTATCGTAATCCACTATTTTGTATGCTTCTACGGAAAGTATAGTGTCCTTTTTTATGGGTGAATATTTGATTTTATTGGCATCCAATCGTTCAATCACCTTTTTCCAACTTCTTTTTACTATGTAAGCGGCGGGTACATCTACGGTATCCATAGGGTAAAAGTAATCTTGGTAGATTGTTTGCTTGGTAAAGGGTTTATCCCTATTGTACTTTAATCTGGGGAGTCCAGTTACTTCGCTTGTAAATTGTTCGGCCTCATAACCTTTAAAACTTAAGGTTGTTGTTTGAGTGGTGTCCACTTTCCAGTTGAAATAATATTCGGAAAGGTCCAAGTTGTTTTCCAAAGTTTTTTTGCGAAGTGATTTTATATTCTCGTGCTCTGCTTCAACCACTTCGATTAGGCTATGCATTAAATCATATGTGCCTTCAACACGTTTTTTGTATGGTTTCAACATATGTGTCTCTACCATTAGGCCCAACGTGCTCCAAAGAGTTGTATATCCTGTAGAATATCTAGGGTGGTCCATAAATTGACTAAATCCCATCTCAGGCGGTGTATTAAATACATTAACGTAGGGGGTAATGTCCCATTCCTTTTCCGCCAAGGAATTTTCAAGACCGGGCATTAGAGTGCCGTGCAGGTATTCTCCCATTTCACCTCCAAGTTTGTTGTGCTGGGTAAAAAGGTGGGTCAAGGTGTATTGGTAATCTGCTCCGTTGCTTACATGGTTGTCGATAAAAACATCGGGTTTTACCATATGAAATATTTGTGCGAACGTGAGGGCATTTTGGGTGTCCATTTTAATAAAATCCCTATTTAAATCATAGTTGCGGGCATTTCCTCGGAACCCATATTCCAAAGGACCGTTTTGATTGGCCCTTGTAGTGGAATTTCTGTTAAGTGAACCTCCAACATTATAAATGGGGATGGTGACCAATACCGTATTTTTGGGCATTTCCAGTTTTTTGGTGGCCAAATCCCTAAAGAGCATCATTGTGGCATCTATACCATCGCTCTCACCAGGGTGTATCCCATTATTGATTAAAATAATGGATTTTTCCTTGCGAATATTTTCGTAGTTAAAATCTCCATCAGGATTAAATGTCACCGTGTGCAAAGGGTAGCCGCTGTCTGTTTTGCCGATGGTGTGAATGTTTATTTCCGGAAAATCACGGGCAATGGCAATATAGTAATCAATGGTTTGTTGATAGGTTGCCGTTTCCTTACCATCCGATGATTCATAATGGGTCGGATAGGAGGGTTTTTCATCCTGGGTCTCGGATTCACAGGATATAAAAAGAAAAAGGGCCGCTAAAAAAAATATATACTTCAAAATACTTCGGAACTTTGGTTCGCACAAAAACATGTGCTTGGCGGCTTCAAAAATACAGAATATTATAATTTAAGATGCTATATCCATGCAGCCAAGATCGTTGGCCACAATTTTAAAGATGGGTTTGTTCTTAAAGTTGAGTACATAAGGACATCTATTTTTAAAGCCATTCCACTTTTTGTAGTCCAAGGGGTCAATCGAGGAGGTAATCATATTGATTGTGATATGTTCTTTTATATCCAATGAAATCAATTCATCAAGAAATCCCCAACCATCCATGATGGGCATGTTTATATCCAGGAAAATGACCTCGGGAATTATCTTTCCTTCTTTCAGCCTTTCTTTGATTGCCTCATGAGCCTCATGTCCATTTTGAAAAATTTGTATGTCTTCACAACTGGCAACGGACTTCAACATTTTTTTGATGCCAAATACTGTAATGGGGTCATCATCCACGATAAAAATACAACTAACTTTCTTCATTAAAATACACATTAAATGTAGTGCCTTTGTCAACTTCGCTCTGCACTGTTATACTTCCGCCCATAGCTTCAATTTGGTTCTTTACTAAATAAAGACCAAAGCCTTTGGCATCTTTTCTGTTATGGAATGTTTTGTACATCCCAAAAATTTTGTCTCTGTACTTATCCAAATCTATTCCCATACCATTGTCGGAAATGCTCAACAATACCCCTTCATTGGATTTTACGGCATTTATGGTAATTAGGAGTGTTCTGTTTGGGCTTTTATATTTGACAGCATTAGAAACAAGGTTTAATATTATGCTATCTAGGTAAGCGGGAATACAGGATACTTCAATATCCTTTTCAACATTGTTTATGATTTGGGAATCGTCCTTGTCCAATAAGGCTGAAAAATTTTCAAGTACCTTAACAATATTATTTCGTAGGTTAAGTGGCTTTTTTGTCTCCGATGTCTTGGTGTTTATATCCACTACTTGATTAAGGTTGCCCAAGGTTTCCAACAGATTGTCAGAAGCCTGGGTAAGCATATCAATAATACGTTTTCTTTCTTGTGGATCTTTTTCGGAGTTCAAGAATCCTAAAAGCATGGAGAAATTAGCGGAATGTGACCTTAAATTATGGGAAACGATATGTGCAAAACTGATAAGTTTTTGGTTTTGCATAGAGGTTATGTTGATCAAGTTGCACAGTTCCTCCTGCTTCCTTTTCATGGCGGTGATGTCCAAACTCATGCCTATGAGTCCGCAAACCTTGCCTTCCAAGTCAAAATGAGGGATTTTGGAGGTCAAGAAATGTGTGGTTTTGCCATTGAGTGTACTAACGGTCTCCTTACCAATAATTGGGGTAAGGTTTTTCATGACCTCGATATCTTCTTCTCTCGATATTTGTGCATCTTTCTCTTCATAAAGCTCAAAATCGGTCTTACCTATGAGTTCTTCAACTTTTTTACCGAGGTGGTTGCACTCACCTTTGTTTACCAATACTTTTCTGGATTCTAAGTCTTTCACATAAACGTTCAATGGAAGACTATCCACTAAGGTGGAAAGTAATTGCTGGTGTTCTTTTACCCTGGCCTCGGCTATTTCTTGATCGTGAATATCTCTGATTGTCCCGAATACTTTTATGACTTTTCCCTCTTTAACAAAAGGCTTTCCAGTTATTCGCACCCATCTTTCTTCACCATTAAAGGTGATGATCATTAATTTTGTATTGTATGATTGGTTGCTGGCAATCGCTTTGTGAAAAAGCATGGAAACCTTATTCTGACTATATCCTGGTTTAAAAAAGTTAAAGGCTTCTATAGTAGTTGGTTCAAAGCAGTCGGGAACTTGGTGTATTCGTTTTGTTTCCTTGCACCAGGTAAGCGCTTCTGTTTGCACGTTAAATTCCCACCACCCGGTTTTAGATACTTCTACCTTAGTTTCCAAAATATTGTTCAACCAGTCAACTTGTTGTTCTTTTAGAACTTCAGAGGTAATGTCGTCGGTCTGGATAATGGTTCCAATTACATTTTCTTTTTCATCGAACCAAGGTGCAAAATAGCTTTTCAAATGACGGGTACCGTCGGTGTTTTTTATTTTATGTCGAAGAGAGAACGACTTGTTTTCTTTAAGCCTTCTTTTTAAATCTGGAATTTCTGAGTATAAAGAGGAAACTCTGGTTTTGGTAGTTTCATCTTGTGGAGGCAAACCAAAAATATCGAGCCAAGAGCAGGATGCATCGAGCAAGATTCCTTTCTTACAAAGAAGGGCTGTTGCCTTGGGCAATTGTTTTAGTAAGTAAAATTGGTCAACTCTTTTAACTGCTTTCAAAACTCGGGGGGTTGTTTAAAAACGTTCTGGCTCTAAGAAATTTCTGACTAAAGTATGATTAATGAAAAATCTGTCAGATTTATTGTTGTGAAATCACCGATTAATGTTGTATTTGGTCGATTAAGCTATGTTTGACGCAAAACAGGAGCGAGAGAAATTACCTACAATCTATTTTTTGGGTTTAAATCTGTCATTTTTATTTGACCACAACCGTATCTGGAACCAATCCGGTGTAATCGCCACCATTTCTAATAACATCCCTAACTATGGAAGAACTTATGTAGGATTTACCAGAGGATGTCAATAGAAAAACAGTTTCAATTTCCGAAAGTTTTCTATTGGTATGGGCAATGGCTTTTTCAAACTCAAAATCCGCTGGATTGCGCAACCCTCTTAAAATAAAATTGGCCTCTATTTTTTTGCAAAGGTCAACTGTCATTCCTTGGTAGGTGGTCACTTTAATTTTGGGCTCATCTTTAAAAGCCTCTTCAATAAACTTCACACGTTCTTCCAGGGAGAACATATATTTTTTATCAGCGTTTATTCCAATGGCAATAACTAATTCATCGAAAAGGGTGACTCCTCTTTTTATAATATCGTAGTGTCCTAAAGTAAGTGGGTCAAAGGAACCGGGGAACAATGCGCGTCTCATGTTGTGGAATAAAGTTTTTTAAAAATACGGTTTCTATCGCAAAGCTTCAACAATGGCGCTGTCAAAAAGCTCCTCGAGCGAAATTCCTGCTGTTTTTGCCTGCTGTGGCAAAAGGCTCTCTTCGGTAAGTCCGGGGGTAGTGTTTATTTCTAGTAGATGTGGTTCATCGCCAATAAAAATAAATTCACTTCTCGTATATCCTTTTAAGCCTAAAGTTTTATAGATGTACTCTGCCAATTCCTTTACGTTGGATTCTTGCTTTTCCGATATTCTGGCTGGAGTGATTTCTTGTGATTTGCCCATATACTTAGCTTCAAAATCAAAAAAATCGTTTTCCGAGATGATTTCGGTTGCGGGCAATACAGTTATTTTATTTTGATATGTAATCACGCCAACAGAAACTTCGGTACCATCCAAAAAGGATTCGATGATGATTTGGGTGTCTTCCTTAAAGGCACTTTCTATGGCATTGCTCAAATCCTCTTTTTTGTGCACTTTGGAAACACCATAGCTACTGCCCGCTCTGTTGGCCTTCACAAAACAAGGAAGTCCAACTTTATCGACAATTGCTTTCTCATCAACAACCTGGCCCTTATTTAAATAATAAGATGTTGCGCAAGGAATCCCATAAGGTTTTAGCGCACTCAATAAATCACGTTTATTAAAAGTGAGCGCTGCTTCGTAATGATTGCATGAGGTTTGTGGAATCCCTAAAAGTTCAAAGTAGGCCTGCATTAAGCCATCTTCTCCAGGAGTTCCATGTATGGCATTGAAGACACAATCAAATTGAATTTTTTTACCATTAATACGGATAGTAAAATCAGATTTTTCAACAGGATACTTCTGATTCTCATTATCTAGATAAAACCATTTCTCTTTGGTGATGATGATTCTGTAAGAATTATATTTTTTAGCATCCAGATATTTGTAAACCACATTTCCGCTTTTAATCGAAATATTATGCTCGCTGGAATAGCCGCCCATTATGATGGCAATGTTCTTTTTCATTGACTTGTAAAATATCGCAAAGCCAAAATAAAGAAAAAAGGGTTGGCTTTCCTATATTTGTTCCGTTAAGGTGAACTACATGAAAAATTTTTTCAACTTTTTAAAAAGTAAGACTTTTTTAATCCAGCTTGGATTAGCCGCAGTTGCGGTCCTGGTTTTGGTATTTGTTGCCTTGCAATGGCTCAAGGGTACAACTAACCATGGTGAATTTGTTGAAGTACCCGATTTCTCCAAAATGTCGGTAATGGAAATGCGAAAAGCTGTGGAAGAAGCGGGGTTGCGATATCAAGTTTTGGATTCTTCCGATTTTAATCCTGAATACCCTCGATTTTCCATATTGGACCAAAATCCTCCAGCGGGAAACAAAGTAAAGACCAATCGTAAAATTTATTTTACGGTCAACCCATCAGGCTACAAAAAAGTAAGTGTTCCAGATATTGTCCAAGTAACCCAACGTAATGCCGCTTCAATGCTAAGGGCTGTTGGTTTGGAAGTGGAGCGCGTAACTTATATTGATGAGTTGGGCAAGGACATGGTCTACAATATGAAGTACAAAGGGAAGTATATAAAGCCTGGAGATAAATTGCCCAAAACCTCCAAAGTAGAGTTGATTTGCGGTAATGGAACCATTCCCGGTAGCGCTAGGGTGAAGGCAGACTCCAATTGATCATGGATACTCCGGAAAATCAAGATGAAATTTCTCAAGATGATCTCTATGAGCATCATGGTTTTATGGCCTCTAAAGGCCAAGAGCCATTGCGCGTTGATAAATTCTTGATGAATTTTATAGAAAACGCTACGCGGAACAAAATTCAACAAGCCGCCAAAAAAGGCCATATTTGGGTTAATGGTACCATTGTTAAACAAAATTACAAGGTAAAAGCTGGGGATGAGGTAAAGGTGATGTTCGAACATCCTCCTTATGAGTTTTTATTGACTCCGGAGGATATTCCTTTGGATATTGTTTATGAAGATGATGTGCTTTTGGTGGTGAACAAGCCCGCAGGTATGGTGGTTCACCCTGGCCACGGGAATTACTCAGGAACTTTGATCAATGCCCTCGTCTACCATTTTGAAAATTTACCCAATAACAGTTCGGATAGACCGGGGTTGGTACATCGAATAGATAAGGACACTTCGGGATTGTTGGTCATTGCCAAAACAGAGTCGGCAATGACCCATTTGGCACAGCAGTTTTTCGATAAGAGTAGTGAGCGGGAATATGTGGCCTTGGTTTGGGGAAATGTAGAAGAAGACGAAGGAACTGTAGAGGGGCATATCGCCCGAAACCCAAAAAATCGGCTTCAGATGATGGTATTTCCCGATGGTGACGAAGGGAAAGAAGCCGTTACCCATTACAAAGTATTGGAGCGTTTTGGATATGTTACCTTGATTTCCTGTAAGCTGGAAACAGGAAGAACCCACCAAATCAGGGTTCACATGAAATTTATAGGCCATACGCTCTTCAATGACGAACGATATGGTGGCGATAAGATTTTGAAGGGAACTACCTTCACTAAATACAAGCAATTTGTAGAGAACGCCTTTAAAGTTTTACCAAGACAGGCGCTACATGCCAAAACCCTTGGTTTTAAACATCCGATTACGGGAGAGTTTATGAGGTTTAATTCCGAACTGCCACAGGATATGGTAAATTGTATTGAAAAGTGGCGTGGTTATTCCAAACATCACGAATCATAGTTTTCATCAATCTTAAGATTGAAAACACCATTGGAATATCCTTCCAAAAAAGTAAAAACCTCGTTATTTTTACAAAAATTAGAACAAGATGAAAATTGTGATATCCCCAGCGAAGTCGCTCGATTACGATACGGCTTTGCCTACATCAAAATATAGTCAGCCCCAATTTTTGGAACAAGCGGAAAAATTGAACTCGGTTTTAAAAAAGAAAAAGCCGAAGGTGTTGTCGGAACTGATGTCCATTTCGGATAAACTTGCAGATCTGAATTGGGAGCGTAACCAACAATTTTCATTGCCTTTCACCGAAGATAATGCCAGACCGGCCATTTATGCATTTAATGGCGATGTGTATCAAGGTTTGGATGCTTACACCATCCCAGAAGACAAATTGGACCGCTTACAAGATACCTTGCGAATCCTGTCTGGTCTTTACGGTGTTTTAAGGCCTTTGGATTTGATGCAACCATACCGATTGGAAATGGGGACACAACTCAAGGTAGGTCGCAAAAAAAACCTGTACGGGTTTTGGAAGGACCAAATCACCGAATCCTTGAACAACGAACTAAAGGATGACGAATTGTTTGTTAATCTGGCCAGTAACGAATACTTCAGTGCTGTGGACGTCAAAAACCTCAAAGTTCCTGTTGTAGCTCCAGTGTTTAAGGATTGGAAAAACGACAAGCTCAAAGTCATCAGTTTTTACGCCAAAAAGGCTCGAGGTTCCATGGTGAGATACATTTTGGATACTGAAGCCGAAACATTGGACGATATCAGGAATTTTGACTACGATGGATATCTGTACAGCGAAGAACATACGGTAAAGAAAAATGAACCCGTATTCATCCGATAAAAAACTTTGGTAAAATCCGAAGTAATCTTTATGTTATCGTCGATAAAGCATGTTGTTACGATTCAAGGGCGCATGCCTTAAATTGTGATACGCTTAAATTTAACCCAGAGGTTATACATTATTCACGACCTTTGAGTGTTTGTCTATTTTTAAACTAACATAAAATACATTCATGCAGCAGCAGACTAAACGGTTAGAAGAATTTAAAAAATCGGTAACCAATAAATTCAATATCTATAACAGCCTTTTTTTGAGCTTACCCTACAAGAATGTCGAAAATGTAGGAATACTTATCCCGCTTTTGCTCGATCAGTGCGAAAAGGGACTTAAGGAGGGTAAAGAGCCACAAGAGATTTTGGAGGTGTTTTTTTCCAATTTTGTGGATATTCAAGATGAACGGGAGCGATTGGATTTTATGTTCAGAATTGTGCAATATGTGGAGCGCCAAGTGGTGCTGTACGATAGTGTGGAAGATTCTGCCTTTCCCAAACTCCAAGAATACAGTAGTTCGCTTAGCATCAAAGATTATTTTGAATTGGTGAACCGTACCAAGAATTGGGATAAGGTCTCCAAAAAACTGTCCACCTTCAGTGCGCGGATTGTTTTAACGGCACACCCAACACAGTTTTATACACCAGCTGTTCTTGATATTATTGCAGAGCTGCGTTCACTTATCGATGAGGACAGAATTCACGATATTGATGTGACCCTTCAGCAATTAGGACTCACTTCTTTGATCAATGCAAAAAAACCAACGCCTTTGGATGAGGCAAAAAATATCATCTATATTCTTCGTAACACTTATTATGATGCTGTTGGAGAATTGTATCAGTACGTAAAAAGCAATATACGGGATGACAAGTTTGAGAACTATGATCTCATGAAACTGGGATTCTGGCCAGGGGGTGACCGTGACGGAAACCCGTTTGTGACAGCGGACATTACAAAGCAAGTGGCCGATGAGTTGAGGTTGACTTTAATGAAATGTTATTACAACGAGTTAAAGGACCTAAGAAAAAAGTTGACCTTTAAAGGAATGCAAGCTGACCTCAATGAGTTGAGTGGTAAATTATACCGGGCCATGTTCGATGCCAGCGCACCTATTTCCTATGAAGGAATCATTGGGCATCTGAGTGAAGTTCGAGAAAAATTGATAGCAGATTACCATGAGTTGTACTTGGATGAATTGGACCAGTTTATAGATAAGGTCCATATCTTCAAAACCCATTTTGCTACCCTGGATATTCGCCAAGACCACAGCAAACACAAATTGGTGGTTGAAACCGTGCTCAAAAAGCAGGGAATAATCAAGGAAAGTTTAGAAGAGCTCAAGGAGAAAGAATTGGTGAAATTGTTACTTCAGGAGGATTTCAAATTAACTCCCAAAGACTTTGATGATGATATTGTAAAAGATACCATTGCCAATATTCAAAACCTGAAGGCAATCCAAGAAAGAAATGGCGAAGATGGATGCAACCGCTACATCATAAGTAACTCGGAAGATATCTTCTCCGTATTGTTTGTATTTGGATTGTTCAGATGGTGTGGTTGGGACGAGAAAGAAATCACTTTTGATATTGTCCCCTTATTCGAGACCATGAACGGTATGGAAGCATCGGAAGAAGTGATGCAAACCTTGTTCGATATTCCAAAATATAGAAAACATCTTGAGCGAAGAAGGGATATTCACACCATCATGCTCGGCTTTTCCGATGGTACTAAAGATGGTGGTTACCTAAAAGCTAATTGGTCCATACTAAAGACCAAGGAGACCCTGAGCAAAGTCTGCAAGAAAAACGGAATCAGTGCTATCTTCTTTGATGGTAGGGGAGGACCGCCTGCAAGGGGTGGAGGTAAAACCCATAGGTTCTATGCTGCCCAGACAAAGGATGTGGCCAATCATGAGATTCAGCTTACCATCCAAGGACAGACCATTACCAGTACCTACGGAACCAAGGAACAATTTATACATAACTCGGAGCAATTGCTTACTGCGGGACTCAGTAACAATCTCTTTGGAAAAGAACTCGCGATTTCAGCGTCGCAGCGTAAATTGATTGAAGAGCTTTCCGAACTCAGTTTTGATAAATACGATTCCCTCAAACAGCACGAGAAATTTATTCCATACTTGGAAAATAGGAGTACCCTAAAGTTTTACACCAAAGCCAACATTGGAAGTAGACCTGGAAAACGCGGTAACAAAAAACAATTGACCTTATCCGACCTTCGGGCCATTTCGTTTGTAGGTTCTTGGAGCCAGTTGAAGCAAAATGTTCCCGGTTACTTCGGTTTGGGTTCTGCCATTATGCAGTTGAAAGAGGAAGGAAGGTTGAACGAGGTGAAGAAACTTTATAAAGAAGTGCCGTTCTTCAAGGCATTGATGCTGAATAGTATGATGTCCTTGGCCAAATCCAACTTTAATTTGACAAGCTATATGAAGGACGACCCTGAGTTTGGTGATTTCTGGAACATTCTGCACGATGAATTTCAATTGTCCAAAAAGATGTTGTTGCAGATTTCAGGGCTCAAAATTTTAATGGAGGACGAAGCGGTTTCAAGGGAATCGGTGAAAATTAGGGAAAAGATTGTATTGCCGTTGTTGGTGATTCAGCAAAATGCCTTGTACCACATCACCCAAAATTCAGAATACAAAAAGCTTTACGAAAAGATTGTAACCCGTTCATTGTACGGAAATATCAACGCAAGTAGAAATTCAGCATAGGAATAAGGACTTTGGAGTCAAAACTTTTTAAGCATACACATCCTTACGAACCCTTTTTGTTATCCGAGGCCACTAAGTTGATTGTGGGCACCTTGCCACCACCTCGATTTACCACGGGGGAGTTAAAACCGCAAGATGTGGATTTTTGTTATGGTAGTTGCAATGGACAACTTTGGCCCATTTTGGATAGAATCTTTGACTTAGGCTTAAAGTATGAGACCACGGAAGAGGCTGTTGAACAGCGAAAGCATTTTCTGATTAAGAATAAGATTGGAGTTTGCGATATTGTACAAAGTGCCGAACGGACAAAAATAGATGCCTCGGATTTGGGTATGCAAAATGTGGTACTTCGCGATTTAGTGGGATACCTCCAAAAATACCCCAACATACAAACACTTTTGTTCACTGGAGGCAATAGTAAGAATGGTCCAGAGTATTTCTTTCGTAAACAATTAAAGGAATACGGCTTAAAACTTGAGGTCATTTCCAATGAAGTACCTAGAATCCATCAACTGAAATTGCCCTTTACTATCGGCAAAACCGAGAAGTTCAGAACGGTAAAAACTGTCTCTCTGACAGCTCCATCAGGTGCCGCAAATCGTGCAGTGGGCAGTCTTCAGACATACAAAGACCTAAAAAGTGAAAATCCTGATTTCAATACGGTCGACTTTAGAGTGATGCAGTACAAACCTTTTTTTGGGAACTAGAAGAGTCAATTGATAGTAACAATCGGTCAAATAGATAAGGGCATTGGTCAATTTTTGTAAAAATATTACGTTACATGTAATAACTTAACCAAATCCCAAAAAACGGAATCATGAAAAATTTACTTAGAATTACAATTGTAGTTTGTTCAATCGCTATGTTCACTTCTTGCAAAGTAAACCACGGAACAGTGAAAAGTAGCACGGCCCCAGGGCAGGTGAAAAAGATGACAGGAGCCAAGAGTGCCAAAGCATATGCGCCAGGACAACAAAAAAAGAAAGGCAATAACGAGTAGTTATTCAAGATACAAATATGAAAAAGCCCCATGATGTTGGGGCTTTTTTATTAGAACGCTATTGAATTTTTATTCCATGCTAGTGGATAAAACTCCATAAAACATCTTGATGCCGTAGGCCAACTGCCCAATTTTTATGTTCTCGTTCGGACTATGTTGGTTATTGTCTGGATTTACCACAGGAACGATGAAAGCAGGGATCTTTAATTCATTGATGAAAGGTGAAATAGGAACAGTGCCTCCCATGGTACGTATCTGAATTACCTCTTCACCAAAGCTTTGATTCAAGGTATGGACAATAAATTTACCGTAAGGATTGTCCAAGTCGGTACGAAAGGCATCGGTAACGCTCCCTTCTTCCACGGTTACAATTTTATCAAACTGCATACGCTCTTCTTTGGAAGGAACATGATCCAAAACTTTGTAACCTTGTTTACTGATATAATCTTTCACCAAGTTTTTAAGGCGGGTTCCATCACTTTCCACCACCAATCTCAAATCCAGTTCGGCAGTTGCACTTTCAGGGACAATGGTCCGTGCTTTGTCACCAACCCAGCCAGAGCCCAATCCGCGAATATTCAAGGAGGGGTATTGCAAGGCTTCTTGATAATAATCGCCTACTTTTTCTGCTGTTTTAAACTGTAGCTTCTCTGCTATGGCCTCGTCGCTATCTGGAACACTTTTTAAAATCGAGTCCGTGCTTTTATCAATGGAGATACCATCATAATATCCCGGAATGTTTACTCTACCTTCGGTATCTTTCATGGTGGCCAGTAATTGTGCCAATTGAAACCCAGGGTTGGGCGCATAATTACCATAATGTCCGCTATGTTGCGGTTTAATAGGGCCGTAAGTCGTCAGGGTAAGGGTAGTGATACCGCGACAACCATAAACTACAGTCGGGTTTTCCGAAGCATGAACAGGGCCATCAACAATCATCAAAAAATCGGACTCCAATAGTTCGCGATATTGTTTTACGGCAGCAGGTAAAGGTTTACTGCTTTTTTCTTCTTCGCTATCTAAAATCACCTTCACATTGAAAGGAATCTCTTTGCCATCTTTCTTCAACAAATCCATAGCGTTCAAGAGCATCACAATAGGTGATTTATCATCCGAAGTGGATCTTCCGAACAACCGCCAATCATAATTGATGTCGTCTCCCAGTTCATCAAATGAAACGGTTTCAAATCCATCATCTTTCGGAACTTTTAAAACCACTTGGTACGGATTGGGTTGGTCCCATTTGGATGGATCAACGGATTGGCCATCAAAATGCATATAAATAAGAACGGTTGGTTTGTCCCCACTAACAGGCGTGGCGGCAAAAAACAAGGGGAGCCCCTCTGTATCCAAAACAGCAGTATTAAAACCTCTATCACCGAATTTGCGCTTCAACCACATAATATTTCGGTCAATATCAGCTGCATCCAAGGCATCGTTGGGAATGGCAATAAATTCCCGAATCTCGTTGATGGCATCGGCCACTTCAGATTTTATGGCCACATCATCCTGTGCAAAAAGGGAAAAAGTAAGGAATAGGGAAACTAGGGATAGCGTTTTCTTCATGAGACAAACCAGTATTGATTTTAAAAGCTGAAATTTAACGAATTTGCTTCACAAAGTCACCAATACTAGTGACCCCATTTGCTGTTAAATGTTTGATGAAAGCTGAACCGATTATGGCTCCTTTTGCTTTTTTTGTTGCTTGTTCAAAAGTTTCCGCGTTGCTTATTCCAAACCCTACAATTTGAGGGTTGCTCAACTTCATATTGGCAATTCGGTCAAAA
>NHBR02000053.1 GCA_002167435.2 Allomuricauda sp. TMED12
ATGAGATTCCCTACAATGGCATCGATGACGATTGCGACCCCGCCACTCTGGACGACGACCTTGACCAGGACGGGTTCAACAATGTAGATGATTGTGATGACTCAAATGCCAACATCAATCCAAATGCGGAAGAAATATTAGACAATCAAGTCGATGAAAATTGTGATGGCATAATTGAGTTTACATCTTCAGCCGAACCTGAGCCTGAGCCTGAACAGCAAATAGAAGATTATTTGATAATATACCCAAATCCAGCCAATGAAGTAATTCTAATTGAAAAGGCTAATATCAACGAATTTAAAATTGAAATCTTCGATGTAAACAAAAGACGGGTTTTAAGCAATCACAACGTAACTACTTTGGATGTATCACATCTATCTACCGGAATGTATTTTTTAATTTATCACGACCTGGAAACCGGCAAAAAGGTTGTCAAAAAATGGATTGTCCTAAAAAAATAGTTTACTCAAACTCCAAAACCTCCCCAATTGGCTGTCCTGTTGCTCCATTAGGAAAAGCAATGCCCAACAAAGCGGCAATAGTAGGAGCAATATCCGGTATCTCCGTGCGGTTTACCGTACTTCCCTGTTTAATACCTTTTCCATAAAGCAATAATGGCACATGGGTATCGTAAATTTGAGCGGAACCATGCGTGGAACCTGTTCTGCTATACGATATATATCCTGTACTAGGAACCAAAAGTACATCTCCCGAACGCTTTTGGTTATACCCGTTCTGTAAAATATACGGTATACCTTCGGTATAATCATTATGCCACATTTGGTCTGCCGTATAGACTTGGCTTATACCTTCGTAAGACAATAATTCCCGTGCAATATCCTCTTGGGCATCGTCCAAATCAATATCTAAATTGGCCAAAATATTATGGTCCAAAAACAATTGATAGTTGGAAAGGTCTCTAACCACATCTGTTGTGCCATATTTATACTGAAGGAACTCTGCAAACCTTGTTTGCATACCCTCCATATCCAAGTAACCCGCAGGAATTTTGGAATCCATCAAATAGGAAGGTACGTTAATGGCAGCATGGTCTGCAGTTAAGAAAACCGTGTATTCACCTTTACCCACTTTTTCATCCAAAGTGGAAAAAATACGGGCTAAATCTTGGTCCAACCTAATATACGTATCTTCAACTTCTTTGGAGTTGACCCCATAAAAATGGCCTACATAATCCGTACTGGAAAAACTAATGGCCAAGAAATCCGTAATGGTATCTGTCCCTAAATCTTCAGCTTCCAATGCGGCCAAAGCAAAGTCAGTTGTAATGCTATTGCCATAAGGGCTTCGTCTCAATAAATCAAATTGTCCATTTTGCTCCCAAAGTGCGGGAAAATCGTGCGGGAATGTATTAGTGGTTTCGCCTTTTTGCAAACCTTCGTAATTATTGACATCCAAACCACTTTCCACATAGGTTTCAATAGGTTTTAGGGTATTCCATGGCTTCTTATAATTTTCTACTGTGTTGGACGCATTAAAATCCGCCACCCACTGTGGCAACTCATCCATATAATAGGAACTTGTAATCCAGTTACCTGTTTCTCCACCTTCAAACCAGTAGGCTGCATTGGCAGCATGACCAGCAGGCAAAATGGCACCCCTGTCCTTCAAGGCCACGCCAATTACTTTTCCCCTTTTTTGTGTATGCAATCGTAACTGATCGGTAATAGTTGTGGTAAGCATTCTATGTGGAGACATTTGTCCGGCATCGGACGTAGTTCCTACCGAAGCATAACTATCATCACCTGCGCAATACACATCTTCCCCTGATTCTTTGTCAAACCAATCATTACCAATAATACCGTGCATGGATGGTGTAGTACCCGTATAAACCGAGGTATGGCCAGGCCCTGTACTGGTTGGTGCGTAGTTAAAATGATTGTTCTTGCAATTAAAACCTTCGTTTACCATTCGCTTAAAACCACCTTCTCCATATTGACCCCAAAAACGGGTCAAATAATCATAACGCATTTGGTCTACCACAATTCCCACCACCAATTTAGGTGTTTGGGCAATCGAAGCTGGTTGTGTTTCTGCATCGTTCTTTTTTCTTCGTTGACCATATGTAATACTGATCATGCACAATGCTAAAATTGAAACTAAAAGATTGGTCGTTTTCATGCTAAGGATTTAATCAAATAAGAGCAAAACTATTGAATTCTGACGTTTAAAAATTTAAATGAAGGTTAAATGCTCCACAATATTCTTATTTTTATCACCTCAAGTCCATAAAACGCATGAAATACCTAGAAGCGATTGGAAAATACTTCATCATGATTTGGGAAGTATTTAAAAAACCTACCAAGTGGCGCATCATGAAAACCTTGATTCTCAAGGAAATCGATGAGCTAATTTTTGGAGCGATGGGCATCATTATTTTTATCTCCTTTTTTATCGGAGGTGTAGTTACGATTCAAACAGCACTCAACCTAAACAATCCTCTGCTACCTAAAAGTTTAATTGGATTCGCCACGAGACAATCTGTGATTTTGGAATTCGCCCCTACCTTCACTTCAATAATAATGGCAGGTAAAGTGGGTTCGTATATCACATCCAGCATAGGAACCATGCGGGTAACTGAGCAGATTGACGCTCTCGAAGTTATGGGCATCAACTCACTGAACTACCTCGTATTTCCCAAAATTGTGGCCACCATGCTATATCCTTTTGCCGTTGCGATCTCCATGTTTGTCGGTATTTTAGGAGGATGGGTGGCAGCCGTATTTGGTGGCTTTGCTCCAAGTGGTGATTTTATACAGGGGCTGCAAATGGATTTTGATTCGTACCATGTAACCTATGCCTTTATTAAATCGATTGTGTTCGCCTTTGTTATTGCAACCGTGCCTTCCTACCATGGGTTCTACATGACAGGTGGTGCTTTAGAAGTAGGAAAGGCCAGTACAACGTCCTTTGTATGGACCAGTGTGGTTATTATTATTATGAACTATGTATTAACTCAATTGTTGCTGGGCTGATGATAGAAGTAGAAAATATTCATAAATCATTTGGGGACAATCACGTTCTAAAAGGTATTTCCACAGTATTCGAAAAGGGAAAGACGAACCTGATTATTGGGCAAAGTGGCTCGGGTAAAACGGTTTTTATCAAATGTCTGCTTGGCCTTTTTGAGCCCGATGAAGGGCAAATTTGTTACAACGGTCAATACTACTCAAAGCTTTCGACCAAAGAACGAAGAAACCTGAGACAAGAAATGGGCATGGTGTTCCAAGGAAGTGCCCTTTTTGATTCTATGACTGTGGAAGGAAATGTTATGTTCCCTTTGGATATGTTCACCAACCAGTCACAATCGGAAAAACAAGATCGTGTCGATTTTGTTTTAAAACGGGTTAACCTGATTGATGCTCATAAAAGATATCCTGCAGAAATTTCTGGAGGAATGCAAAAGAGGGTTGCTATTGCCAGAGCCATTGTAATGAACCCTAAATACTTGTTCTGTGACGAGCCAAACTCTGGACTTGACCCAAAAACAGCTATTTTAATTGACAACCTGATACAAGAGATTACCCAGGAATACGATATTACAACAGTAATTAACACCCACGACATGAACTCCGTAATGGAAATCGGGGAAAAAATCATATTCCTTAAAAATGGATTTAAAGAGTGGGAAGGAACCAACAAAGAAATCTTTAAAACGGATAATAAAGCTGTAACCGATTTTGTTTATTCCTCTGAGCTTTTTAAAAAAGTACGGCAAATGTATATCGAGGAACGGAATTGATCTTATTGATTCACTTCCTTGATTACCAATGTTGAATCTTGTAGCCTTAACCTTAACCAAGCCAACATTTTTTTAGTGTCCGCTTCTTTTTGACCGGAACTAACACCGTTTTTCCAATCCACCTCAAAAACAGGAACGGTGTCCAGTTTCTTATAATCGGTCCGTACCTGATAGGAGAAACCGAATGCGTCAATATTTTCGTAATTGGCCTTCGCCTCTGCACTAATGGCCTGGAAAGGAATCTGCTTGCCTGCGTTTTTGGTCAAAGTGGACAATTCTTCTTCTAGCAATCGAATTTGTTCATCTTTGTTCAACAATTCCGCTTTGTTTTTTTCATAAAGTTCACTAACGTAATTGAACTTTTCTTCAGAATCATCCTTTCCACCTTGGATAATGTGCAGTTCGGCATCCTTAAGCCTATTGTATTCATTTTTTTGCGTTCTCCAAGTGTTTATAATGTTGTCCGGAACCAATTCATCACCCATAAAAACCACTTCTATCATTGATGTTCCATCATCCGCGTAATCCAGTTTAGTAAGATTATCAACATATCTTCCTGCACCATCAAACTGATAAACTTCAACGGTTTCCTGCAAAAACTCCTGCGCTTGTTTCTTAAAAAGCGATTCTTGAAATACTTTATAAAAAGTGAATCCAGCAGGAATCATTACCAAAATACCGGTTATGGATGCCAAACGGGCAATTAGCCTTCTACGTTGAGAATTCGCATAGCGCACCATGGGAAACCTCAAAAACTTGATCACCAAAAAAGTGGCCAGACCAATAAAAATAGTATTGATAATAAAAAGGTACATGGCACCCGCAGCATACCAAGGTTTTCCTATGGCCAATCCAAAGCCTACCGTACAAAGTGGTGGCATCAAAGCTGTTGCTATGGCGACCCCAAAAATAACACTGGCAATGGTCCCTTTTTTGGCCCTGGCGATAACAAGGGCAAGTCCACCAAAAAAAGCAATCAGTACATCTCGGATGTCCGGTTTGGTTCGGGCTAAAAGCTCGGAGGATTCGTCCCGAAGGGGAAAAAGATAGAAGAAGAGAAATGCTGTAATAACACTCAAAACTACCATCACGGCAAAGTTTTTAAGAGATCTTCTCAAAGTATCGATGTCGTTAATGGCCAAGGACATGCCCATACCCAAAATGGGACCCATTAAAGGGGAAATCAACATCGCTCCAATAACTACGGCGGTGGAATTTGCATTTAACCCAATGGATGCTATAAAAATGGAGCATATCAAAATCCACGAAGTATGCCCCTTAAAGGGAATATCCGCGATAATGGATTCCTTGGTAGCTACTGCATCGGTATTGGAACGAATTTCCAATAAATCCGAGAGGAACTTGCGTATACTTCCCAACAGCCCCTTAAAATCCTTTTTTACCTCATCCCCACTATCTTGGCCAGGAGAAGTCTCTATATCTTTTTGGTCTTCACTCATGTATTATGCAAACTGATCACCGAATTTTTCCTTTACTCGGTTCAATACTTTTTTAATATCCTGCTGTTTGTCTTTTGGATAAATCAAGAGCACCTCTTCTTTATCCACAATGATATAATCTTCCAAACCATCAACTACAACAACTTTACCTTTGGGAGAACGAATCATATTGCCTTTGGCATCTTCTAAAAGCACCTGGGCATTCACTACTGCGTTTTCATCCTGGTCTTTGTCCAATTTATCGTACAAAGCGCCCCACGTTCCCAAGTCGTTCCAATCAAAAGTTGCCGGTAAAGTGTAAATGGATTTGGATTGCTCCAAGATAGCATAATCAATGGATATGTTTTCTGCTTTGGCGTAATTTTCTTGGATAAAAGCTCTCTCATTCTCAGTATTATAGCTGGATATTCCTTTACCAAACAATTCATATTGACTTGGCTGATATTTTTTAAAGGATTCAACTATGGTTTCCACACTCCACATAAAAATTCCTGCATTCCAAAGAAAGTTGCCCTGTGCCAAAAATTCCTTTGCCGTTTCATAATCCGGTTTTTCCCTGAACTGAGACACCTTTTTCAAATTTTCGTCACCTCCTTTTTCAAATTCGATGTAACCAAAGCCAGTATTGGGAAATGTAGGTTGAATACCTAGGGTGCAAAGTGCATTCTCCTTTTGGCATTTATCAAAACAGGCCACTACATCTTTTTCAAAAGCAGCTTCATCCTCAATCCAATGGTCACTTGGCGCTACAATCATCACGGCATTAGGATTCATTTTTTGAATCTTTAAGGAAGCATACAAAATACATGGTGCCGTGTTTCGCATGGCAGGTTCCAAAACAACCTGGTCTTGTTTTACCTTGGGTAATTGTTCCAAAACCAAATCATTGTAGCGTTCATTGGTAAGAATCAAAATGTTTTCGGTGGGGATAAACTTGTTTAAACGATCAAATGTTTTTTGAATCAAAGTTTTACCAGTCCCTAACATATCATGAAATTGTTTGGGATTAGAGGATGTACTCACGGGCCAAAATCTGGAACCTACGCCTCCTGCCATTAAAACTGCGTAATAATTCTTGTTCATTTTTCTACTTTTTGTTATTCCTGCGAAAGCAGAAATCCCCTTTAGATTTCTATCTCCCTATTGTTATCGGGACGTTCGAAATAATGTCCTTAATTTATATTAAATAGAGTCAATATGACCCTTTACTCCACCAATTCAACTTCTGCATTGGGTTGGAACAAATATAATCTCCCGGTGGATAACTCCACACATTCGTACCGTTTTACTTTCTTGTTTCCTTTTTTGAACAATTTACCATTGTATAATCTAAAAACACTGCCTTGGGGCAATTCAAACACATAACTGTTATTTCTTTCTTCCTGATCAAAAGCTTTAAGCGCAATGGATAACCTGGCATCCGTGCTACTACTCGCTTTTGGGTTTTTAAAATGGTTCGCGATAATGGGCAACAATTGAGAGGGAAACACTTCTGGCCGAATAAATGGCACCATTAAATGCTGAAAAGTCCGCTTCCATTCTGTTCCATGTGGCTTTATTCGGCGACCATACTTTTCAAAAGCCACTAGATGTGCAATTTCGTGGACTAGTGTAATTAGAAACCGATACTTGTTCAATGAAGCATTCACTGTAATCTGATGCAATCCATTGTGCAACCTTCGGTAATCCCCATGCCTTGTGACCCTATGGCTCACAATCTTTAAATGTACACCATGGGTTTTGATGAGCTCAAAACAAGGAGCTACTGCAAGCTCGGGAAGATATTTTTGGAGGGTGTTGTTCACTGGGGTAAAGTTACAAGTTTATCCATACAATACTCCCTAAATTACGCTAGGGGGTACTATTACTAACTTGCAATAACTTGCCATTATATAATTTTTGTCCTGTTAAGGCAAAATCTTTGATGTAGGTAGCCATTTCCAAGGCTGTTACTGGTGCTTTGTACCCTGGAAAAGCCTCTTCCAGCATTTCTGTTTGCACCGCACCTAAAGCCAACACATTAAAACTAGGGCCAGTTTCTTTATATTCTTCTGCCAAGAGCTCAGTAAGGGTTATTACAGCACCTTTGCTTGAGCTATATGCCGACAGCCCAGGAAACTTCATACTGCCTTGTACACCACCCATTGAACTTACGGTGACCACATGACCTTCCTTGCCCATCATGGGAAGTACGGTCTTGGTCATTTCGGCCACACCAAACACGTTTACTTTGTAAACGTTTTCAAAATCCTCGGCCGCTGTTTCCAAAAAAGGCTTGTTCAGCAATCTTCCCGCATTATTAATAAGGACATCCACCACATGCCATTGTTCTAGGAAATCGTTCACTTTCTTATAATCGGATGGGTTGCCTAAATCAAATGGAAAAGCACGAACATTGGACAATCCCAAACTTTCGACAGGTTTGGTGTTTCGAGACAGTGCCAAAACCTCATGCCCTTCTTGGGCAAAAAGTTTAACCAATTCAAAACCTATTCCCCGACTTGTTCCCGTTATAATAATGTTTGCCAT
>NHBR02000054.1 GCA_002167435.2 Allomuricauda sp. TMED12
TTAAATTTACTTCATCATAGATGAATTTGTTTAAGGAAGCTTACTATATTTATTCATGAAAAATCTATATGAATCCTTTGAAACAAGACTTTTTTTAAAATACTTTTACGGCATATAAAACCGCGTGCAACGTATGCATTTTATAAAATCAAACGATTATTAACTTGCAGTTAATTAAAGAGTTATAAGACCGAGGGATAGAGCAGTAGGTAGCTCGTCGGGCTCATAACCCGAAGATTCATTTTCAGTCTTCGTTTTTCTTCTAATTACTAGGTTCTTTATTTTGGATATATCTGTTTAAATCGAACTAATAACGAACTAATTAAATTTTATAATTCATAAAGTACTGTAAATAATACATATGATAATGATAGGACGACGTGCAGAACGTTTTTCATAGTATGCAGGAGTAACATCCATACTTTGATTTATAACAAAAAAAAGAGGCTTACTTAAAAATATGCCTCTTTTTTTATACGCACTTTTTATTGTATTATTCAAATTTGGAAGCGTCCAAGTTAAAAAATCGAACTGCATTGTTAAAGAAAATATCTCTCTTTTGCTCTTCGGAAAGGTAGTTGGCACTTTCAATTACTTCAATGGAAGTTTCGAGCAGTTCTGGCCAAATCATTAAATCTGTCCCATACATAATTCTCTTGGAAAACCCTGCCTGAACCAATCGTTTTAGGTATGCATGAATCTCTTCCAAGGGATAGGACCATATAAAACCAGCCAAATCCACATAAACATAGGCATTGGCCCCCATAAGAGCAATCATTTGGTCTACCATAGGGTAACCTGCATGCATTACCCAAATTTTTAACTTGGGGTGTCTGGCCAACATATCTTCCAACAAAAAAGGCTGACCTAAAGAGGCTCTATATTTTGGTCGATTAATGTTCGCCATGCCATTGCCGCCTGTTCCCATGTGTATACCTACTGGAATTCCCAGTTCTTCTGCAACTCCAAAATATTCATCGAGCGACATATCACTTGGTGACATACCTTGGTATTGTGGAGCTACCTCTCCCATTACCTTATAAAAACCGGTAGATAGCGAATCCCTAAATGCTTCTACCGTCATTGCATCGGCATTGCTAATTCCCAAGGATGGAATTATATGGTCGGGAGCCGCCCTATGCCATCTATGTATCGCTTTAGCATCTCCACTCACCACCATGGTAATGTTCAGTTCTTTGTTTGCCCTCAGAATTGCAGCATCCATTTCGGCATCGCTCCTTGCGGGTTGCAAAGGAGAAATACAATCGGCGCTCATAAAAGATGGTGGTTCTTGGTTGGGCCCACTTCCCGGCATATTCTTCAAAAACCAGGGGCACAAAGGTGAGGCATTTGAGTTTCCTCCCATAGCGTGTACATGCACGTCTATTATTGGAAGTCGATTTTTAGATTCTTGGGCGTTTGAAGTAAACACAAAGCAAAGGAACAAGGTGTAACAAAGCGTGGTTTTACCAATTAAATGGCAGGTTGAAAATTTCATAAATAGTTTGTTGGTTAATAAAGAGTTAAGATAATAGTTTTTCACAAAAAAAATGCTCTAAACAATCTAATGAAACCATTTTTAAAACATAAGTTGGTATTATAACATGTTCGATATAGAAGTCATCCGAATAAAGAAAAAGTATTGAATTTAATCAAAACTATACTCCGGTTTTTTCCCCTTTACACCCTTATAAAATCTGTGAATTTTTTGGAAATCACTTTCACTATCATCTGTAGGATAAAAAGGTTCGCCTATTTTGATTTCTTTTTTCCCAAAATCAAATGCCACCATTACAATTGGAACTTTGGCCTTTTTGGCAATGTGGTAAAACCCTGTTCTTAACTGTTCTACTTTTTTTCGCGTTCCCTCTGGAGCCAGAGCAAACCTAAACATCTTTCTTTCATTGAAAATCTGCACAATACTATCTACCGTATTGGAATTTTTGGTACGATCCACAGGAGCGCCGCCCGTCCATCTAAAAAACCATCCGAAGGGAGGCTTAAAAAGACTCTTTTTTCCGATATAATTGATTTCTTGGTTGATTACCTTCCGAATTAAAAGTCCCAGAAAGAAGTCCAACCAATGCGTATGGGGAACTACAATTATCACACATTTATCCACATTGGGAAAGGAACCATTGAGTTTCCATCCCAAAATTTTAAAGTATATAAACTTGGCCAGCCTTTGCATTGGGTCGTGGTTATCTGTTCATTGTCAAACAGATTTTTAAATTTTTTGATATAACGTCTGAAGACGTTCCGGTGTCATGATGTTTTTCCAATCCTTGCCCAGTGCATTTTCCCAAAGGGGTTCCAGGCTCATTGATATATTCACCATCACATCAAAATCATTTTGGGTGAGATCGGCACAAATACCCTTTGGCAATGTTATCTTGTGCTTTTCAATCATTTTATTGAAGAGTGCCACTCCTTCTGGATAAAACTCCTCCAAATGTTGAAACACCAAACAATTCCCGATTCCATGTTTAACGCCCAAAAGATAGGAAAGTCCATAACTCATCGCATGTGCCACCCCTACTTGGGAGTACGCTATACTCATTCCGCCGTGCCAAGATGCCATGATCAATTTGTCCCTGGACTCTTCAGCGGGTATATCTCCCAGAAATACTTCCTTGCAAAGTTCCATGGCCTTTTCCCCATAGCTCTGACTAAAAGCGTTCAGATAAGTACCTGTCAGTGACTCAACGCAATGTATAAAACAGTCCATCCCAGTATAGAACCATTGTTCTTTGGGAACTGTTTTACTAAAATCGGGGTCCAGCAGTACTTGGTCAAAAGGTGTAAAATCCGAATTGATTCCTAATTTCTTTTCGGGGCCCAACAATACGGTGGTACGCGATACTTCGGCTCCCGTACCACTTATAGTGGGGATACCTACATGATAAAGCGCCGGCTTATTCACTAAATCCCATCCTTGATAGTCCTTAGCTAGCCCACTATTGCTCAATAAAATGGAAACGGCCTTGGCCAAATCCAACAGTGTTCCTCCTCCAATACCAATAATACCCGAAGGAAGTTCATTATACTTTTTCCTTATTTGATCAACCAGGGCATCAACTTGAGCTGTTTTAGGCTCCTCTTCAGCAGAGACATAAATAACCTCGTCGTTAAACATTAGGGGAACCTTCGCCAAAAATTGTTGGTTTTCAAAGAAATCGTCAACCAAAAAAATAAAAGGTGCCTCCGAACTTTTTCGCTGAGGTAGCAGAATATCCCCCAATTGAGAAAAACATCCCGACCCAAAAATTACTCTGGGTACCATGGGAAAGTTTTTGTACAATGTTTTATAGGTTGAGGTTGTTTTCTGTTTTTTCAAATCGTTTTCTGTCTTCATTAATTATCCAAATACTTCAAAATGTCTTTGAGACTATTCAGTTTAAGGTGGTTATTCACCATTTCATCTTCTGCTACCACTTCATGCGCCCATGTGGTGTGGAACGGTACATGAACCGCTTTAGCCCCAATATTCAAGATAGGTAACACATCCGATTTAAGGGAATTTCCTATCATTAAAAATTCGCTGACATCTATATTCAAATGTTCTAACAAATTTCTGTAATTAATTTCTTTTTTATCGCTCAACACTTCTACATGATGGAAATATTTGGAAAGTCCCGACTTTTCCAATTTCCGCTCCTGATCTAGCAAATCCCCTTTGGTAAGTACTATCAATCTATATTCTCCCACCAATTTTGATAGGACTTCCTCCACCCCATCCAATAACTCCACAGAGTGTGATATCATCTTTTTACCAAGATCCAATATTTTACCGATGGTTTCTTGCGAAACCTGGTTGTTGGAAAGATCCAGCGCAGATTCTATCATGGAGAGCACAAATCCTTTTATGCCGTAACCATAAGTATCCAAGTTGTCCATTTCCATTTTAAAAAGCTCTTGGTCAATCTTGTTCTTGGTCTCGTAATCTTCCAAAAGTTCTGCAAACTTTTCTTCGGTTTCCCTAAAATAGGTCTCGTTGACCCAAAGGGTATCATCCGCATCAAAGCCAATTACTTTTATGTTGGAGAAATCTACTTCCATACCTTTCTTGCGCGTTCCAAATCTTCAGGCGTATCAATTTCGATACCTGTCACATGGGTTTTCACCATTTTTATTTTTTTGCCATACTCCAAAAAACGTATGGCCTCAATTTTTTCTTTGGCCTCCAAGGGAAGCATGGGCAGCTTTTGAAAATCCTCCAATGCCCGCTTTCTAAAAGCATATACCCCCTTGTGTTTGTAATAGGTTGCTTCAACTTCCTTGTCCCTGGGGTAAGGAATTGGAGAACGCGAAAAATAAAGTGCAAAATCTTGATTATCCACGATGACCTTTACCGTGTTCGGATTGGCTATTTCATCCCAATCTGAAATCGGAGTCATCAAGGAAGCCAAATCGATTTCTTTACTGGTATCATTTTTGAAGACCTGAATAATCTTTTCCAAACTTTCTGAATCTATAAAAGGTTCGTCTCCCTGAACATTGATTACCACATCTACATCCATATCTTCAACGGCCTCAGCAATCCTGTCGCTTCCACTTTCGTGCGCTTTTTGGCTCATTATTACCTTTCCCCCTATATCCTTGATCACATTTGAAATTATCGGACTATCCGTAACCACATATACATCATTAAAAAGTCCTGTGTTTATGGCTGCTTCGTAAGTCCTCACAATTACAGGCTTCCCGCCAAGGTCCTGCATCAGTTTGGCAGGAAACCTAGAGGCTTGATAGCGGGCAGGAATCATGGAAATTATATTCACTTTTGAATCTATTGGTTAATATGTACAATTATTTTTTGGGTCTCAACTTTCTATATATCCTAAATATGATCAACAGGATGATTATCACTAGGATGGCCGCAATGGGTGGCACAAGTATGGATGCCGTGCTCACTGCCACGGCCGCTCCTGTTTCCACTGTGGACACCAATGGGTTGGCCAAGCCTCCTGTGGTTCCTGTAGATGTTAGCCTCCCAGCTGCATTCGCCCCTTTAATAACTGTTGCGGTTCCTCCTCCTGCAATAATGGCCAAAGACCAGGTGACAACCGGATCTAAGTTAGCTGCAGTGGACACGACTACAGCTGTACCTGCAATTCCCGCCAAGGGAATGGCCAAACTGTCAAGGGCATTGTCCACCCATGGAATAAAATAAGCGAAAATCTCAACGATGGTAGCAACCCCCAAGGTTACAAGTGCGGTCAAACTTCCAATCCATTGCCAGTTTTCATTCAGGTCCCAGACCCCTAAATATGCCGCAAAACTTAGGGCAAAAAGAGGTAGGAAAACACGAAAACCAACGGATGCCGCTAATCCAATTCCGAGGAACAAACTTATTATGGTGCCTGGTTCAATATTCATGCTGATGTCTAAAATAGGGTATTCCTAGTCAAGAAAAAAATCATCTTTGAAACCTATAAGGTACAGTTGTCGCTCGGCTCTTGTCACAGCAGTATAAAGCCATCTTAAATAATCTTTGTCCACACCATTTGGCAAATAAGGTTGCTCTACAAAAACGGTGTTCCATTGCCCCCCTTGTGACTTGTGGCAGGTTATTGCATAGGAAAACTTTACTTGAAGTGCATTAAAGAACTTATTGTTCTTAACCCCCAAGAATTTTTTATATTTTGATTTTTCATGGGCGTAGTCCTTCATTACCTCTTGATATAGCCGATTCCCGTCCTCATAAGACAATGATGGAGTCTCCGCCGTTATCGTATCCAATAAAAGAACGGTCTCGAAAGGTTTTTGATTGGGGTAATCCACCATTTTAACCTTCACTTCGGCGAACTTAAACCCATAAAGTTCTTTAATGGCAAAAAGTTCCAACACTTCAATAATATCACCATTGGCTATAAAACCCGCTTCGGAGTTGGGCTTTAACCAAAAATAATTGTTCTTGACCACCATCATATAATCGCCAACAGCAATTTCATGGTCCAAAAAGAGAATTCGTTCCCTTATATTTTGATTGTACAGATTGGCCCTTTTGTTGGATCGAACAATAATGGCCGTATCCTCTTTTCCATTTTGGCTATAGGATGAATCTATCGCTTCCTGAATTTCGGCACCATCAATCAAACGTACAATATCCTTATAATCATTCAGCTCAAACTTAAAGTCATCAAAAAACTCGGATTGTAATTGCTCACGAAGATTGGTGGCATTATGAAGAATGCCTGACCCCCCAGATTGCCTCATTACTTCATCCAGCTCCAAACATTCCACTTCTTTATTATAATTTAAGGATAAGCGGTTTTCATCAAGGGCGGGGCTCAGTTCCAATTTGACCGGAGGTAACTGGGCGGTATCACCGATCAAAATTAATTTACAATTATGGCCGGAATGCACATAAAACATTAGATCGTCCAACAACGAACCGTTTTCGAACAATTTGGAGTCAGCTGGCGTATCTGGAATCATAGATGCTTCATCTACAATAAAAACTGTGTTCCGGTGTTTATTCGGGGCCAATACAAATTGGATTCCCCCACCGGATTGTTTTTTGGGAAAATATATCTTTTTGTGGATGGTAAACGACTTGTTTCCAGAATAAACGGACATCACTTTCGCAGCCCTACCTGTTGGTGCCATCAAAACAGAGCTCATTTTAACCTTCCAAAGACTGCTCACCAAGGTGGCCACCAAGGTGGTTTTCCCTGTTCCTGCAAAACCTTTTAAAAGGAATATGTCGTCCTTTTTTCCCTCTAAAACAAAGTTAGCCAGCTTATTAAGTGCCATCCCTTGTTTTACGGTAGGCGTATGGGGAAATTTTTCGGTTAAAATCTTTAAAAATCCAAGTGCGGTAAAATCATTCATGAGCGCTAAATATAGCGCTCTTTTTTAAAGCAAAAAGTTTCGCAATAAAAAAAATATTGTAGATTTGTCAGTAACCACTAAATTAACTTTGAAAGACAGTATCAGATATGTTAAACTTAATTCTTATTGTTGTATTAATATGCCTTGTGACCATAGGGCTTGTATTCTTAATCGATAGATTTTTACCTCAAAAAGTAAAGCCTGTACTAGTAATTCTATTTGGAATTCTGAGTATTTACCTTGGTTATAAAATATATCATTCCATCAACGCCCCCATTGAGTTCAATAAGGTGAGAAATGAAAGGTTTGCCCAAGTCATTAATAAACTTAAGGACATCAGGGATTCTCAAGAAGCATACAAAACAGTAAATGGAAAATACGCAGGTGACTTCGAAAGCTTGATCAAATTCATCGATACCGGTAATTACACCATTACTACCCAACGTGACTCTTCTTTCATGAGATATGACAGAGCCTATCAGATTGATATGCAGCAGGACACCATTATTATTGATACTTTGGGAACAGTAAAAGTAAAAGACTCTCTTTTTGGAGCAGACGACCGCTACAAAACCATGATGGACGTTCCTTACGCCCAAAACAATGAAAAATTTGAAATGAAAGCTGATATCGTTGACAAGAGTGGATATAAAGCTCCTGTTTTCGAAGCCAAGGTTAAGAAAAACGTTGTGCTTTACGATCAGCCGGAAGATTTGGTGGAAAAAGAAAATTCCTATCAAAGTGTTGAAGAAGTAAATGGCACTGAAATAAAGGTTGGTTCCTTGACGGATGTTAGTACAAATGGAAACTGGCCACCTATCTACGATAGGAAAAAGAACAACTAGCTATAGTACAGAAAGAATCAAATAGCATTTATAGAAAACTGTCCATTCAAGCTGGCTTGAATGGACTTTCTTTTTGTGTATTGGACACCATTACCAATAAAATTCTCGCGTTTGAACGTGTGAATTTTAAAACACAGCTTACCCCCTACTTAATGCTCAAAGAGTTAAAAGAAAAACTCAGTAAACAAGGCGAGGTGGGAAGAAACTTCTCAGAAGTAATGGTTATCCATAAAAACAATATGTTCGGTCTGGTGCCCAAGCCACTTTTCAACAAAGAGGAACTACCGAACTATTTAAAGTTCAATGCCAAGATAATGGCCAATGACCTTATCGCATATGATGAAGTCCCAAACCAAGAAATAATCAATGTTTACATTCCCTATACCAATGTAAACAACTACATTTTTGAGCTTTTTGGAGCATTTGAATTCAAGCATAGCGGAACTGTTCTCATCAATACATTATTGAAACAAAATAGAACATCATCCGAGCCCGTTTGTTATGTTCAAGTATCAGAGCGCGAGATGGAAATGATGGTAATCTCCGATAAAAAACTATTATTCTACAATCAGTTCGAATACCGTAATAAAGAAGACTTTCTATATTACCTATTGTTCAGTTTGGAGCAATTACAAATGGATTTGGAAAAGGTCAACCTTAAACTTTTTGGTTCCATTGAAGAAGGAGACCCCATTTACGATCTTTGTCACCAATATATTAAAAATGTATCCGTTTTTGTGCCCAGCAATCCTTCCTTTCCCATGGAACAACTGGAAAATGAAAGCATAGATTTTTCCATTTTAAGCTCCCTCTAAATGCGGATTATTTCAGGAAAATATAAGGGCAAAAGACTAACTGCCCCAAAAAAGTTACCTGTACGCCCTACAACAGATATGGCCAAGGAAGCCCTGTTTAATATCCTGAACAATCGATTCTATTTTAATGAGCTTAAAGTGCTGGATTTATTTTCGGGAACAGGAAACATTAGTTTTGAGTTTGCATCCCGGGGTACAGACAAAATAACAGCTGTTGATGGTCATCAAGGTTGTGTTCGATACATCTCAAAAACAGCACAAGAGCTGAATTTATCTATAACCACCGTTAAATCGGATGTCTTTAAGTTTGTACAGCGAACACCTGAAAAATTCGACCTTATTTTTGCCGACCCACCGTATGACTTTGATACGGAACAATTTTCAAGAATTGCTGATTTGGTGTTTGAAAAAGGGCTTTTGTTGGAAGATGGACTTTTAATCATTGAACATTCCGAGCAAACCGACCTTTCCGAACATCCCAAGTTTTCGGAACAACGAAAATATGGGGGAAGCATTTTTAGTTTCTTTGAAGTAGAATAAAAGCAGGCCATAAGCCGGATTCTGTATACCCTTATCATTTATCTAGACAAATGGTTGCCCAAGTGTTCTAACCGTCTACCCTCCAACTCGAGCGTGCAGCCCTCTCCCGATAGCTATCGGGACGCTGGTTTACATGACGTTTCACCGCATAGAGTTTGCCGATTTCACTACAGCCGAACTGTACTTGCTTTCTGTTGCACTGGTCCTCGCCTTGCGGCGGACGGGCGTTACCCGCTATGCCGCACTCTGGTGCCCGGACTTTCCTCTTCAAGCATGGTTGTCCATACTTGCAGCGATAAGGTGGCCTGCTAAGTGCAAAGGTAATCCAATTGTTAATAAAAAACAGTTTAACTGTGCACTTGCAGGTAACTTTGCACGATCCTATTTTTATATTTGTAGTAATTCTATTTTTCCCAGTATTGGAACCTTTTATAGTATCAGCGAGAAAATATAGACCCCAAACGTTCAAAGATGTTGTGGGCCAGTCGTCTATTACCAATACCTTGACGAATGCCATTGAACACAACCATTTGGCGCAAGCCCTATTGTTTTGTGGCCCAAGAGGTGTTGGCAAGACCACATGTGCCCGTATTTTGGCAAAAAAAATCAATCAAGATGGTACGGAAAGGGAAGATGAAGATTTTGCTTTTAATATTTTTGAGCTGGATGCTGCCTCCAATAACTCCGTAGATGACATTCGTAGTTTGATAGATCAAGTACGCATTCCTCCGCAAACGGGAAAGTACAAGGTATATATTATTGATGAGGTGCATATGCTCTCCCAATCGGCCTTCAATGCATTTTTAAAGACCCTGGAAGAACCGCCCAAGCATGCCATATTTATTTTGGCCACTACGGAAAAACACAAAATAATTCCAACCATCCTGTCCCGCTGCCAAATTTTCGACTTTAAACGTATCACGGTAAAGGATGCCGCGGAGTACCTAAAACATATTGCGGAGCAGCAAGGGATAGAAGCGGAGGAAAGTGCACTACACATTATCGCACAAAAGGCAGATGGCGCCATGCGGGATGCTTTGTCCATTTTTGACCGCGTGGTAAGCTTCTCCGGGGAAAAATTAACCCGAAAAGCAGTAACGGAAAACCTCAATGTTCTTGATTACGAAATTTATTTCTCCGCTACGGATTTGATTCTGGAAAACAATATTCCCGAACTCCTATTACTTTTCAACAAAACCTTATCCCTAGGGTTCGATGGTCACCACTTTATTACAGGTTTAGCCTCACATTTTAGGGATTTGATGGTTTGCCAACACCCTGATACTTTGGACCTTTTGGAAGTTGGAGAAGATGTAAAGCAACAATATCAGGAACAATCTAAAAAGGCATCGAAAGAATTTCTCTTAAAGGCCATAGATATGGCCAACGATTGCGACCTAAAATATAAGACCAGTAAAAATCAAAGATTACTGGTTGAACTTGCTCTCATGAAATTAGCGTCCATCACTTACGATGGAGAAAAAAAAAACTCTAATTTCATAATCCCTGCCTCCTTTTTTGCTGGTAAAACATCAATATCAAACGGTACAATACCTACTCCAAACAATGGTTCGGTTCCAATGCCCAAAGTGGAAAAACCCGTACCTGTACAATCCACATCAAAAGAACCTATAAAAGAAGCTCCTGTACCAGAGAAAGCCAAAGAAGAACTGGTCAGTGAGCCGAAAGAAAGTTATCAGCCCAAAAAAATCAACATTAAGACTTCCGAAAAGCGGGTATCGGGACTTTCACTCTCAAGTATCAAGGTCAAAAAGGAACATGAGAACACCAAATCCCCAAACATAGCCGAAGAGGATTTGCCCAACGATGCTTTTGTAGAAAAAGACATGCAGGAACATTGGGACGATTTTGTACACCAGTTAGAAAAACAAGGCAGAAAAATATTGGCGAGCAACCTCCAGACCGATGTTCCCAAACTAAAGAATGAGAATACGATTTGGATAGAGCTCCCCAACGATACCATGAAAAAGGAAATAGAACGAGAGCAAAGTTTAATGCTTGACTATCTGAAGCAAAAACTGAACAACTATTCCATTTCGCTCTACATTACAGTGAATGAAGAGGTAGCTAAAAAATTCGCCTTCACACCAGAGGAGAAGTACGAAAAATTAAAAGAGAAAAACCCAAATATCGAGTTACTCCGCAAAGAGTTTGACCTCGATTTTTAAACTTACCGAACAATACTTTTATCTTTGCATTCGTAACCTTCAAAAACGTATTCATGCTAGGCCTAAAACTTCCAACAGACCCAAGATGGGTGAACATTGTTGAAAAGAATATCGAAGAAATTTTGACGGACCACGCCTATTGTGAGCAAAAGGCAGCAAGTACGGCCATATCATTGATTATCGGCTTTCCTGAAAAATCGGAATTGGTAAAGGAGATGACCGCGCTTGCCCGCGAAGAAATGGGTCATTTTAACATGGTACATGATAAAATCATCAATCGTGGATGGGTCTTGGGACGCGAACGAAAAGATGAATACGTAATTGAATTAATGAGGTTCTTCCCCAAAGGCGGCAGTAGAGAGACTCACTTGGTGCACAAACTTTTATATGCCGCACTGATTGAAGCTCGCAGTTGCGAACGTTTTAGATTACTTTCAGAAGAAATAGACGATGAAGAATTATCCGAATTCTACCGCAATTTAATGGTCAGCGAGGCCAACCACTACACTATGTTCCTAAAGTTTGCCCGTAAATATGGTAACAAAGAAGAAGTAGACCAAAAATGGGAGGACCTATTGGAGTACGAAGCCCAATTAATGAAAGACCTCGGCAAAAAGGAAACCATGCACGGTTAAGCTTCTTTTTTAAGCCTCCAACTTTCGTTTATAATAATCATACATTTCGAATTGAGAACGTAGCTCAGGTTCCCCTTTGGCACGCTTTCTATAGGCATTGTCCTGTTTTGCTGAAAAAATACGTGCTTTTGAGTTATCTCTCCAAGAGATATCAAAAGTATCCAGTAGTTCCTGCCTAATATCTGGGTCGTAAATAGGACATCCAACCTCTACCCTAAAGTCGAGGTTACGCGTCATCCAATCTGCCGAGGAAATATAAATTTTCATGTCGCCGCCATTCCCAAAAATGAACAATCTCGGGTGCTCTAAAAATTTATCCACGACACTGATGGCTTCAATATTCTCGCTCATGCCCTCAACACCGGGAATAAGACAGCACACACCGCGAACAATCATTTGTATTTTAACTCCTGCCCTGCTGGCCTCATAAAGCTTATCCACCATTTTATAAGAAGTAAGGCTGTTTATCTTTATTTTGATGTAGGCCTCCTTCCCTGCCTTTGCATACTCGATTTCTTGGTCAATCAACTTCATAAAAGTTGATTTGGTGTAATGCGGAGATACAATAAGATGCTTGTATTTATTTATTTTATAATTGGTCTCGAAAAACCCAAACACTTTGTTCATATCCTTTAGGATACCTTGGTGCGCAGTAAATAAAGTATAGTCCGTATAAATCTTTGCCGTTGACTCATTAAAATTCCCTGTACTGATAAAACCATACCTTTTGATTCCCTCATCCTCTTCACGTTCCACCAAGCAAACCTTACTATGTACTTTTAGTCCAGGAACACCAAAAATCAGCTTCACCCCTTCGTCTTGCAAGTAGTTGGCATATTCAATATTGTTCTGCTCATCGAACCTAGCTTGCAATTCAATCTGTACGGTTACCTGCTTTCCATTTTTGACTGCATTGACCAAGGCAGATGCAATTTGACTATCACTCGCCAATCGATATATGGTAATCTTAATACTTCGTACTTGGGGGTCTAACGCAGCTTCTCTCAAAAACTTGGTTACATAACTAAAGGTATGATATGGAGCATAGATCATGTAATCCTTATGGGCAATGATATCCAACAAACTCCCCTTCATACTTAATCCCTTTACTGGTAAGGGCTCTATTTTATCGTACATAAGGTCATGTCTTCCCAGGCTAGGAAAGCCCATATAATCCCTTCTATTGTGGTAACGGCCACCGGGAATAACGCTATCGGTGTCCATAATGTCCATTTTTTCCTTTAGGAATTGAAGGGTATCCTTGTCAATACTTTTGTCGTAAACAAAACGTACAGGGTCACTGATTTTTCTATGCTCTACGCTGGAAGAAATCTTCTCAATGAAACTTTTACTTAAATCATTGTCAATATCGAGTTCGGCATCTCGAGTAATTTTAATCATGTGGGCCGAAATGGATTCAAACTCGAACATGGTGAACACACTGTCCAAGCAAAAACGAATCAAATCATCCAGCATGATGACAAAATCCTTATTTCCTTCTTTTGGCAATACTACAAAACGATCTATTCCCTTTGGAATCTCAATGAGTGCATATCGGTTGTGCTTACCCTTTGCAGAACCGTTTTTCATTACAATTTTAACCGCCAAATAAGCCGCGGTATCCTTTAGCAAGGGAAATTCGGTAAGGTCATTAAGGATAATGGTCATCAACTCCTGATTCACCTTTTTAAAGAAATAGTCCCGAATAAATTCGGCTTGACTTTCATTTACTTCGGTTTCCCTAATGATAAAAATATTTTCCTCGCGCAGTTCTCGATCTATTTCCTTAAAAACTTCAAGACTGCGTGACTGCTGATCAATCACAATTTTGGTGATTTCCTCCAAAAGGTCTTTTGCTTTTTCTCCACCCAAGACACTTTTTCCAGTTTTCCCAGCATCTACAATACGTTTTACCGTAGCATACCTCACCTTGAAAAACTCATCCAAGTTGTTACTGAAAATCCCTAAAAATCGTAATCGGTCAATCAGCGGAACTCTATGGTCCTTACTTTCTTGCAGTACCCTAGCATTAAATTGCAACCAACTGATTTCCCTATTTATATATTCGTTCTTTGTTTTTACCATTTATTTTTTCAAGTGTTTTGGAAAGACCATTTGTTTTGTGGTACCCCCTGATATTTTGGACCAATCATCCACACCAAATGTAATGTGTACAAGTCCTGCCGTGGGAATGTTCTCAATATACTGATCTCCCCAAGTATTTGCAAGTGAAGTGAAGGCATAATTGTGTCCAAATATGGCTACAGTATTTAAACCATTGTCCAATTGTTGCACAAATTGCTGTACACTGTTGCCCGAAAAATCATAGAGCATATTGTTGATCCTGAATTTCGACAGGTCAAATTCCAGCTTTCTTACAAAGATCATACTGGTGTGCAAGGCACGGTTGGCGGGACTGGAATATATAAAATCGATTGGAGGAGCATGCAGACCAAAGGTTTGAGAAACCAAATGGGCATCGTTAATCCCTCTTTGTTTTAAAGGTCTGTCTTTGTCGGAGACATCATAATCCCAAGAGGATTTCCCGTGTCTCATCAGTATTAATTGTTTCATCTTATCGGAATTAGGGTGCCAAACGTTCTATTTTCCAATCAAAATCTTCTTGAAGGGTATAGCGAATTCGATCATGTAATCTATTGGGGCGTCCCTGCCAAAATTCAATGGATATGGGGCGCACCAAATACCCTCCCCAATAATCAGGTCGTTGAATTTCCTTCCCTTCATATTTTTTTTCCAGATTGTTCAACTCCTTCTCCAAATACTCTCTGGAAGGGACCACTTCACTCTGGTCGGACACTATGGCACCGAGTTGACTTCCTGTGGGTCGGGATTCAAAATATCCATCGGAAAGGTTTTCCGCTATCTTCTCGGCCGTACCTTTTACAATGACTTGGCGTTCCATATTCGGCCAAAAAAAAGATAAACAAACAGCTGGGTTTGCAGCAATCGCCTTGCCTTTTTCGCTTTGGTAATTGGTATAGAAAATAAAGCCTTCAAAAGTAAATTTCTTCATTAAGACCACTCTACTCTTTGGGAATCCATCCAAACCAATGGTCGACACCGTCATGGCATTGGGTTCATCCACTCCATCAGAGGCTTCCACTTCGTGGAACCACTTTTGAAATTGTTCCAGTGGATTCTCCTTTACGTTCTCCTCTGTCAATTCACTTTTTTCGTAGGATTTTCTATAGTTGCTCAAGTCTTTTTGCATGACGTGAAGTTCGTCAAAATTAGAATTTCATCAAAAGATAGGTGGACAAAAAGAGGTCTTTTTTCATAAATCGGTATGAAAGCAAAATTAAACTTTCAATCGACCCTATTGTATTCCATTTGGGTAAGAACCGGTGCATCTGCTGGATAAGTAATATATTCCAATTTAAGGACATCATCTTTTATCCAAAATTTGCTGCTAAATTCACTGTTAAATTCAAAATTTTGAAAAAATATACTATCTCCTTCAACCCCAAAAACACCTGTGCTTTCTGAAGAATCCGTAAGTTCGGTTTTAGACTTTCCATTAAACCCAAACCAATCAATTCTATATGTATATGTTGAATTGCCCCTAAATGTATAGGTGGAAACTATTTCACCTTCTACTTGGTAATCACTCCGGTTCCAGCTGCCAGTAAGATCTGCTTCAAAATTGTCTTCATTCACTCTATCCTCATCGGCACATGATATGAATAAAAAAAAGATGACAAATAGGCTTTTAAATCCTTTTTTCATTGGATTAGCTTTTATTCTATGATACGACCGTTTTCTTTTGGTTGCGCCTATTCAAAGTCAAACGTTTTGCCGTCATCAGCCAAATCAACATAAGGAAAAATCTCCTTGGCCTCTTCCCTGAACAGTTCAATTGATTTATAACGCGTTGAATAATGCCCTAAAACAAGAAGTTTCGCATCGGCTTTTTTGGCAATCTGAGCCGCTTGTTTGGCCGTAGAGTGCTTTGTTTTCCCGCAAAGATGGGATTCGGATTCCAAGAAAGTAGATTCATGGTACAATACACTTACATTTTTTACAATGGGCAGAATTTTCTCATTATATACCGTATCACTACAAAAGGCATAGCTTTTGGGCTCTGGTGGATCTATAGTGAGTTTTTTATTGGACACTAGGTTGCCAGATTCATCTATACCATCCTTTCCTTTTTTAATATTATTGAACTGGCTCTTATCAATTCCATAAGCTTTAGCTGCTTTGATATCCAAAGTTCTTGGCGCTTCTTTTTCCTGAAACAAAAATCCATTGGTATATACCCTATGAATCAATGGGATTGTTCGCACTGTGACTTTTTCATCTTCATAAATGAGCTCAGATTCTTCGGATTCCAACTCGTGAAATATCAACGGGTAATTGGTCCAAGAATCTCCAAGCTTTAAAAATAAGGTGATGGCTTGCTTTATCCCCTTTGGACCATAAATATGCAGTTCTTTGTCCCTGCCCAACAACCTGAAGGTTGAAATTAGTCCAGGAAGTCCAAAAAAATGGTCGCCGTGAAGGTGAGATATAAATATATGGTTGATTCTGGAGAACTTGATTTTGTACTTTCTGAGCTGTACTTGAGTTCCCTCGCCACAATCAATTAAAAAAAGATGATTTTTTATCTCGAGTACCTGTGCTGTTGGATTGGTAAATGTTCTTGGTGTAGCGGCATAACAACCTAAAATGGTAAGTTTCATATGCCAAGGTCGCGTTCTATTTCTTCCATTTCGATAAGGTCCTTGGCTTCTTGTAAAGTGGGTACCACACTTATTTCCTCTGGAACTTCATCATAACTTAGTTTATCCGTCACCAAAACAAAAGATTGCCCTGAAGCTTTATGCGTATTGGAAATATCCAAGAACTCCAAAATATCACCAATCGTAAGTTTATCAAAAGAAAAAAGATTGACGACAATATTATCGTGCTTTAGTTTAGGATATGCCTTGTTTAGGTTTTCCAAAAAACCAGACAATGTGGTTTTTTCTTGGAAAACAATGGTTGTTGTTCCGTCTTTGTCGAAAATCATCTCTTACTTAATTTTTGATGCCAATAGATAGAGTACAGCCATTCGGACCGCCACTCCATTCTCTACTTGATGCAAAATAATGGATTGGTCGGAATCGGCCACATCGCTTGTAATTTCCACACCACGGTTTATCGGCCCAGGGTGCATGATCACAATTTCTTTGTCCAAACTGTTCAGGAGTTGCTTGTTCACTCCGAATTGTTGTGTGTATTCTCGTGTGGATGGAAAATAACTAATATCCATTCTTTCGTTCTGAACGCGCAGCATATTGGCCACATCACACCATTCCAATGCTTTTTTCAAATTGGTCTCCACTTCTACTCCTAACGATTCAATATGCTTGGGTATCAATGTTCGTGGGCCACAAACTTTTACGTTGGCACCTTGCAGTTTTAAGGCGAATATATTGGACAACGCTACCCTTGAGTGGAGTATATCTCCAACAATCACTACATTTTTACCTCCTACATCACCCAACTTCTCTCGTATGGAATAGGAATCCAAAAGTGCTTGTGTAGGATGTTCATGGGCACCGTCTCCTGCATTGACTATTGCTGCTTTTACATGTTTCGATAAAAATATGCCTGCTCCTGGATTGGGGTGGCGCATCACCACCATATCCACTTTCATGGAAAGTATATTGTTTACGGTATCGATGAGGGTTTCCCCTTTTTTAACGGAAGATTGCCCTGCGGAGAAATTGACCACATCGGCAGAAAGTCGTTTTTCGGCCAGTTCAAAAGACAATTTTGTTCGGGTACTGTTTTCAAAAAAGATATTGGCAATTGTGATATCCCTGAGTGTCGGTACTTTTTTAATGGAACGATTGATTACTTCCTTAAAATGATCGGCTGTTTCAAAAATGAGCGATATATCCTTTTTGTTCAGATACTTTATTCCTAACAAGTGATTTACACTTAACTCGCTCATTCCCTTTTATTTGCTTATTAAATATACTTTATCCTCACCATCATTTTCTTCCCACATCACCTTAACCTTTTCATCATTGATGGCATCTACCTGTCTACCCCTATACGTTGGCTGTATGGGCAAATGTCTGCTGAACCTTCTATCTATCAGTGTCAACAATTCAATGCTACTTGGCCTTCCAAAAGATTGAATTGCCGTTAGTGCTGCCCTGATACTTCTTCCAGTATATAAAACATCATCTATGAACACCACTTTTTTATCTTCCACCAAAAAATTCATTTGTGTGGAATTAGCTTTCAGGATTTCTCCTCGTCCAAAATCGTCCCTAAAAAATGTGATATCCAAGAACCCCAGATCAATATGTTTAATTTTGTATTCTTTCTTGAGAATCTTTACCAACCTCTCCGCTAAAAAACCACCCCGTGGCTGAATACCGATTAGTGCGGTATCCTTGAAATCCAAATGGTTTTCCATTAGCTGACAGGCCAACCGGTGCAGTATGATGTTGATTTCTTTTGAAGTAAGCAGTACTTTTTGACTCATATGCTGTGTGCGACCAACTCGGTTGAATACAAAAGTAAGCAATTCTTTAAAATGTTTGGGACATAAAAAAGCCCCGCTGTTTCCAGCGGGGCTTCGTATCATTGAAAAGTCCGATTACTTTTTCTTGGAATCGGCTTCCATTTTGTCCTTCAATGCTTGTAACGCAGAGTTGGCATCTCCAAGGGTTGGAGCAGCTTCATCGGATGATGCAGCTCTTTTCTTGGCGGCAGCTTTCACATTTCTGTCCTCTTGCTCTCTAAAGATTGCAGTGTGGCTAGCCACAACTCTCTTGAAATCTTTGTTGAACTCGATGATCTTGAATTCAGCTTCTTCACCTTTAACAAGTTTTTTGCCGTCTTCTTTTTCCATGTGACGTTGTGGAACAAATCCAACGATATCCTCGTTGAAGTTAATTGTAGCTCCTTTATCAACGACATCTGCAATTGCGGCTTTGTGCACTGTACCTTCAGCAAACTCTTCGGAATACTTGTCCCAAGGGTTCTCTGTGGTCTGCTTGTGCCCAAGACTCAATTTGCGTCCTTCTACGTCCAATTCCAATACTTCAACCTCCAAAGTGTCACCTACGGCAACAAACTCTGATGGGTGCTTGATTTTCTTGGTCCAAGAAAGATCAGAGATATAGATCAAACCGTCGATTCCTTCTTCCAACTCTACGAATACACCAAAGTTGGTAAAGTTTCTAACGATTCCTTTGTGTCTTGATCCAACAGGATATTTAGTAGTAATATCGGTCCATGGGTCTGGCGTTAATTGCTTAATACCCAACGACATTTTACGATCTTCTCTATCCAAGGTCAATACAACAGCTTCAACCTCGTCACCTACATTTACAAAGTCTTGGGCTGATCTTAGGTGTGTACTCCACGACATTTCTGAAACGTGGATCAAACCTTCAACACCTTCGGCAACTTCGATAAACGCGCCGTAATCTGCTATTACAACAACTTTACCTTTTACTTTGTCACCAACTTTGATCTCATCACCTAGGGCATCCCATGGGTGTTTCTCCAGTTGCTTAAGACCTAACTGGATTCTTGACTTGTTATCATCGAAATCAAGGATAACAACGTTCAATTTCTGATCTAGGTCCACAACTTCGTTCGGGTGGTTGATTCTGCTCCAAGATAGGTCGGTAATGTGAACCAATCCATCTACACCTCCAAGGTCGATAAATACCCCGTATGATGTAATGTTCTTCACGATACCTTCCAATACTTGACCTTTTTCCAACTGGCCGATAATCTCTTTTTTCTGCTCTTCGATGTCCGCTTCGATCAAAGCTTTGTGAGATACCACTACGTTCTTGAACTCGTGGTTGATCTTCACTACTTTGAACTCCATGGTCTTACCTACGTACTGATCGTAATCACGGATAGGTTTCACATCGATTTGAGAACCTGGCAAGAACGCCTCGATGCCAAATACGTCAACGATCATACCTCCTTTGGTACGACATTTAACGAATCCAGTAACAATCTCTTCTTTGTCGTGTGCATTGTTAACACGCTCCCACGCCTTGATTGTTCTTGCTTTACGGTGAGACAACACCAACTGACCGGTTTTGTCTTCACGGATATCTATAAGTACCTCAACTTTATCACCAACTTTTAGGTCAGGATTGTAGCGGAACTCATTTAAGGAAATCACACCTTCGGACTTGGCATTGATGTCAATGATCGCCTCACGGTCTGTCATGTGAACCACTTTTCCTTCCACTACTTCCTCATCGGCAGTGTCCACAAAATTTTCCTCTACAAGTGTTTCAAATTCCTTAAGCTTGGTATCATCTACACGCTCAATTCCTTCTTCGTACTTGTCCCAATCAAAATTCTCAAGAAATTCCTGTGGATCTTGTTTGGGTTCTGTTTCTTTTACTTCTGGTGCTGCGGCAGTTTCTTCTACCTCAACGTTTTGTTTTTCTTCAGCCATTTTGCTGATTAAAATTTGTATTCCACGTTTTACAAGAGTTAAACAATTACCGTAGAAGTGGTTTTAAATTGATTTTTTAAATTCCCTTTTTCTCTTGCCTCCTTGCTAAAAGGGGTGCAAAAATACAATTAAATTATTGATATACAAAGCCTACAAGCAAGGTTTCAGCAAAAAAAGTATTCCAATTTATTAATAGCAAAATAGTGGCATATTAAGTATCTTCAAACTTCTAATTGTTAACTGTAAAAAATATTATTATGAACGTTAAAGCAAAGTATCAACCTGTACTCGATCTAGGTGAGGAATTGGAAGTGAAAAATGGCGATGTAACTGTTGAAGGTGACATTTTAAAGATAAAGGGGATGACCAAAACCCAATATGAGAAAAACCTACTATGGGACAAAATCAAGGAAATAGGTGGGGAAAAGCCATCTGACATTAAAGCGAACATTACCGTGGAAGATGATTCCGTTTATGCCAGGCATACCGTAAAAAGCGGGGAATCCTTAAGCAAGATTGCGAAGCATTATTACGGCGACCCTATGAAGTATACTAAAATTTTTGATGCAAATACCAATATTCTAAAAGATCCGAACGTAATCCACCCAGATCAGGTGTTGGTGATTCCAAATTTGTAAAACATTGTGCCATCGAGCGCAGTCGGGATATCTTTTGGTTGTCGACTGGGCTCGAACTGACATTGAGATTAAAAAAGGCGCCTTTTGGGCGCCTTTTACCTTTGATGGAGTTTTACTAGACAATGTAAGCAGATAATATTTGTAACGACCATGTGAATTAACACATCACCCATTGAGCAAAAATAATATGGGCACATACCGAAAACAATCATGAAAAATCCAATCTTATTACTTTTCCCAATCCTTTTATTGTTTTACAGTTGTGGTAACTCCCAATCCAAAACCACAGTAAATCAACAAACGGTTACCAAAGGAAACATTGCACAGACCCAATCCGAACTTATCTTTGATCACACCAAGATTTTCCCGGACAATACCCAACTCGCCTTTGCCTTTATTGAAAATGGTACTGTGACATATTATGGTGTTGAAAAAAGGAACGACACTATTTTTACGATTACAAATCGACAAAATGCATTTGAGATCGGATCTATCACAAAAGTTTTTAATGCGACCCTACTTGCTGATTTTGTTTTGGAAAACAAAGTACAACTGGACGATCCCATAAACCCCTTCTATAATTTTGAATTCAAAAACGGCCAAGAGATTACTTTTAAAACCTTGGCAAACCACACCTCGGGCCTACCTCGCATGCCCTCGAACCTTGACTTTGATATCGGTAACCAAGACCCATTTTCCAGTTACGATGTAGACAAACTAGAATACTATTTGACCAATGAAATGGAATTGTCCTTTGATGAGGATGGTATATACGAGTATTCAAATTTAGGAGCTGGGCTATTGGGCCATACCTTATCAAAGATTGGAGAAAAACCCTTAAACCAATTGTTTCATGAAAGGATATTTTCAAAATATAATATGCCCAACAGCACTATTGGCAGTGAAAATGTATCCACTTTTTTAGTGAAAGGTCAAAGCCCCGAAGGGCAACCCGTACAAAATTGGAATTTGGCCTCGCTATCCGGTGCAGGGGATTTAATTTCTACGGCAGAAGATCTTTCCAAATTTGTTTTGGCACAATTTGAAGATGACAACAAAACTTTGGCCTTGACGAGAAACGTGACGCATACTATGAGCGATACTTCCAGTATAGGATTGGGATGGCACATGCGAAAAAGGCCATCCGGCGCAAATTGGATTTGGCACAATGGCGGAACAGGAGGTTATACGTCCTGTATGGTCATGAACAAGGAAAAGAAAAATGGGGTAATCGTACTATCCAATGTGTCCGCACTTGGCGACCCCATGATACACATTGACCAGCTCTGTTTTGAACTTATGGAATCACTTTAAGGGAAGTGAAATACCATAACACTTAAACTTTTTTCTTCGTAATCACCCATTGGAAATAAAAGTGGCTAGTCGTGAACTTTTGAAAAGGCGTCTTTTTGGTTTAAAGCGAAAATTGTCAACTTCACTTCCGATGATGAACTTGTTTTAGTAATTCGTCGTTATAATTCATTTAAAACGAACATATATTTAAACGTTGGAACACATTTGATCAACTCAATAAAGACAAGGCTAAATTGACAGAATCTGCTAGTTCTCTTTTGTTAGTGTGGATTTTAGAAACGACTAGAAGACCATTATAGATTATATATAAAAAGGAAGCTAAGGACCGTAAATCTTTACATTCTTTTAATTGACCTTTCGATTGACCCTTTTTAAGGTATTCATAAAATAGCTTTTCAAAATCACGCCTATTACATGATAGAACCTCAAGACAACTTTCATTATTAGGGATAAGTTCCGTCGTGTTATTTACTGCAAAACAACCCTTTCTATCTTTATCAAGTAAAGCTTCACTTACTGCATTATTAAAAAGTTCAGAAAAGCCTTCTTTAACATTTGGTTGATTTTGAAACAATTGACGTATTTTATCAATACTTTGCTTACGGTAAAGCTCAAAGGACTTTTTAAAAAGTTTTTCCTTGTCACCAAAAGTATCATATAAACTAGCTCTATTTATTCCTAAATGAACGACCAAATCCTGTATAGAAGTTGCTGAATAGCCTTGCTTCCAGAATAAATTCATTGCTTTGGTCAGCACTTCATCTTCATCAAATAGTTTTACTCTAGGCATAATAAAAAAAGTGGAAACGTAAAAAATACGCTTCCACAAAAATATCTTATTGGAATTTTCATTCCAAATATTTAGAAAAAAATTAAGCCAAAATAGGATTAATGTTTGTTCCGCCATCTATATTGTACTCACCTCCTGTAATAAAGGAAGCGTCATCGGATGCTAAAAAAGAAACAAGTTTAGCAATTTCTTCCGGCCTCCCATACCGCTTTAAAGGTATACGATTTTGCATAGCTTCACCGAGACCTTTCAATTGTTCTGCATCCAAACCAGTTTTCTCAAATATTGGTGTAGCAATCGGACCTGGATTTACAGAATTAATTCTGATTCCTCTAGGAGCTAGTTCTGTGGCCGCTGTGCGTGTATAAGAATTTAATGCAGCTTTCGTTGCAGCATAAATTGCAGTATTTGGCATTCCCGTATACGCATTAATAGACGAAAGATTAATAATCGAAGCACCATCATTTAAGATGGGAAGAAACTTTTCCGTTGTAAAAACAGCACCTCTAAAATTAATTGCAATCTGATTGTCAAATAATTCCTCGCTAATTTGCCCTACCGGAGCGGGTTGAAAAACACCTGCATTGACAAATAAAATGTCAACTTTTCCAAATTCACTTTTTACTTGTTCAACCAAGTCTTCAATTGCAGAAATACTCTTAACGTCTGCAACAATACCCTTTACGCCAAGTTCTTCTTCTGCCGATTTTACCCTTTCTGAATTTCTTCCTGTGATTATTACTGTTGCACCTTGGTTTTTAAGCTCTTTTGCTGAAGCAAAACCAATACCACTATTACCACCTGTAACTATGGCTAGTTTACCACTTAATTTACTCATTTTAATTTTTAATTTAATCATTAATAATATTAGAACGTTCATTCCATTTACAAACATACAAATAACAGAACAAACATTCCAAATAAATAATATGGTAAATTTTTAATGATAAAAATGTGTGGTAATACCGTTTAAAATTTATTGCCAACGCATATCCATAAAGTTGGCCTTCACTAAAAAAACAGTTCATCCTTATTAAACTACATTTCAGATTAAAA
>NHBR02000055.1 GCA_002167435.2 Allomuricauda sp. TMED12
CAATAAAACTCCACTTTCTTCCACTCTGACTTTTTAACATCAGCATTAAATTCAGTACTTTTCATCAAAGTACAGGCGCATGGATGTTTTTAAGACCTATAAAAATGTAAACAGGACCGATGATTCCCTAAGTTTTGGAATTTCTCGGATGCAAGACATTTATGCTAAGCGCAAGGGAAAGCCAGACGAACCCCATCGACACGATTATTATACCATTTTGGTGATTTTGGATGGTGAAGGGCAGCATATCATTGATTTCAACAAGCATACCCTTGAAAAAAACCAAGTATATTTTATAAGTCCAGGACAAGTACACCAACTCACCGAAGACAAACCTACCTTGGGGTATGCCATTGTGTTTTCCCACCAATTTTTGGTACTCAACAATATTCCCGTCGATTTTATTGAGGACATCAACCTTTTTAATGATTTTGCCCACACATTGCCTTTAAAGGTGAGCCAAAGCGAGATGGATAGATTTGCATCTTATGCCCATGAAATGTTCGGCTATTACGAAGGCAACGCTCCATATAGATTGGAGGCCATCGGTGCCCTGCTAAAACTTTTATTGATCGGTGCGCACAATCTTTGCTCCCTCAATCAATTGGATATACAGACCATGGAGTCGGGCGCCCCGTTGGTACGTAACTTTAAACAATTGATAAATCAAAAATTTGCGGAATGGCACCATACTTCTTCCTACGCAGATGCACTGAGCATTACCCCTGACCATCTTAATCGGGTGGTAAAATCGCTGACAGGAAAAACTGCCAAGGAACACATTCAAAGTAGATTGACCATAGCCGCAAAACGCTTACTCTATTTTTCAGATTTATCGAACAAGGAAATTGCTTTTGAATTGGGTTTTTCGGAGCCTGCCAACTTTAGTGCGTTTTTTAAATCCTGCACTGGAAAATCACCCAGTAGCTTCAAGGCTTCCACTTAACATCGGATTTTCATAAGGGGTTCCCGTTTTTTCATACTCTTAAAACCCTTAGGTATTTCGAACTTTGTATCAAAATAAAAAAGGACGATTATGAAAACCGTATTGCACAAATCAAATACAAGGGGCCATGCCAACCATGGATGGCTTAATTCGCATCACACTTTTAGTTTCGCAGGCTATCACGACCCAAACCGAATGCATTTTGGAGTACTTCGCGTTTTAAACGATGATCAAGTGGCACCCGGTCAAGGTTTTGGCACCCACCCACATGATAATATGGAAATTATCTCCATTCCTTTGGAAGGTGATTTGGAACATAAAGACAGTATGGGCAATACTACGGTTATTAAGGAAGGTGATGTACAGGTAATGAGTGCCGGTACAGGCATACAGCATAGCGAATACAATAAAAACACCGATCAAGAGGTGAAGTTTTTACAAATCTGGGTTTTCCCCAATAAGCGTAATGTAGAGCCCAGGTATGATCAAATTTCCATTCGGGATATTGAAAAGAAAAATGCCTTTTACCAAGTACTTTCACCAAATCCTGATGACGACGGTGTTTGGGTACACCAAGATGCATGGTTTCATTTGGGAAAATTTGAAGTGGGTGCTACCGATTCCTATCAGATTAAAAAAGAAGGGAATGGCGTTTACGCATTCATTTTGGAAGGTGAGGTTGAAATTGATGGCGTAAAACTGGAAAAACGAGACGGGTTTGGCATTTGGGACACGGAGTCGTTCAATTTTAAATCAACATCCAATAGTCGCGTTTTACTCATGGAAGTTCCGATGAGCTTAGATCAGATTGGACGATAAACTGTTTTGAACATTTTAAAAAAGCCCCGAATCGGGGCTTTTTTATGTTCGCAATTGTCTACGAAATTGAACTTGTGGGGTTTTATGATGATTTTGGGTATTTTTAAAATATCTAAATACCACCGACCTATGATCAAAAGCATCTGTTTGGGAATTATATGTTTTATTTCCCTGCAACTATCCGCACAAGGAGAATTTTACCCGCCAAAAGTTGAAATATCCGATTATACTTTATCTAAGTTTTTAACCGAACTCACCTTAGCAGTTGGCAAAAAAGACAAAGATTTTATACTTGAACATTTAGACCCCCATATCTTGAACAGTTTTGGAGGCGATGGAGGTATCGAAGAATTTAAAATGTATTGGAAATTCAATGATGACTCCACCAACTTCTGGGAAGTGGTGGAAAATATCCTTTTAATTGGCGGGCCTAGTTTTGATGGTTCATCCGATAAAAACAGTTACTATTTGCCATTCACTTTTACGAATTGGCCAGAACAGTACGATGCCTTTGAGCATTATTTGGTTTATGGTACCAATGTAAATGTAAGAGACCAACCGTCCACCACAAACTCCGAGGTTCTTGGGCAACTCAGTTATCAAATAGTACAAATAACCAACCCTGAAGGCGAAATGCTATCTGAAAATAACGACTGGCTCCATATAACTACTGTGGACAACAAGCTTTCGGGATATGTTTATCGAAAATTCTTGATATCCCCCATAGGCTATCGGATGGGTTTTACAAAAACCGAAAATGGCTGGAAAATCAATATGTTGGTTGCAGGGGACTGACCGCAATATGTCCCCATCCATCAATTTAAACGCAACATTCGTCAATTACTGAAAGATGAACCACTCATCCTTTTATATTTTGGGCAAAAAATCCCAACATCATGAACGATAGCAATAGCGAAATTTCAGGATTTCTAATAAAAATCAACATCTTGCATAAAGCCATAATGGCAAGTCCCATTATGCTTGGTACAGTTGTTTACCTATTAGCGGACAACCCCTACCTTTTGATTCTGAATGCATGGGACTTACTATTGGTGTTTGCTATTTCAGCCATAGTACTTGGTTTCTATTTAAGCGGTTTATTCTTTAAAAAATACCTATCAGGAATTTCCAATAATGCACAGCTGTCCCAAAAACTTGAGAGATATCAAACTGCCTTTTTGTTAAAAATGGTATTTCTAGAAATGCCGGCCCTTGTAAGTGTAGCCATTTTTTATTTGACCCAGAACCTTCTTTACCTCATCATTGTAGGAGGTATCGTAGCTTATATGAGTCTACAAACTCCTAAAAAAGAAAACATTATCCTCTCCCTGGATTTAAGGGGAGCGGAAAGGGATAAAATAAATCAAGCCCATTAATGGGATTGATCGCAAAAAAGTTTAGCACTTCTATTTTTTCAATTCCAATTTCTCCGCAAAATAATCACAGAAATCCTTCATGGTAGCGGTCATCTTTTCGTCTTGGGTGGCCTTGAAAAAGGTATCGGCCATGGTCACCAATGTTTGATGAAAAAATACTTTCATTTCATCCACTGGCATATCCTTGGTCCAAAGATCGATTTTTAGTGATTCTTGGTTTTTACTGTCCCATACGGACAACATCATCGCTTTAGCCTCTTCCTCATTAATTCCACCATCTTGTGCCGACCATTTCAATTCCTCAGGCACCCGGTTTTCATCTAATCCAACTGTCAATGTTATCTCCGAAGTATGTTCTACTGCCATTTATCTTTTTGGTTTGTAATTTGATTGTTTTAAAATTTCATCCGCTGGCATCCCCAACATCTGTTTTAGACCTGTGTCGGTTTTCTCCATAAAGGCCCTCACAATTTGCCAACCCATATACCTCCCCAAACGTGGAGGTGATTCGTTGTCCAGTTCCAATCCAAATTTGGAAAAAGGTGCTGGGTCCAAGAATTTTTTATCCAATGTAGCATCTGTACTGTAGAGTAATTCACGTTCCACAAAATACTTCCACATTTGTTCTTCGTTGACCTTGGCCCATTCCATTTCCTCTTCGGAATATCCAATCTTTTGGGCATCGGTAGCCGAAGGAATCAATTTATCCTTTAGGTAAAGTTCCTTTCCGTAATAAACCATTCGAGACAGAAGGGTTCTATTCCGAGGATAGGAAAGTACTTTTTTGGAAAAAGCGCTTGCCACATCGGAAATCAAAAACTTTTTATCCAAAGAAGATGCAATGTATCGCTGTATGCCTTCATAAAAATGATGATCGTCTCCCAAATAATTATCCAGACCTATCAATAACAAAGAATCTACCAAGATAATACGGTTATCATATCTAACATCCGAAGTAAGCGTTACCACATGGGGTGTTTTCGTTTCAGGAAAATAATACTTTATATGTTTAAAAAGTGACTCTAAATCTGCTGATTCTTGATCAAAATCACCAAAAGTTTTGGCAACCTCATCGAAAAGTTCAACTTGGATAGTATCTGTCAATTTAGCAACCCACACACTATCCGGAAACTGCTCTGGGAACAAATAAGGATACTTTGCCTTTAACTTGGGAATATCTTCCGCGCTTGCATTGGCGAATTCTTGATCAAATCTAGAAATATGCAAATCAATGGCAACCTTGGTGATTTCCTCCTCCGTTTTATCGGATTCTCCACAAGATGAAAGAAGCAAAACTATCAATAAAACAAAATTTCTAAATACCGGAACACTAAAGTATTTGAACAACCACTTCATTTTTAAGGACACAGGGTTTAAATTTACAGGGCACAAAGGTAATTTATAGAATCTAAAAAGTGAGATATGCAAACAGAAAAGGTTATTGACCATATTGTAAACTGGTTAAAAGAGTATGCCGAAAATGCAAAATGCACAGGTTTTGTCATTGGAGTCTCTGGCGGAATTGATTCTGCTGTGACCTCAACACTCTGTGCCAAAACCGGATTAGACCTTTTATGTTTGGAAATGCCCATTCACCAAGGCGAGAACCAAGTAACCCGCGCCGATCGACATATTGATTGGTTGATTGAAAATTTTCCGAATGTTTCCAGACAGCCCGTAAACTTAACTCCGGTGTTTGATAGCTTGGTCGATGCGTTCCCAAAAGTGGACAAGGAAGAAGAACGTTTCATGTCCTTGGCAAATACACGGGCCAGGCTTAGAATGACCACCCTTTACTATTTTGCTGCTCTAAAAGGGTATTTGGTAGCCGGTACAGGAAACAAGGTTGAAGATTTCGGTATTGGGTTCTATACAAAATACGGTGATGGCGGTGTTGACCTTAGCCCGATTGCCGATCTTTTAAAAACAGAAGTGTATGAGCTTGGCAGGGTGCTCGAGATAAACCAAGATATTATGGAGGCCCCTCCAACCGATGGACTTTGGGGCGATAGCCGAACCGATGAAGATCAAATCGGCGCCTCCTATCCCGAATTGGAATGGGCCATGGAAATGGATGACAAAGGAAAAACCGCAGCTAATTTCTCCGGAAGGGAAAAAGAAATTTTTGTCATCTATAAAAAATATAATTCTGCCAACAAACACAAGATGGTTCCTATCCCAATTTGTGAAATTCCAGACAAGTTAAAATAACACTTCATCCAGAAAACCCCTGTTTAAGACGAAAAAAACCATAGAAAAACTATGGTTTTAAGAAAAAAGTTACAGTTTTACATGAATTAATTGTTATCTTGCCCGCTATATATTGTAGGTATTTAGCCACTAACCATTCATTAAATTAAACCTAACACAATGATAAAAGTATTGATAGCTGATAACCATCCCGTTGTAAGGCTTGGTATCAAAAAGGTACTTGAATCCAGCGCTGATATTGAAATCATTGCGGATGTTTCAACTACCGAGGAGCTTTTTAATACATTGAAAACTGTAACCCCCGATGTAGTAATTTTAGAGATGGATATTCCAGAAATAAATGGAATTGCCACACTTAGAAAAATGAAATTGGAGTTCCCTGACATTAAAACATTGATGTATAGCGGACAGTCCGAAGATGTTTATGCTCTTAGCACTATTCGTGCCGGTGCTTTTGGCTACCTATCCAAAACTGCCGACTTGGAATACATTGTTTCCGCGGTAAAAAAAGTAAGCGAAGGCAATATGTTCATTACAAACGAACTTGCCCAGCGCCTAGCCTTTGATGAAAGCACCCAAAAACCCAGAAGATTCTTCAGAAAACTTTCATCCAGGGAAGTAGAAGTGCTAAAATTATTGGCCAGCGGAAAAAGAAACAAAGAGGTTGCCGAAGGATTGAACCTAAACGAAAAAACAGTAAGTACATACAAAGCCCGTTTGATGAAGAAATTGAACGTGGATAATTTGGTGGACTTGCTTCAACAGGCTAAAGCCTTGGAACTATATTAGGAATACCCAACCAAACCAACTATTGTGGAAACCCCTTTCAATTAAAATTGGAAGGGGTTTTATATTTTAAGAAAGTACACGGTTTAGTTTTGCGTTCAACAATTTATTAAGCTGAAGGTAATTTACTATCTCCTCCAAAACCTCCGAATTGTCTCCCAGATTATCCTGGGTTCTTTCCTGTAGTTTTTCTATTCGGTTTTTGATCAAGTTACAACGCAAAGTCAGTATGGTCTCCCCAACCAATTGCGCCACCCCTACTTCTTTCTCTTTTGGATAAATATCCCTCCTTTCCCAATCATGAAGTACATACTGCTCCTCTTCCATCAAAATTGAGGACACTTGTGAAACGGTTTCCTGATCCAAATCAGATAAAAACGTATTTATGGAAAAGTCAGTATCCTCATTCAGTCTTTCAATCAACTTATAATAAATGGTTTTGAACTGTTCGTTCGTCAATTCAATTTCATCATCTTGAAGATCCAAATACACTTTTTCATACACTTTGGCCTCAACAATTTCGGGCTCCAGCACCAATTCACCTTCGTCATTTTCCTTTAACACCAAATCCTCAAACTCTTGCTTTTGGTCACCATAGAGTAAAAGAACCTCAATAATCTTCCGCTCCAATTCATATTGAACATCAACTTTTTCAACTACTGCATCGTTCTTGACAACTTCGAAGGCCTTTTGTTCTTGCTTTGCCTTTTTAGCTGTATCCGTTTGATGTTTTTTATCAATCTGAGCCAGTGTATTGTAAAGTACATCCTCAGAAATCTGCATAATCTTTGCACACTCCTGAACATAGATTTCCTGCTGAATACGATCCGGTATCTTACTGATGCTATTCACAATATCTCTTACCGTATCAGCTCGTTTTATAGGATCATTGGCCGCCTCTTTGGCCAACAAAGAAGTCTTGAACTGGATAAAGTCCTTGGAATTTTCTTGGAGATATGCGACTATATCCTCGTAGGTATTGTTTTTGGCAAAACTATCGGGATCCTCCCCTTCAGGAAAAGTACAGACCTTTACATTCATACCCTGTTCCAAAATAAGGTCGATACCTCGTAGTGATGCACGCAGCCCTGCCGCATCACCATCAAACAAAACGGTAATATTTTTGGTAAGCCGGTTAATGAGTCGAATCTGCTCTGGGGTCAGCGCAGTTCCACTGGAGGACACCACATTCTCCACCCCTCGCTGGTACATCTGGATGACATCCGTATACCCTTCCACCAAAAAGCAGTTATCCTCTTTGGCAATGGCCTGCTTGGCATGGTAGATTCCATAAAGCACTTTGCTCTTATGGTAAATTTCACTTTCTGGCGAGTTCAGGTATTTAGCAGCCTTTTTGTCATTGGTCAGTATTCGTCCACCAAAACCAAGCACCCGACCGCTCATGGAATGGATAGGAAACATTACACGTCCCTTGAACCTATCAAACCTTCGGGCTTCCCCTCCAGCCTGCTCCTTAACAATGGTAAGTCCTGTTTTTTCCAAGAACTCCAACTGGTAACCCTTATCCAAAGCGGTTTTGGTAAAGGCTTCCCACTCGTCCAAACTATACCCTAGACCAAATTTTTTGATGGTTTCATCAGTAAATCCGCGCTCCTTAAAATAAGTTAGTCCAATAGCCTTACCAGGTTCTGTGTCCCAAAGTGTTTCAGAAAAATACTTTTGGGCATACTCAGAAACCAAATACATACTTTCCCGCTCATTGGATTGCTCCTTTTGCTCATCGGTCTGCTCGGTTTCCTCTACTTCAATATTGTACTTTTTGGCCAAATATTTAATGGCCTCGGGATAGGTGAAATGTTCGTGCTCCATCAAAAAAGCAACTACGTTTCCGCCTTTTCCACTACTAAAGTCCTTCCAGATCTGTTTCACGGGAGACACCATAAAGCTAGGTGTGCGCTCATCAGTAAAAGGGCTCAATCCCTTAAAATTGGAGCCTGACTTCTTCAACTGAACAAAATCTCCGATGACCTCCTCCAAACGGGCGGTTTCGTATACTTGGTCTATGGTAGTTTTTGAAATCAAGATGTTGCGTTAAAATAGCTGTTAAAGGTAAATAAAAACAAAGTTTTGGTGAATTCAAAAACCAAATCCCTGTTTAAGATTTAGTATATTGGGAACACATTCTAAAAGAATGTAAGAATAAAAAAAATGATTCCATGATAAAGAGAGAACCAAAAAGTTATTGGGCATTAGCTACATTTCTAATTTTCTTTGTTTTAGTGGCCAAAGGTCAAATGGCCGAAAAAGCCAAACCTGTAATTGAAAATGGGGAGGCACAAGTGGTTGAAGCCTTTTCTGACCCCAGTAAATGGATACGCCACGATCTTTGGGTGGAAACGGAATTTGATTCTGATGGTGATGGTGAATTAGATAGGATGCATGTGGATGTTACCCGTCCAGAACAAACTGAATCAGAAGGCCTGAAACTTCCAGTAATTTATGAATCCAGTCCATACTATGCAGGAACGGCCGGTTTAGGCAAAGGTATATTTTGGGATGTACAGCATGAACTCGGTGAACCTGGAAAACCAAGAAAACACCCTAATGTTACACGTGTTGGGGAGCGCCCCATAATATCGAACTCTCAAGTGAGAACATGGGTTCCCAGAGGTTATATTGTGGTCCACTCCTCCTCTCCTGGCACAGGACTTTCCGATGGCGCTCCAACTGTTGGCGGAGACAACGAATCCTTGGCTCCAAAAGCGATAATAGATTGGCTCAATGGAAGAGTCAAAGGATACACAGAACGTGACGGTGATAAAGAAGTAAAAGCCTATTGGTCCACAGGAAAAGTAGGCATGACTGGCACCTCATATAACGGAACCATTCCACTTGCGGCCGCAACTACGGGAGTTGAGGGTCTGGAAGCAATAATTCCCATTGCACCGAACACTTCGTATTATCATTATTACCGTTCCAACGGCCTTGTGCGTTCTCCTGGCGGTTATTTGGGAGAAGACATTGATGTGCTCTACGATTTTATCCACAGTGGCGATGAATCCAAAAGGGCTAGAAACAACAGAGTTGTTCGCGATACCGAAATGAAAAATGGTCAAGACCGTATTACTGGCGATTACAATGATTTTTGGGCAGGAAGGGATTATTTGAATGATATGAAACCCATGAAAGCGGCCCTTTTGATGTCACACGGTTTCAATGACTGGAACGTTATGCCAGAGCACAGCTACCGCATCTATAAAAAAGCCAAAGAAATGGGATTGCCCGTACAGATTTTCTATCATCAGAACGGACATGGTGGACCACCTCCAATTTCCATGATGAACAGGTGGTTTACACGCTACCTGTATGGTGTGGAAAATGGTGTGGAAAGTGAACCAAAAGCATGGATAGTTCGAGAAAACGACAAAAAAGATAACCCTACGCCTTACGCAGATTATCCAAATCCGGATGCAAAGGACATTCAGCTTTATCTGAGTGCCGGAGCTCCTGCACAAGGGAAATTGACCACAAGCAAACCAAAAAAGCAAGGAACCGAGACTTTGGTGGACAATTACTCCTTTTCTGGCCCCAGTTTGGCAAAAGCTGAAACCACAGAACACCGACTTCTTTACACTACAGCTCCTTTAAAAGAGGATGTTCATATATCGGGAGTACCAAAAATCAAGATTAAACTGGCCAGTAGCAAACCTGCCGCCAATTTATCCGTTTGGCTAGTGTCCCTTCCATGGACCGAGGCATTGAACACCAAGATTACCGATAACATTATCACTCGTGGATGGGCGGACCCTCAAAACCATAGCTCATTAACGGAGAGCGAACCTTTGGTTCCCAATAATTTTTATGAAATAGAATTTGAGTTGATGCCCGATGATCAGATTATTCCAAAAGGCCAACAAATAGGTTTGATGATTTTTTCAAGCGACAAAGAGTTTACCCTTTGGCCAGAACCGGGAACCGAATTGACAGTTGATTTGGATGGCACTATGCTCACCCTGCCAATAGTGGGAGGAAAATTATAGGCTCCACTAACTGACCAAAATCATAGAGATTTTCAAATATTTTACGTGCCTTTAGGATAGTCTAACAATCATCCTATTAGTCATGAAAATTTTGATAATTTATGGTACCGTAGAAGGCCAGACCCGAAAAATCGCAAGGTTTATGGAAAACGTTCTCCAAGAAAATGGTCATCAAGTAGTTATTGCAAATGCCGTTGAAGATCCACCTGCTCCCAATGATTTTGATACGATTCTAGTAGGCAGTTCCATTCACATTCATAAATACAATACAGTAATCAAGGACTATGTTCTAAAAAATATTGATACCTTAAATGGAAAACCGAGTGCTTTTTTCTCGGTAAGTATGGCCGTGGCATCCGACATTAAGGAAGAACACGAGGAAGCAGCACAGATTGCCAAAGACTTTTTAAAAGAGACCGCATGGAACACAAAAACGATATGGCATATCGCAGGAGCTTTGAAATACACTGAATATAGTTATTTTAAGAAACTGATAATGCGCTCCATTGCCAAAAAAGAAGGCGGTTCTGTTGACACTAGCCAAGATCATGAATATACCGATTGGCCAAAAGTGAAAGAACAGGTCTTACAATTTATCAATAGTTTAAAAGCATAATTTAATATGGACAAGTATAGTTTTAGCACACTTTCAGAAGCTGTCAACACGCTCACACAGGAAGAGGGCTATAAAGAAGATTTTGAAGCAGATGAAACCTGTATCAAGGCATTGTATTCCAAAAAGGAATACCAACCCAAGGATTTGGTCATCATCAACTCCTATCGTTTTGAGGGGATGACGAACCCAAGTGATGAATCCACTGTATTCACCATTGAGGCCAACGATGGGACCAAGGGTACATTGGTGATGTCCTACGGTGCATCAACTGGACAGAACGAGGAACTTATTCAGCAAATACCGTTCAAAAAGAATTGATCAAACAAACAGTTTTCCCACCGATGAAGGCTGGTACAACAACCAACCGGTAAGGCTAAATCTATTTTTGTGGGCCTCCAATACCGCATGTGGCACCTCTGCACTTTTGAACATCACACAACGAGCAGCCAAGGGTTCTATCAAAAAACTCGTCCCGTCTTTTTCAAAAATTTCGAGTTCCCCACCATCTCCATGTTTCCAATCATCATTTAAATAAATGATCATGGAAATCATACGATTGTTACGATTTTCGAACTGATCCAAGTGCTTATCATAATGCCCCCCCGATGGATAATATGCCAAATGAAATTCGTAACCCGATAAACTTAAATAGCAATATCGATTAAAAATGTGGATGGTCTCGTCCAAAAGATTCCAATACGTTTCTAGTTGAGCATCTCGCTTTCTGTCCAACCAATAGGTGAAATCGCCCCGTATCCTGTCATTGATTTGATTATCGGAATGGGCGCCGATGCCAGCCTCTTTAAAATTGGGCGATTTTTCCAGAAAAAAAGATTTGATCTCAGAGTAGAGTTCTTCCCGAAGAAAATGGTCAATAACTACATAATCCTTACTGGAGATGTCATCCATCCAAGACAACCAATCCTCCAAACCGTGATAGGCATTCAATATATCAAAAATGTAGGCGAATGTAGGTAATATTTTGAAGTGAAATGATATTTTTTAATTTAAAACTCTACAGAGATATGGCACAAATTTTGACTTATCTACCTTGTTATGAGAAAAATACTCCCAATTCTTATCATATCACTCTTTTCCCATATGACATGGGGCCAGATTGTTTTTAAGGAAAATGCTGACTTCAAAGCAGATTACTTAGTTTTTGAAGTAGATCGTGAATATAAGGCTGATCTTTTGGTATATATGGTTGATCGAGAATACAAAGCCAAAGGTAATGAGGGGCTCTGGTTTTTTACAAATGGTGACTTCAAGGCTAATTTTTCGGTGTTCTTTGTGGATCGTAACTATAAAGCAGATTTCACTGTATTTTTTGTGGACCGGGATTACAAAGCACGGTGGAAAAACAAAACAAAAATGCTTGAACTCAATCTTCCGGTTTTGGACTAAGCCAAACGTAGTATCTTTGCAACATACAACTCTTATATGATACTTTTTTTTGGAACTAGACCAGGTAAAAAGGTAACCAAAGTACTAAACGATGTTACCTGCCCTTACTGCAATCAAACAGGTACGCTGACCGCAGTGGCCCAACCCAACTACGCCCATTTGTTCTGGATTCCACTATTTACGATCAACAACATCCGTTACGCGGAATGTTCCCATTGCAAAAAAGTGTACTACAAGGAAGATTTTACACCCGAAATGGAACGGGCTTTATCGGCATAAAAAAACGGCCAAGAATTACTTGACCGTATTTTCCAGTGGCTCAAAAAAGTGATCAAATATCGAACCTAAGGCCCAGTGATATATTATTTTGCTTTATGTCGGCATCTTTAAAAATAGGGTTTAGGTCATATTTTAAATAAAGTAATACGCCATCAATCCCCATATACCCGCTCACCCCGTAAATAAGGTCGCTTGTATTATAATCCCTTTTAAGTTTATCCTTTACATCTTCACCGTCCCTATTATATTTTAATTTTTGACGTGTACCCAAGTTAAACCCGCCATAACCTCCAAATCCTAGCCTAAATTGGTCCCTTATGGAATACCGAATGCTACGTTCCGTTTTTCGCATTCGGGACGGCCCAACCTCAAAATGTACGGGGAAAACCAAGTTGTCCATTCTTAATTTGGACTTATCCAGATTGTACTCAAATTCCTCCAACACGGTTTGGTCTCCATTTTGCACAAAAATCTGGTTATCATCGGGCTTTAGTCCATTAAATTGAAAGGAAAAACCATAGTTGAAGCGCAACCAATTCGAATTCTTGAACACTCTGGTCCGCCATTGCCATCCCATTTCAAAAAATCGGCTTCCTCCAATTTTATAGGGGGAATCGGAAAGCGATTGCCCTTCGATCAATGCATTATTAAGCCCAATGGCCATCACAAAATCGGAATAGGTACGCCTATCATATTTGATTTCCCTCTTATGGCGCCTGGGGTTGAAAGTAAAGGCCGGTTTACCATCAATGAAAAGATCAAGTCGCATTCTGTCCCCATATATGGTATCTATTTCGCTCAATGTGAGCACATCACCTTTATTACGTTCCAACAAAGCGATTCTGTTATCGATAATGGCCACCCGGTTTTCTATGTTCAAGGCCCGTTGCTTGGCTACTTCCTCTTTAAGGACTTGCGCCTCATTTTCAGAGATATCACCATTCTCGAGCCGTTTGTTGATATCCCTTACCTCAAACTTCAAAGCATTTTTCTCTTGCTCAACAATACGTTGCTTTTCTATTTTCAATTCCTCTATTTTCTTCTGATAATCCTCTTGCCCAAACATTACTTGCGAAACAAATAATAAGAATAAAACTGACGAATAAAATGTAATTGTTTTCATGATTGTTTTGATTTATAAACCTCCCGACTTCCCACCCATCTAGGACAGGAAGTTGAAGAAGGTTTGTTTTGATTGATGAATAATTTTATTGATTTCGGTCTGCCACCGCAGTACGTAGTTTAAGGTAACCTGATTTGAGGGCATCGAAGATTTGGTCCCGGAACGATTCGTCCAACTCATCCTCTACTTCTGCCAATAAGGACATTGCATCCACGGAACCACCTTCAGCGAATAACCTATCGGTCAAAATCTGTCGTTGGGCAGCTCGTAATAGCGAATCCACTTCTGCATCTGACACATTTTGTTGTCCACTTTCCATCAATGCTACCTGGGCCACAACTTCTTCCACTTTTTGCGCGATCAGCTTGTCAGAATTAATAATCAACTCGTCCTTTAAAGGTTGTTTTTCTTCCTCTTTGGCAATTACTGTATTTGGAATGGAATTCCTCCGAGTCAAATTATCCCTTTTATCCATTTCGACAGTTTCCGATGCTTTCTGGACCACTTCTATTTTATCCTCAACGTCCACGATTTTTTCCTCTACTTGGGTTTCCTTATAACTATTTGTTTCGCTATCCACCAATTGTATCTGTTCTACCTGATTCTGATCTTTGGTAAATAAAAAAACCGAGACCAGGACAATACCTAAAATACTTGCCGCTACAGCATAAGGAAACCATTTCTTGCTACTTTTAGGCTGTTGTTGCTCCAGCTGAGAAGCAATCTTGTCCCAAGACCCTTTTGATGGGGCAATGGTTCGCTGCTCCAACTTCTCCTTGATATGCTTATCCAGTTTATCCATACCCTCTATTTTTTAATCGCCGATTTTGATTTGGGCGACATTCCGTTTAATCTTAAATTTTCTTGAAGCATTTTTTTGGCCTTGAACAATTGCGATTTCGATGTTCCTTCAGAAATTTCCAATAACTCGGCAATCTCCCTATGCCCATATCCTTCTATGGCATAGAGCAAGAAGACCGTTTTATAGCCTTCGGGAAGTTCGTCGATCAGTTGTTGTACATATTCAGCATCCAATAGTCCCTCATTGGTATTTGAGACCTGACCGTTTACCTCCACAACAGCATCATCATAAACAACAAACTGCCTTTTGCGCAAATAGGAAATACTTTCACGAATCATGATTTTTCTGACCCACCCTTCAAAGCTCCCCTTAAATTCATAGGAACTTAAATGGTTGAAAACTTTTACAAAACCACTGACCATAACATCTTCAGCAAAATGAAGATCTTTGATGTACTGCCTGCAAACCCCCAACATTTTAGGTGAAAACCTATCGTATAGGAACTTTTGGGCCTTTTGGTCCCCTTTGATCGATTTTTTGATCAATTGTTTTTCGTTGCTATGTAGCGCGATGATCTTCAAAAGTTTGGTTTATAAAAGTGCTTCTATTTTAATAGACGGGATAAAAACACAAATGGTTGCCTGAAAATAAAAATTTTCAGTATTTAATTGATTATCAAGTTTATAAATGTTTATTTTTTCCGGTCCACCACGTAGTTGACCATAAGTGCAAGGGCACTTTTGTATTCGGAATCGGGATAATTGTCCAAAATGGCCAAAGCTTCGTCCTTAAACTCCAACATTTTGACCACAGCATAATCCAGGCCACCTTTTTCCTTTACATATGCAATAACCTCCTTTACCCGTTTTTTGTTCTTGTTGTGCTTTTTGATGGAATTGATCAACCATTTCTTCTTTTCCTTATCACTATGGTTCAAAGCATAGATCAACGGCAATGTCATCTTTTGCTCCTTGATGTCGATTCCAGTTGGTTTTCCGATTTTCTCGGCACCGTAGTCAAAAAGGTCATCCTTAATTTGAAAGGCCATTCCACAAAGCTCCCCGAACTTCCTAAAGGTTTCCACTTCTTCGGAATTTGGGCGAACCGAACATGCACCCATACTGCAGCATGCAGCTATCAAGGTTGCAGTTTTCTGGCGGATGATGTCGTAATACACATCTTCCGTAATATCCAAAAGTCTCGCTTTTTCTATCTGTAGTAATTCCCCCTCGCTCATATCACGGACCGCATTGGAGATAATATGAAGTAAATCGTAATCCTTGTTTTCCAGGGATACCAACAATCCCTTGGAGAAAAGAAAATCCCCTACCAAAACGGCAATCTTGTTCTTCCATAAAGCGTTGATGGAGAAAAAACCGCGACGTTTGTTACTGTCGTCAACCACATCATCGTGCACCAAACTTGCGGTATGGATCAATTCAATGATGGAAGCTCCGGTATAAGTACGCTCATTAACCTCACCATTCAATAATTTGGCGGTCAAAAACACGAACATGGGCCGCATTTGTTTGCCCTTTCTGTTAACAATGTAAAAGGTAATCCTATTGAACAATGCAACTTTAGAAGACATGGATTTGAGGAATTTTTCCTCAAAAAGCTGCATCTCATTTTCTATGGGCTCCCTTATCTGCGAAACGATTTTCAACGTAACGGTGTGGTGTTTGGTTTTGAATCCCTAAAAGTAGGGAAAATGGAAGAGTTGTTGGAATGAAATCCAAGATTTAAGATGCAGTCCTAAAAGTATCGATGATTTGCAGGGGATCGTATTCTGGTTTAGGGGTGAAAAGGTGAAGAGCCAAGGGTGTATTGTGCAACTGTTTATTGCTAATTGAAGATTGAAAAACCTAGCTTTTATTGGCCAATTGTCCGCAAGCGGCATCAATATCCTTTCCACGCGATCTGCGTATGGTCACGGTAATGCCATTTCGCTCCAAAGTTTGCTGATACATTTCTATAGCGTTATTGGGAGCTTGCTGAAACTCGCCATCATCAATGGGGTTATACTCTATGATATTGACCTTTGATGGAGCAAACTTACAGAACTTCACCAAAGCATCGGCAGCTTCTTGTGTATCGTTGATACCTTTCCAAACCACATATTCGTAGGTTATCCTGTTCTTGGTCTTACTGTACCAATATTCCAGTGCCTCACGAAGGTCTTTTAATGGAAATGTGGAATTAAAAGGCATAATAGAGGTACGTACCTCATCAATAGCGGAATGCAAGGATACGGCCAAACCGAACTTTACCTCCTCATCAGCCATTTTCTTTATTATTTTCGGGACTCCCGAAGTGGACACTACAATTCTTTTTGGTGACATCCCCAATCCTTCGGGTGAGGTAATTTTATCGATGGCCTTTAGTACATTATTGTAGTTCATCAAAGGTTCACCCATACCCATAAAAACGATATTGCTCAACGGTCGGTCAAAATACAAACGGCTCTCATTATCAATGGCCACCACTTGATCGTAAATCTCGTCAGGATTTAAGTTTCGCATGCGCTTTAACCTAGCAGTGGCGCAAAATCGGCAATCCAAACTACAACCTACTTGACTGGACACACAGGCGGTGGTCCGGGTTTCCGTTGGAATCAAAACGGATTCAACAATCAAACCATCATGCAAGCGAACGGCATTTTTAATGGTACCATCGGAGCTTCGTTGCATTTGATCTACGCGAATATGGTTGATGACAAAATTGTCTTCCAACATTTTTCTGGTTTCCTTGGAAATATTTGTCATAGCATCAAAATCGTGGGCAGATTTCTGCCACAACCATTCGTACACCTGGTTTCCACGAAATGCCTTATCGCCCTGCTCCACGAAAAAATTACGAAGCTGTTCCTTGGTCAATGCGCGTATGTCCTTCTTTTTGTTTTCCACTACTTAAAGATAAGCAAGAAAAAATCCCGCTGGCTATAAAGCGAACGGGATTTCTCTTCTCTAAAATTTTGTTTTATAAAATCAACATGGCATCCCCGTAGGAATAAAAGCGGTAGCCTTCCAAAATGGCCTGTTTGTAAGCTTTTTTGATAAGGTCATGACCTGCAAATGCAGATACCATCATCATCAAAGTTGATTTTGGTAAGTGAAAGTTGGTAATCATACAGTTCGCAATACTGAATTCGTATGGAGGAAATATGAACTTATTTGTCCAACCTTCAAACGTGTTCAATGTATGTTCGGATGAAACGGCACTTTCCAAGCCTCTCATTACTGTTGTACCTACAGCACATACCTTTCTCTTGTTGGCTTTGGCATTATTTACAATTTCCGTGGCCTTTTCATCAATTACAAGCTCTTCGCTGTCCATTTTATGTTTGGACAAATCCTCTACTTCAACTGGGTTAAAGGTTCCCAAACCTACGTGCAAAGTTACCTCGGCAAACTCGATTCCTTTGATTTCCAAACGCTTCAACAAATGCTTGGAAAAGTGCAACCCTGCTGTTGGTGCAGCCACGGCACCTTCATGCTTAGCATAAATGGTCTGATAGCGCTCTTCATCTTCTGGCGTAACCTCCCTTTTGATATATTTTGGAAGTGGGGTTTCACCCAACTCCCTAAGCTTTCTTCTAAAATCGGTATATGAACCATCATAAAGAAAACGCAATGTTCTTCCTCTTGATGTAGTGTTATCGATGACCTCGGCCACCAAACTTTCATCTTCACCAAAATAAAGTTTGTTTCCGATACGGATTTTTCTTGCTGGATCTACCAATACATCCCAAAGGCGTTGTTCTTGGTTTAGCTCCCTTAGCAAGAAAACCTCGATTCTTGCTCCGGTTTTTTCCTTATTTCCAAAAAGTCTCGCAGGAAATACCTTGGTATTGTTCAAGACCATTACATCGTCTTCATCAAAGTAATCTACTATGTCTTTGAACATTTTATGTTCAATTTTTCCTGTATCCCTATGAACCACCATAAGTTTGGATTCGTCCCTGTGTTCTGCAGGATATTCTGCCAATAATTCTTTAGGCAATTCAAAACTGAAGTTCGATAATTTCATGTGACTTTTTTTCGATTTTTTAAAGAATGGCAAATATACAACCTCGCGATAGCGGATGTCAAGTAAATTGATGATTAAATGTGATTTACGAGTACTCTATACCGAAGCCAAGTATTTTAAGATCGTTCCAAAAGTCTGGATAGGATTTAGAAACCACCTCTGCATCATTAACCACAAAATCTGCTTTTAGTGCCAAGGGGCCAAAGGCCATGGCCATTCTGTGGTCGTTATAGGTGTCCACAGCAACTTCATTTTTAAGATTTGGATGTGGTTGCAAGGTCAAACTTTCGGAATCGATATCCACCGTAGCCCCAAACTTTCCCAGCTCAGTTTGTAGTGCGTCCAAACGGTCTGTTTCCTTAATGGGAAGAGTATGCAAACCGGTTAAGTGGCACCCAACGCCCAGACCTAAGCAACTGACAGCAATGGTCTGTGCAATATCCGGGGCATTGGAAAGATCATACTCCAAATTATCCGAAATGACATCTGCTTTTTTATGAAGTAGGATGGTATTATTTGAAAACGAGGTTTCAATACCAAAATCTTTATAGATTTCTGCCAAAACACTATCGCCTTGCAAAGAACTTTGTTTATAAGAGGATAATCGAATCTCCGTACCGACATCACTCATGGCCGCAATGCTGTAAAAATAGCTGGCAGAACTCCAGTCGGACTCGACAACCAATGTGGTATCCTCTACTGTTTCTTTTGAAGAAACCTTAATTTTATTTCCTTCAAAAGAGGTTTGAACTCCTATTTGCTCCAATAGTGCCAAGGTCATTTTTATATAGGGTACCGAAGTGATTTTCCCAATCAGTTCCAATTCCAAACCATTTTCCAAACTGGGAGCTATCAGCAACAAGGCCGATATATACTGACTACTGATATTGGCTGGAAGGGATACTTGGTTTTTATCCAGTTTTTTTCCTGCTATTTTTAAAGGTGGGTACCCTTCTTCCTTTTCATATTGGATATCGGCACCTAATGATCGAAGCGCTTCCACCAATACTTTTATGGGACGTTCCTGCATACGCTGCGACCCTGTAAGCACAACTTCTTTTCCCGCTTGAGAAGCAAAATAGGCCGTTAAGAATCGCATGGCAGTACCTGCATGGTGAATATCCACTTCTCCTTTGGATTTGACCAACCCCTTTTGCATGACCTCACCATCATCAGAATTGGAAAGGTTTTCGATTTTGATATTCGGGAAAAGAGCTTGCAGCAAAAGTGAGCGATTGGTTTCACTTTTAGAACCCGTAATTGCGATGTCCTTTTTAATTTTTTTATTGTGGGGTGCGGAAAGTTGGAGTTTCAATTCAATAGGCTTTGAGTGAATTGTCAAAACTAGAAAAAACGGCCCTAATGTCCCTTTATAAGCGAAACTTTATTTAAGCTTTTTGTTATTTTGATGACGATCGTGGTCGCGTTTGGTCTTTAAATCCAATTTTCTGTCAAAAGCCTCTTGCAGATCTATCCCTGTTTGGTTGGCCAAACATAGCACCACAAAGACAACATCAGCGAGCTCCTCACCCAAATCCTTGGTCTTGTCGGACTCCTTTTCGCTCTGCTCTCCATACCGTCGTGCAATTATTCGAGCCACCTCCCCTACTTCTTCAGTAAGCTGTGCCATATTGGTAAGTTCGTTAAAATAACGGACCCCATGGTTCTTGATCCATTCGTCTACAGCTTTTTGTGCATTTTCGATGTTCACCTTTTCACTTTTATCGTTGAGACACAAAGGTAAGCACAACCTGATTATATCTTCTCCAAAACCAGATAACTATTGTTTTGTGCGTTAATGGCGTCCTCGAAAAATTTCTTTATAAAAGCATAACCTTCGCTGGTATAGTGAGGAGCTCTTAATTGCAGACTGTACTGCACCATTATTTTACCCTGTAGCTCGGAACAATTAAATCTCAATAACCCGCTTTTTTCAGGTAAGGACAAAATAATTGCCTCGGGTAATTCTTTTATTTTATATCCCTCTGGAACTTCTACATTAGCATAATACATATAGGACCTAAGATATCCAAAATCGACTGGGTAATATCTTTCTTCTGAAATGAATGGATTGCTTTTAAAAAACCGGATTATAAACGGGTTAAAATAAATGGTTTCACCCGATTCCAAACCCTCCATCTCGAATTCGAAATGCTCAATCAGTTTTTTATCATCGGATTGTTCTGAATCCATTTCGTAATTCTCAATAAAAAAATCCCCATTGGAGCTTTCTTCGAGTTCATTCAAATACTCTTCTTTGGTCGATGTGATTATCTGATTCTTTTTAATCAACACTTCGTAACCCTTGGTAATCTCATCATAACTACCTGTCACCAAACCGCCTTCTGGATTTAAAGACATTTCCATCCGTATTGCCCTGCTGTTCGTTTGTTCTGGAACAATATCATACCAATAACTTTCTCCTTCCAAATCCATTACCCTTCCGTAATAATTTAAACATCGATAAGGCAACATTCCAAAAGGCAAATATTTTTGAGTGGCATCCAATAAATAAGAGTCTCCATCAATATCGGCTTTTGCCACTAAATAGTTAAAGTCTGACATAACAGGATGTGATTTTTTAGGCAATCCATTGTTACGCGTAGATAGCACCATCATATCTGTATCAATTCCAGCGGCATTTAGAAGATTTATCAAAGTAATATTGATTTCTGCCACATTTCCACGATGTTGATCAAAAGCCTGTTTTACCCTGTTGTTCCAATAAATTCCATAATCGCCGTTCCATACAAACCAATTTTTCACGAATTCATGAATCCGCTTTGCCTTTTCCAATTTATCATCTCCACCACTAATCAGGTCCAGTGGTACATTGCGTTCAAAAAAGTTCTCCTTTTTTAGCTGTCGACCTAAATCTTTATCTGCTTTAAATTCTTTGTCAACATCTTTCCAACTTTTGGTATACTTATCTGTAATACCATTAAATCGAAGGTGTTCAGACAGTTCAAACTCTAAGGAAGATCTATAGTTTTTGGGCGACAACATATAACTCTCATCTTCCTTGAATGCCGGCACATCCTTCATTACATATTTTAGCACCTCACAATCTGCCTGGTCGGAAGTACCTGGAATAGAAAAACACTTTTCTTCAATGAATGCTTCGTTTACTTGGAGTGAGAGTTCCCCAATTAGGGTTCTATTGTACCTATAATTCCCGGGAATCTTCGCGTTGTACTCAGTATAAACCTTGGGAATATCTTCTTGAAATTTCCATCCATTTAAATTGAAGAAAAAGGGAGATTTGATTTCGTACATGTATTCCAAAATAGAGCCCTCTTGTACTGCGGGAAAAGTAAATCGCTTTTCGGACCATCTTTCAGTAACATCCGTATCAAATACATCTTGTTGCCTAAGGCTGTGTTTTACGGTTCCGTTGTGGGTTATCGCCCTAATCCCTTCTACACTTTCCTTTCCATTATCGGAATGATAATAGGGTATGGCTATATTGGCAACGGAAATACCTTGATTGTCCACTACTTTAATCTTGGCTCTATATTTTTTAATGAGCCAAACGTAATTTCCTCTGATTTCAAAAAAGTTCTCTCCTTTTTCATAAAGATAAACCGCATGCGCAGTAGTATCTTTTTCGTAGTTAGTAAATTCTTTCTCATCAATCGTAAGTTGGCCAAATTTGGTCTCATACTGTCCAACAGCTATTAAAAAATGAAAGAGTGAAACTATCCAAAGCGCGTTTTTAATCAACTTCATGTTATGGTGCGTTTTTGATAAGGACAATTTTTTGCTTGTCCATTCTGGCGACGGTCCTTAAAAAAGACCTGAATTTTTGATACAATTCTTTTTGATATGTCCCGGCTTTTAAAAAAAAGCTTCTATTATAAACCAATGCTCCGTTAGCCTTTTTTTGAAGCTTGGCTTGGTAATTTCCAAACTCGGTCTCCATAAAGACATCCTCTGGAAGTGATGATATTGTAAAATTCTCTGGTATTTCTATTTGGATCTTATCCTCTTCAAATGACCCTCTTTGAACCAAAAAAGGATATTTTCTGTCCCTATCTCTTGGGGGGACATAGGTGTCATTGTTCAACGGATTGAGAGACAATAAATATCCTTCTCCATTTTTTGCCACAAAGTTTTCCGCTTGGAAGTTGACATTTTCCGTAAAAACAATATCATCTTTATTGTTTTCAAAGGAGTAGTTCTTCACTTTTACTCCATTGATATTATCCCACAAGGTTTTGTAGTATTCTTTTATATGTTCTGAAGACTCACGCTCCAAAGCCATTCTTAAGTCGTATTTGATTCCTTTCGTTTGTATTGTGACTTGGGCATCCATGGATAGATCTTCAAACACATTAATTGTCCCATTGATTTGTTTAGCATTCTCTTCGTTCAAATAGGATTCTGTTCGGACCAGTTTCCCTCCTTCGGGGGTTACCACAAGAACTGTTCGGTCGTCTGTAAAATCACCTAAATACCCAAAAGGATTTATCTGTGAGGTGCAATCCACCCAATAATAGCTGTTATTGTAAGGTATTGCCAGAATAACATGGTCTCCCTGAATTAGATCTGCAAAGTCCTCTTGCATGTCAACCTTTGTACTTCCGGATTCTACAACAGCGTAATAAGACTCGACTCCAACAGCCCTCAACAGTGCTTTTGTGTAATTGGTAAGTCCCTTACAGTCACCGTACTTGTCTCTATCTACTTCTGTGGCATTAATGGGCCTCATCCCTCCAATACCAATTTGCACACTGACATATCGAGTATTCTTCTGCACATACCGGTAAATTATTTTTGCCTTTTCCAAATCATCCTGGACTCCCTTTACCAAGTTCCTCATTTTGGTAATGGTTGGCTCACCCAATTCATCCCTTCCATCCAAAAGTATGTCCTGTATCCAAGTGCCTAAATCTTGCCAATTGTTTACTGTTCCACTGTAACCTTTAAAGTGAAAATTGGGCAACCTAACGGATAATCTTGGTAAAATATAGTGATGGCTCGGACTTAAGGTTTCTCCTAAAAATGCGGGGATTTCTTTAGCCACATATGTGATTGTATTGTATTCATTGTTCACTTTCACATCCAATCCAGCCAAATTTTGTTCTTTGATTATGGGTTTTAGATTTTTGGATGAACACGAAATTTTGTAGGTGCTTTTCTCAACACTTACACCATATCCCGGCACAAAATACCATTGTGGCATTGTACCTGTATCGGAAGTTTCTACTTCATAGGTGAATTTCATGGTATAAGGATATTGAGAAGGATCAAAGTCTGCATACAAAACTCGGTCATCACGATAAAGTGAAAATCCATCTGCAGCGGCGATGTCCTTAAAATCACGCTTTTTTATGGTTTCGATTTCCCCTCCGAATTGGTTATAAATAACCGCCTCTACATTTTTAACTTTTACTTCGTTGTCATACCTTATTCTTGCATCTGCAAAGACATTACCCGAAGCATTAAATACTGTGACCACCTTAGTGATTTGATAGACCATCTGATCAACGGCCAGAACCTGTATACTGACCTCATTGTTACGAATAACCGCATCTACATTAAAACGCAATTTCTCTGGGATAGAGGCAACACTATATTGGGCATAAAAAAGGCTGGAAAAAAGTAAAAAAGCGGTTAGTACAAGAAATCGCATTATTTTAGGTTAGGTTAAGTCGGGAAGGCTAATGTGATTAATTTCTTGCAAAAAATCAATAATTAATCCATAAAAAATGGTTATTCTTTGTTTTTTGTGTCAATTAAAATGGTCACGGGGCCATCATTTAGGAGTTCCACTTTCATATCGGCACCAAAGATTCCCGTACCGACTTTTTTACCTAGTTTTTGCTCCAATACTTGAACAAACTCCTCGTACATGGGAACGGCAGCATCAGGTTTCGCTGCTTTAATGTACGACGGGCGATTTCCCTTTTTAGTCAAAGCGTGCAAGGTAAACTGGCTGACCACGATAATATCGCCATTGACATCTGCGACCGAGCGGTTCATCACGTCATCCTCATCATTGAATATGCGGAGGTTCAATATTTTATTTGCAAGCCAATCAATGTCATCTTTGTTATCGGCATCCTCAATGCCCAACAATACCAATAGGCCTTTTCCAATGGATGAAATCACTTTGCCATCAACGGTAACACTTGCTTTTGAAACTCTTTGTAATACTGTTCTCATTTATCTTTCCCTATACGGATTGTCTTCGTCGCCCGTTATCATCTGAATATAGCTGCGATAGCGGCTTGCCGCAATCTCATTATTTTCCAAAGCTTCTTTTATTGCACATTTAGGTTCATCCAAATGAAGACAATTATGGAACTTACATTCCGATTTCAACTTGAAGAATTCAGGAAAATAATTACCAATCTCATGCTTTTCCATATCTACAATACCAAAACCCTTTATCCCTGGGGTATCAATGATGCGAGCATCAAAAGAAAGGTCGTACATCTCTGCAAAGGTAGTAGTATGCTGCCCTTGCATGTGCAGCTCCGAAATTTCGGCAGTTTTTAACTTAAGGCCTGGTTCCAATGCATTGACCAAAGTAGATTTTCCCACTCCGGAATGTCCGGCAAACATGCTAATGTTACCGCGCATCAATTCTTTTACTTTATCTACATTTATGCCTTGTTTGGCTTCAATTTGGATGCAATTGTAGCCAATTTTGGTATACAGGTCAATCAGGTAATCAACCTCAAACTTTTCCTCTTCACTATAAACATCCATCTTATTAAAGAGAAGTACTACAGGAATTTCATAAGCTTCGGCCGTAACCAAAAATCGATCTATAAAACTGGTAAAAGTGGGTGGATTGTTCAAAGTGACCAACAGAAAAACCTGATCTAAGTTTGCAGCTATGATATGGGTTTGTTTGGAAAGCTTTACCGACTTGCGCACTATATAATTTTTGCGTTCGCCTATTTCTGTAATTATACCGACCGTCTCATCACCAATGGTTTCCAAATCGAAACCAACATGGTCTCCAACAGCCACTGGATTGGTGCTTTTAATACCCTGTGTTCGGAACTTTCCTTTAATACGGCATTCATAAAAATCTCCCTCTTCAGATTTTACCATATACCAGCTTCCCGTTGATTTATAAACAGTTCCGTTCACTATTTGTTCATATTTTGACTACAAAGAAACAATATTACTTCTTTTTCGTCGTATATCTATATTGAGAGTTTTAACAATCATTAACTTAATTTATTATGAAAAAAATCATTTTGGCAGTAGCTGTACTATTTGCAGCCTCATTTACTGTGAGTGCACAACAGTACCATGTAGTTACCAGTGTTGAATCGATAGTACCCAATGGCCTGGGACGTTCTAGAATCATTAACGCCTTGGAGGACAAAGATTACAAGGAGTTTACAAGCGTACAGACCGAGGATGACAATACCCGTAACAAATCCAAAAGAAATGAAATTCGCGTAAAGAATTTTGAGGAAACCAAACTTTTGAACTTTTATAACATCGGTGGTATTCGTTTCCAAAATATCGCGGCCAACGATGCCCTGATTACTTCCATGATCAATGATATGATTTCCAATGGATGGGAACTGGCCTTTGTAGTTAGCGGTGTTGAAAGTGAAGGTGGAAAAGGTGATGGGCAAGGCATCTTTATTACGCGTTACATTTTCAAAAAGTAATATTGCCAAAATACCCCTAAATAAAAAAAGCCCTCCGAAGTTTTTCGGAGGGCTTTTTCTTTAGCTACAAGTTTCACTAATCCTTAAAATAGACCCTTCCGCCTACAAAAGTTTTTTTATGAACCGTTTGTGGATTTCCGTAAACATATACATCTCCACCGGCCTTTACATTGATATCCACCAATTCCGAAGCAAATACATCTGCCTCACCTCCGGCTGAAATTTTAACGTCTGTTGTCGTTGTCCTTAACTCTCTTCCCTCAAAAATACCACCTGTATTGATAACAACCGTTTGATTTTTTGCCAATCCTGAAGCTCGGACAATTCCTCCGGTTACCGCTCTTACGTCTGCGTAGTCCACATCCATTCCAATATGAATCATGGCTCCTTCTTGTGCCCTGAGCTCTATTTTGCTCTTATGAACCATCTCATTACAAGTAATTTGCGCACCTTCGTTACCATCGATTACATCCAAATTGGTGTAGTAGACTTCAATCAAGGTGTCCTCACCCTGGAACTTTTTGTCCAGCTGCATACGAAGTTTTAAAACTCCGTTTTTGTTGGTCCATTTAATGTCATCGACATTCCAGCCTTTGATCATGATCTTGTTCTCGTCGGATTGGATCAAGTTGACCTCAATCAAATCAAAAACCTTGATTTTGTTGAATTCCCCAACTTCTGTATCGATGATTCGTTGCGAAAACATAACCAAGGGAAGCAAAAGAAGACCTAGTGTGTATATTTTTTTCATGATAGTGTGTTTTTACTTCTGAAAGATGATACTTTCCTGCTTTTGTTACAGTTTAAAGCAAAAAAAACTATTTGCAGCCCAAAATTTATCTGGACCACAAATAGTTCTTGAATCAGCCTGATTAAAAAATCAGACTACGCGTTGATAATTTTCTCCTGGTGATTAATTGATTCCTGATGAATTGCCTTGAACATTTTCAATACAAATTCCTCACTCAGTCCTCTTTGCTCTCCTTCCAAGATCATATTGCCCAAAATAGCGTTCCAACGGTTACTTTGAAGTACCGCTACGTTCTTTTGCTTTTTCAGCTCACCGATTCCATCAGAAACTTTCATTCTTTTTCCCATTAAATCAATCAGTTGATTGTCCAATATGTCAATCTGAGCTCTCAGGTTGCTCAAATTGTTGTTGTATTCCGCTTCCTCATCGGTTTCTTTTCTAATACGAAGATCTTTCATCATCTGAACCAAAGTTTTAGGGGTTACCTGCTGAGCGGCATCACTCCAAGCATTGTCCGGATCATAATGTGTTTCTATCATCAAACCATCAAAGTTCAAATCCAATGCGGTTTGGGAAACATCAAAAACCATATCGCGCTTTCCTGTAATGTGACTTGGATCGTTTATGATGGGCAAATCAGGGAATTTGGTCTGTAACTCAATGGCCAATTGCCATTCTGGAATATTACGGTATTTGGTTTTTTCGTAAGTGGAGAAACCTCTGTGAATAACACCCAACTTCTCAATATTGGCAGAATGCAAGCGTTCCACTGCCCCCAACCAAAGTGAAAGATCTGGGTTTACCGGATTCTTCACCAAAACAATTTTATCGGTTCCTTCCAAAGCATCGGCAATTTCTTGAACAATGAAAGGACTTACGGTAGAACGTGCACCAATCCATAACAAATCAACATCGTGTTCCAAGGCAAGATCTACGTGTGCCCTGTTGGCAACCTCCGTTGCGGTTTTTAGACCGGTCTCCTCCTTTACTTTCTGCAACCACTTCAATCCAATGGCTCCAACTCCTTCAAAATTTCCTGGACGCGTTCGTGGTTTCCAGATTCCGGCACGGTAGTAACTTACATCAGTATCCTTAAGCTCATGGGCTATTTTCAGCACTTGGTCTTCGGTTTCCGCACTACACGGACCCGCCACTACCAATGGATGACCCAAATTCATATCATCCAACCATTTTCTCATTTCCTTTCTGTTTTCCATAATACTCTCTATTTTTTCGTAAGTGGTATTCCTTTTAGTATTTGTTTTATTTTATTGGTATTACTCATTTCTAGGTGGACATTCTCAAAATCGTTGTCCAAAATCAGTTGTTTAAACCTGGTAAGGTTTTGTATGTACTCTTCCAGCGTTTCTACAACATTGTCTTTATTCTGTTCAAAAATTGGTGTCCACATCTCGGGTGAACTTTTTGCTAAGCGAACTGTACTCTCAAAACCACTCCCCGCCATGTCAAAAATATCACGCTCATTTTTTTCTTTCTCAATAACTGTCTTTCCCAACATAAAAGAGCTAATGTGTGATAAATGAGATACGTAGGCGATGTGTTTATCGTGTGCTTCGGGGTTCATATACCGAATACGCATCCCTATATCTTGAAAAATAGTCAATGCCTTTTCTTGAAGCTTGAATGCTGTTTTTTCTACTTCACATATGATCATGGTCTTATCGGTATACAATCCTTGAAACGCCGCGGTCGGCCCTGAAAACTCGGTACCAGCAATGGGGTGACAAGCCATAAAATTCCTTCGCTTCGGGTGTTCGGTAACTTGTTCACAGATTAATCGTTTGGTGGAACCTGCATCTATTACGACTGTTTCATCTCCGGCAGCATCCAAAATTTTGGGCAATTCAGTGACCAAAACGTTCACCGGGATTCCCACATAAACCAAATCAGCAGTTTCCAAATCTTGGTAATCCCCTTTTTTATCAATAATCTGAAGTTGGAGGGCCTCGTCCAAATGGGCTTCACTTTTGTCCACTCCAATGATTTCAGCTTCAGGATGCAATTTTTTTACATCCTTGGCAAAAGAACCACCTATTAATCCAACTCCTATAATGACCACTTTCATAACCTAAAATCTTTCTATGGCTTCTTTGATTTTTTCTTCTTTCACACAAAGTGAAAATCGAATGTATCCTTCACCATTGCTCCCAAAAATGGTTCCGGGAGCAATAAAAATATCTTTATCGTACAATACCTTGTCTATAAATGCTTCGGATGCGCCTGCTCCCTCTGGCAATTTGCACCACACAAACATGCCCACCGCATTTTTGTCGTAGGTGCAGCCCAATTTATCCGCCAACTGGAACATCAACTCGCGTCTTGTGGTGTACACCTTATCCAATGCTTCAAACCATTCAGGACCACTCTGCAAGGCAGCAATCGCGCCTTTTTGAATACCGTAGAACATTCCAGAGTCCATATTGCTCTTAACTTTCAGCACCGCATTGATGTGTTCCGCGCTACCAAGCACCATTCCCACACGCCAACCCGCCATATTAAAGGTCTTGCTCAAGCTGTTCAGTTCCAAGGTGCAATCCTTTGCTCCTTCGATGGACAAAATACTGGTTGGGTTAGTGGCTAGCACAAAACTGTATGGATTATCGTTGACCAAAAGGATTTCATTCTTCTTGGCAAACGCTACCAAAGACTTTAATTGCTCTTTTGTGGCCGTAGCTCCCGTTGGCATATGAGGGTAACTGATCCACATCAACTTTACTTTGGACAGGTCTTTCTTGGAAAGTTCCTCCAAATCCGGGAACCAACCATTTTCCGCTTCTAAATCATAAGTAACCGGTGCTCCGCCAACCAAATTGGTGACCGATGCATAAGTGGGGTAACCAGGGTCGGGCAACAATACTTCATCACCTTCATTTAAAAATGCCATACTGATGTGCATAATCCCTTCCTTCGATCCCATCAAGGGCAAAATTTCGGTATTGGCGTCAACAGACACCTCAAACTTCTGTTGATAGAAATCTGCAATGGCCTCCCTTAACTGCGGTAATCCTTGATAGCTTTGGTATTGATGTGCCCCCGCTTCGGCAATGGAATCCCGAAGGGTTTCCAACACTTGGGGCGAAGGTGCCAAATCTGGACTCCCAATTCCCATATTGATGATTGGTTTGCCTTCGGCCATCAATCCCCTGACCTCCCTTAATTTTTTAGAGAAGTAGTATTCCTGTACGCTATTTAGCCTATCTGCCGTTATCATTACAACAATGCATTTTTATATTCACCCAAAACCCTGAAATCTTCGGCCATGATCTGCAACAAAGATTTGGTTTTGGCAAAGTGCTCATACTTATCAAAAGTCACATCCACGAAAAATGCATATTTCCATGGCGTTTCGATTACGGGCAAGGACTGAATTTTGGTAAGGTTCATGTTGCAATCGCTCAAAACATTTAAAACGGTAGCCAAACTCCCTCTTTTGTGATCGGTTATAAATCGTAAAGAGGCCTTATTGATTTCCTTTTCGGGAAGAACCTTGTTCTGCTTTTTAAGTATGATGAACCTCGTGGAGTTGTTCACAATGGTTTGGATATTATCTGCAATTATTTCCAAATCGTATAATTCGGCGGCCATTTTTGGTGCAATGGCGGCAATATGCTCCAATTTTTCTTCCTTGATTCGCTTTGCCGTCTCCGCCGTATCCACACTTTCCACCAGTTTTATCTGGGGATGCGCCTTGAAAAACTCTTTACATTGCAACAACGCCATAGGGTGTGAATGTACCTCTTGGATGTCATCAAAAGTTCTCCCCTTTAAAACCATAAGATTATGATGGATGCTCAGATAATGCTCTCCAATAACATGAATGTTATTATGGTATACAAGATTGTAATTGGGGATAATGGAACCTGCGATAGAATTTTCAATGGCCATGATACCCTTATCAGCAATGCCTTCCAATAAATGATTTATCACTGCATCAAACGAACTGCATTCCAACAGCTCAATATCATTCCCGAAAAAATCTATGGCCACCTGATGATGGTTAGAACCCCTGACTCCCTGTATGGCTACTTTTAATTCCATTGCAAAAAAAAAGCCCCGATTGTATCGGGACTTCATGTATTGGTTATACTTTATACGTATCTACAACAGTCCCGTTCCTCTTTGAAAAAAGAAGTAAAAATAAAAACGGTTCCAGAAATACGTGTTTGTCATCTTTGTAATAATTCTCGGCTAATTTAGGTATTCAATTGTAAACACACAGAGATTCCCAAATTTTTTTTGATTTTTTTCAAAAAGGCTCCTTTCGCTGCACATTATTTTATAGAAACCACATTTTTTTAAGAATTCCTATTCTTATGATTATTTCCCCATGATTAAAAACCATGCATCCTGGATTTTGAAACCCAAGGATTAAAGCTTCTAAAAGTGTATTTTTGAAATCAATAAATTTATATTGAATGTCTATTACTGTCCAGAACATTACCAAAACCTTTGGTTCCCAAAAAGCATTGAACAATGTTTCCTTTACTATTAAGAAAGGGGAAGTTGTTGGCTTTTTAGGCCCTAACGGTGCAGGAAAGTCCACAATGATGCGGATTTTGACCACCTATTACAAAGCTGATAGCGGTGTTGCCGAAGTGAATGGTTTTGATGTGCTGGGTGCCGAAAAAGATGTTCAAAAAAGTATCGGGTATCTGCCAGAACACAATCCGTTGTACTTGGAAATGTATGTAAAAGAGTACTTGGCCTTTAATGCGGATGTTTATAAAGTGGACAAGTCCAAAATCGATGATGTGATCGAACAAACCGGGCTATCTCCCGAAGCCCACAAAAAAATCGGACAGTTATCCAAAGGATACCGTCAGCGGGTTGGACTTGCTGCCGCCCTTTTGCACGACCCAGAAGTTTTGATTCTTGATGAGCCCACCACAGGACTAGACCCCAACCAATTGATCGAGATCCGAAAACTGATACGTGAAATTGGGAAAGAGAAAACCATTCTACTATCCACCCATATTATGAAAGAAGTGGAAGCCGTTTGCGACCGCGTAATCATTATAAACAAAGGGGAATTGGTAGCCGACAAAAAACTGGAGGAACTTCGCGAAGCGGAAGAACAAATCATTGAAGTGGAATTTGATTATCGGGTAGAGGAACAACTATTGCAACAGATGCCCAATGTTTCAAACGTAAAAAACACTGGTGGGTTCGTATATGAGATAATCTTCGCAACATCAAAGGATATGCGACCAGTAGTATTCGATTTTGCACACGACAATAAATTAAAGACCCTCCAACTCAGCAGAAAGAACAAAAATTTGGAGAGCCTCTTCACGGAACTCACTTCCTAGCTTTCTTTTTATCCCAATTGATTGGACAACGGTCTAAAATGGGATGGAAAACCGTTCCAAATATGGTACTTTTGCTGTTAAGTTGAAACAGGACTTATGAAGAAGAACAAAGCCAGATTGGAACTTTCGAAAGAAGAAATGAAAAGCTACGGGTATCAAATTGTGGATGCCATAGTGGAGCATCACGCTACCCAAGACCAAAAATTACCTGTCGCCCTTGGATCCCGTAAAGAAATGGATTCACTTTTTTTGGAAGAGGCCCCAGAAAAAGGTTCAGACCCATCCCAAGTACTCGACTTTGTTTTGGAAAAGGTAATGACCAACAGTGCCAACTTAGCTCACCCGAGATCATTTTCATTTGTTCCTGGTCCTAGCAATTATATTAGTGTTATGGCCGATGCTTTGGCCACGGGATACAATATCTTTTCCGGTGGATGGGCCGCCAGTCCAGCTGCAGCCGAACTAGAGATTGTAACCATTCAATGGCTATTAAAGATTTTTGGTTTTCCAAAGAAAAAAGGAGGAGGTATATTTACCAGTGGGGGTTCCATGGCCAACCTTACCGCCGTTGTTACCGCTCGCAGAATAAAATGTGGCGATGATTTCTCCAAAGCGGTCATCTATTTGTCCGATCAGGCACACTCATCCAACATTAAAGCAATTCGGGTGTTGGGCTTCAAAAAAGAGCAGATTAGAATCATTCCCACCGACAATGAACTCAAGTTTTCTGTAAACAAATTGAAGAACTGCATTGCCAAAGATAGGTTAGAAGGACTTCAGCCATTTTGCTTGATCGCCTCTGCTGGAACTACAAACACTGGAACCGTAGACCCCTTGGTGGAATTGGGGAACATTTGCAAAAAAGAGGACATTTGGTACCATATTGATGGTGCCTACGGTGGAGCGGCTATCTTATCTAAAAAAGGTAAACAAGCTATGAAAGGGATTGAAAAAGCAGATTCATTGACCGTGGATCCACATAAATGGTTTTTCCAACCTTATGAAATGGGCTGCCTATTGATAAGAAATCACAAAAACCTGAGCCATACCTTTACCGAAAAACCGGAATATTTAAGGGATATCGAGGGAAATACTTCAGAAATCAACTTTTACGACCACGGAATCCAACTGACTCGAAGATTTAGGGCGCTTAAGTTCTATATGTCGCTAAAAACCTTTGGTTTAAAAGAGTTTAGGGATGCCATCACCTACAATATTGACCTTGCTGAGGAAGTTGAAAACATTTTGAGGGGCAGTAAAAGTTGGGAAGTTGTCTTTCCCGCAACCTTGGCCGTAATCAATTTTAGGTACAACCCCATACATAAAAACTACGGCGACAAAGAGCTGGATGAATTCAACCAGTACATTTCCGAAAAAGTGGTGGAGTCCAGAAAAGCTTTATTGGTGACTACCATCTTGAATGGGCAAATTGTTTTACGCATGTGCCTTATAAATCCAAGAACCACATTGGATGACGTAACCGAAACCTTGGAGCTTTGCAAGCAATTTGCCCTCGAGAAAGAAGAAAAAATGAAAGAAAAAGTGTAAACATCAATTGATTCGATTCAAATTTTCATCAACATCTTTGTTTTTGAATTTAGAAGTTTTGTCCCCAAACTTATATTTTAACGCAAAAGCAATTTCCCTAGCATCCACAAAAAAGGTTCCATTGGCCTCTACCCCATTAATGGAATAGCTTTCCTCATAGTTCATTGCTTTGGTAATATCGTTTAAACGGATGGCACATTGGAGTTTATCAAAAAAGGTCTTGGTAACCGAAGTATTAAGCACCAACATAGCATTTCTGGTATAAATTCCTTCATTGCGTTCGGTCATCATCCATCCGCCAAAAGAAACAATAGTATCTGTGGCAACTTTAAATTGTTGGTCGGTATAAGCATACACAAAAGGCTTGGCCGTTGCTACAATCGCTGAGGAATCCTTGATCTTATTATAGTTTAAACTCACAGCGGTCGTGGAAGTCCAAATTTTGTACGAAAATGGAAGGGTAACCCCCACATAAAAGCCCGACTCCTTTTCAAAATTAGTTGGAGAAAGAGTCGCAGTGGTATCCGGTGCTTCATAACTAATAGCGTAGTATGAGGGATGGTCCTTTTGGTAAACATCCATAAAAAATGATTTTTTCTTCCATTGGAAATTGGAAGAAACCCGTTGGGAAATGGTCGGCAGCAAGTTTATATTATTGGTAGCTTCCAAAAAAGGATTGATAAATACGGAAACAGAGCTGGTACGTGAAAAATTGGGGCGTGTAATACTTTTGGAATAGTTCAATGATAGAGCTTTGGTACTATCCATCTGAAAATTGATCCCTGCCTTGGGGAAAAATCTAGTGTTCTCTCTATTGACCAGAGGACTGGTTTCGTTGTTCAGAATACCATTTACACTATTGTTTTCCACCCTAACCCCAATGTTCAAATCCAGTTTCTTATTCAAATTTGAACTAAAGTTCAAATAGGAAGCGTACAGCTGTTCTTTATAATCATAATCAACATATACTTCATTTTGGGCAACCAATTGCTGAACATTGGAATGAGCATTGGCCCGTGCTTCGTTCCAACTAATCCCAAACTCACTTTTTAAATTTTCAGAAATTGTATGTTCAACATCAAGACGAGCAGCCAATGAACCTATTTCATATTCCTGATATCTGGATTCATCCAAAGTAAATCCTTCATCATTATAGTTGTTAAAAATATCGGTGTTCAATTTTTGTTTGAAGGAGGAATATTGGACTCCTGTAAAAAGGTTCCAATTAGTATCCAGCTTTTTATTGAAATTGAAATTACCACTAAAATAACCCCGTCTATTATCATTTTCAGGTTCCGATAAAATATTATCCTCTTCGTCGCCCTTCCTCACAAAAGTGTTTGTTTCAAAATCCGCATCATCTGTTTGAAGCTTCATCGTGGAATTGAAAGAAATGTAATCACTATCGTTAAAAGGGTAATAGAATCCCAATCCACTATTAATTTGAACCCTTTTATTATCTGGAATCAGCACCAAATAATCCGAATAAATGTCCTCATCAGGAATTGTAAACTCAAAAGTATTGCTCTCCCATTGCCCAATCACATTATAATTGAGATTACCTCGAAGGCTCCATTTTCCATTGGAAAAACTTCCGTTGGAGCTTAGATAATTGTTGGTATTTTGCCTAAAGGATAAAGTTTCGCCCAGACTCAAGGTGGTTCCTTTGTCCATGTTTTTTTTCAAATGAATCAAAAGCACAGCTAGGCCTTCCGCTTCATATTTGGGTGATGGATTGTTGATAAGTTCGATGCTCTCAATCGCTTCTATCGACAATCCCTTGAATTCATCCAAACTGATACGCTGGTTGCCCAAATAAATTAAAGGGCTCCCTTTAGAAATTACCGAAATGGACTCTCTATCCGGTGAAATTTGAATATTGGGCACTTTTAAAAGGACTTCCATAGGATCCACGATGGAAGCAAAAACAGGATTTTGCAAATCGATCTTAAGATTGCCATTAGCTGTGGTTATGGGGTTTTGCAGGGCGGTAACCTCAACAGCTTCAAGCTCTGTCAATTGTTCTTCCAACTGAATAGAAAATTCAAGGTTCTTATTCAAGATGATTTGCTTGGAATATTTTTTTAAACCTAAAGCAGATACTTCCAGTAAATACTCCCCTCTATTTACCTCATCAAATAAGAACTCACCATTCACCAAGGAAGTGTAAGCTATTAGATTTTCTTTATTGGAATCAAACAAAAGGACATCCCCAATGGAAACCATCTGATTGTTTTCATCAATAACACTTCCCTTAAAAGTAAATTGTTGTTGACCATAACTTGAAATGTATAATGCAAAAAATAACAAAGAGAGCTGTTTCAAAACCGTTCAATTTTGAAACAAATTACGAGGGTAAATTGGCTCAGATAAAGCCTAATAGGTCTGATTTAGGTGCTAGTACCCGTGCTATTTTCCAGCAGTTCCCGCCTATTGGCCACATTTGATTTACTGTAAATGTTAGTGATGTGACTTTTTACCGTACTTAAACTAATATAAAGTTCGTTGGCTATTTCCTTATTGCTTTTGCCTTGAAGGATAAGGTTGCGAACCAAAGTTTCCTGTTTGCTCAACTCGGGAAGAATTGATTTGTTTTGTCCCTTTCTTTGCCTAACAACCAAATAGGTCAATAATAATATAAGTGCAATTAGACCAATATTCACCGACCTACTCCATTTTAATTTCTCCATTACCACCTCTTGGTTGATATACGCCAGTTTCTCTTCCAGAAAAAGATATTCGGAGGGAGGAATGTTGCTATCTTTTAATTTCCCCAGCAATGACACGTAGTAAGATGGATTATCGGCAATATCCCTGTTCAAAAGACTTTTCTCCTCTAAAACTTTGATTGCAATGAGCTTTACCTCCAATATTTTTAGTGAATCGCGGGCATAAACCGTTAACTGTTCTTCCTATTCATTTTTAGTTAAGCCTGAATCATGCAGTACTTGCTCAAATTTTTTGAATTTTTTCCATTCCATCGAGGTTAACCCACTGTCAAGACTATCGGTTTGCAAAAAAACTTTTTCCAAAGAAAAATTCTCCCTAGCATACAAGCTTGTGGAAAACATCTGCACTAATAGGAATAAAAGGAGTGGTAAATATTTCAAAATGACGGTGTTTGGATTAAATTTCAGTAAAAATCTTGAGGTTCACAAATTCAAAACCGAATCAATCACCTCATCCAAAATAGGTTGCACCTTTGGGTCTGTACAGTTAATGAGAATAGCAACCACTTTTTCCTTTTCGGGATACACAAAAAGGTTGGTATAGGCGCCAACGCTATTCCCAACGTGTCCTACAAATGGTCTCCCCTTAACGTCTTGGCTGACCTGAAACCCAAGACCATAGAAAGTGGGTTGGCCCTCTATGATTTGAGATGTCAACAATTGATCATAGGTTTCTTTTGTGAGCAATTTATGCTGTAGGATTAACTTTCCCAGTTTAGCCACATCTTCACAAGTTGATAAATAGCCACCTCCAGCCAGTTTATAGGCATTATTTACTTCAACAGCCTGTTTAAAGCATAATGATGTTTTTGTATAGAACTGTGCTATGTTCTCGACTGCGCTCGGTCTGACACTTTTTTGCTGTGAGAAAGTGTTTTTCAGGCCCAAAGGTGTCAATATATTTTTCTCTACGTATTGTTTAAATGGTATCCCACTAGCTTCTTGCATAGCCAAGGACAACAATACAAAATCGAAACTATTGTAGAGATAACCAGTTCCTGGCTCGAAAAACAAGGGATCGTTTTTAAAGACTTCTATTCCTTCTTTAATAGAATAATCTTGATTCAAGGCAAATTCCTTGCCCCGATACCCTCTAATGCCTGCAGTATGACTCGCCAATTGCCGCAGCGTAAAATCATATTTCTTTTTTGGATAATCAGGCACATAGGTATAAAAAGATTCATCCAAATCCACGATTCCATCCTCCATCATTTTGCCCAAAGCCAATCCTGTGATGCACTTGGAGATACTGGCAATTCGGAAAACTGTCTGCTTTGGGTCAATTTTCTTCCTGTTTTCCAAATTGGCAAAGCCATATCCTTTTTGAAGTTGGATTTCACCTTTATCCAAAATGAACACAGCCAAACCAGGTACTTTTTTTTCCGCCACCAGATTATGGAAAAGGGCATTGGCTTTTTCCAACCCGTACAATCCTTCCATCGATTTCACCTTTGGAAACGGAACAAACAAATTTTTGATATGTGTAAAAAGATATCCCAAGCACTCAATTTGAACTTCGAAATTAACGAGAAATAGTATAGGCCATGACGATTTATGTCATAGTTTGAAGCTATATCAGTCTTGGAATATCAATCTGCCATTGAATAATTCCTCAATATCTACTTCCGCAGGTCGATTCACGCTAATCACATCACCTGTGCCACGAATCACACCGCTTAAACTTTGTTGGGGATTCACAAACACATCGTTGGAACCCCGATGGTTGATGGTCACACTTTCCGCAACCAATTCTTCTGCTTCAATTCTGGAATCCCCTGCGGCTACAGTCACATTAAAATTTTCAGTGCTCCCCTGAAGCCTAAAATAGGCAATTCCATTGACCACAATTCTTACGGAATTTGAATTCAGGTTTAGATCAAAAGAGCCGTCCGTGGTTTCGGTTTCTGGATTATTGAAACTTTCAGCGATCAGGTTAAGACTTGGATAGTCCAATACGCCATCACTCGAAATAGGCAAACCTGTACTGCTTCTAATTTCGGTGATATTGGGGGAAGTAATGTACACTGTTGTCAAACCATAATCCCGAACATAGTTACAGCTGCTATCATTTCGTAGAACAAGACGATTATCCTCCACCACTGCGGAAACATCGTTCAAGAGATATTCACCCGTTTCCACCTCAACCAATTGTTCATCACCTTGTTTTAAAACCACATTTAGGTTCTCAAAAACCGTAATGGCGGTAAACTCGGGAACATCTGCCGTTTCACGAACCACATCCCCGGCATTTCTGAAACAAGCTGGAACATTATCGCCATTACAGGAAACCAATATTAGAAAAATAGCCAACGTGAAGCATCTCTCGACTGCGCTCGAGATGACATCCTTAAACCTATATAAATTTCTGACTTCCAACATCGCAATTCTATAATCTTACTCCTATTCCAAATTCAATGGCCTCAGCCTTGGCTCCGTGCGATTTTAATGTAACGGCACCAAATACCTTATTGCCAAAATATCGTTTCAAACCGATTCGGTTATACACCCTTCCTTCAAAATCAAAAGGATAGTACACATAATATCCCAATTGGGCAATCACGCTTAATTTGTTCACAAACAGTTCATGTCCTAAAAACACCCCTACCCTTTTGTAATCCGTATCAGGTGCAACATCCAATTCTGGAAAGGATGTTGATTGATAACGAATCAATTCTTTCAGAAAATTAGAGAAGAAAATGTCAGTTCCCAATTGAATGGCACTTCTTTTACCCAAACGCTTATCGGCATAGGCCGAAACTATGGCAAAGCCATATCTCCCCATATTGATCACATCGCTTTCGTTAGCTCCTCCCCTTAGCACTAAGTTATAACGAATAGGTTCCGTAATTTTTCCTTTAGATTCAGGGGCTAAATACTCATAAGCTGCATCCTTATCAAGATTATAGGTTAGACCTACATTTAATGCGAACGTATTGGTGGATGTATTGGGCGCCTTAAAATTAGCATTGGAATAGTGAATTAAAGACAGTCCTGCATTCATGCCCAAACCTGCAAAAAGGTTTTCCCTATGATAGTTCAACATTAATAATGTGCTACTTAAAATATGACTGCCGTAAGCGTTATTTCTAAAATTTTCATCCTTATTATAGGGATTGGTATTATAAGCCAATCCTTGGGCCACTCTGAGTTGAAGGTTTCTCTTCAAAAGATAAAAATTGTAATGTCCGTATACACTATAAAGTTTACCTAATGTGGGGTTATTAGTGTTCTGATAAACAAAAGTATATCCAGTATCAGGATATCCAAAATCAGTTTCCCATTCTTTATGTCCATAGGTTTTTCTACTTACACCCAAAATAATACCTCCAGGATGATCGGTAATCAAATGTGAAATATCGGGATTGTGAAGTAAAATTGAACCATTGAATAGGTTTGCATCAAATACAAAATCCTTTGGAACCTCGTTAGTTTGAGAAATCCCAAAAAATGAAATCAACAATAAGATTAGGCAAAGTAGGTACCTCATGGAGCGCTAAAGTAGGAAATTAAAAAAGTTCCTTGGCAATCGCCTTTATATTATCTGATTTTCCCATGGAATAATAATGCAATACGGGCACACCGGCCTCTCTCAGTTCTTTTGATTGTTGAATGGCCCATTCCACGCCAACTTGACGCACTTCCTTGTTATTTTTGCAGGCCTCAACGGCATCAATTAAATCTTGGGGAAGATCTACCCTAAATACTTGTGGCAATAATTGAAGGTGCCGTTTTACAGCAATGGGTTTAATCCCAGGAATAATGGGCACATTAATTCCCATTTCCCTTGCGGTCTCAACAAATTCAAAGAATTTTTGATTATCAAAAAACATTTGGGTCACTACATAATCCGCACCCAGATCCACTTTTTGTTTCAACCGCTTTAAATCTGATTGCAAGGATGGTGCTTCCATATGTTTTTCAGGATAACCTGCCACACCAATACAAAAACTACTCAAATCACTAGATTCAATAGTATCGTGCAGATAATTGCCCTGATTTATATTTTGAATCTGTTCCACCAATTCGGTAGCATATTGATGTCCTCCTTTGGTAGGTGTAAAATATTTTTCCTCTTTTCTGGCATCGCCTCGTAGCGCCATTACATTTTCTATCTCCAAATACTGACAATCTACCAATAGATATTCGGTTTCCTCTTTCGTAAAACCTCCACAGATAACGTGGGGCACGGTATCCACATCATACTTGTGCTTTAATGAAGCACAAATACCCAAAGTTCCAGGACGTGTTCTTGTCAATTTTTTATCCAACAGACCATCCTTTTCCTTGTAGATGTATTCTTCCCGAGAAGTGGTCACATCAATAAATGGAGGTTTGAACTCCATTAATGGGTCAATATTGGAATACAACTCTTGAATGCTTTTCCCTTTTACAGGTGGTACAATTTCAAAACTGAAAAGAGTTTCTCCCTTTGCTTTTTTTATGTGATCGGTAATCTTCATCGCTTATTCATCAACTATGTTGGGAGCCAACCACTTTTGGGCTTCCTCCAATTTAATATTTTTTCGCTCAGCAAAATCCAGAACCTGATCTTGTTTTATTTTTCCCAATCCGAAATATTTCGCCTGTGGATGTCCAAAATAGTAGCCGCTAACACTGGCAGCTGGCCACATGGCCAAACTATCGGTCAATTTAACATCAATTCTTTTCTCGACATCCAACAACTCCCAAATGGTCAATTTTTCCAAATGGTCAGGACAAGCAGGGTACCCTGGAGCTGGGCGTATTCCACTATACTTTTCTTTGATCAACTCTGTATTGTCCAAATTTTCATCCACCGCATAGCCCCAATAATTTGTCCGCACTTCCTTGTGAAGGTACTCCGCAAAAGCCTCAGCCAATCTATCGGCCAAAGCTTTGATCATGATGGAATTGTAATCATCGTGATTCTTTTCAAACTCAGCTGCCAAGTCTTGGGTTCCGAATCCTGTACTTACGCAAAAACAGCCCATGTAATCCTGAATTCCCGAATCCTTGGGGGCTATAAAATCCGCCAACGCAATATTGGGAACTCCTTCGCGCTTTTTCAACTGTTGGCGAAGTGTTCTAAAAATGAAGGTTTCATTATCATTTTTAACTTCAATATCATCTTCATCAATTTGATTGGCAGGGAACAGTCCGAATATCGCCTTCGCCTTCAACAATTTTTCATCCAAGACCTTTTCCAAAAGTACTTTAGCATCCTCAAAAAGTTCGGTCGCTTGTTCGCCCACCACTTCATCCGTTAAAATATCGGGATACTTACCATGCAGGTCCCAACTACGGAAAAATGGCGTCCAATCAATAAATTCTTCCAATTTGGTCAAATCAAAATCCTCCCAAACCTGAATACCCAATTGATTCGGTTTTTTAATCTCTGATGGATTCCACTCAATTTGAAGTTTGTTCTTTCTAGCTTGCTCCAAGGTCAGATACTCTTTCTGTTTGGAGCGGTTCAAAAACTTGTCCCTGAAACTTTCGTAATCCAGTTTGATGGATTTTTTATACTTGACAGAGGTTTCATCCTGAAGTAAATCACCCACCACGGTCACCGCCCTGGATGCATCGTTTACATGCACCACGGCTTGGCTGTACTGCGGGTCAATCTTTACTGCGGTATGTGCCTTACTCGTTGTTGCCCCTCCTATCAGTAAGGGAACATCAAAGTTTTGACGCTCCATTTCCTTGGCCAAAAACACCATTTCATCCAACGAAGGTGTAATCAATCCACTCAAGCCAATAATGTCCACTTGTTCCTCCTTAGCCTTGTTGATGATTTTTTCCGGAGGTACCATTACCCCCAAATCAACAATTTGATAATTATTACAGGCCAAGACCACGCTCACAATGTTTTTTCCAATATCGTGTACGTCGCCTTTTACGGTGGCCATCAATATTTTTCCAGCTGCTTTGGAGTTTTTATCCTTGGATGCTTCAATGTAAGGTGTCAAATAAGCCACAGCCTTTTTCATCACCCTTGCTGATTTTACCACTTGTGGCAAAAACATCTTTCCACTCCCAAACAAGTCTCCGACCACATTCATCCCTGTCATCAAGTTACCCTCAATTACCTGTAAAGGTTTCGTTGCCTGCTGACGTGCTTCTTCTACATCTTCAATAATATATTGATCGATCCCTTTTACCAAGGCGCGGGTAATCCTGTCTTGAAGTGGTTCTTCCCGCCAAGATAAATCGACCTTACTTTCTTTTGCAGTGCCTACCACGGTTTCTGCAAAATCCAATAATCGTTCTGTGGCATCATCTCGTCTATTGAGCAACACGTCTTCCACATGTTCCAACAAATCCTTGGGAATATCATCGTACACCTCCAACATAGTTGGGTTTACGATTCCCATGTTCATTCCCGCTTCAATGGCGTGAAACAAAAAAGCTGAATGCATGGCCTCACGCACAGGGTTGTTGCCTCTAAATGAAAAAGATACATTACTTACCCCTCCACTTACACTGCAATAGGGTAGATTTTGCCTTACCCAACGTGTGCCTTCAATAAAATCAATGGCATTGTTTTTATGCTCATCCATCCCAGTGGCAACAGGGAATATATTCAAGTCAAAAATGATATCCTCCGGGGCAAAATTCACCTCATTCACAAGAATATCATATGATCGCTTTGCAATTTCTTTTCGACGCTCCAAGGTATCGGCTTGCCCTACTTCATCAAAGGCCATCACAATTACGGCAGCACCGTATCTTTTAATCAGTTTAGCATGGTGGACGAACTCTTCCTTTCCTTCTTTAAGGCTGATGGAGTTTACCACGCATTTTCCTTGTACAACCTGTAAACCAGCTTCGATAATTTCCCATTTGGAACTATCGATCATAATGGGAACCCGTGCAATATCTGGTTCTGCAACAATAAGATTCAGGAATCTGACCATGGCCTCTTTACCATCAATCAGACCGTCGTCCATATTAATATCAATGATCTGGGCTCCGCCTTCCACTTGTTGGCGGGCAATATCCAAGGCTTCATCAAATTTTTCTTCTTTGATCAGCCTTAAAAACCGTTTGGAACCTGCGACATTGGTTCGTTCCCCCACATTGATGAAATTACTTTCCGGGGTAACGACCAAGGGTTCAAGGCCTGAAAGTTTTAAATATCGTTGTTCGTTGTTCGTTGCCATAAACTTAAACTATGCTGGAATCAGAAGTTTTCTCGGTTTATAATCTGTTACCACATCGGCAATGGCCTTAATGTGCTCTGGAGTGGTTCCGCAACAACCGCCGACAATGTTCACCAGTCCTTTCTCCGCATATTCCTTGATCTGTACGGCCATTTGCTCGGGTGTTTCATCGTATTCACCAAAGGCATTTGGCAGTCCCGCATTGGGGTGTGCGGAAACGGCAAATTCCGACTTGGCAGAAACGACCTCCAAATGAGGCACCAATTGTTTTGCTCCCAAGGCACAGTTGAACCCGACAGATAAAATCGGGATATGGGAAACGGAAATTAGAAAAGCTTCGGCTGTCTGTCCAGACAATGTTCTTCCCGATGCATCGGTAATGGTTCCGCTGACCATTACGGGCACATCAATATTGCGTTCGTCCTTTACCTCCTCAATGGCGAAAAGGGCTGCTTTTGCGTTCAAGGTATCAAATATGGTCTCTACAAGCAACAAATCGACTCCTCCATCTAAAAGTGCCTCCACTTGTTGTTTGTATGCCACTCTAAGTTCATCGAAGGATACAGCACGGTAGCCAGGGTCATTTACATCTGGTGACATGCTGGCCGTTTTATTGGTGGGGCCGATACTTCCCGCTACAAATCTGGGCTTATTGGGATTTTTTTTAGTGAATTCTTCCGCTACTTCTTTTGCAAGTTTGGCAGATTCAAAATTCAGTTCATAAACCAATTCTTCCATGCCGTAGTCTGCCATGGCAATGGTTGTCCCAGAAAAGGTATTGGTTTCAATAATGTCCGCACCAGCTTCCAAAAACTTCCGATGGACTTCTTTTACGGCCTCAGGCTGAGTTATGGACAACAAATCGTTGTTTCCTTTCAAATCACTGGGCCAATCCTTGAAACGTTCTCCTCGAAAATCATTCTCTTCGAATTTATAGCGTTGTAGCATGGTACCCATGGCCCCATCCAGCACTAAAATCCGTTTCTTCAATATGTCTTCAATTTTTTCCATATACCATTTTCCTTCCTAAAAGGATGTAGTGAAATCAAGAAAAGTGCGTAGATGCTGTACTGTTTGCTTTACGTTATCCTTCCCCTTACAGATTAAAGTTCCCAAAGGTCTCGAAACCAGTTCAAGACAAGGGTAGAATGTAGCACCTTCTCGAAGTCGAGGGTTGCTAAGGCTTCACAGGGTCCAATCCCTCCACCTTTCTTGATAACACTTTCAACTTATTAATGAACTGAACTGCAAAGAAACGGCTCTCCCTAGTGAAAAGCAAAAAAAGCCCTTGAATTTTTAGAAAACCAACAATAAAAAAACGGATTGATTACTCAACCCGTTTGAGCTCAATTTCTGTGATGTTTTTAAACCAACATGCCACCTGATACTTCGATCCGTTGACCGTTGATCCATTTGGCGTCTTCAGAGCACAAGAATGCTACTACACCACCTATGTCACTAGGGATTCCTACACGGCCCAAGGCAGTAATATTGGCAATTGCTGTTCTTTTACCTTCATCATTTTTGTTGACCCCTCCGCCAAAATCGGTTTCAATAGCCCCTGGAGCCACTACGTTCGACCTAATTTGACGTGCACCCAATTCCTTGGCTTGATATCGAGTAAGTGCTTCCACTGCAGCTTTCATAGATCCATACACGGAATAGCCTGGAAATGAAAAACGTGCCAATCCGCTGGAAATATTTACAATACCTCCCCCATCAGAAAGGGTGGCCAATAATTTCTGGGTCAAGAAAAATGTTCCTTTAAAATGAATATTTACAAGGTCATTGAATTGTTCTTCAGTTGTTTCGGTAATCGGTGCATTGATTCCAATTCCTGCGTTGTTAATCAAGTAATCAATTTTTGACGTCCCAAAATGAGAATCAAGTACGCTTTTGACATCATCCACAAAAGCATCAAAACTTTGGTTGTCGGCCACATCCAGTTGAAGCGCGTAGCCTTTTTGACCGATTTTTTCAATTTCACCCACGGTCTTGTCCGCCTCTGCTTTATTAGTACGGTATGTCAATAAAACATTCAATCCTTTTTTGGCCAGATTGATGGCCATATCTTCTCCCAATCCACGGCTTCCACCGGTTACCAATGCTATTTTTGCTTTGCTCATTTTATTCGATTTATGATTTCAAAACAAAATTAGCCGTGAACAATCCCAAAAGGGTTGCAAGTATCAATCGATTTTTTGCAAAAATCAAACTTTGACGGTAGACCTAAACTTTAATGGGGATAGTTGAGCGTGCTTTTTAAAGAAATTGGAAAAATGTGCCACTTCTTCAAATCCTAAACTAAATGCAATTTCAGAAATGTTCCAGTCAGTATTGTTAAGTAGTATTTTGGCCTCTTCGAATATTCTGGCGTGGATAACAGCAGTTGTGGTGCTTCCCGTGGTCTCTTTGAGCACCTTATTAAGATGGTTGGCATGCACGGCCAAGCGCTCTGCAAAATCGTTGGCAGTTTTTAATAATAGTTTTTGAGTTGGAGTATTTATAGGAAACTGCCGTTCCAGAAGCTCCACAAACATATCCGTTATTCTAATGGCTGCATTTTTTCCATTCTCCACAGGTTGAACTGGATGTAGCTTTTGTCCCATATGCAATAACTCAATTACATATGCTCGAATCAAATCAAATTTGAAAGGATAATCCGAAGAAAGTTCCTTGTCTATTTTTTTGAATAGCAGTTCGAGTTCGTTGTAGTCCTCCTCGGAGATATTGAGTATGGGATAACCGCCTGGTTGAAACAAAGGTAGCTTCTCCAATATAATCCCGCTTTTATCTTTAGATAAAAAGTTCTCGGTGAACACACAGAAATAGCCAGATTGTTCCTCATCCTGTGGCACATAGTTGTATGGAATTTTTGGCGAGGCAAACAATAACGCCTTATTATCAATATGGATTACCTTGTCCGCATATTCAGCTCGGTTTTTTCCATTAATGAGACTAATCTTAAAATAGGCTCGCCGATCATAACGCATTTCGCCTTTACTTAACCTCGTACGATACTCGGAAATATTAAAAACATTGAAATGCCCTATATCCTTTCCAATATTATCAGGGATGGGCAAACCAAGTTTACCATAGAAATCACTTAATGTGAAAGGGTTATCCATATTCTTGTAAAATTCAAATATACCCTAAAAACCAAAACACCTTCCAAAATTGCTTCTGGAAGGTGTTTTTTAAGAAATATATAATTGATTTTAATTGATGCTCTGGACCACTTCTTTCTTGGCTTCTTTTTTGGAACCATCAAACCCTTGAATTCCTCCTACAGTCGTATACTTCATTACAAATCGCTTATCTGGATTTATAATTTGATAGGCAAACTGACACATAACTGCTGCTTCATGGAATCCGGATAGGATCAACTTAAGTTTACCTGGATAGGTATTTACATCACCAATGGCAAACACCCCTGGAAGATTGGTCTGGTAATCCTTGGCATTGTTCACTTTGATAGCGTTTTTCTCAATTTCCAAGCCCCAGTTGCCCAAAGGACCCAATTTTGGGGATAGTCCAAACAACGGAATAAAGTAATCGGTCTCCACATAAGTTTGTTCCTTATCTTCATCATTGTATTTGATAACAACAGCTTGCAGTTCGTCTTTTCCGTGAATCTCTTTTACTTCTGCTTTGGTAAAGAGTTGGATTTTGCCCAATTTGGCCAATTCCCTTGCTTTTTCCACTGAATCCAATGCACCACGGAATTCATTTCTTCGGTGGACCAAGGAAACTTCGGAAGCTACATCGGCCAAGAATATAGCCCAATCCAATGCAGAGTCACCACCACCGGAAATCACCACTTTTTTATCCCTGAACTGCTCAGGGTCTTTGATCATATATTCCACTCCTTTGCTTTCAAAGATTCCAATATTTGGAATCAATGGTTTTCTAGGTTCAAAAGACCCCAATCCGCCAGCGATTACCACAACGGGAGCATGGTGTTGTGTTCCCTTGTTCGTGGTTACAATATAAGAACCATCTTCTTGCTTGTCCAAAGTTTCGGCACGCTCGCCCAAGGTGAAACCTGGTTCAAATGGCTTGATTTGTTCCATAAGGTTATCAACCAAAGTACCGGCCAAAATTTCTGGATAGGCAGGAATATCGTAAATGGGTTTCTTTGGATATATTTCTGAACATTGTCCTCCAGGCTGCGGCAAAGCATCAATTAAATGACACTTGAGTTTAAGTAATCCCGCTTCAAAAACGGTGAACAATCCTGTTGGGCCTGCTCCGATTATAATGATGTCTTTCTTTATCATAATTCTTCCTTTAATTCGTCTTGAAAGTCCCTTCGACTTCGCTCAGGGTCCTAACGAGTTGACATTTTTGATTAAACTTTCTCTAGCAATTCTTTTCCCTGATTTTGATATTCCTTTTGAACATCCAAGAGTTGTTGACGATGGTTCACCACCTCGCCTATGATTATTATAGCAGGATTGGATAACTGCTGCTCCCTTGCCTTGTCCTCAATGGAAGCAACAGTGCTAACTCCAATCTTTTCGTAATCGGTTGTGCCATTTTGAATAATGGCCACCGGTGTATTTTGTTTCCCTTCTTTTTTGAAAAGTTCCATGATTTCCCCAAGCTTGGACATTCCCATAAGAATGATTACCGTTGCGTTGGATTTTGCGGCCAATGCCACATCGATTGAAAGCTTGTGTTCCTTGGTTGTTCCGGTAATCACCCAAAAACTTTCGGCAGCACCTCTTTTGGTAACCGGAATGTTTTGTGATGCCGGTACGGATACCGAGGATGAAATTCCAGGCACTACGGCAACTTCCACTCCATATGCGGCGGCATGTTCCATCTCTTCCGCTCCTCTTCCAAATACAAAGGGATCTCCTCCTTTTAATCTCACCACCTGTAATCCTCGTTCGGCCCGCTCAACAATCAAATCGTTGATCTGTTCTTGTTGATAGGCATAGCAGCCTTTACGTTTTCCCACAAATATTTTCTCAGCTTGTGCGGCGTACTCCAATAGCTCTGAAGACACCAAAGCATCATACAAAACAACATCTGCAGCTTGTAGGGCCTTGATTCCTTTCAAGGTTATCAAATCCACATCGCCCGGGCCTGCACCCACAACTGTCAACTTTCCTCTACGCATGTTCCAACTCTAACTTTCTGAACTTTTCCAACTTTTCCAAAACAGTTTTGGCATCTTCCAAGTAGCTTTTTGCAAAAGCTTCGGATGGTTCGTTCTTATTCAATTGAAGGGCCACTTCACCAAACCCGCCCTCAAAGGCTATTTTTCCTTCTTCCACATACAGCCTATCAAAATCCTTGATGATGCTTGCATGGGTATTGGTCTTCACTTTTTCCGCTGTCAACAATGCTTTGGCGGAATTCACAATGGATTGATAGGAATAATAGATACTTGCCGCCCATTTTCCTTCTTTGATGGCCTCTTCGGCATTTTCTATCTTCTCTTGGCTTTCAAAGAACAATGTGGCCACTAAATCCACAATGACCCCTGCACATTCCCCGATACCTATCTCTTTTTTATATTTTTCTTCATTTCCCCAATCGATAAAATCTTCTTGGGTTAGATTGTCCACATCGGTCAAAGGTTTAAGGAAGTCATAGAAATAATGTTGCCCTTTTTCCTCGTAATAATCGGTAAAGGATGCCCCATTTCCATTGGCTTCAAAATCGTTCAAAATAAGGCGCAATGCTTGTGGACCTCTTTTACTTGGAATCTTAGCTACTTTATCTGCAAATCTTGCTCTTCCATCGCCATAGTTTCCGCCTCCCAACAATACTTGAAGAGCGGGTGCTACCAGTTTATCCTTGGTTCTCACGGACATTCCCTGAAAGCCGATGTGCGCCATATTATGTTGACCACAAGCGTTCATGCAACCACTGATTTTGATGACCACATCCGGATTATGGATATACTGTGGATATTCGGCTTTGATAACCCTTTCCAACTCATCTGCAATTCCCGTACTACTGGCAATACCAAGGTTACAGGTGTCGGTTCCTGGACAAGCTGTGATGTCCAAGGCCTTGTTATAACCTGCTTCGGCAAAGCCCAGTTTTTTGAGTTCCTGATAAAAGAAAGGAACCAGTTCCTCCTTAACATAGGGTATCAATATGTTTTGCCTAAGTGACAAACGAATTTCACCTGCAGCATAATCCTGTACCAATTTGGCGAGCTCACGGGCTTTATCAGTGTAAAAATCACCTAAAAGCACTTTAATACCGATGGCCACATAGCCATCTTGTTTTTGGGGAACCAGATTGGTCGACTTCCATTGTTCAAAAGCTTCTTGGTCTTCAATTGAAACTTCAGGTGTCTCAACCTCAGCAACTTTGACTTTAGGATAGTCTTCGAAATTAATTGGGTAGGTTTCATGAGGAATTGCCGTTTGCTCCTTTTCAAGTAATTCTTTGAAACCGTCAAGTCCCAAGTCCTTCAACAAAAACTTCATTCTGGCTTTGGCCCTACTCTTACGCTCCCCGTATCTATCGAACACACGGATCACACCTTCCATCAATGGAATAATTTTATCCGTAGGCAAAAAGCTATAAAGCTCATCGGCGTGGCGCGGTTGTGAACCCAGACCACCGGCCAACATCACTTTAAATCCTCGTTCCCCGTCCCTTTCCTTGGCGATAAAGCCAAGATCATGCATATACGACAGTCCTGTATCTTCATCACTTGCCGAGAAAGAAACCTTGAATTTCCTTCCCATTTCCTGTCCGATCGGATTTCGCAGAAAATATTCGAAAACCGCTTGGGCATAGGGAGAAACATCAAATGGTTCATCTACATCGATTCCCGCAGTTTCGCTAGCGGTTACATTACGTACAGTATTACCACAAGCTTCACGAAGTGTTACCTGGTCCTTTTCGAGTTGAGCCCACAATTCAGGTGTACGCTCCAAATCAACATAATGAATCTGGATATCCTGTCGTGTGGTGATATGCAACCGTCCTCGAGAATACTCATCAGAAACATCGGCAATTCGAAGCAACTGATTGGAAGTTACCTTTCCATAAGGCAACTTAATACGAATCATTTGAACCCCTTGCTGACGTTGACCGTAAACACCACGCGCCAAACGTAGACTTCGGAATTTTTCTTCATCTATATTCCCACCTTTGAACTGGCGGATTTTTTTCTCCAATTCAATGATGTCCTTTTCTACAACCGGGTTTTCTATTTCTGTTCTAAAGCTTTGCATAATCTAGTTTTCCTATCGTTTTAATATACTTATTATAAAAACGAATCACATTAAATGATTTATATATCTACGTCATCTATCTATTGAAGGTGAATGCCGCACTCTCTGCTTTCCAATGCTTTTACCGGATCAAAATATGTGCTATTCTTTGGTAAATTATGTGCTTCCAAATAGCCATCCAAATCATCATCTGTCCAATAATAAAACGGGCTTATTTTAAGAATTCCATCCTTGCTATAGCTCAAAATATCTTTGGAAGATCTTAACTCAGTCTGACGTATTCTTATATTGGAAAACCAGATATCCGGTTTAAAATCTGCCAAAGCTCTTCGGAAAGGCTCAAGCTTTACAATCTCGGAAAATTCGGCATGTTCGGGTTGGTCCACTGAAGGAAATCCCAAACGATGTTCCGTAAATGCCTTTGTTTCTTTGGGAACGTAGGTATTGAGGTTAAGATTGAGCAAATTGGTTAAATAAGCAGCATGCTCATAGGTTTCCGGTAAATTATAACCTGTATCGCACCAAACTACATTTATTCCAGGGTCTTCCATACTAAATGTATTAAGTAGTACCGCAGAGTACTTTCCAAAGCTAGTGGTAACAATTCTTTTATTGGACAATTGTAATGCCCAACTAATAATTTCTTCTGGTGGTATTCCTCTAAATTGCTTGTTGTAATAATCCAAATCTATATTGAGTGACATAAAATATATAGTCTATAGTTTTAATAGGAATTTCAAAAATAAAATTAATTTTTAGAATAAAAAGTAAAATGAAGCTAAAAATCACTTTTATCCTATAGTTTTAGTAGATTAACGGAAAAAGGGACTTGATTTTTAAAGAATCTTACTGGATAAGCTTCAATTTTAAGGAACTCTACAGTAAATCTGCCAATGTGTTATTTCTGTAGACATCTAGCGCACTGTCCCTTACCTGAAGCATTAATTTATGAACTGAGCACTCCTCCTCATTAGGGCAGTCGTCACATTTTTCGTAGAAATTAAGGCTAACACAAGGTACCATGGCAATGGGTCCTTCCAAAACACGCATTACGGTAGTCATTAGAATATCCTCGGGTTCCTTAATCAGGTAATACCCTCCCCCTTTTCCTTTTTTGGACCCCAAAAGTCCATTTCTTCGAAGAGTGAGCAAAATACTTTCCAAAAATTTTTGGGAAATATTCTCATGTTTCGCTATTTCCGCAATTTGAATAGGTTCCCTATCCTTTACTTTGGCAAGAAATGTAAGTGCCTTTAAACCGTATTTTGTCTTCTTCGAGAGCATCGTACGAATATAGGGAAAATTAAAAATCTACCCTCCAAACCAGATAATAGAAACATTATCCCAACGCCTGCTCTATATCGGCAATAATGTCGTCGATATGCTCTAAGCCAACGGACACACGAACCATACCATCAGAAATGCCAACAGCCTCGCGTTCTTCAGTAGTGAGCTTACTATGCGTCGTAGATGCAGGATGCGTTACAATACTTCTGGCATCCCCCAAGTTAGCGGATAATGACAATAGTTGAATGCTATCAAAGAATTCCATGCCTGCCTCGAGACCTCCCTTTACCTCGAACGCTACTACACAGCCCCCTGCTTTCATCTGCTTCTTGGCGATTTCATGTTTTGGGTGCGATTTCAAGAACGGATATTTCACCCATTCAATTTTATCGTGACCTTCCAGATATGTCGCTAACTTCAATGCATTCTCACAATGCCTATCCACTCGAATGGCCAAGGTTTCCAAACTTCTGGACAACACCCATGCGTTGAAGGGCGACAATGCTGGTCCCGTTATTCGAGAAAAACGGTATACCTTGTCCATCAAATCACCACTACCTACCGTGATTCCTGCCAATACCCGACCTTGTCCATCCATTAACTTTGTACCTGAGTGAATCACTAAATCAGCACCAAATTTTATAGGTTGTTGCAAATATGGTGTTGCAAAACAATTGTCTATTATAAAAATGAGGTCGTGCTTTTTGGCAATTTTTCCAAGCACTTCCAAATCCAACACATCTACCCCCGGATTAGTCGGTGTTTCGGCATAAAGAATCTTACTGTTGGGCTTTATCAAACTTTCAATTTCCGACGGATCGTTCGCATCAAAATAGCTGGTCCCGATATTCCATTTAGGAAAAAACTGCGTGAACAAAGTATGCGTAGACCCAAAAATACTTTTGGACGATATCACATGGTCGCCTGCATCCAACAAGGCGGCCAAGGTGGAAAAAACTGCGGCCATTCCTGAGGCATAGGCAAAACCATTCTCAGCACCTTCCATCTTGCAAACTTTGTCGATGAGCTCGTTCGAATTGGGATTCGAATATCTGGAATAAATATTGCGCTGCTTTTCCTCAGCAAAAGATGCACGCATATCCTCCGCATCTTCAAAAACAAAGCTCGATGTCATATAAATAGGGCTGGAATGCTCCAAATTTTGACTGCGCTCCATTTGGGTTCTTATTGCCTGTGTCTCGAATTTCTTGTCTTTCATTTTATTTACTTTATATGGTGGCTCAACGGAGTCGAAGCCACTTTATTTTTCTTCTTTGTAATATTTAAAATTCGTCTCATTCTTGCACTCAGACAAATTTGGGAGAGCATCAAACTTTCCATCTATCAATGCTTCCTTCTTCGCCCTAGACCATCCTTGAATCTGCTTTTCACGTTCGAAAGCAGATGTAATACTCAGATACTCTTCCACATATACCAACGTAACGGGCAATCTTTTTTTGGTATGATTTGCGCCCCTACCATCTTTATGTTGATTTATGCGCTTTTCCAATTCAATGGTGCTCCCTGTATAGTAACTTCCATCTGAACATTCCAAAATATAGACATAACCTTTCATCCGTTGACTATTGTGGCTTCGACTCCGCTCAGCCACCGTTACGATTTTTTTAACTAGCTATTTCGACTCCGCTCAGTTACCGTGTTTTGAGTGCTAGTGACTGAGCGGAGTCGAAGTTATATCTTTTCTGCTATTCTTAAAATGTCACCAAATACTCCTCTTGCCGTTACAGCGGCTCCGGCACCAGCTCCTTGAATCACCAAAGGATGCTCTCCGTAGGATTCGGTATAAATTTCGATAATGGAATCGGAACCTTTAACCTGCCCCAGGGCACTCTCTTTGGGTACGGAAACCAATTTTACGTCCAAAACCCCTTTGTCTTGCTGCAAATCTCCATGCAAGTCGCCCACATAGCGCAGCACGTGACCTGCTTCTTGTCTCTCTTTGATTTCTTTATAAATGTTGTCCATCTCCCCAATGCGCTCCATGAAGTTCTCAAAATCCAAAGTTTGAAGCTCCTCGGGAATCAGGTTTTGCACATCAATATCCGAAAACTCATTTTGTAGATCCAGCTCCCTTGCCAAGATCAACAATTTTCTTCCCACGTCGTTACCGGACAAATCTTCCCGTGGGTCAGGTTCGGTAAACCCACTCTCCATAGCTTCCCTTACAATTTCTGAAAAAGAGACATCTTTCTCTGAAAAGGTATTGAAAATATAACTCAACGACCCAGAGAACACTCCTTTGATTCGAGTGATGTTCTCTCCAGAAAGATGCAATAGTTTAATGGTATCGATAAGGGGAAGCCCTGCCCCCACATTGGTCTCGTAGAGGTATTGTTTTTGATTTTTATCCAAACACTTCCGTACCGATTTATATTTTTCAAAACTAAGCGTGTTTGCAATTTTATTTGATGAGACCAAATCAAAACCGTGCTCAATCAATGATTCATATTTCTCCACAAAAGATTTACTCGCCGTATTGTCCACGGCAATCAAATTTTCTAAGTGATGCTGCTTGGCGAATGCGGTAATATCTTCAATTTGATAGGGTTGTCCCTCTTTTTCCAACCGTTTTTTCCAATCACCACCAACACCCGAAGCATCCAAAAGCACCTTTCTTGAATTTGCCACGGCAAACACTTTTAAATCGATGCTCTTTCGGTCTTCAATATTATTTTTTGAATTCAGAATTTGACTGATCAATGTACTTCCCACATTACCATGACCGAACAAGGCCAGATTGATTTTCTTTGCAATTCCGAAAATTTGCCCATGAATTACATTGATGGCCTTGTGCAAATCGGATTTCTTCACCACCATACTCACATTCTTCCCAGTAACCGTGTTATTGAACAGTAAGGGTGTGATTTGGTTTTTGGCCAAGGCATTGAATGGTTTGTGAAAACTGCTCAAATCCATTCCCACAATGGAAATAACCGAAACGTCCTTTACCACCGAAATCTGGTTGATGTCTTGGGATGAATAGTCCGTCTCAAATTCTTGGTCTAGTACTTTTTTGGCCTTATCGGCTTTGGATTCATCCACCACCAAACCAATACCGCGCTCGGAAGAGCCTTGGGAAACAATACCCACACTAATTCCATTTTGGCCAAGTGCCCTAAAAATCCGCATGTCGACCCCCACTTTACCGAGCAATCCCCTACCCTCTAAATTGATTAGGGCCATATTGTCCAACACAGAAAGGGATTTAATACCTCCATTACCACTTTTTGGACCAATTAAAGTTCCCTCGTTATCATTGTTGAACGTATTACAGATTCGCAATGGAATATTTTTCTCAATCAGCGGAATTATGGTCTTCGCATGAAGAATGTTAGCACCAAAATTCGCCAATTCGTTGGCCTCACTATACGATATCATATCGATTACCTTCGCATCTTGCACCAAATCTGGGTTTGCGGTAAAAATACCGTCCACATGTGTGTAATTGATCAGTTCGCCAGCATCTAAGAAATTGGCTAGCAAAGCCGCCGAATAGTTGGTACCATTTCTTCCTAATGTCGTGGTAACCCCTTCCTTATTGGAGGCAATAAAACCAGTCACCACAGGAATAGTACCAGTTTCCAAATTATGAAAGTACCGAATTACATTTTCTTTGGAAAGTCCCTCATCTACCTCAGCATTGCTAAAACTGTCGTCCGTTTTAATGAGTTCTCGGGAGTCGAGCAATGTTGCCTTGATTCCTTTTGCATTTAAGGCGGCAGTCACATATTTACCAGAAATTAATTCGCCATAGGACAATACTTCATCCTTGGTTTTAAGGCTATAATCCCCGGTCAAGGAAACTCCGTTCAATATTTTTTCAATGGTGGCCAGTTCTTCATCTATACCTACATCTTCAAGGTTGTTTTTCTGATAGTCGGCAAACTTCTTCAAATCGGTTTGAAAATCAGCTCCCTTCGCTGCTTTTTCGAGCAAATTTTCCAGTTGGTCCGTAGCTTTACCTCGGGCAGAAACCACAACCGCAAAGTGTTCCTCTTCTTCGTATCTTTTGCTGATAATGTTCACGACACGTCCAATACCCTCTCCGTTGGCCAAGGATTTTCCGCCAAACTTCAATATTTTGATGCGCTCCGTATTCTTCTGGAAAACGGTCTCCAACAATTTTTCCAGCTGCTCAAACTCCATCAAAAAGGCGTCGTGACCGTGCACGGATTGCACCTCTCCATAAGTGACATTGGTATTGGCCTGAGCCAATCTTTTAAACGTTTCCTTGTTCTCTTCCGCTGTAAAGAACAAATCAGAGTTGACCCCGATAATATGAATTTTGGTATCACTCTCCTGCAATGCCTTGAAAGCTTCTTCGCCATTTCTTGTAATATCGATGGACTTCAACAGTTGGTTCATCAATTTATAGGCGGACAGTTGAAAACGCTCCTGCAACTTTTTACCGTGATGCATCAACCAAGATTCCACATTAAAAACCTGTAGTTCTTCGTTGGTACTTCTTTTAAATCTTTCTTTAAAGGATTCCGGAGTTCTGTAGCACAACATCGCATGCATACGTGCATCGTGCACGGGCTGTTTGGAATTGACCAAAAACTGCTCTTGAATCTGACAGTTGGCAATCAACCAATCCGTGGATTTCCAATCGGATGCCACGGGAATCAAGTGTTCCGTGATATTTGTATTGATGGCCGTCATTTCCCAAGCTATACCCCCCCCGAGAGAACCTCCAATAATGGCGAATAGTTTATCAATCTCCAATTGCTCCAATCCCAACAGAAAAATTCTAGCGATATCCCCAGCTACAAAATCCTTGTAGTTTTCAATAATAAAACCATCGAAACCATTTCCAGGAATATTAAAACATAAAATGGTGTACTTCTCGGTATCGATACATTTTCCGTCCCCGATCAAATCGGACCACCATCCATCTTTACCTGCAACATTGGAGTTACCTGTAAGCGCATGGTTCACCAAAATAATAGGTGCCGTATGCAATGGTTTCCCAAAAACTTGATACGACAACTTTATCTCTTGAACGGTTCCGCTCAACGTTTTAAAATCTGATATGGCCAAATGCCTTAAATCCATATAAACGACTATAGACCCTCAAAAGGGTCAAAAAATTAATAAATAGTAAAGGTTATAAGAAAGAAGGGGCAGAAACCACCTGTGATGTTATCTATTCCCAAAGGGATAGAATGTAGCACCTTCTTGACTAGGGTCAAGGGTTGCTAAGGCTTCAACGGGTCTATTCCCTCCACCTTTCTTGATAACTAACAATACGTGTTTGAACTTCGTGAGACAAATATACTGATGGAAAAATTGATTTTCCTAATCTTTTGGAAAATTTTCATCAAACAACCTTGCCCCACGAACTTCTATTTTTTATTTCAACACCGTAAACTCAATATTGGAATCGGTGAAAACGGTATGTGTTTGAGTTTTGAAATCGGATTCGTCCGCCTTAAAGATATTATCCACATAAGTTTGTGGGTTCAAGTCGATAAGTGGGAACCACGTGCTCTGTACCTGAATTTGCAATTTGTGTCCTTTTTTAATGGTATGGAACACATCTTGAAGCTTGATGTTCACATCCGTTTTTTCATTAGGTGTAAATGGCTCAGGGTCGGAAAAACTATTTCTGAAGCGACCACGAAGCACCTCGCTCCTTACCATTAAATGATAATTGCTCATTTTAAGGTGGTCTTGCATTTCCTCGTTGGTCTCCGTTTCCGCAGGGTGCACATCGATGACCTTAACAATCCAATCGGCTGCAGTTCCCGTGGTAGCCACTTTTAAATGAGCCATGATGTCGCCTGCCAAAGTGATGTCTTCGTCCATCACATCGGTTTCGAATACCAAAACATCGGAACGTCGGGCAGCAAAGCGCTGATCGTCCGTCATGTATTTTCTTGGGGTAAAAACGGTCTTCACATCTTCGGAATAAGGAACGGGCTTTTTAACGTTACTTATAAACTGAATTCCTGCAGTTCCTTTAGCCTGTGAAGTGAGTTCTTGGTCTTCTGATAGATACATCGTTTGCTTTACGGCATTTTTTGGTGGCCAAGTATCATACTGCTTCCATTCTTTTTTACCTGTATCGAACACGTATGCTTCAGGCAATCCTGAATCAACATCTCCCTCACCTTTTAGGAAATGATTGAAAAATTTTGTTTCTATCTCCTTTTGGAAGAACAAGGAAATAGAGTCCCCGAAATAGTAGTTGCCCACAACATTTCTTTCCCTGTCTCGCGCCCAACCCCCGTGGTCCCAAGGACCAAATACCATGGTATTGTAATTGCCATCGTTGTATTTTTCAATGTTCTTGTAGGTTTCCAACGGGCCAGATAGGTCTTCGGCATCAAACCATCCTCCCACAATCATAGTAGCCACACTGCTTTTTACATTTTTAAGATGCTGTATCAATCCTCTACTCTGCCACATGGCATCATAATTTGGATGTTCCTTCAACTCATTCCAAAAGAAATCATCGGTTACACCCTCTGGACGCATAGTCGGAGTATCTGCCGTTTCATATTCAAAAAAGTGATCCAAATTTTTCAATGGACCAGCATCCAAAAAGAACTGATATTGGTCTTCTGTGGGCAGACTGGGCAAAGTGTACCATGCCGTATCAATAGGTGCATCTCCATTTGGCCTTGGAGTTCCAAAAAGTGATGTAGCCCTAAAATAACTTAACAAATAAGCGCCGTTGTGGTGGAAATCGTCAAAAAAGAAATCCCCGATACATGCCTGTGGCGATGCCGCCTTTAATGCGGGATGTGCATCCACTGTTGCGTAAGTGGCATAAAACCCCGGATAAGATATTCCCCAAACACCCACATTTCCATTATTGTTTTCCACATTGTTCACCAACCACTCAATAGTATCGTAGGTATCCGAACTTTCGTCTACTTGATCATCCGAAGTTTTATTGGGAATGTACGCTCTCATATTTTCATAATGCCCTTCGCTAAGCCATCTTCCCCTCACATCTTGATAAACAATGATGTTTCCTTCTTTCATCAAATGTTCATTAGGACCTATTTTGGTTCTGAAATTATCTTCTCCGTAAGGTCTTGAACTATAAGGAGTCCGTTGCATAATGATTGGATACTCTTTGGAAGTATCCTTCGGGGAGTAAATGGTGGTATGCAGTTTTATCCCATCCCGCATTTCAATATCAACTTCCTTTTTGGTGTAATTGTCAGCGACATAGGTGTCGACCACTTTTGCTTCGGTCTTTGTTGTTTTTTTACAACTGACGGTCACCGTCAACATTAAAATACTTAGAAACAGGATTCTAACTGAATTTCTCATATGTACTCTTTTTGATAGGCTAAAGCTACTAAAGTTCATATTAGTATACCAATAAAAAAAGGAGCCTTATTAAAGCTCCTTTTATATTTCTTTTATGCTGTTGTGTCAGAGGCCGAAAGCTTCTTTCACTTGATCAATCATATCCAGTTTTTCCCAGGTAAACAGTTCCACTTCTTTTTCGATTCTTCCATTATAGGGAGATTCAAAAACCTTGGTCACGGTTCTGGGTTCTTTGCCCAAATGACCGTAAGCAGCCGTTTCCAAATAAATAGGATTACGAAGTTTAAGCCGCTCTTCAATGGCAAAAGGTCGCATATCGAACAATTCCGATGCTTTTTTGGCAATCTCACCGTCAGTCATATCCACGTTGGAAGATTTATAGGTGTCTACAAAAATGGATGTGGGTTCCACCACTCCAATTGCATAACTTACCTGCACCAAAATTTCCCCAGCAACACCAGCCGCCACCAAATTCTTGGCCATGTGACGGGCAGCATAAGCGGCACTTCTGTCCACCTTGCTCGGATCTTTTCCACTAAAAGCACCACCTCCGTGGGCTCCTTTTCCTCCGTAGGTATCCACAACAATCTTTCTTCCGGTAAGACCAGCATCCCCGTGAGGACCTCCAATCACAAACTTTCCTGTTGGGTTGATGTGATATTTTATATCGTCCGTAAATAAGTTTTGAATACTCTCTGGCAATAATTTCTTTACTTCTGGAATCAGAATATTGATGATATCATCCTTGATCTTGGCCAACATGACCTCATCTGCATCAAATTCATCGTGTTGGGTGGAGACTACTATTGTATCAATACGTTGTGGCACATTATCATCAGAATATTCAATAGTTACCTGTGCCTTTGCATCGGGACGCAAATATGGAATTCGGGTTCCTTCTCTCCTCAAACTGGCCAACACCTCCAAAATCTTGTGTGAAATATCCAATGCCAAGGGCATATAATTTTCGGTTTCCGTGGTGGCGTAACCGAACATCATTCCTTGGTCTCCCGCACCCTGCTCTTCCTTGGTACCGCGATCAACTCCCTGATTAATGTCCTGTGATTGTTCGTGAATCAATGAAATCACCCCACAAGAATCCCCGCTAAACTTATACTCACCTTTGGTGTAGCCAATTTTATTGATAACCTCGCGGGCTATACTCTGCAAATCCACATAGGTATGGCTCTTTACCTCGCCTGCCAACACTACCTGACCCGTTGTCACCATAGTTTCACAGGCTACTTTGCTCTCGGGGTCAAAGGCCAAAAAATTATCCAACAATGCATCACTGATCTGATCCGCAATCTTATCTGGATGTCCCTCACTAACGGATTCTGATGTAAACAAATACGCCATTTTTATTTTTTAATGTGAAGATTTGACAAAAGTGCGAAGTAGTTCAAAACCCTTACCGAAGAGATGCCAACGTAAGCTGGCAAGAACTGCTTTAGCATTTTTCGTACACCTATTTAAGGTAACCGAGGTTGCAATCAGTCAAATCTTTCCTCGTTTCGATGCGCAAAAGTACGTATTTGGAACTTATTTTAAAACTTTGTTCTTCACTAAAACAAGATCGCCCATTTGAACCAGATTTTTTTCTAGACGTGGATATACTTTGTATATTGCGATGATTAGAAATTCCCTGATCATTAAACACCAACTTAAAACAATCACACCCCATGCATATTGCTGTAGCAGGAAATATTGGCGCTGGAAAAACAACTTTAACGAACTTACTTGCAAAACATTATAAATGGGAGGCCCATTTTGAGGATGTGGTGGACAACCCTTATCTGGATGATTTTTATACCCAGATGGAACGTTGGAGCTTTAATCTTCAGATTTACTTCCTAAACAGCAGGTACCGTCAAATTTTAAAAATTAGAGAAAGTGGCAAGAGTGTAATCCAAGATCGGACCATTTATGAGGATGCCCACATTTTCGCACCCAACCTCCATGCGATGGGGTTGATGACCAATCGTGATTTTGAAAATTACAAAGGTCTTTTTGAGTTGATGGAGACCTTGGTACAACCGCCGGATTTAATGATCTATCTGCGAAGTTCCATTCCCAACTTGGTAAGCCAGATTCATAAACGTGGTCGCGATTACGAAAATTCCATTTCCATTGATTACCTCAGCCGTTTAAATGAACGTTATGAAGCCTGGGTAAACACCTACGAAAAGGGAAAGTTGCTCATTTTTGATGTGGACAATCTCGATTTTGTGGACAACCCGGAGGATTTAGGTGAAGTAATCAACCGAATTGATGGGGAAATTCATGGATTATTTGAATAACACCCTTTATTTAAATACACTGGCCTTCTCCTAACCTTTTTGACAGACAAAATATTAGGTATCTTTAGATGCTTTTGCACGCTAAACAAACTAATATTCAGTTATATGAAAACTTTGTACCCAACCAAATATGCAGCTTTACTGTTTGCACTTCTCCTCTTTTTTACCACTAATGCCCAAGAACTCACCAAGGTTTCTCCAGAAGAAGTAGGCATGTCTTCCGAGCGTCTAAATTTTTTGTCACAAACCTTTCAGGATTATATTGATGAAAATGAATTGCCCGGTGCTGCTATACTGGTAGCCCGAAAAGGCAAAACCGCCTATTTTGAAACATTCGGGAAAAATGATTTGGAGAACAATGTTCCGATGACCAAAAACTCTATTTTCAGAATAGCCTCTCAGACCAAGGCGATTGTTAGTGTTGGTATTATGATACTTCAAGAGCAAGGAAAATTATTGATCACTGACCCCGTCGGAAAATACATTCCCGAATTTATGGAAACCAAGGTTGCCGTAAGTAAGGATGATGGTTCCTACGATATTGTAGAAGCCAACAGGCCCATTACCATCCGTGATTTACTTACACATACTTCTGGGGTTTCATATGGACAAGGAATAGCCTCCGATCTTTGGGAGGAAGCAAAAATACAAGGCTGGTATTTTGCAGACAGAGATGAACCCATACTGGCTACGGTTACCCGAATGGCAGACCTGCCTTTTGAGTCTCAGCCCGGCGAAAAATTTGTTTACGGCTACAACACTGATATTCTTGGTGCCTTGATCGAGGTGGTTTCAGGAAAGCCATTGGATGTATTTCTAAAAGAAAACATACTTGACCCCTTGGGAATGACAGATACCCATTTCTACCTCCCAAAAGATAAAAAGGAACGTTTTGCGGTAGTGTACTCACCTTCTGAAAAAGGATTGGAACGTGCTCCAAATCCGGGAGGTATGGTTGGGCAAGGCGCTTATGTGGAAGGTCCCAGAAAAAGCTTTTCTGGTGGCGCCGGACTTTTAAGCACATCTATGGATTATGCCAAATTCCTGCAAATGATGTTGAACAAGGGTACATTCAACGGAATACAAATCATTTCCCCAAAAACAGTCGAACTTATGACGGTAAGTCATTTGGGCGATGTACCTTTTCCTTGGGCGGGAGGTACAGGCTTCGGTCTGGGTTTTTCTGTGGTGGAAGATTTAGGGGACAGAGGTACTCTAGGGTCTGTTGGTGAATATGGATGGGGCGGTGCCTACCATTCCTCCTATTGGGTAGACCCTAATGAAGAATTGGTGGTAGTTTATTTCACCCAATTGATTCCTGCAGGAGACATTGATGACCATGGGAAATTAAGGGCTCTAATCTATCAAGCAATCATAAATTAGAGACCCCTTTCTATTTCACTCACCCAAACCGCCTGCTCACTCATTGGCGGTTTATTTTGGTTCTTTTTCAAAGTAGTTTAGAATTGGGATTGTCCCACTGCTATTAACTACGCCTTTTTAGGCCAAAACTTTGAAAATTATGGAACCGAAAAAAAATCCACAACTTGATTTGAGACGAAACAGTCTGCTCTACTTTTTTGTAGGTATGACCTTGGTACTCCTTATGGCATATTTGGCCTTGGAATGGAAAACTTATTACAAAGCTGATTCTTGGGATGTTAGTCAAAGAGTTGATGAAGAACTCATTGAGGACGCTACCATTCTCAAAATCAAAATACCAGACCCTCCCAAACCTAAAATTCAAGCACCTCCCAAAATTGAAATCGCAGAGAACGATGAGGATATTACGGAAACCTTTATTGAGCCCAATGATGTTAACCAAGACAGCAAAGTAGCGGATATTGAGGATGTGGCCGTTGCAGAGGAGGAAATTACGGAAGAGATTCCTATTGTATTAGTAGAGAATGCACCTGTTTTTCCTGGCTGCGAAAATGAAAAAACTGAAGAAGACAAAAGAGATTGTTTTCAAGCAATGGTTCAAAAACATATAAGAAAGAATTTCCGATATCCTGATCCTGCAAAAGAAATGGGGCTACAAGGCCGTGTTAGTATTATGTTTACAATTGAAAAAGACGGAAGTATTGACAATGTAAGGCTTCGTGGACCACATAAATCCCTAGAAGAAGAAGCAGCTCGCATTATTTCAAAATTACCAACAATGAAACCAGGACAACAAAGAGGAGTCCCCGTAAAGGTTTCATATTCCCTTCCGATTACATTTAAATTAAACTAATACATCTCGACTGCGCTCGATATGACCGCATAAAAAAACCACGCCAATGGCGTGGTTTTTCCAGCTTTACCTTAAAGCGAGAGCTAATTCTTTGCCTCAGCACTCTTATATTCTTGTATTTTTTTCTCAAGTTCTTCTTTAGTATCAGCTGTAAACTCTTCTGTTTCCTCTACTACTTCTGCGTTAATGTTGGTACTGGAAGTAACAATGGCTTTGTAAGCACCATCCTCAGTGTTGCTCACTTCTACCCTAATTTGTTTTTCAACGGCCTTGGTTTCTTTCATCCCTTCCTCGGTAATGGAAATCATGGTACCATCTTCTTTTAGCATGCCCACTTCATCCGCAGGAGCAAGACTTACCAAACTAGGTGCAATCACCAAAGCAACTACAGACATCAATTTAAGCAAAATATTCAAAGAGGGTCCTGAAGTATCCTTAAAAGGATCACCTACAGTATCACCCACCACAGCTGCTTTATGGGCATCAGTACCCTTTCGTCCTTCGCTTTCAATGGTTTTTTTGGCATTGTCCCATGCTCCACCAGCATTGGATTGGAAAATAGCCATAAGTACCCCAGCGGTAGTTACGCCCGCCAAAAGTCCACCTAACATTTCAGCTCCGCCGATAAAACCAACGGCAACAGGAACAGCAATGGCCAACAATCCTGGCAATACCATTTCTTTGATGGACGCTTGTGTAGAAATCTCCACACATTTTTGATATTCTGCCTTACCATCAGCCGCTTCAAAAATCTCCAAATCCTCTTTACTGGCTTTAGAGAGGTCCGAATCATACTTGCGCATAACGGCCAAAGCAGCTTTCAATTCAGGAATATCCTTAAACTGACGACGCACTTCTTCAATCATGGACATGGCAGCTCTACCTACAGCATTCATGGAAAGGGCAGAGAATACAAAAGGAAGCATACCTCCCACCAAGAGTCCCGCCATAATATCAGGCTGGGAAACATCAATGGATTTAACACCTGCTGTTTTCATAAAAGCAGCAAAAAGAGCCAATGCGGTCAACGCTGCAGAAGCAATTGCAAATCCCTTACCTATAGCAGCAGTAGTATTTCCCACAGCATCCAATTTATCTGTTCTTTCCCGAACTTCTCCCGGAAGCTCTGCCATTTCGGCAATACCTCCTGCATTATCGGAAATAGGACCGTAAGCATCAACCGCAAGTTGAATACCCGTGTTGGCCAACATTCCAACAGCAGCAATCGCGATTCCGTATAATCCAGCAAAATGGTGAGATACCAAAATAGCAGCAGCAATCAATATAATTGGAATTGCTGTGGACATCATTCCAACTCCAAGACCTGCAATGATATTTGTTGCAGAACCTGTTTCGGATTGACGAACAATGGAATTCACCGGTTTTGTTCCGGTTCCTGTATAATATTCAGTTACTTTTCCAACCAACAAACCAGCCACCAAACCGGCTATAGTTGCCCAAAATACGCCAATAGCTGAATATTCCTTACCGCCCTCTACCCAAGATTCTGGCAACATTGCAGTAATGATAAAATATGAAGCTATCAACATTAAACCTGCCGATCCAAATTCGCCAATGTTCAATGCCGTTTGTGGGTTTCCACCATCCTTTACTCGTACAAAAAATGTTCCGATGATCGACATAATAATACCAACTGCGGCCAAAGCCAAAGGCAAATAAACTGCGCCAAGGCCATCAAAAGCATTTTGAAATTCTGGTATACCTGCAAAAACGGCACCTAATACCATGGTACCAATTATTGAACCAACATATGATTCAAAAAGGTCGGCGCCCATACCGGCAACGTCACCTACGTTGTCACCCACATTGTCCGCTATTGTTGCGGGGTTCAAGGGGTGGTCTTCTGGAATACCAGCTTCCACTTTACCTACTAAATCAGCGCCAACATCGGCAGCTTTAGTATAAATACCACCGCCCACACGGGCAAAAAGTGCAATAGAAGAAGCTCCAAGAGAGAAACCAGAAAGCACATTTAATACTTCGGCAAGTTCCCAGCCTTGACCGCTGTAAATCATGAAGAGTCCGCTCAGTCCCAAAACACCGAGACCAACAACTCCAAGTCCCATTACAGCCCCACCTGCAAATGCAACCTCGAGGGCTTTTCCAAGTGAAGTCCTAGCTGCATTGGTTGTTCTTACATTGGCTTTGGTAGCTACCTTCATTCCAATAAATCCAGCCAAAGCGGAACAAATAGCTCCGACAATAAAAGAAACGGCCACCATACCATTGGAACCAGTTTCGTTGCTTCCTTTAAAGAAGAGCAAAATGGCAACACAGATTACAAAGATGCTCAGTATTTTATATTCAGCCTTTAAAAATGACATTGCCCCATCGGCAATGTTCTTGGCAATTCTTGCCATTTTATCGTTCCCGACCTCTTGTTTTGAAATCCATACATTCTTGATGAATACATAAAGAAGGGCCACGACACCAAATACGGGCAAAAATTTTACGATTAAATCCATAGATTAGATTGTTTAGAATTTTTTAATGCCAGCTAAAATAGTAAAATAGGAAGTAATAAAAAAAATGCGCCTTTAATTATTAAAAGCGCATTTTTTTAAAGTTATTATTATGTAATTTATATAGTGTAAGTGCGTTTCTTTTTGTGGTCACTGTTTTCATAGCGCTTTACACACTCATTATAAATTTTAACCGCTTCATTTACATCTCCCCAACCACCGGTATCTACTTTCTTCTCTTCCAAATCTTTATATACTTGAAAAAAGTGTTCGATTTCCTTTAACCTATGTGGGTTCAATTCGCTGATATCGTCTCTTTTGCTCCAAATTGGATCAGAAACCGGTACACAGATAATTTTTTCATCTGGACCTTTCTCGTCGGTCATATGGAACACACCGACTGGTTTTACCTCTACTACCACCATTGGATAGGTCGGCTCGGTACAAAGAACCAATACATCCAAAGGGTCACCATCCAATGCCAAGGTTTCTGGAATAAACCCATAATCTCCTGGATACATCATCGAGGAAAATAGGGTCCGGTCAAATCGAATTTTGTTAAGGGTAAAATCGTATTCGTACTTGTTTCTGCTACCTTTGGGAATTTCTACCAGTACATCAAAGGTAATACGTGGTTTTTTAGACATGTCAGTGATATATTTATACTGCAAAAATAACCAGTATAACTGGAATAGCCCCCATAATTTGGCTGTTTCGTATTAATTAAAAATTAAATCCGAAGGTTCCTGTTATCCCAAATGCTCGTGCATCTGGATTTTGAAGATAATTTCCTCGAAAGTTAAAGTCTATCCGAAGTATTTTAAATATGTTGCCCACACCTAAGGAGTATTCCCAATATATTTGATCTTCTGGAGCTATCAACGGAATATTGGTTGGGGAGCTCAGTGCAACATTTTCTTCCGACAATTGCCCCCAAGCACCTCTTACGCCTACAATTTCCCTTAAATTGAGTTTACGCAAAAATGGAATACGAGAAAACAAACGGCCATTGAAGTTATGTTCCAAATGTACTGTGGCGTAAGTATCCGTTACAAACTCGTAGAAATCCAAATTGGGAAATGCATTATATAACGAGAACAAAGTCTGGTTACCCGGGACAACGCTCAACAACCCCAATGGCACGGCTCCAAAGGTTTTTCCCAATTCCACACTACTGGTCAACCTACCAAAACCTCCCAATTGCCATGGTTGCCGATAGGAGAATTGTATTTTCTCATAATCAAAATCACTTTCCAAAAATCCATCTACACCTTTGGTGTATTTAAGAACAAGTGTACTATAATCATCATTAATATTAGAACGTTCCACACCATACCCAATCGTACGTTTACCAGGTGTATATATCAATGTAGTATTGAGGTCGAACTGCTTTACTTCTGATGCAACACCTGTTGGCGAATCTGGATCGACATAATCCAGGCTAAATGCATCTGGTAAGGCTGAGCTCAATGTCCGGAATGAGCCCCCTACATTGATCCTAAAATTCTTCACAGGTTCCATTTCCACATTTAAGGTAGAAAGGTTTATGTTGGTCAATCGATTGTTTGAGCCAACGGTTACCAAGGAGGAAGAAGCTATACTCCTTCCCATGACATCATTGGTACTGGTTAAACTAAGTCCCAGCTGTTCAATATCCCTGCGATTCCCACCCGATACTATGAGCCTATTTTTACGGTCGAGCAAAAACTTACCGGAAAAGCCGTGTTTAAACTTTTTATCATTGAACCCGTAGGCCATATAACCTTCCAAACGCCACATATCGTTCTGTCCAAAATAGGTCCGCGCCCCAGCTCGCAAGCGAATGCCTTCTGCGTCATTATATCCAAAAGTGCTGTAGATATCTCCAATATCAACGTTCCACTTATCAATTTCCACATAGCCTGACCCAAGAATACTTACAATATCGTAATAGGTTCGGAACTTGGGAACTGTTTTTAAGGTATCGAGCAATTCAAAGATTCCCGATTCATCCTCGTTCAAACTTTCCAGTCTGGCATTTTTCCAGAAAACACTATCTTGAGAGAACACTCTTGGATCATAAGGGTCGGCAACGGCTTTATAAAATTCTTCAGAGCGGCGATTGTCAAAATTATAATTATCAAAAACCGTGGTCCGCTTGCCATACACTCCGCGTGACTTTTCTTTTTTGGAAAAACTGAAATCACTCAACATATAATCCCGTTTCAACAGAAATACGGAATCGCTCACCACATCAAAATCCTGTTCAATATAAATTTCCTTTACCCAGTTGATATTGGCACTCTTGGTGACCTGTAGGTTAATCTTCTTAATGGCAAAAGTGGTGTCGTTTACCCAAAAATCACCTTTAAAAGTGAGCTCATTCTTCCGTCTAGGATAATATATAATATTGTAGCACCACTTATTGTCTATAAAAGTACTGTCGGACAATACATAGTTGTAGACATCAACCCCAGTTTTAGAAAGTGGACTGGTGAAGCTTTTATCAAAAAATTTGAGGTAATTATCGTAAATATCGTAATCGGAATAGAGGTCTTCCACGAAAGCGGTTATGGACTGGTTACCACTAAATCCAGAATTTTTATTGCCAAGGACATCTTCTTTTTCCTTATCCAAAACATTATCGCCATATACCTTGGAAAATGTTTCGTTAAGAAACATGGGCAAGTATGTTTTTCCTGTTATCCGTGACGTATCCAAGTCTTCGAACATAAACTCTAGCCCTTTGAACAGTTTGCTTTTGATCAGGGCACTATCGATGGTATTGAGGTCGAATTCTATTTTTTCATACTTATCGTACTGGTACTGCTTGAACTTACGAACCCCGTTCTCTCGTTTTTTGGACCATATCTTCCTTAAAATGTCTATGGCAGGATTATTCTTTTTGGATTGTTTTCCTGTATAAATGACCACCTCTTGAAGCTGCTCGGCGGATTCCATCAACACGATTTCCATACCGTAGTTCACTTTCTGATTTAATGGAATCTCTTTGGTTTCATACCCTATGAAAGATACCTGAATGGTTTTATAAGTTTCATCGGACTCCAGATAAAAGTGTCCATTATCATTGGTGATAGTTCCTTCGGAAGAATCGACGAAAATAATATTGGCAAAGGCAATGGGCATACCGGTATCATCGGTAACCACACCTTCGATTTTGGTTTGTGCAGTAACACTAGCAATAAAGAGTAGAAAAAAAACGGAAAAGAATCTTTTCATAGGCAGATATAAGGGACAAAGGGCAAAACTCAATAGTTTTAACCCACTAAACTTAGGTCAAATTTGGTTTAAAGTAATTTCTAATCAAAAAATATTCCCTAAAAAAAGCCCCATCAACAACGTTGACAGGGCTAATATACCGTACAAATATGATTTTATAACTTATATAACACTTTCTTAACAGCCTTAATAACGTCTTCATGGTTTGGCAACCACTCTGCTAAAAGTACTGGAGAATATGGTGCTGGGGTATCTGCCGTGTTCAGTTTAACAATGGGTGCATCCAAATAATCAAATGCTTTGTCCTGAACGTGATAGATAATTTCGGTAGCGACATTTCCAAAAGGCCAAGCCTCTTCTAAAATCACCATTCTGTTGGTTTTCTTCACAGAGTTGAGAATCGTATCATGGTCCATTGGCCGCACGGTTCTTAAATCAATAATTTCACAACTTATACCATCCTTCTCCAACTCATCTGCAGCTTTATAGGCTTCTTTGATAATTTTACCAAAAGAAACAATGGTAACATCGGTACCTTCTCTTTTAATATCGGCAACACCCAATGGAATGGTGTATTCCCCTTCAGGAACCTCTCCTTTGTCACCATACATCTGCTCGGATTCCATAAAGATTACTGGATCATCGTCGCGGATGGCCGATTTCAACAATCCTTTGGCATCAGCAGGATTCGAAGGAACCACAACTTTTAACCCAGGAGTATTGGCAAACCAGCTTTCAAAAGCTTGAGAGTGCGTTGCCGCCAATTGCCCAGCAGAAGCCGTAGGCCCCCTAAATACGATTGGACAATTAAACTGCCCGCCAGACATCTGACGGATTTTGGCAGCATTATTTATAATTTGGTCAATTCCTACCAAGGAAAAATTGAATGTCATAAATTCTATGATAGGTCTGTTGCCGTTCATTGCTGAACCAACACCTATTCCTGAGAAACCGAGCTCCGAAATGGGAGTATCAATCACCCGCTCTGACCCGAATTCATCCAACATGCCCTTGGAAGCCTTATAAGCACCGTTGTACTCGGCTACCTCCTCGCCCATCAAATAAATGGTATCATCTCTTCGCATTTCTTCGGACATAGCCTCGGCTATTGCCTCCCTAAACTGTAATGTTTTCATTAAATCGTACTAAATATTTATAGTCTGCTTAAAAACGCAAGCAAAAATAGCAAAAACTACCCGAAAAGAGCTTGAGGAAAATCCAAAAAAAGAACAAAATTTATTATGCATGCATAATAAATTTCGGATTTTATAACTATATTTGGGCACACAAACCTTAAGTATATATGAAGATTTTAGTTTGCATAAGCAACGTACCGGATACTACTTCCAAAATCAATTTTACGGAAGGCGATACCAAGTTTGACACAAACGGGGTTCAATTTGTTATTAATCCAAACGATGAATTTGGATTAACCCGTGCCATGTGGTTCAAGGAAAAGCAAGGAGCAACCGTACATGTGGTCACTGTTGGAGGTCAACAGACCGAGCCGACCATTAGAAAAGCGTTGGCCATTGGTGCCGATGAGGCCATTCGAGTGAACGCAGAACCCAAAGATGGTTTTTTTGTGGCCCAACAGCTGGCAGAAGTGGTAAAAAATGGTGATTATGATCTTGTAATTGCCGGACGGGAATCCATCGATTACAATGGTGGCATGGTTCCTGGAATACTCGCTACTTTATTGGACATGAACTTTGTAAACACCTGTATAGGATTGGAAATCGATGGGTCGAATGCGACCGCTATTCGCGAAATTGATGGAGGTAAGGAAAAAATAACCACTTCGCTTCCCTTAATCATTGGAGGTCAAAAAGGATTGGTTGAAGAAAGTGACCTTCGCATTCCCAACATGAGAGGTATTATGATGGCCCGAAAAAAAGCCTTGAACGTGGTAGAACCTGTTGATGCCACACCACTTACTCATGACCAAAAATTTGAAAAACCTGCCGCCAAAGGACCCGTTAAATTGGTCGATGCCGGAAACGTAGGTGAATTGGTCGAGCTACTTCACAACGAAGCTAAAGTTATCTAAACAAGATTAAGAAATTATGTCAGTATTAGTATATACAGAGTCCCTTAAGGGAAAATTCAAAAAAAATGCCTTCGAAGTAGCCTCTTACGCACATAAAGTGGCTCAAGAATTGGGCACAACAGTAACCGCAGTCGCTTTTAATGCATCAGACGATGCCTCATTGGGCAATTATGGTGTCTCCAAGGTCTTGAAGGTTTCCGATGAATCATTGGCTACGTTCAATGCCAAAGCCTATGCCGATACCTTGGCACAGGCCGCAAAAGCAGAAGGTGCCAAAGTGATCATCTTAAGTTCCAGTGCGGACACCAAGTTTTTGGCCCCTATCCTTACAGCAAAATTGACTGCTGGATATGTACCCAATGTAGTAGAAGCCCCAGAAAGCACTTCACCCTTTGTAGTGAAGCGAACCGCTTTCAGTAATAAAGGTTTCGCATTTACCGAAATTTCATCTGAAATCAAGATTATTGGCGTATCCAATAATGCCTTCGGAGTTATGGAAAACAATGTTTCCGCTTCTGTTGAGGACTTTAATCCATCATTGAACGATAATGTCTTTAGCGTTAAATCCGCAGAAGTGGACAGGGTAACCGGAAAAGTAACCATCGCAGATGCAGATATAGTTGTATCAGGCGGCAGAGGACTTAAAGGACCCGAAAACTGGGGCATGGTCGAAGAATTGGCCGATGTCTTGGGAGCTGCCACCGCATGTTCCAAGCCGGTATCCGATATGGGATGGCGCCCACATAGCGAACACGTCGGGCAAACAGGAAAGCCAGTAGCAAGTAATCTATACATTGCCATTGGTATCTCCGGAGCTATCCAGCATTTGGCAGGAGTAAGTTCATCCAAAGTAAAAGTGGTCATCAATAATGATCCTGAAGCTCCTTTCTTTAAGGCGGCAGATTATGGAATAGTTGGGGATGCCTTTGAGGTAGTGCCCGAACTCATCGAAAAATTAAAAGAATTTAAAGCCCAAAACGCTTAAATTTTGTTAATTTGCCCATTGCAAGGGGCTGTTCAGATAACTGGTAAAGCCACTTATTTGAACGGCCTTTTGTTTTAGGAGTAGATATATGAGTTTAGTAAGATTAAAAATAAAGGGAATATCATACAGCCAAACACAAAATGGCGCGTATGCCCTTATTTTAAATGAGGAGGAGGGAGATAGAAAGCTTCCCATTGTTATAGGCGCATTCGAGGCACAGTCCATTGCCATTGCTTTGGAGAAAGAGATAAAACCGCCCAGGCCCTTGACCCATGATCTGTTCAAAAACTTTGCGGACAGGTTTAAGATTGTGGTCAAACAGGTGATTATCCATAAATTAGTGGACGGGGTGTTTTACTCCAGTCTTATTTGTGAACGAGGGGAAGAGGAAGAAATCATTGATGCCAGAACCAGCGACGCAATTGCACTTGCTCTTAGGTTTAATGCCCCTATTTTTACTTACAAGACTATTTTGGACAAAGCAGGAATCTTCTTGAAATTTTCTTCCAAAGAGAAGAGTGAAGATGACGATGACAGCATCATGGTTGATGAAATCCTTCAAGAAGGCGAAGCGGTGGAGATAGAATCCGGTTCCGACACCCACGGTTATCGAGAAATGTCCCTACAAGAACTCCACAAAGAGTTGGATAAGGCAGTAGCCAGCGAAGACTACGAAAAGGCTGCCAAATTGAGGGATGAAATTTCCAAGCGCAAATAAAAAACTTACATGGCGAAAAAGACCCAAAGTTTACTCTTACTTTTACTAGTTTGTTCGGTCGCTTTCGGCCAAAGTTCGTTACCCGCAGATTCACTTAATGTAGCCATTGGCTCAACTATTACAGAGAGTATTCCCCAAGAGGAAGTGGCAGAAATAATCCCCAACCAAGGATTTTCCATATCAACTTTGTTGAGGGGTGCATTGGGTATGGCAGTGCTCATTCTAATTTCATTTTTGTTCAGTTCCAACAGAAAAGCCATTAATTGGAAAACGGTAGGCATTGGTTTATCATTGCAAGTATTGATAGCCATCGGTGTATTAAAAATTCCCTTCGTTCAATACATCTTTGAGCAGGTAGGAGGCATTTTTGTCAGCATCCTGGACTTTACCCGTGCAGGTAGCCAATTTCTCTTTGAAGGACTAGTAGTGGATATGGATACCTTTGGCTATATATTCGCTTTTCAGGTATTACCTACGATTATATTTTTCAGTGCCTTGACCTCCGTTCTCTACTACTTGGGCGTTATCCAGGTTGTGGTAAGATGGATGGCTTGGTTGCTTTCCAAAACATTGGGTATTTCTGGGGCAGAAAGCCTTTCCGTAGCGGGCAATATCTTTTTGGGGCAGACCGAGGCTCCATTGTTAATCAAGGCCTACTTGGAAAAAATGAACAAATCCGAAATCCTATTGGTAATGATCGGCGGAATGGCCACCGTGGCCGGAGCTGTATTGGCTGCATATATTGGATTTTTAGGAGGAGATGACCCCGAGTTACGACTTATATTCGCCAAACACCTTTTGGCAGCATCCGTAATGGCAGCACCCGGTGCCATTGTTATTTCAAAAATATTATATCCACAGACCGAAAAAGTAAACACCGAGGTAGAAGTTTCTTCCGAAAAAATAGGCGCCAACATCTTGGATGCTATTGCCAATGGAACCACCGAAGGGTTAAAACTCGCCTTAAATGTCGGGGCCATGCTTTTGGTTTTTGTGGCTTTTATTGCCATGATGAACGGGATTTTGGGCTGGATAGGCGATGTAACCACTTTTAATAGCTGGATTGCCGCCAATTCTCCCTATGAAAATTTCTCTCTCGAAGCCATTCTAGGAACCGTTTTTGCACCGCTCATGTGGTTAATTGGTGTCGCCAACGAGGACATTATGCTTATGGGACAGCTACTGGGTATAAAATTGGCTGCAAGTGAGTTTATCGGGTACATCCAATTGGCAGATCTTAAAAATGTGGCCAGTGGTGTACATTTTACTTACAACAAATCCGTGATTATGGCCACCTATATGCTCTGTGGTTTTGCCAACTTTGCTTCTATCGGCATTCAAATTGGAGGTATCGGTTCTTTGGCTCCTGGTCAGCGCAAGGTACTTTCCTCTTTTGGAATGAAGGCCGTTTTGGGTGGATCGTTAGCTTCCTTGTTGTCCGCTACCATCGCGGGGATGATTTTAGGGTAATTATCGGGCTAAAGATCAATGGTAAAAGGGTAAAAGGCCATTTTTAAGAATTAATAGAGATAAAATATAGCATTCAACCTCGAAATTCCA
>NHBR02000056.1 GCA_002167435.2 Allomuricauda sp. TMED12
CATAATAAATCGAATTATTTGTCATTTCCGCGCAAGCAGAAATCTTTATTCCTTCTAACTTTAAAAGGGATTTGTAATGCCCTTTTACTCGCTTAACTTGATTTCTTGAGAAGGAGCATTGGCAATACCCTCAATTACAGGAATGGTCTTATTCACTAAAGTGGCCATATGGCCAAAATCCATCAGGTCGGGTTCGTCCCCCACTTTGTGGTAATGATTAAAATTAGTGAAATCAAAAGTGCAAAAGGTGTGGGAGGGTACTCCAAACTCACCATGGAACGGATAGTTGTCCGAGCGCTGGTAAAGATTAAACTCTTTTGCCGTTGGTAAAAAGCCTACCAAATTCTCTTTTGCATATTTATTGCTGACTTCTGCCAAATTCGACATATCATATCCGGTGATGTACATAAAATAATCCTTTCCCTTTAAGGGAACGCCTGTCATTTCAAAATTGAGCATGGTGTACAGGTTCAAACCCTCCTCCTTTAATTTTTTGGCCAAATGTTTAGACCCCAACAAACCTTTTTCTTCTGCGCTGAACAAAGCAAATATTAAACTGCGCTTGTTAGTCTTTTGGGTTCCAAAGTAACGGGCCAATTCCAAAACCGTAGAAGTTCCCGAAGCATTATCGTTTGCCCCATTGGCTATAAAGTCACCATTTTCCGGTTTAATGGTACCAATATGATCATAGTGTGCCCCTATTAAAATGAACTCATCTTTTAATTCAGGATCATTTCCTTCAATTATACCGACTATGTTATACGAAGGCTTCTTGAAATTTGACAAGGTATCCCGATAGGTTTCAAAATAGGGTTGAAGTCTGTAGGATCTGAAATAATTCTCAATATATTTTGCTGCCATTTCTATGCCCTCACTCCCGGAGTCTCTTCCTTTAAGGTCATTTGAGGCCAAATAATTCATCATCTCGCCTATTCTTTCCGAATTGGTAAACATATCCCCAGAATCCGGTAAAGCGGGCGATTCGATTACCGTAGTTTCCGAAACTTGTGCAGAACCACAGTTCACCATAAGAAGAGCTGCCAAGACATAGATTAGTGTCTTCATAATCATTGCTTTTTGAATTCTTTAAAGATAAAAAAAGCATCCTTAAAAGGATGCTTTTTGATTTGTGTATTCTCGACTGCGCTCGAATTGACAGTTTAAGCCAACATGGTCACTGGGTTTTCCAAGTATGCCCTTAATGTTTGAAGAAACTGCGCCCCTGTGGCACCATCAACTGTTCTGTGGTCGCAGGCCAATGTAATCTTCATGGTACTTCCTGGTACAATTTCACCATTTTTAACTACTGGCTTTTCAACAATAGCACCTACAGATAAAATTGCTGAATTGGGCTGATTGATGATGGAGGTGAATTCCAATATACCGAACATCCCTAAATTGGATACGGTAAAAGTACTCCCTTCCATTTCATCTGGCTTGATTTTCTTATTTCTTGCTCTTCCTGCCAAATCTTTGACCGCAGTACCTAGTTGAGTCAAACTTAACTGATCTGCGAACTTGATTACCGGAACGACAAGACCTTCATCAACAGCAACAGCCACACCCATATGCACATGGTGCTTGTAAACTGTGGTATCTCCATTCCAAGAGGTGTTTACCTGTGGATGCTTTTTAAGCGCCATCGCACAAGCTTTCAATACCATGTCGTTGAAAGACACTTTGGTGTCAGGTAAATTATTTATCTGTGAACGAGACGCCTTTGCATTGTCCATATCCACCTCAATGGTCAGATAGTAGTGCGGAGCAGAGAATTTGGACTCTCCCAAACGCTTGGCAATTACTTTGCGCATGGTGGAATTTTTAACCTCTTCAATACTTTCCTCACCTACTGGCAAGCTTACCGGTGCAACTGCGGCTGGAGCTGCCTCGGCTGATTTTTCAGCGGCTGGAGCTGCCTGGGACGGTTTAAAGTTCTCGATATCTTTTTTGACAATTCTTCCATTGTCACCTGTTCCTTTTACATCTGCAAGGTTGATGCCTTTTTCTTCAGCAATCTTTTTGGCCAACGGCGAAACAAATATGCGTTGTCCATCTTGCATAGCTGGTTCTGCTGCTTCTTGTTTAGAGGAATCTTCTACTGCTTTTGGAGCTTCATCTTTGGAGGCTTCCTTCTTGGGAGCACTCTTTGCAGCACCTCCAGAGGCTTGTGCTTTTAAAATGGCATCAACATCGGTTCCTTCTGGGCCAATAATAGCCAATAGGGAATCAACTGGAGCTCCTTCGCCCTCTTGAATACCAATGTGCAATAATGTTCCGGAATAGAAAGATTCAAATTCCATTGTGGCTTTATCGGTCTCAATCTCTGCCAAGATATCCCCTTCTTCGACTTCGTCACCGACACTTTTTAACCAGCTGGCCACGGTTCCTTCTTCCATCGTATCACTTAATCGAGGCATGGTCACAATCTCTACCCCTTCTGGAATATCTGCCGGTGCACTTACCGGAGCTGCACTTTCTTCTGCTTCTGACTCTGCAGGATTATCCTCTTTCGTTGAATCGGATGAACCTCCAGCTCCATTCAATAGGGCGGAAATATCCTCTCCTTCTTCACCGATTATGGCCAAAAGTGAATCAACCGGGGCCCCATCACCTTCCTCTATTCCAATATGGAGCAGAGTTCCTTCATGAAAGGATTCAAATTCCATGGTGGCCTTGTCCGTTTCGATTTCGGCCAATATATCTCCCTCTTCGACTTTGTCCCCTACGTTTTTGAGCCATTTTGCCACGGTTCCTTCTTCCATGGTATCACTCAATCTAGGCATGTTGATTACTTCTGCCATCTAATTATAATTTATGTTGTAAAAATGGATAGTCTTCTTGCTCGTAAACGGTATCGTACAATTGTTCTTTTGGTGGAAAATCCGATTCCTCAGCAAATTTCTCGCATTCTTTCACCAAGTCTTTCACTCTTTTATCAATTTGTTTTAGGTCGTCTTCGGATGCATATCCTTTCTCTAGGATAATATCTTTCACCTGAGTGATAGGATCTATCTTTTTATACTCTTCTACTTCATCTTTTGTTCTGTAATGCTGTGCATCTGACATGGAGTGTCCACGATATCGGTACGTCTTCATCTCCAAGAAAGTAGGTCCTCCACCTGTTCTAGCGCGCTCAATGGCTTTATCCATTTCCTTGGCAACAATGGCAGGGTCCATCCCATCCACGGGGCCACATGGCATTTCATAGCCTAAACCCAATTTCCAAATATCGGTGGAGTGTGATGTACGGGCTACTGATGTTCCCATGGCATAACCGTTGTTTTCACAAATAAAAACCACGGGCAACTGCCACAACATGGCCAAGTTAAAAGCTTCATGAAGCGAACCTTGTCGCACAGCACCATCTCCCATATAACACAAGGTTACGGAGTCTCTTTTGAAATACTTATCGCCAAAGGCCAATCCAGCACCTAAAGGAATTTGTCCACCGACAATTCCGTGTCCACCATAAAAACGGTGTTCTTTGGAGAAAATATGCATGGAACCACCATTACCTTTTGAGGTACCGGTTACCTTTCCGTAAAGTTCCGCCATTACTCTTTTTGGGTCCACACCCATACCGATTGGCTGAACATGGTTTCGATAAGCAGTGATCATACGATCCTTATCTAGATCCATTGCATGCAACGCACCTGCCAGAACTGCTTCCTGACCATTATATAGGTGTAGAAAGCCTCTAACTTTTTGCTGAATATATACGGCGGCAAGTTTATCCTCGAATTTTCGCCAGAAAAACATGTCCTCGTACCATTTAAGGTAAACTTCTTTGGTAATTTTTTTCATCTACAGTTGTATTAAATGAATTTCCCCCTGTGGTAGGGAAAGGCAAAAATACATATATATCTGTTTTGGAAAAAGATTTGAATTAAGAATCGCCTAAAAATGAACTATTAAATGCCAAAGGTAAAATGTCCGCTACGGAACTACATTTGTAAATTGGTCCTTTCTCGGACCTAAGCAACAAGGATATTGGAGAATTCTGCTTTTGCTCATACTCCATTATAGTTTGCCTGCAATTACCACACGGAGCTGCTGGCTCCTCCACTTCGTGTTTAGAAGACGAAGCACTGATAGCGACGGATTTTATGGTAACACCAGGGTATTCAGCTCCTGCATGGAAAATCGCTACGCGCTCGGCACAGAGCCCTGAAGGATAGGATGCATTTTCCTGATTGTTGCCTATTACCACCTCCCCGTTTTCCAACAGGACTGCCGCGCCCACTTTAAACTTTGAATAAGGTGCATACGCATTTTCTCTGGCCGCCGCCGCATCCCGTAACAATTTTTGGTCGTTTTGTGACAACTCTGTTTCATCGTCGAAAATGAACAGTTCAAAACCAATTTTCCTTTTTTCCATGCAAACTTAATGGTGTATCTCAAAAATAAGAAAACCTGTCTAAGGGACAGGTTGCTCCAACTATATTTTTATTGGATTAATCGTTGTAGAACTCTTCCCCAAAATCAAAGGAGAGCGAAAATCGCAATGTGTTCTCCAACGGGTTCCTTACCTGTGACGTTGAAAATAGATAAGAAAGATCTATTTGTGCTGATTTAAATTTGAAACCTGCTCCCAGTGTAAAGAATTTTCTGGAGCCTTTTTCTTCACTTTCGTTAAAATATCCGCTTCGCAACATAAAAGCTTCCCTAAACCTATATTCGGCCCCTAGAGCCCACGTAACTTCTTTTAACTCTTCGCCAAACCCATCGGGTGCATCACCGAAAGACTCGAATATTCCATTGAAGAAACTAATATTTTGGTATTCATCATTATCTTCAACCGTAATGTCACCATCCCCGTTGAAATCTCTCGGAGTAGGCACCAATAGCTTATTAAATTCGGTGTTTATGGCCAAAACATTGTCTTGGTCAAAAATAAAATCAAAACCTCCCCCAAATTTAAGGTTAGTGGGCAAAAAGTTTTCCTGCCCCCCTTCATCATACTGAAGTGAACCTCCTATGTTCGAAATATTGAAACCAAATCTCCAACGACCATCATAATTACTGTAAGCAATTTCACGAGATCTAAAAAAACCTGCAATATCGACAGCAAAAGCATTTGCAGCCTGTGAATCCTGGGTACCATCTTGGAATCTTAAATTGGAACTAATAAACCTTCCTCCCACTGCCATGGAAAAGCTTTGGCTTAGTTTCAGAGAATAAGACCCATCCAATGCAAACTCATTTGGCTTTACCAAAGTGGCATCTTGATCAATGGTTTGTCTCAACTCTATTTCTCCCAATCCAAAATAACGAAGTCCAAAGGCAAAAGCACTTCGGTCATTAAGCTTATTGTAATAATTGGCATTCAATAGGGAAACATCGTTCACAATAGTTTCCAAATATGGAGTGTAACTCACCCCCACACCCGATTTTTGGTCTGCAAAAGCATATTTGGCCGGGTTCCATTGCTGGGAATATGCATCAAAAGATGTTGCAACGCCCATATCGCCCATACCGGATGCCCTCGCATCTGCAGCTATGGTCAAAAATGGAACAGCTGTGGTAATCGCCCTTTCTTGCTGTGCGCGAATCCATGGGGCTACGGTAAGCAACACGACCAATACGAGTAACTTTTTCATTCTAAGTATTTAGCGTTTAGTAAAGTTCAAGGTCCAAAATAAACTTATTGGATTATTACATGTAAACGTTCATTTCCATAAATTCTTGTAATTGTAAGTGGATTTTTTAAATCAATGAAATCCAATTTAAATCTAAAAGAAGTTTTAAAGTACACCTGATTCGTTAAAAACAAGGGTGTCCATACTAATTTGGCACCTTCTCCGTTACTGAAGTGTAGCATGTGCCAATTATCACATTGCCATAAAATTTGATGTGCACAAAATATAATGGTAAAAACACCGTTTTAATGCCATCGAAAGGATTTAAAAAATCAAAACAAGTCGAAGTTACTGAGGGTATAAACCCTGAGTTTTAAAGTACTCAAGCCCAAATTATGAAAAAACACTTAATCAAAGTTGTACTTTCTTGCGCCGTAGTGATGGGAAGTTTTTCCAGTTGTAAAAACTCTTCCTCATCCAAGAATGTCTCCAGAGCCACTGGTTGGAAAATTAATGCCAAAGAAGGGGGATTTCAATACAATTCGGACTTTAAGGAGCAAGAAACTCCTCCAGGAACAGTATTTGTAGAGGGTGGAACTTTTACCAAAGGTAAAGTCCAGGACGATATAATGCATGATTGGAACAACACCCCGACCCAACAGCACGTACAGTCCTTTTATATGGATGAAACAGAAGTAACCAACGTAATGTACTTGGAGTATTTGGATTACTTGAAAGAGGTTTATCCTCCAGAAAATCCCAATTACGCCAATATATATAAAGGTGCTCTTCCGGACACTTTGGTTTGGAGAAACCGATTGGGCTTTAATGAAACAATGACAAACAACTACCTTAGACACCCTGCATATGCGGAGTATCCAGTTGTAGGAGTTAACTGGGTGCAGGCCACCCAATATGCCGAATGGAGAACCGACAGGGTAAACGAAGTTATGTTGGAGAGAGAAGGTTATTTGGCAGAAGATTCCAAATATAAAGTTTTGAACGGCGAAATCGATGGAACGTTCAGCACCGAAGCTTACCTTAACAATCCAGAATCTGTTTATGGTGGTGAAATTGATTCCCTCCAAGGAAAACAAAAGCGAGATTCCATCAATGCTTTTGCCAAGAGAAGTAGCGGTATAATAATGCCCGCTTACAGACTACCTACCGAAACTGAGTGGGAATATGCTGCCCAAGCCCTTGTTGGGACCAGAGAATATAATAACTATAGAGGTAGAAAAAAATACCCATGGGAAGGTGATTACACCCGTAATGGACAACGTGTAGGACGAGGAGACCAATTGGCCAACTTTAAACAAGGTAAAGGTGATTATGGCGGTATTGCCGGATGGTCCGATGATGGTGCCGACATTACCGGTGAGGTCAAATCATACAAACCCAACGATTTTGGTCTTTACGATATGGCCGGAAACGTAAACGAATGGGTGGCCGATGTTTACCGTCCCATCGTAGATGATGAAATCAGTGATTTTAACTATTATCGTGGAAACGTTTTCATGAAAAAGGCAATTGGCGAAGATGGAAAAGTTGAAATTCTAACGGATCAAATTGTTTATGACACCTTACCAAATGGCAAAATCGTTGCAATCAACCTGCCTGGAGAAATAAAAGAAGTTCCCGTTACTGATCAGGAAACCTACCTAAGGACCAATTTTGACAAAAGTGACAACAGAGGGTTTAGAGACGGCGACCCAGGTTCTTCTAGATTCTTCAGCCGTTTTAGCGATGAAGAAGACAACCAAAAAATGTACGATTCACCCCAACACAAGGTGGAACGCAATGAAGATGGTGAACTTGTTCGCCAGTATGATGAATCCAACTACAGAACCTCTTTGATCAACAACGAAGTTCGAGTATATAAAGGTGGGTCATGGAGAGATCGTGCTTACTGGTTAGACCCTGCACAACGTAGATACTTGCCACAATACATGGCAACAGATGACATCGGCTTTAGATGTGCCATGTCTAGAGTTGGATCTAAATCTAGATCTAAAAAGACAGTACGCCACAAAAAAGCGAGATAAAATAACCTATTGAGTATTTAAAAAGCCCCGACCAAAAGGTCGGGGCTTTTTTTTATCTTCGATATATGACAATAGAAGAATTGCACGCTCTATTCTTAGCGTACCCCAAAATATGTACAGACACCCGAAAAATCAGTGAGAATTGTCTGTTTTTTGCCCTAAAAGGCCCAAACTTTAATGGAAATGCTTTTGCACAAGACGCTTTGGATAAGGGAGCCGCCTTTGCGATTATAGATGAGGAAACGTTCAGCACCTCCGAAAAAACCATTTTGTGCCAGAGTGTTTTAAAAACTTTACAAGAACTGGCAACCTACCATCGAAACCATTGTAAAGCAAAAGTGATATCGCTAACAGGAAGTAATGGCAAAACAACAACTAAAGAGCTTATCAATTCGGTAATCTCCAAAAAATACAAGACCATTGCCACCCAAGGCAACCTCAACAATCATATTGGTGTCCCTTTGACCTTGCTATCCATAAAGGAAGGCACTGAAATCGCCATTGTGGAAATGGGTGCCAACCATCAAAAGGAAATCGAATTTCTGTGCAAAATAGCCCAGCCTGATTTTGGCTACATTACCAATTTTGGCAAGGCCCACTTGGAAGGTTTTGGAGGTGTGGAAGGAGTAATCAAAGGAAAAAGTGAGCTGTATGAGTATTTGATGGCCAATAATAAATACATATTCCTTAATGCTGATGATGATATCCAAAGGGAGAAATTATCCAGTTACACCAGAAAGATGGGTTTTAGCACAAACGACCATCAATTCTACAATATTAAATTTCTTGGTACCGACCCCTTTGTTTCATTGGAAGTGGAGGGCGTGGAAGTGCATACAAAATTGGTGGGCAAATACAATTTCCCCAATTGTTGTGCAGCAATTTTAATGGGGAAATACTTTAATGTACCACTGGAAGATATACAATCGGCCATTGAGTCGTATCTTCCACAAAACAATAGGTCGCAATTACTTTTCAAAAATGGTTTCGAGATTGTTCTTGATGCCTACAACGCCAACCCCACCAGCATGAAAGCTGCTTTAGAAAATTTTGCATCGATGGATAGCAGCAAAAAAACTATAATTATTGGTGATATGTTTGAACTTGGAACTACTGCATCCGAGGAGCACCAGGCCATTGCTGATTTAACAGAGGAACTCAAATTTGACAATGTTTACCTAGTGGGTGAAAATTTCTTTGGCATCAAAACATCATTCAATAAGTTTAAATCTTTTGACGACCTTAAATATCATCTGGATAAAAAGCCTTTAGGAAAAGGGGCATTACTTATCAAAGGCTCTCGTGGGATGGCACTGGAAAGGGTTCTGGATATTATATAGAAGGAAGAAAATAAAGTGGGATATACTGGATTCGAACCAGTGACCTCTGCCCTGTCAAGGCAGCGCTCTAAACCAACTGAGCTAATATCCCTTTTAAAACAGGATGCAATATCGGAAATTAATCCCAATCTCCATACTCTGCAGAGTTCTTTGATGTCTCGTGCAAGGTAATGTGCAATAATTGGTCTTTTTTTAGTTTGGGTTTCAAAATATCGTAAATCACTTTTACGAAATATTCCGTCGTAGGCAACAAGTTTTCAAACTCGGGACAATCTTCGTTCAAGTTCTTGTGGTCAAAACGTTCTTCCACCTCACCTTTTATCAATTTACCCAAATCGGCAAGATCCATTACAAAACCGGTATCAGGATCAACTTCGCCCTTTATTCTCACCTCAAGATCAAAATTATGTCCGTGAAAACTTGGGCTATTGCATTTACCGAACACCTCAATGTTCTTTTCTTTGCTCCAATTGGGATTGTGCAACCTATGGGCTGCATTAAAATGGGCTTTTCTGCAAATTGTGGCAATCATAATGCAAAGGTAATCCCTTTTTCTGCATTCCAAATTTCAGGATTCAAAAATTTAGTAGCTATTTACTGCTTTCGTTTCCTTTTAAGATTGAAATTCACAAGCGTTCTTCCTAACTTTATACATAAGGCAAATATGTCATAATTACTTAGTTATTTCTAAAATCAAATAAAAATTACATACTATGAAAATCACCTATTTAGGTCATGCCTCATTGTTGGTGGAGATGAAAGGAAAGAAAATATTGTTCGACCCCTTTATAACGGGCAACGATTTGGCCTCGGATGTAGATATTGACAGCCTTAAAGTCGACTACATTTTCGTGACCCATGGACACCAAGATCATGTTCTTGATGTAGAGACAATTGCCAAAAACAATCCCGGAGCATTGTTGGTCTCCAATTTTGAAGTTGCAACTTGGTTTGGTAACAAAGGTATCCAAGGTCACGGGATGAACCATGGCGGGAAGTATACCTTTGACTTTGGTACAGCCAAATATGTAAATGCCATCCACTCTAGTATGTTGCCGGATGGAAGCAATGGGGGCAATCCCGGTGGATTTGTGCTATATAATGATTCCGAAAGTATTTACATAGCAGGTGACACCGCATTGACCAAGGACATGGAGCTCATCCCCATGACTTGCCCCAAATTAAATGTTGCTGTCCTGCCCATTGGTGACAATTTTACCATGGGTTACGAAGATGCCACCATTGCGAGTGACTTTATCCAGTGCGACACCGTAATTGGATGTCATTACGACACTTTTCCACCCATTAAGTTGGATAAGCCCAAAGCCGTGGAATATTTTGAGAAAAAAGGAAAAAAATTGATTTTGCCAGATATTGGGGAGACAGTAACCTTTTAAAATAAAAAGCCTTCGAAAATTCGAAGGATTTTTTAATCTTGTGGGCGCTGAGGGATTCGAACCCCCGACCCCCTCGGTGTAAACGAGGTGCTCTGAACCAACTGAGCTAAGCGCCCATTCAATTTCCTAAATGGGAGTGCAAATATAACACTGTTTTTGATTTAAAAAACAAAAAATGAAAAAAAATTAAACTACCTCGGCCACAACAAAAGTACTCCCGCCAACATAGATCATATCTTTACCGCCAGCATTCTTCAAAGCGTTTTTAAACCCTTTTTCAACAGACTTAAAAACCTTACCCTTAAGCGCCTGTTCCTGCGCTAGTTCATTAAGCTGAAAAGCATCCATACCTCTCGGAATACTTGGCCTTACGAAATAGTACTTGGCATCTTTTGGAAAAAGAGCAAGTACCGACCTAACATCTTTATCATTTACAAAACCTAGAACAATATGGAGTTGATTATAGGACTGCTTTTTTATCTGCTGCAAAACCAATTGTAATCCTTCCTTATTATGTGCCGTATCACAAACTACCAGAGGGTGATTTTGCAGCACTTGCCATCTTCCTAAAAGCCCAGTATTTTCCACAACTTTATTTAGTCCTTGGGAAACTGCTTGTTCTGGAACCTCAAAGTTTTTCAATTGATGAATACAAGCGACCACCCCTTTGATGTTTTTTTGCTGATATTCTCCCAATAAATCAGTTTTAAATCCAGAGAATTTTTCTTGGTCAGCAAAAACAATATTGGACTTTAGCTGATGGGCAATAAGATTGAATATCATTTTGGTCTCAGGCTGGGTCTCACTGATTACAACCGGAACCTTCGGTTTGATAATTCCTGCTTTTTCCAGAGCAATTTTCTCCAGGGTATCGCCCAAAAACTGGGTATGATCCATACCAATATTGGTAATCAAAGATACCTCAGGTGTAATGATGTTGGTAGAATCCAACCTTCCTCCCAAACCGACTTCTATCACAGCAATATCTACTTTCTCTTCTGCGAAATACGTAAAGGCCATCCCAACGGTCATTTCAAAAAAAGAAAGCTTGTTATAATCAAAAAAAGGTTTGTGTTGTGCAATAAAATCCGTTACAAATTTCTTACTAACGACTTTTCCATTTATCCTGATCCGTTCCCTAAAATCCCTTAAGTGAGGAGAGGTATAAAGCCCTACCTTGTAACCAGCTTCTTGAAGAATGGAGGCCAACATATGGCTACTTGAACCTTTTCCGTTGGTACCAGCTACATGGATACTCTTGAATTTATCCTGTGGATTATCGAGTACATTACAAAAATTAATGATGTTGTCCAACTTGGCATTCATTGCCACTGCACCTTTCTGCTGGTACATGGGAAGTTGACCGAACATCCAGTCCAAGGTTTCTTTGTAGGTCACTACTGCCCCAATTTAAAGTTGACCACTACAAAACCTATTTGCTGAGCAGGAGCATTGGAATCGGAATTCCATTGATGGAGAAGAGCTGTTTTACGAGCTGGCTCCAACAGGCACGGAGCGTTGTTGGTGGTACCTTTTACACCTGGATCCGCCTTGATTACTTTACCTGACCTATCAACGGTAATCCTTACCACAACCCTACCTTCTTCATTACATTCTTGCTGCACCTTGCCTTTATTTGCCAAAGTCCTTCCATTTAGTCCATAGCCACCACCTCCACTACCACTTCCCGGAGCACCATAATAAGACGAGGCATAAGGGTCACCGTCTGGTTGCCCCTTGTCCCCTGCGCGATTATCATCACCTTCACTCCCAGTGGTTGTTCCATCGGATTTACCAATACCACCAATAAGGGCATCAACACTTTTTTTCTTTGCCTCCTGCTCTTGTCTTTTGCGCTCCTCGGCTTCTCTTTTTTCGCGGGCAATACGCTCGGCTTCAACTTGGGCTTTTTTTGCCTCTTCTTCCGCTTTACGTTTGGCTTCTTCCTGTTGTTGCAGTTTGATGGTCTCCTCATCATTGCTTGTCAAAACCTCTTCAACAGGTGCTTCCTCAACAACTGTTTCTTCAGGTTGAGCAGGTTCAGCAACCTCTGGTGGTTCGGGTTGGCTTTCGACCTCCCTTGGTTCAGACCTTATTGGCTCCGTAGGTTGTACTTCGCCACTACCAAAATCCATAGTGCCAAAATTGACCGCAATCCCATTTTCAATGGGTGGATCCAGATAAGTAAGGCCGATATAAAAAAGCAACAGAAGAAGTGCGCTTAACAAAAGTGTTGTAAGCGTAAAGGATTTTTTCTTGTGTCTTGTATCTAAAAAGGACATTATTTTGGCCGCACTGCCAAGATAACCTTATAACTGTTCCTATTGGCAATATCCATAACGTTGACCGCTTCCTTTATAGCGACGCTTTCTTCTGCCCTGAGGATGATTGTCGGCTTTTCTTGACCTTCAAGTGCCTTTTTTAATTCAATTTCAATGTATTCTTTGTTGATTTGCTCATTGTTCACAAAATATTCCAGGTTCTTGTTGATTGTAACTGAAACATTCTGTGTATTGGTAGACTTTCCCTTTGCCTTTGGCAAAAGCAAATCCAGTGCATTCGGTGCATTGGATGTCAGCATAAAAAACACCAACAACAAGAACACAATGTCCGTCATTGATGACATGCTAAATTCTGGGCTTACTTTATTTCTTCCCTTCAGTTTCATAGAAAGACTATATAGGTTCGTTCAATAAATCCAAAAACTGGACAGCATTGGCTTCCATTTGGTGCACCACTTTATCCGTTCTCACAACCAAGTGGTTGTAACCGATATAAGCGATAATACCAACTACTAGTCCAGCAACTGTTGTGGTCATAGCAGTATAAATACCAGAGGCCAAAGATCCCATTTCAGCCTGTCCTCCGCTGCTTGCCATTTCATGGAAAGCCAAAATCATACCAATCACCGTTCCTAAGAAACCAATCATTGGTGCAGCCCCCGCAACGGTTGCCAAAACACTAACATTCTTTTCGAGTTTGTACACTTCCAGTGTACCTGCATTCTCAATGGCCGTATTAATGTCATCCAATGGTTTTCCAATACGGGCCACCCCTTTTTCGGTTAATCGAGCTACGGGTGAATCCGTTTGGGCACATAAAAGTTTTGCAGCTTCCAATTTACCGTTCATGATGTGGTCACGAATCTGGTTCATGAAATTCTTATCTATTTTGGAAGCGGCCTTAATGGCAAAAATGCGTTCAAAATAAATATACATGGCAACAAAAAGAAGAACAAAAAGTACCATAATAATGACAATACTTCCTGTTCCTCCGTTAACAATAAGATCTATTACGGACAAGGTTTTTTCTTCGGAAATAGAGGCAGTTGCCTCAACGCCTTCCGTTACTTCTTGAAACATATTCATATAAAATCCCCAATTTAAGTTGCAATTATAACGGAGATTTTTGAACTAAAGTATTTTTCTAGAACAAATTTCGCATGATCATATAACAAATGGCTCCACCAATGAACCCAATAAGGGCCAACCACGATATTTTTTTAAGATACCAGAAGAAATCAATTTTCTCCATACCCATGGCAACAACACCAGCCGCCGATCCAATAATCAACATACTACCTCCTGTTCCTGCGGAATAAGCAATGAAATGCCACAGCTGATCGTTCATAGGCTCAGAGAACATTCCCAAACTGGCAGCTACCAATGGCACGTTGTCTATTACCGCTGAACCAACACCCAACAATATTATCACCAAATCAGAAACCTGTGTACCGGCCATTTCCGTGCCCATCAAAGGCATTCCTTGTTTTAGCCCCTCTGCAAAATTGAAAAGCATGCCCAAGGACTCCAATGAGGCCACCGCCATTAAAATACCCAAGAAGAATAAAATACTTGGAAGTTCTATCTTGGTAAGTGCACTATGCACTGGACTATGGTGCGCAGCTTCATCACTTTCATGATCCACATTGGAAATAGAAAACTTTGAACTACTGTATATTTCTGCAAAAGTTGAAACCACCGCCAAGGAAAGCATCATTCCAACATAAGGTGGCAAGTGGGTTATCGTTTTAAAAATTGGTACAAAAATGATAGCGCCCAAACCTAGGTAAAGCATATTTGCTCCAAATTTAGATTTTGGCGGCTCTTCTTCTTCAGCATCAATTTTGCCCTTGAATGCAGGAAGGAAAGATGCAATCAATGAAGGAATGACCATACAAACCAATGAAGGTATAAGCAAATGCTCAATTAGGTTAGCGGTAGTTACTTTTTTACCGATCCACAACATGGTAGTGGTAACATCACCAATTGGGGACCAGGCACCACCGGCATTCGCCGCAATAATAATTAAACCTGCATACCAAAGTCTTACATCCCTGTCCTTCACAATTTTCTGAAGAATGGAAATAAGTACAATAGTTGCGGTTAGGTTATCTATAATTGCCGAAAGGATAAAGGCCAGAAATGAAAAAATCCAAAGGATTTTCCTTTTACTTCTGGTCTTTACAAAAGATTTTATGGTAGCAAACCCATCAAAGTAATCTATGATTTCCACAATGGTCATTGCGCCTAAGAGGAACACCAATATTTCAGAGGTCTTTCCCAAGTGATGTAGCAAAGTCTCCTCCAAAAGCTCCATTTTTTCAGCATGGCCAAAAGTGCCGAAATTTTCCAACAAATGATGTTCACCAGAATCGAACCAAGTGTTAAACCCATCGATTCCAAATGACATCAGGGCCCACATCACAGCCATCATGGCCAAAGCTGGAATAAGCTTATCTATTTTTAAATTATGTTCTAGGGTAATTGCCAAATATCCAATTACAAAAATGACAACTAAAAGGGTTTCCATGTTAAGTTGGTTTAATTAAGGAATAATTTTATTTGAGTAGTTATCTGAATTGCTAAAGATATTCAAAATGAATTTTTCCGCATAATCTTATCACTATAAAAATATGTGAAGGCAAAAAACTGATTTCAAAAAAATCGTTAAAAATTCAATCATTCTCATTTATTTAGTCATATCCATAGAATATTAATATTTGAAAGCTATATTTGTAGGCAGTTTTTAAATATTATTCAGTTTTATGGATTTCACACTTTCCGAAGAACAGTTAATGATACAACAAGCAGCAAAAGATTTTGCCCAAAACGAACTTTTGCCTGGTGTTATCGAGCGCGACGAAACTCAAAAATTCCCAAGCGAACTTGTTAAAAAAATGGGTGAGCTAGGTTTTATGGGGATGATGGTTGACGAAAAATATGGCGGAAGCGGCCTAGGAACCCTCTCCTATGTAATAGCTATGGAGGAATTATCCAAAATTGATGCATCCGCTTCAGTAATGGTATCTGTAAATAATTCTTTGGTTTGTTGGGGACTGGAAACATACGGAACAGAAGAACAAAAAGAAAAATACCTGACCCGATTGGCATCAGGTGAAATAATTGGCGCTTTCTGTTTGTCAGAACCGGAAGCAGGAAGCGATGCTACCTCTCAAAAAACAACAGCCATAGACAAGGGGGACCACTACTTATTAAATGGAACCAAAAACTGGATTACCAATGGAAATCAAGCAGAGGTCTATTTGGTTATCGCACAAACGGATAGAGAAAAGGGGTCCCATGGTATAAATGCCTTGATTGTTGAAAAAGGCATAAAAGGTTTCGACATTGGGCCCAAAGAAAACAAACTGGGAATTAGAGGTAGTGATACCCATTCCTTAATGTTCAACGACGTAAAAGTACCCAAGGAAAATCGCATTGGCGAAGATGGGTTTGGATTTAAATTTGCCATGAAAACCTTGGCTGGAGGAAGAATCGGTATTGCTGCACAGGCACTCGGAATAGCTGCTGGAGCTTACGAACTCGCACTAAAATATTCCAAACAGCGAAAAGCTTTTGGCACAGAAATTTCCAACCATCAGGCCATTGCCTTTAAATTGGCGGATATGCACACCAAAATACAAGCGGCGCGTCATTTGGTGTATCAGGCCGCATGTGACAAAGATGCAGGGAATGATTACACACTTTCCGGTGCCATGGCCAAACTCTACGCCTCCGAAGTTGCTATGGAGACCGCCGTGGAAGCCGTACAAATCCATGGAGGAAATGGATACGTTAAAGAATACCATGTAGAGCGATTGATGAGGGATGCCAAAATCACTCAAATTTATGAAGGAACCTCTGAAATACAGAAAATTGTCATCTCAAGGAGCATCCTTAAAGATTAATACTCACTACCCCCTCCCTAAAAGAGGGGGTTCTTTTTCTTAAAAAGCTTTTTATTTACAACACCCCTTCTTTTTAAGAACCATCTCTACCACAAATACAATCAAATACTGTCTAACACTCTTTTCTGCGCAGGGAAGAACCCATTCTCTTTGTCCAATTTGAGATAATGATAATTTAACATTCCTTATTTTCCTAAATTACATTTTTTTTAACGCCGCAAACCTTACGTTGATTATTTATCTGATATTCAACAGAAACCTTATATTTTATTCATTGATTTTGATATTTTTGAAGAAATACGTTAATGATGAGATTGAAGAAGCAAGGTTTATACTTACCGGAATTTGAGCATGATAACTGTGGTGCAGGTTTCATCTGTAGCCTAAAAGGAATAAAGTCCAATGACATAATACACAAAGCCCTCGAAATACTTGATAAATTAGAACACAGAGGTGCTGTAAGTGCAGATGGTAAAACTGGTGATGGTGCAGGAATATTAATAGACATTCCCCATGACTTTTTTGTGGATACCTGCACCTTTGAACTGCCCAAAGCAGGTGAATATGCGGTAGGAAATGTATTTCTTCCACAAAAAGAAAACCAACGCGACTTTTGCATTAAGGTTTTTGAGGAAAACATAAAGAAGCAAGGACTTCAATTGTTAGGATGGAGAGATGTCCCTATTAACCGTTCTGTACCTGGAAGAATAGCCGCCGAAACCGAACCTTTTGTAAGGCAGGTTTTTGTTGCCAAAGGTGAATCTTTAGATGAGTTCCAGTTCAACCTTAAGCTTTTCATTGCACGTAAAATTACAGAACATACCGTAACCGAAAGTAAATTATCGGAAAGTGAGTTTTTCTATCTACCCAGCCTTTCCACTAAAATCATTATTTTCAAAGGACTTTTGGTTCCAAAAGATATCAGCAGATATTATGAAGACCTATTGGACCCAAGAGTAGTTACACGCTTGGCTCTGGTTCATCAAAGATTCTCCACGAACACCTTCCCCATGTGGGATTTGGCGCAACCTTTTAGATATATGTGCCACAATGGTGAAATAAATACATTAAGAGGAAATGTTTCCCGCATGCGCTCGCGCGAAGAACTCATGGAAAGTGATTGGTTTGGCGAGGACATCAAAAAAATACTACCCATTGTATTGCCTGCAAAATCAGATTCCGCCAGTATGGACATGGTGGTAGAACTATTATTGATGACAGGGCGTTCCTTGCCAGAAGTAATGATGATGCTCGTGCCGGAAGCCTGGGAGAAAAACCCGGACATGTCAGAATCCAAAAGAGCGTTTTACGAATACAATTCCTGCCTCATGGAACCATGGGATGGACCGGCCTCCATACCTTTTACAGATGGCAACTATATTGGAGCAGTACTGGATAGGAACGGACTGCGTCCATCAAGATATTCCGTGACCAAACAAGGGTATGTTATCATGTCCTCGGAAACCGGTGTGGTTGAACTCGAGCCAGAAGATATTGAATTTCATGGAAGGTTGGAGCCAGGAAAAATGTTCTTGGTGAACATGGAGGAAGGAAGAATTATTAACGATGAGGAAATCAAAGAGCACATTGCCAAAAAGCATCCATATCAAAAATGGTTGAAGAAGAATTTGGTGCATTTAAGGGATATACCCTATAATGACTGTCCTGTTTTCTTTGGCGAGTTCCCTTTGCAAACCCGAAGAACAGCCTTTGGATATACCCAAGAAGACATTAACACCATTATAATGCCCATGGCAGAAAATGGTAAAGAACCTATTGGTTCCATGGGTTCCGATACACCAATTGCTGTGCTATCTGAAAGACCCCAATTAATCTATAACTATTTTAAGCAGCTTTTTGCCCAGGTAACCAATCCACCTTTGGATGGTATTCGGGAGGAGTTGATAACGGATATTAGTTTAACTCTAGGGAGCGACCATAACATATTTGATTTTTCCGAACTACACTGCCGAAAACTGAAAATCCAAAATCCCGTAATTTCCAAGGAGGATTTGGATAAAATCAAAAATTACGATGCCAGTCCAGATTATAAAGTCGTATCCATTTCAATACTTTACGAAATAAATAAAGGACACAATGGACTTGAAGAGGCTCTAGACGGTATTTTACAACAAGCTTCCAAAGCCATCGATGAGGACGCCAACATTATTATTCTATCGGATAGAATGGTTAGTGCCGAAATGGCACCTATCCCAGCACTTTTAGCATGTTCATATGTAAACAGCGGCCTAAGGAAACTGGGCAAACGTTCAAAATTGAGCATTATCATTGAATCAGCAGAACCAAGAGAAGTACACCATTTTGCGCTTCTATTTGGTTTTGGGGCGAGCGCCATCAATCCATATTTGGTAAACGAAATCATTGGTGAGCAAATTAAAGAAAACAATATCACCGACTATACTTTTGATGAAGCAGTAAAAAATTATAATAAGGCCGTTGGAAAAGGTATCCTAAAGGTGATGAACAAAATTGGCATATCTACTCTTAACTCCTACCGTGGATCTCAACTTTTTGAGTGTATCGGAATTAATACAACAGTCGTAGATAAATACTTCCCCAATACCCCCACACGTATTCAGGGAATTGGACTATATGAAATAGAGAAAGAAGTAACCAAACGCCATAAAAAGGCATTCCTAGCACAGGAAATAGCAGCCAACCTCGATATTGAGGTCGGTGGAGAGTATCGATGGAGAAGAAATGGTGAGAAGCACATGTTCAATCCATTAAGTGTCGCCATGCTTCAAAAATCGGTACGCAATAACGAGCCGGAAACTTATAAAGAGTATTCCAAATTGGTCAATGAGCAATCCAAACACCTAATGACCATCCGCGGACTGTTCGAATTTTCGAACTATGACCCTATTCCCATTGAAGAAGTTGAACCTTGGACAGAAATTGTAAAAAGGTTTAAAACTGGGGCTATGTCCTACGGAAGCATCAGCAAGGAGGCCCACGAGAATCTTGCGATTGCCATGAACCGAATTGGAGGAAAGAGTAATTCAGGTGAAGGAGGAGAGGATTCGGCTCGTTTCTATAAAAGTCAAACTGGCGATTGGAAGAACAGTGCCATTAAGCAGGTAGCTTCTGGTAGGTTTGGTGTAACATCCAACTATCTGACCAGTGCCAAAGAAATACAAATCAAAATGGCTCAGGGGGCAAAACCAGGAGAAGGTGGTCAACTGCCAGGTCCAAAAGTAAACCCCGCCATTGCTAAAACAAGAAATTCAACCCCTTATGTGGGATTGATTTCCCCGCCTCCCCATCACGATATTTATTCCATTGAGGATTTATCGCAGTTGATTTATGATCTAAAATCAGCAAACAGAGAGGCTCGCATTAATGTAAAACTAGTTTCCGAAGTTGGTGTGGGAACGGTAGCCGCCGGTGTTGCCAAAGCCAAGGCCGATGTTATTTTAATCTCAGGATTTGATGGAGGAACCGGGGCATCACCTTTAACCTCTTTGAAGCATGCAGGACTTCCTTGGGAATTGGGAATAGCTGAAGCTCAACAAACTTTGGTATTGAACGATTTACGCAACAGAGTAACCTTGGAATGTGACGGACAGTTAAAAACAGGTAGAGATGTTGCCATTGCATGCCTCTTGGGTGCGGAAGAATTTGGATTTGCCACAGCTCCGCTTGTAGCATCCGGTTGTGTGATGATGCGTGTTTGTCACTTGAACACTTGTCCCGTTGGCATAGCCACCCAAAACCCGGAACTTCGTAAAAAGTTTGAAGGTAAACCAGAGCACGTGGTCAACTACATGTACTTTGTTGCACAAGAACTACGTGGAATCATGGCCAAACTTGGTTTCAGAACCTTGAATGAAATGGTTGGACAGGTTCAAAAATTGGATAGAAAAAAGGCCATTGAACATTACAAAGCTGCAGGTATCGACTTGACCCCGATACTGTATCAAGTTGATGTGCCCGAAGGAACCAAATTCCACAATACCGAAAAACAGTATCACGAAATTGATAAATCCATAGAATTTGAAATTATCGGCAAGGCTCATCCTGCCCTGTTCAGAAAAGAGAAAACCACCTTGGATTTCCGTATCCACAATACGGATAGAGCAGTAGGTGCTATTATCAGTAACGAGATTTCAAAAATTTATGGCGCAGACGGACTACCAGAAAATACGCTAAAACTAAACTTTACAGGTTCAGCAGGGCAAAGCTTTGGTGCTTTCGCCACCAAAGGACTCACCATGGTAGTCAACGGAAACACCAACGATTATCTTGGAAAAGGATTGTCAGGAGCCAAATTGGTCATTAAAGTACCTTTTAAATCCACCATAAAGCCAGAAGACAATATAATTACAGGAAATGTCACCCTATATGGAGCAACCTCTGGTGAGGCATATATCAACGGTAAAGCCGGAGAACGTTTCTGTGTTAGAAACTCTGGAGCCAAAGCAGTGGTTGAAGGGATTGGAGATCATGGATGCGAGTATATGACCGGTGGAGTTGCCGTTATCTTAGGTTCTGTCGGAAGGAACTTCGGTGCCGGGATGAGCGGTGGTATTGCTTTTGTCTATGATAAGGACAATACTTTCAGACAACAATGTAATGGAGATCACTTGAACCTTCTCCCTGTTGATGAGGTTAACGATATTAAACAACTAAAAGATTTGATTGAAAACCACTACAATGCAACTTTAAGTCCTTTGGCGCAAAGCATTCTTGAAAATTGGGAAAAATATCTTCCTAAATTTATAAAAGTATTCCCAGAAGAATACCGCCAAGCACTTATCCGATTAGAAGAAGAAAAAATGCAAACCTTATAATTTGAGACATGGGAAAGATTACAGGATTTTTGGAATTTGACAGAAAGGATGAAACTTACGCCCCAGTCAAAGAACGTATCAAAAGCTATAAGGAGTTTACAAAACCTTTAAAGGAAAGCGAATTAAAGAATCAAGGAGCCCGTTGTATGGATTGTGGCATTCCATTTTGCCATAGTGGCTGTCCATTGGGCAATTTGATTCCCGATTTTAATGATGCGGTCTACAAAGGAAAATGGGAGAAAGCAGCCGAGATACTTCATTCTACCAATAATTTTCCAGAGTTTACAGGAAGATTGTGCCCTGCACCCTGCGAAGAAGCATGTGTACTGGGAATAAATGAAAAACCTGTTTCTATAGAAAATATTGAAAAAAATATTGTAGAAACTGCATTTAACAACGGGTGGATCAAACCTGAAGCTCCAATTACTCGAACAGATAAAAAAGTAGCCGTGGTTGGTTCTGGACCAGCAGGTCTAGCTGCAGCTCAACAATTGAACCGCGCAGGCCACAATGTAACCGTATTCGAAAGAGATGAAAAACCCGGTGGACTGCTACGCTATGGAATTCCAGATTTTAAAATGGAAAAAAGCGTGATCGATCGGAGGTTGAAAATAATGGAAAAAGAAGGGATTGAATTTAAAACAGGGGTCCATGTTGGCGTTGATGTTACTGCAACCGATTTACAACAAGAATTTGATTCCATTGTACTTTGCGGTGGTGCCACGGTAAGGCGAAACCTTCCTATTCCTGGATCAGATGCCAAAGGGGTAGTGCAGGCCATGGACTTTTTACCTCAGAACAATAGGAAGGTAGATGGTATTCCATACAAAGGGGAAGAGATTTCTGCAAAAGGAAAAAATGTAATTGTAATTGGTGGTGGGGATACAGGTTCTGACTGTATCGGTACATCTATAAGACAAGGCGCCACTTCGGTTACAAATTTTGAAATTATGCCCAAAGGAACTCCTGATCGTCCAGAAGGACAACCTTGGCCGTTTTGGCCCATGCGATTGCGCACCAGTACATCACACAAGGAAGGGGCGGAACGTGTGTTCAGTATTTCCACTAAAAAATTTAATGCTGATAAAGAAGGTAATTTAAAAAGCTTGGTAACTGTAGAAGTTGAGTGGATCAAGCAACCAGGCAAGCGCCCCATACTCAAAGAAGTCGAGGGCACGGAAAAAGAATGGGACTGTGATTTGGTTCTACTGGCTATGGGCTTTACCGGTTCCGAAACCACGGTTGCCGATCAATTAAAGTTAGAATTGGATGCAAGAACTAACATAAAGGCTTCTGAAGAAAACTATAAAACCAATGTTCCGGGCGTTTTTGCTGCAGGTGATCAAAGAAGAGGTCAATCCTTAATTGTTTGGGCCATTTCTGAGGGAAGGCAAGCAGCGCACTACGTCGATAAATATTTAATGGGACAATCCTTTTTACCATTGAAAGGTGAAGGGGATTTACCTAGAGTATGAAAAACGCGTAAATCTCAACTAAACTTACGCAACTCCTCACGGTATTTCACTGTGGGGAGTTTTTTATGAGTATAAAAAGTCAAAACACAACCATTTATCTATCAATTATATAGGCAAATCTTCCATCTACACATAGATAATTTTTTAACCAATAAATTGTTTGTATCTTCAGAAGACTTGTCTTACCCTACAGCCTTTAAACCCCCATTGCTATGTATTAAAGGAAAATAACTAACCTCTTAATACATTATTAATGAGAACTCTATTGACATTCTGTTTTTTACTCTTGACACTATCTGCTTGTAAAACAAAAGAAAAGGACACTAAAGAAGAAAAGACAACTCGAGAAAAAAAGCCCTTAGAGTCTGGTGAAGTACTTATAAGTACGCAAAGCATGGAGTTTTTTGTTGCGGACACGCTGTACTCCGGTTGGAACACGCTGATATACGAAAATAAATCCCCTGAAGTACATTTTGTAATGATGGATTTATATCCCGAAGGTATAACAATAGAAAACACCAAAGCAGAACTACTACCTCCATTTGATGATGGAATGAGACTCATCATGGAAAACAAGATGGATAGTGCAATGGTTGCATTTGGCAACATACCTAAATGGTTCCAACAAGTGAAATTTTTGGGAGGCACAGGCCTTGTTTCCCCACAACACACAGCAAAAAGTACAGTTTATTTAGAGCCTGGACGCTATATAATGGAATGTTATGTAAAAATGTTCAATGGAGAATGGCATACTTCCCACGGAATGCTTAAAGAAGTTATTGTCACCAATCAAACTACCGAGTTAACTCCTCCTGCTCCTTCAGCAATTATTGATATTTCCAGTACGGATGGACTCATTTTAAAAGACAGTATCATCTCAGGAAATCAGATTTTTCAAACCAATTTTATAGATCAAAAGGTCTATGAAAATTTTGTAGGGCATGATATAAATCTTGTTCGTTACGACAATTCTGCCTCCTTAGACTCTTTAATTCAATGGATGAACTGGATGAATCCAAAAGGTTTAATTACTCCAGCCCCGGATGGGTTTACATTTCTTGGGGGAATGAATAATCTTCCAGCTGAGAGTAAAGGTTTTTTTGAAGCCGACTTGGTTCCTGGAAATTATGTTCTAATTTCTGAAGTTCCTGCTGCAGATGAAAAGAATCTGATGTATACCTTTTCCGTTAAAGAATAATACTAATATACCATGTTAAAACAAAAAAAGCCCCTCACTTACGTGAAGGGCTTCAAAGAAGGCGGCGACCTACTCTCCCACCTGGTGTGGCAGTACCATCGGCGCAAACGGGCTTAACTTC
>NHBR02000057.1 GCA_002167435.2 Allomuricauda sp. TMED12
AAAAATAGTTTTGTTGTGGAAGGTATCTGTCTCATATGGTTTTAAATAACTGGTATCAAATTAATTACATCCACATCCACCCCCTGTTTTACCGCCGTTGGCACCAGAGGAAGCCTCCCTATATATATGAAAATTGGTCTCGAAACGTTCGCACGGTCGGGCACTCAACTGCATTTCCTCATCGTTCACATAAACCTTGTCGTACTCACGAACAGCAACACAGGAACTTGCAACAATCAAAAGCAGCCATAAAAAAAAGAGTCTTCCCATATCTTAAATGTACTAATTCGTATCGAACATGATACCTGAACTTTTATGCAACTTGTTTTCAGCATCCACCACTACAGCCTCTACCCCATCAATCTGATTGACCATATGAAGGCCAACATCCCTGCCCATAATAAAAACTGCAGTGGCCAGAGCATCGCACAATTCTGCTTGTTTTGCGAATATCGATACACTGTTAATCCCCCGAGTGGGGTACCCTGTTCGGGGGTCGATAATGTGTGAATACTTTTTCCCGTCAAGCACAATATATTTTTCATAATTCCCCGATGTGGCCACAGAGGATTCTATTATTGGCAACCAACTAAATACTTTGTCCTTGCTCAAAGGATTGGCAATACCCACCAACCATTTTTCACCGGTTACTTTGGTTCCCCATGTAGTAAGATCTCCCGAAGCGTTAATGATTCCGCCTTTTACATCTTTGGAAACCAAAAGGTCTTTGGCCCTATCTGCTGCATATCCTTTTCCAATAGCGCCAAATCCAATACACATTCCTTTTTCGGGCAAGAAAACGGTCTGGTTTTCTTGGTCCAATTGGATCTTTTGATACCCGACTTTGGAAACGGACTTTTCAATTCTTTCTTGGGAAGGAACTTTGTCCATAGTTCCATCAAACCTCCAAATCTCATCCATGGAGGCATAAGTGATGTCAAAAGCGCCATCCGTTATTTCGGATATTTTGATGGAACGCTCGATTAAATTAATAAGTTCCCGACTTACCTTGACTGGTTTGATTCCCGCATTTTTATTGATCAATGAGGTTTCGGAATCCTTGTCCCAGGACGAAATTATCTTTTCTATACGTTCAATTTCTGAAACCGCTTCATCAATATTGATATAGCCTATTTCCTCGTTTGGAGCTACCACGGTAATCTCAAACCGGGTCCCCATCAATTTCAAGGTTTTTTTTACGGTAACATCCGTTTGCCGTGACTGCCCAAACGACAGCAGACAACAAAGGCTGCAGGCTAAGGCAATCAAGGTTTTCATTTCAGGAATTTGTTTAATGTCTTGATGTATTTTTCGGGACTTGTACGGGCGACAAAACCTGTGGTGCCCAAAACATTTTGATTTTTGTCCATTACCACGACCAAAGGGAAATAACCCCTTGGATTATATTTTTCGGCTAGTGACTTATTGATGTTTAACTTTTCTTGGGATAATTGATTTTTCTTTTTACGGGGAAAATCAGCATCATACATTACATAATGTGCTGCTGCGTAGGTTTTGAATTCATCACTATCAAAAACATGCCGCTTTAAACGAATGCACGGGGCACACCAATCGGAACCTGAAAAAACCAGAACAATAGGCTTGTCTTCGCCAGCAGCCTTGGTAAGTGCATCATCAAAACTATCTTGCCATTGTTGGGCCTGAAGTATGCCGGAAAAGGTAAATATTATTAGGTAAATTATATGTTTCATACGATTTGGGATTTAAAACTATTCATACACCCTTAAAATGGAACCGTTGAGTTCGGTATTATAAACCTTTAACACCTTGGCAGGGGTTCCATCCACTTGATTTAGAGGAGTTCCGTCCTGGTCAAAACGAGACCCATGTACATCGCAATAAAAAATACCGCCATTCTGGTCCACAAATCGCACTTGATCATAGGATTGATGGCTACAAACTTGGCTTGCCGCCACATATTCGCCTTGCAGGTTTCTTGCAATTACCACCAAGTTTTTTAATATAAAACCACCATTTTCAGAAAGATTTGATGCTTCTGCAGAAGTAAGGTCGACCGTAAAGTCCACTCCAGTAGGCTCTTCTACCAAATTACCATCTATTTCGTCCTTGGAACATCCTTGTAAACAAGGGAATGTGAGGGCAAAGGCTGCGCCAGCCCCCAAACTTCTTAGAAACTCTTTTCTTTCCATAGCATGAGGTTTATAAATAAGAACGCTATTTCAAGGTAAATCGTATGCTAATATTCAAACTTGCCGTACTGGCTCTGGATGGTCAGCTTTTTGTTTTCCGAGGATTCTACCCGACCTATAATCTGGGCATCTACATCAAAACTCCGCGAAATGGCAATGATTTCTTCTGCAACCTGCTCATCCACATACAATTCCATGCGATGACCGCAGTTAAATACTTGGTACATTTCCTTCCAATCCGTTCCTGATTGCTCTTGAATCAGTTTGAACAAAGGCGGAATGGAAAACATATTATCCTTGATGATGTGCAGGTTTTCCACAAAGTGAAGAATTTTGGTCTGTGCTCCCCCACTGCAATGCACCATACCATGTATTTCGTTGGAAGAATATTGTTCCAATACTTTTTTAATGATGGGCGCATAGGTTCGCGTAGGCGACAATACCAATTTACCAGCATCCAGCGGACAGTCGGCCACTTCATCCGTCAGTTTTGTATTTCCGGAATACACCAATTCTTCAGGAACGGATGCATCAAAACTTTCAGGATATTTTTCGGCCAAGTATTTTGAAAATACATCGTGTCGGGCCGACGTCAATCCATTACTGCCCATACCACCATTGTATTCGCTCTCGTAACTTGCTTTTCCAAAAGAAGCCAAGCCAACGATTACATCTCCTGCCTTAATATTGGCATTGTCGATTACATTTTTTCGCTCCATTCGAGCGGTAACCGTGGAATCCACGATAATGGTTCGAACCAAATCACCAACATCTGCGGTTTCGCCCCCTGTGGAACGGATGGTAATACCATGTTTTTCCAAATCGGAAATAAGTTCCTCGGTTCCATTGATGATGGCCGAAATCACTTCACCTGGAATCAAGTTTTTGTTTCGTCCAATGGTTGATGATAACATAATGTTATCGGTAGCCCCTACGCAGATCAAGTCATCTACATTCATAATAAGTGCATCTTGGGCAATACCTTTCCAAACCGAAATATCCCCGGTTTCCTTCCAGTACATGTATGCCAAAGATGATTTGGTTCCGGCACCATCGGCATGCATCACCAAACAATGATCCTTGCTACCCGTTAAATAATCAGGAACAATTTTGCAGAACGCCTTGGGAAAAAGGCCTTTATCTATATTCTTGATGGCATTGTGCACATCTTCTTTGGAAGCAGAAACACCTCGCTGGGCATATCTTTTACTGGTATCCGATGACATATGAATGGTTTGGGCAAAAATAACGGAAAGCCATCAAAGTATTGATATGCTTTCCGTCTTTTCCTTTTAGAGTGTTTTTCTATTTAGAAAACAACATTTCCCGGTATTTGGTAAATGGCCAGAATTCATCGGCAATCAATTTTTCCAATTTATCGGAATGCTCCCGAATCTTATCAAAATAGGGCCTCACATTATTACAATAGGCCTGGGCTTTTTTATCTACTACGGACATACCATTGGCACGTCTTCTAGCATCCGCCATTTCATCGGTAAGCTTTTTGATTTCCACAATATGCTCTCCTACTTGCTCCAGGATATTCAATTGACCTTCGGCTACTTTTTTATGCGCTGCACCATAGACTTCTTTTAATCCTTGAATGTTTTCCAATAATAGATTTTGATATTTGACCGCCGCAGGGATTATATGATTGTAGACCATTTCTCCCAACACACGACCTTCTATCTGAATATGGAAAATATAGGCGCCAAGTTCCACTTCTTGATGGGCCTTGAGTTCCACCTCGTTCATTACATCCATCTGCTTAAAAAGTTCCAGGCTTTGCTTTGATGTAATTACTTGGAGTGCTTCTGGTGTATTTTTATTGAAGCTCAGTTTTCGTCTTCTGGCCTCTTCCTGCCACTCAATGCCATAGCCATCTCCTTCAAAACGGATGCGCTTGGATGTTTTGATGTATTCCCGAAGCACATTGAAAACTGCCTCGTCCTTTTTTAGACTTTTCTTATCAATTAATGCATCGACCTCTTTTTTAAAGTCGGTCAACTGTTTGGCCACAATCGTATTGAGCATGGTCATAGGCTTGGCACAGTTCATCTTGGACCCCACACCTCGCATCTCAAACTTGTTTCCCGTGAACGCAAAAGGTGATGTTCGGTTTCTGTCCGTATTGTCCAACAGTATTTCTGGAATCTTGCCCACAACGTTGAGTTTAAGCTCTGTTTTTTCCTGTGGTGACAACTTTCCTTTAGAAACACCTTCCAGTTCATCCAGCACTTCACTTAATTGTTGACCTATAAAGATGGAAATAATCGGTGGTGGTGCTTCATTGGCCCCCAACCTATGATCATTGCTGGCCGAAGCAATGGATGCCCTCAACAATTCTTCGTAAGTATCCACTGCTTTGATGGTATTCACGAAAAATGTCAAAAACTGAAGGTTCTTCATGGGCGTTGTGCCCGGGCTCAACAGGTTAACGCCTGTATCGGTGGCCAAAGACCAGTTGTTATGTTTACCGGACCCGTTGATTCCCGAGAATGGTTTTTCATGGAACAGTACCGAAAAATTATACTTATCGGCAATCTCCTCCATCACATCCATCAACAATAAATTATGATCTACGGAAAGGTTTGCCTCTTCAAAAACGGGTGCAAGTTCAAATTGGTTCGGAGCCACTTCATTATGCCTTGTCTTGACAGGAATTCCAAGTTTGGTACATTCCTTTTCGAGTTCGCTCATAAAACCCAGCACCCTTGCCGGAATCACTCCAAAATAGTGGTCGTCCAATTGCTGTCCTTTAGCAGAAAAATTCCCCACCAAAGTTCGTCCTGTTACGGAAAGGTCCAAACGGGAGTTGGCCAATGACTTATCAATCAAAAAATACTCCTGCTCCCAACCAAGCGTGGCATGCACTTTTCTTACGTTTTTATCAAAATATTGTGCTACCGAAGTGGCTGCTTGGTCTATGGCATGCAAAGCTCTTAAAAGGGGGGCTTTATTATCCAAAGCTTCTCCCGTGTAAGCTACAAATATGGTAGGTATACAGAGTGTTGTTTTATAAACAAATGCAGGAGAAGTAGGGTCCCAGGCCGTGTATCCCCTTGCTTCAAAAGTATTTCTGATTCCACCGCTTGGAAAGCTGGAGGCATCGGGCTCTTGCTGCACCAATTGTGCCCCTCCAAATTTTTCCATCGCTCTTCCATTTGGGAGAATATCAAAGAAGGCGTCGTGCTTTTCCGCTGTGGCCCCAGTTAATGGCTGAAACCAGTGCGTATAGTGGGTAGCTCCCATGGAAAGCGCCCACGCTTTCATTCCTTCAGCAACTTGGTCAGCGATTTTCCGATCTATTTTAGTGCCTTGAAAAATGGCAGATTTTACTTTGTCAAGAGCTTCCTCAGTAAGAAATTGAAGCATCTTATCTTCATTAAAAACGTTCTTACCAAAAAGGTCAGACCGTTTACCGGTTTCGTTGATATTGGCATGCTCTCTATTACGGCTTTCGGCCAAGGCTTGGAATCTTGTTTTCGGCATTTTTAACAATCTTTAATTTTCAAATCTACAATTAAGAATTTAATAATATATACTTCAAAAATTACTTTTTTTTCAGTCAACCCTTCTTAAAACAGGGGTAATATAAATAATAAACACAAGTTTGTGATTTTAACCCCATAAAACATTGATAATTAAATGAAAAAACTATTTTTGTTAATCATAAAATTGAGAACGATTAACTACCAGAATTATGAGCAAATCTAAATTAGAGTATCTATGGTTGGATGGTTATGAACCAACAGCCAACATTAGAAGTAAGACTAGAATAGAAGAAGATTTTAGTGGTAAACTGGAAGATTGCCCAACGTGGTCTTTCGATGGTTCATCTACAAAACAAGCCGAAGGAGGTTCCTCTGATTGCCTGTTGAAGCCAGTTGCCATTTATCCAGACCCCGCAAGAAGAGACGGTTATTTGGTAATGACCGAGGTAATGAATCCTGACGGAACTCCGCACGTTAGCAATTCCAGAGCTACTATTGATGATGAGGATGCTGATTTCTGGTTTGGATTTGAGCAGGAGTACTTTATTATGGATACTGCGACAGGTCTTCCATTAGGATTCCCTGTTGGTGGTTATCCTGGACCGCAAGGCCTATACTACTGTTCCGTTGGCGGAAGAAACACATGGGGAAGAGACCTAGTTGAAGAACATGCCGATCTTTGTTTGGATGCCGGACTTCAATTCGAAGGCATCAACCAAGAGGTTGCTGCTGGACAGTGGGAATTTCAATTGTTTGCCAAAGGTGCCAAAAAAGCTGGTGATGAAATCTGGGTTGCCCGTTACTTATTGCAAAGATTGACCGAGAGCTACGGATACTACATTGAGTATCACCCAAAACCTATTAAAGGTGACTGGAATGGTTCTGGTATGCACGCCAACTTCTCCAACACCTTGTTGAGAACTTGTGGCTCCAAAGAAACTTACGAAAAAGTTTGTGAAGCTTTCCGTCCTGTAACCAAAGAGCATATCGCAGTTTACGGTGAGTACAACGATGAACGATTGACTGGTAAGCACGAAACTGCTTCCATCACAGATTTCAGCTATGGAGTTTCCGATAGAGGTGCCTCCATCAGAATTCCAATTATGACCGTAGAGAAAGGTTGGAAAGGATGGTTGGAAGACAGAAGACCTGCTTCTAACGCCGATCCATACAAAGTTGCAGCCGTAATCGTTAAGACGGTTAAGTCCGCAGACGTATAAACACGTATATAAATTAGTTGTTGATTATAGATGAAAACCGTCCCGCTTTATGGGGCGGTTTTTATTTTATGGTCATATAAATGAAAATACCATAAAAGGCCAAGAGCACTAACCCATCTCTCCATCCCAATCGCAATCCTTTTGGAAAGAACACCAAAGGAAAGATAAGAAAGGAGATGCCGAGCATCCAAAAGATATCTTTGGACAACAATCCTTCATCCATTACGGTTATTGGTGTGATTATAGAAGTTATCCCCAACACGGCCAACAAGTTGAAAATATTGGAACCAATCAAGTTTCCCAATGAAATCGCTTTCTCCTTTTTAAGCACAGCTATAACGGACGCTGCCAACTCGGGTATACTTGTTCCTACGGATACAATGGTAATCCCGATTACACGATCACTAACCCCAAATGTGGAGGCCATGCCCACCGCGCCGTCAATAAGCAATTCCGAGCCACCCCACAGTGCGGTTCCCCCGATTCCCAAGAAGAGTACTATCTTATATAATGGTAACGGAACGTCATCTTCAGGCATTTCATCAACAACTGCTGTTTTTTGAAACCTTAACAGGTACACTAGAAAGACGAAAAGAAATGAAACAAGGATAATTCCTTCGTATTGCTGAAGTTCTCCATCAAAATAAATAAAGCCACAGAACATTAGGGAAGCCACAATCATTACTGGCCAGTCGGTAGTATAAAAACTCTTCCTAACATCTATACTGCCCATAATTACGGTAATGGCCAAAACCAATCCCAAGTTAGCAATATTGGAACCTACCACATTGCCCAAAGAAAGATCTGGAAAACCGTCCAATGCAGCTTTTATGCTTACAATAAGCTCTGGGGCCGAGGTGGCAAAAGACACCACCGTCATACCAATAACAATTTTGGGGATGAACAATCGCAAGGATAAAGCAACTGCGGACTTCAACAGCCAATTACCTCCTGCAATCAGCAAAACCAATCCTAAAACAATAAAAAGTAGATTTCCCAAAAAAGTAAATTTTCGTGCAAAGATAATGGAAGATCCACTCACTAAAGAAGGTTCTCTTAAAAAGAAAAACTATAAAAATAGTTAACAAACTATAAAAATAGTTGTTTAACTATAGGATTAGTATTATGTTTGGGCAAATAATGAGAACATCATGCAAAAATTGACCAATAAAGAAGAGGAAATCATGAAAATCCTCTGGGCGCTGAAAAAGGCTTTTGTAAAAGAAATACTTGAGGAAATACGGGGTGAAAAACCACATTATAACACCTTATCAACCATCGTGAGAAACTTACAGGAAAAAGGGTTTGTGGACTATGAAGCCTTTGGGAATACCCACCGTTATTTCCCTTTGGTGAGCAAAGAAGAATACCGAAAGAAATATGTGAACTCCGCTATTGCCGATTACTATAATGATTCGTTCAAAAGCTTGGTGTCACATTTTGCCGAGGAAGAAAAAATATCCGTTAAGGACCTAAAGGAAATCATTGATTTAATCGAAAAGAAAAAATGATGGAACCCATATTGATGTACTTTTTACAATCTGCACTTATCGCCGGCGGATTTTTGGCGGTGTACCATATTTTTTTAAGACAAGACACCCTTTTTACCGAGAACAGATTATTCCTTTTGTCCGGATTGGTGCTTGCTTTTACATTTCCATTGATTAAAATCCAAAGAACAATTATGGTGTCCAAGCCTGTTCTTGTTCAAACAGGGGAAAATACCATTCAAACAACCACAAATACCATCAACAATAGTATTTATAGCCTGGAGAATATATTTTTTACGCTATATATAAGTGTGTGTGTGTTTTTGTTGGTCAAATTTATCATCAGACTTATTGCATTGAAAAAGTTATCCCAAACTGCTCATGTACGAATAGAAACTCCCTTTTTGCATATGGTTACAGAAAAACGGATATCTCCCTTTTCTTTTTTCAACTACATATTTTATAATCCAAGACTTTTTGAACCCAACGAACTGAATACAGTTTTGGAACACGAAAAGGTACATGCCCGCCAATACCACACGTTGGATATCTTACTACTGGAAATTTTAAAAATTCTTTTCTGGTTCAATCCGGTATTGTGGTTATACAAAAGTGCCATAAAGCAGAACTTGGAATATTTGGCCGACCATTATGCCATAGCAGGATCGGAAAACAAAAAATCCTACCAGTATCTTATGCTTAAACAAGCAGTGGACAAACAAGAATATAGTCTAGTAAATTCATTTTATAATTCATTAATCAAAAAACGAATAGTCATGTTAAATCAAAATCAATCGAAAAAAATCAATGTTCTAAAAACCCTAATGGTGGCTCCATTATTGGGATTGTTCCTTGTAAGTTTCAATATTGAAGAAACCTACCTATACCAAGATTCCGACAGTGTGGAAAGTGTAATGGACGACAAAACAGTTGAACTGACCATTGATAAAAACACATCAGATTCCGAGCTGGATAAAATCAAAAAGGATTTGGCCAAGGACGATATTGATTTCAGTTATACCACCGTAAGAAATGATGACAAAGAGATTATTTCAATCTCCCTGGATCTAAGTGGTAAAAACTCCAAGGGAGAAACCTTTAGCGGCAATTACAACTCCAATTCCGACGGTCCTATTGATCCCATAATGGTTTTATATGATGACGAAGCCAACTTGGTTTCCTTTGGCAATGCCAAGCACAAAAAATTTCGTTTACATAAAGTGACCGAAGGCGATGTTACCTGGAGTACTTCAGATGAAAAAGAAATCATTATTAAAGAAGTTGATGGAACCAAGATAATAACTATAAATGGCGAGGAAGTAGATGAAAATGAGCTTCACAGCATGGATATACAACTTGATAGCAAGGATGGAGAAGAAAGTGTTTTCATAGTAAAGCGTGAGGATAACAACAAACATGTAAAGATTGAAAAACTTGGGAGCCAAAAAGATGGGGTACATGTTATGACAATTATAGACTCTGACGACGATAAGGATGTGCAAATAAAGAAAAGTACCAATGTGATGATCATCAAAGATTCGGATGATGATGAAGACATTGAAGTCATCAGCAGTGACGATGCAGGTTTCTTTTTTATAGATAACGATGGCAAAGGTGAGCCGCTATACATCGTGGACGGTAAAAAGGCTAAATCCAAGGACATTAAAAAAATCTCTCCGAGTGATATTGAAAGCGTGAATGTTTTTAAGGGCGATAAAGCAATCGAGAAGTACGGAAAAAAAGCTGAAAATGGGGTTGTTGAGATAACTACCAAGAACAATAAATAAATTCTGAAAAATCATTTTTTGAATAGTCCATAGAACCGCCTAAAAAGGCGGTTCTTTTTTTTTGCTACCAAACGCAAAGGCGAAAATTCACCCTTTTTCAAACGAATCCTCCCTTGGTTTTCAAAAAAGACCTCAAAAGAGCCCTACAATTCTAACATTTTTGTATGCTTAAATCAATTTAACATTACATTCTGTTAATCTCAACAAGGGGAATGGTTACAGTTATAGAAGCTAACTGTTTATAAGAATACAATCTCGTATGCAATTACATAGATTTTCATCTAATCGCTTGGAGCCATGACTTTTATCATTATATATTCGAAAATATAACAGTAGCATAATTGTTTTTTTAAGCTTCAAACCAGTCAAATAATGATAGCAATCGTAAAATTTTTTATCGCAATCCTTGTTCAACTCCTAACCCTGATTTTTATTTAAAAGGAAATGGGATTATGGCAATAACACAAATCAATATAGTGTGTAAACAGCTTTGGCTATATTTGCCCAAACCAACACATTGATATGTTTTACAAGATTTTGGCAAAAATCAACAAAGCCCAACTCCCCTCTTATACCAAAAAAGGGTTGGATCTCTCTCAGGCATCCAAATTGCAACTAGCTATAATTGGTTGGAGATATTTTGTCACCAAAAAAGCATTGGATTAGTATTGAAGAAGTACCCCCTTATCGTAGCCATTGATTTTTTCGGCACCTTTTAAAAAAGTAAGTTCAATCAAAAAGTTGCATTGGACCACTTCGCCCCCCAGTTTTTCTACCAATTTACAAACTGCTTGAGCTGTACCCCCAGTAGCCAAAACATCATCGTGTATTAGAACCTTGTCTCCTTTTTCGATGGCATCCGAATGGATTTCAAGAGTTCCTGTGCCATACTCCAAATCATAGGATTCAGAAACTGTATGGAAGGGCAGTTTTCCAGATTTACGAACGGTTATAAAACCGGCTCCTAATTTTTCGGCCAACATGGGGGCGAAAATAAAGCCCCTACTATCCACCCCTACAACTTTATCAATTTTCATTTTAGCAGTTAAACCCAACAATGCTTGGCCTGCTTTTTGGAAGGCTTTTGGGTCTTTTAACAAAGGGGTAATGTCTTTAAAAACAACGCCTGGCTTGGGGAAGTCCTCAATATCACGAATGTAGGGTGCAAAATCCATTTTTTTATATGCTAGGGTTTTGTGGTAAAGTTAAAAAGAAATATATTTGCAGCCCTTAAAAAGGCCGCGTGGCGCAACTGAATAGCGCATCTGATTACGGCTCAGAAGGTTGCAGGTTTGAATCCTGCCGCGGTCACGAATAAATAGTTCAATAAGAAAAAACGCCAAGCTTGCTTGAGCGTTTTTTTGTTTGGACTATTTTCAAAGTGGAGCTTTGTCAGGAAAGCAAAGTCAATCCTGCCGCGGTCACTGGGCAGCAATGCCAAACAAACGGAAAACCTTACAGAATCTATAACTGTAAGGTTTTCAGCATTTTTAGGGATACATTTAATTTGTTTTGATTTCATATCAATCGGTAACAAATCGGTCAACAAAATCAAATCGTCAACACTGTTGACCGAATGAAACTTTAAAATATTGAAACATAGTTGATTTGACTTTCATCTTAACGTTTAATCCTAAGATGACAACTATGAATACATCACACACCTTTTCAATTCTATTCTGGATCAACAAATCACGAGCTATTAATGATAAAGCGGAAATCTTTGTTAGAGTAACCGTAAATGGTAAAAGAGCCAATATTGGTATTAAGAGAAAGATCAACATTGATCTTTGGAACAACCAAAACAAAAAGTCAAAGGAAAAACAAAAGAGTCACAAGGAATCAATCGATATTTAAATCTAATTGAAGCTAGATTATTGAATATTTACCAATATTTAAAATACAAGGGAGAACTACAAGTTTATTTGAACTTTATACACTATAATTATTTATCGTCATTGTACTGCCTACATTTTTCCATTTCTATTATTTCGTCAATAAATTCATTGACATTCAATTTTTTTAACTGCGCATACACTTTTTTATTCTGATTTGCTTTTAGCAATAATTAATTCTTCTATTTCTTTAAAATCTGTTGCATCTGGTACGTGTTTAGAACCTTCCAGCAAAACAATCTCTTCTAAAGAAGGAAATAGTTGCTTTGCTCGTTTTATCATCTTTTTGCCCGGAAACATGATGTCTTTTTCAGCAGCGAAAATAGTGATGGGTGTTTTTATATTTTTCCCTGATTTTTTAGACATTATTGGTAGCGGTGAAAAATCCATATTGCAGTTTTGAAATACCGTTGACATGAAGACCAATGCAAAACCATCATATTCGGAAAAAAGGACATCCATTACTTTTTTAATGTATGCCCTATTATTTGTTTTAATGAATTTTTTCAATGGAATAAACATTTTCCATAAGTTCAGAATTGGGTTGCCATTTACGATATAAACCGGTGCAATTAAGAATACTTGTTTAATAGGCGTTTCGTTATACTCCAATGCTTTTAAACTAATTAAACCTCCAAAGGAAAAGCCGACCAAGGTCACTTCTTTCAATCTTAGTTTTATAATGAGCTCCAAAAGCCATTTTCCATAATCCAAAGATTTCATTTCTAATCTGTTCTCAGCACTTTTATTGGGTTGTGCCAGGACATCAACCGCATAAACACAATATTGTGATGCTAAATTGGGAAAGGACTCAAGAATCTGAGGTGCGCAGCCTCCTGTACCATGTATTAATACAAGTGGTGGTAAGTTGGTATCACCCACACATAGAACGTTGGTCTTGCCAAACTTGGTGTCTACTAATTTTTCAGAATGATTAACATTAAGTTCTTGAAGTTTTCGATTGTAGAGACTTAATATTTTTGATTTTCCTTCTTGTGATTTAAAAAACATTTCTTGTTCGTTTTTTGATGCTTCGATTACGCTCAGCACGAGTTGATGATTTATGGATTGATGATAACAAAGGGTTATGTTTGAACTTTAAAACTTCGTGTTTAGAAACTAGAACTCATGTAAATAACTCATTGTTCCTCCCTTCCTGATTTTGCCAATTTAAATTCTTTTGTTTCCTTTATTTGCTCATCGTGATTCCATTCAAAATTGAACCTATATTAAAGTTTATAACCAGCTAAACCCTAACCCTACATTAAAGATAACTGCATCTCTATGCGTATCACCTTCTAAAGAAGCACGACCAAGAACCAGTTTAGACTGCACATTAAGTGCGAAGTTTTTCTTTTTATAAATTTCGTAACCGGTACTTGCCATAACCGCACAACCAAAGTTCCAATCATCATTTATGTCATCTTTAATATCATAAAGTGCCGGCGAATCTATGGCTAAACCAATTCCTCCGTGAATCCACCATCTATCTTTTACCCAATATTGTACAGATGGAATAAAACCGCCAAAGTTCCTGTCATTGTCCTGAAATTCGTAAATATTTCCTGGCATCGAGGCGGTAATAGCGAGATGTTCATTTAGCATGTAGCCAAACTTTAGATCTGGAAAAACGAAAGTTCCTTGAGATTTGTCGAAGGTTTGAATACCTGCGCTATCTTCTATACTGATAATACCTCCACCTACTACGAATTCGAAGATAAAACCATCCCTTTGTGAGGTTGTTTCAGAATTTGTGTTTTGTGCATATGTTGTGCTTGATACTAATGCAAAGAATACACAAGCCATTCTTAATAAAATTTGTTTTTTGATTGTTTTCATTTTAGTTGATATCATGATTGTTCGTTTTTTGATTAATGATTTATTGATTGATGAATTCTATTTTTAATGTGTTGATTTAATGTTTTGATGACGATTTTCAAGTGAAAAAATAACTTTTACATCCACCCAAAAAATATCCGCTTTGTCAACTCCATAAGACCTGTGAAAGAAAAAGTACTTTCCGTCTGGTGATATACTCCCGTAAGCATCCTCGAATTCCGTATTGATCTTATCACCCAAATTGATTGCGGGACCCCAGGAATTATCTTTTTGACGAAATGATATATACAAATCAGCATCTCCATAACCACTTTCTCTCTGATCATCCCATATGATGTAAGATTCATCTGGTGCAATAAAAAGATGCGCATTCCATTTACCAACATCAATGTTTAACGTTTTAGGTTCTTCGTGTACTCCCTCAACTAAACGCGAATACCGTAACGGACCATCTTTACTTGCTTCATCAAAATAATAGGTTCCGTTTGATGCTACGGTAAGTCTCATAATCGGAAATGTATCAAAAGGGGCTCCAAGAGGTTTTACGGCTGACCAGCCTGTGGGGTCTTTTGTTCTATAGTTTCTTCCCAAATAATCATTGAAATACTTTGGAAGACTTCGGTTTTTTATCAATCTTTATTTATTCTAACTCGTTTCTTAATTTCAGAATTTTCAAATAGTTCCTTGCTTCATTTATTCATGATCCCTACATCTATTTAAGGTTCTTCTGAATAATTAATCGGCAAACTGCACGCGTATTAAAGGACTGTTCAGTAAGCTCAAAAATGTTTTTACGTTGAAATGAAAACTACCAGCTGCAGATGCTGTAAACGCCTTTAGTTCAATGAGTTTTTCTTCATCATAATACACACCGTTCAACAACACTCCTTTGATGCTTTTTGTATTTTTAATATCATGCAAAGGATTTTTATTTAGTAAAACCAGGTCTGCTTTTTTGCCGATTTCAATAGTACCATAATCCTCAATTGCATTTGAATAGGTGGCTGGAACCATAGTTGCACTTTGTAAAGCTTCAAGGTTGGTCAACCCGGAAGAAGTTAATTCGTATAATTCATCATGTAAACTAAAACCGGCAAACACATAAGAGTCGGTAACATCTGTCCCTGCCATAATGGGCACCCCCATTCTATGTGCCATGGCTACTTGTTTTTTCGAAGCTTCAAAAAATTGTTCACTTACACTAATGCCTTTTCTTTCGAGATTTTTTTCTTTGTTATGGTCTGTATCATATTTCCACCATAACTGCTTTCTAACCTTGGTTACATATTTTAGATTTTCATTGTCAGTAAACTCATTTTTATGCGCATTGGCTTCAAACTTTAAGGTCTGCAAGGTTGGCGTCCAATAGGCTTTTTCTTGCTGCATTAAACGCATCAATGTTTTTGCTTGGACCGAATCAAACTGTTGTACAATCTTTGCTTTGGATTTAGAGAAATATTGCTTCCAATTTGTTGGTTTTTTTAAACTATCGGCCTCTGGGAAGCATTCGTACATGAATATTCGTCCGTGTTCAAAACTTCTTTGTCCTAGGTTAACCGCTTCTTCCAAACTTAGAAACATGGGCTTATGACCTGCCAGATGCAACCCATACTGAGGCGCTTTTAATGCTAATGTTTTATAGGTGTCCTTTGGTAACTGTTGGTACACCTTAATAAAATCTACCCTTTCATTTTTATAAAATTGTAGCAATGAATCTACTTGAGATGGATTTTGCAGTTTAAAAAAGTTTCGTGCGTCTTCAGGAATAGCTTTTTCACCATCCATTTGGTAACTGCTTTGCAACACGTATCTCGGTGTGACCCTAGTGTTGTTCTCTAGTTCTTTATTCCAATGCAAACGCTCTTTACTACCCACCCAATAGCTGTCTTTCTCATTCAATTGACCAGACATATCTCTTACCCCAGTAATGCCATTTGCGATGTACAGTGGATGATGCAACCATTCTGAATGTTGATTGGAATGTGTATGCATATCCCATAAACCTGGAATTAGGTATTTACCAGTGCCATCGATAATTAAAGCATCATCGGAAGCAGTGATATGCGTAGTATCAATTTTTGTGATACGAGACTGTTCTATCAAAACAAATTGATCCGCAGTAACTTCTCCGGTTACAACATCTACCACATTTACATTTTTGATGATCGTTCTTTCAAAAGCTACTGGTGTTTGCAATGAAGAAGTTGGCCAGAGGTAAGCTGGAATAATTATGGCAATTGCTACGATAATTATTGCAACCACAACCTTAGTAAAGTATATCAGCTTTTTTTTCAATAGACTAGTTTATATGCCCTAAAATCCAATTTGATATTTCTTTCAATGCTATTGGTGAAAATGTCTGTTCTATTGTGCTGTACTCTTCCATTTTACCAGTTTCACTTTCTTGAAAAAAGTGATTCAAACCTTCCAGTTTTAATACTTTGAAGTCTTTGTTTTTTCCTCTGATCAATGCATCCTTAATACCTTTTTGATTTATCTCTGCTACTACTTGAGTATCATTGGTTCCATTAAGGGACAAGACAGGAATATCAAGTTTTTCGATCTCATCGGCTGGATTATAATTATAAAAGTAGCGGACCCACGGAGTGGTTCTCGTTTCAATTAATCCATTAATGATTTGAGATACCTTCTCATCATCACCAACCAAAGGCTTTAGGATAGGCGTAATTGTGGCATTATAATGCTCCAAAAGTTCACTTTTAATAACCGATAACTCTTTATTGGAAGCCGCAATTGCTATTGCTTTTCGGATAGCCTGCTCATAGGCTGCTTCATTGGGCACAGGGAATGGTCTCATGCTAATTGACTGCATCAAGGATATTTCGCTGCCCGGAATTCCTGTAGATGCAAGTAATAGGATAAAAGACACGTCTTTTGTTTGGTTTGCGGCCAACGGGGCAATTATACCTCCTTCACTATGTCCTATCAGACCCATATTATTTGAATCGATATCAGGTCTGGTCTTTAAAAACGCTACAGCGCTAAGTACATCTGTTGAAAAATCCGCAGTTGTTGCTTCGCTAAAATTACCGGTTGATTTTCCAACACCGCGATCGTCAAAACGCAAGACTGCAATTCCTTGTCGAGTTAAATAATCAGCAAGAATCCAAAAAGGCTTGTGATTGGCAACGGTTTCATCCCTGTCTTGCGGACCACTACCACTAATTAAAATTACTACTGGAGATTTTTTATTCTTTCGAGGTAAAGTCAATGTACCAGAAAGTGACACATTAGCTTCACTATTCTCAAAAACTACTTCCTCTTCATTGTATGGATATGGTTTTACAGGTTCTTGAGGTCGATTATTTTTAACTACTGATTTTAGCTCTCCCTGTTTTAAATTTAAAGGAAGTGTATTGGCGCCTTCCGTGAAATTTCCTTTAAACTGTTGGGCATTTTCATAAAAGGTCCCTTCATATGTAATCCCCAAATTAGCACCATCAATAAACAAGACCCCATCTTTAAAAGATGTGTTTTGGGGTTTTAGGCCTGCCACTCTTTGTGAAGGAATGTCAATGATTGTTTTATGGCCATTCTCATCGGTGGATATGTTAAATACAAATTCAATGGATTTGTCTTCGCTTATTTGTACAGTTCCATTCCATCGGCCAGAAATATCCTGTGCATGAATACCTATGGAAAGAAAAAGAAGTGTAAGTACTGATAATATATTTTTCATTGTATGTGTTTTATATGTGTTAAAATTGGAATGTAATTTCCCTGTCCGAATCAAATTCGAATCTTAAATCATTTGGGAAAGGTTTTTGATTAATTGATAATGAGAGGATTATTCCTCTAATTCCTTTAATAGGTCATTTGCCGAATCCATGGAGCCTTTATATTTTTTCAGTACCCATTGCGAGAATATAAACAAGACACCTATGCCTGAAGGCACCAGCCAGTTCAGTTTCTCAGTCATTGTAAATACATCTATTCCTTTCATTATTTTACCAAAAGAAATAACGCATAGTATCAACACGATAAAACTGGTATAAAAACTTACTTTTTGCAGTCGAATGAACTTCACCCTGGCTTTGGCATAAATTGCCAACGCCTCTTTATATGTTCCTTTAGAAATCGGAACATTCTTCATCCTTTGAATTGACTTTAAGGAAAGGATGGGCAGCAGCAAACAAGCTACAATGGTTAAGATTCCTGAAAGTTGCAAATACCAGACATCCAATAGATTAAAATTACTGATAAGGAAGATTATCACGCCAAAACAGATTAAAGCACTAATGGTTTCTGGGACCGAAATACTGCGTATTCTATTTTCATATCGTTCCTTGGTCATATCGAAAATTAGTTGATCTGTCAGAATTTCTTGTCGTTCAACCTTCTTGCTCATATCTTCCCAAAGGGATTTCATCTTATCAATTTCCATTTTTAATTTGAGATTTTAATTTTTGTTTGATTCTTCCTAGACGCGTACCAACATTGGTGTTCGTAAAACCGGTGATAGTCGCGATTTCATCATAATTTTTTCCTTCTAAATGCAGTAATATGATACCTCTTTCCACGATACTGAGTTCTTTTATATGCGCATATAAAAGTGCAATACGTTCCTCTGTCAGGGTATCTATTTCATAAGGTCTGTTTAAAAGAAAATTGTCCATGGTTACTCGAGCACCCCTTCTTTTTTCCTTCTTCAAACTACTAATTGCCGTGTTCAACGCAACTCGGTACATCCAAGTACTTACCTTAGCGTTTTCTTTAAAAGAACCATAAGATTTCCAGAGTTGGTACACTATTTCTTGAAATAGATCTTTCTGGTCTTCAACGGTATTGCTATAAAGTCTCGAAACTTTATAGATAATTCCTTCGTTGGCTCTTATGTCCTTGACAAACTTTGTTTTTGAATGCATCAAAAGATAAATTACACTCTATTAGTATTTGAAGCACTTAAAAAATCACAAAAAAGTGATTTTATTTTGAGTAAAAAATTATAAGACATTGTATTTCAATAATGTAACGCTGTAAAAAAAATAACTGAAATTATATTAATAGAGCGTTTTTAAAGGTTGACAAAGTGAATTAGAACTACTTTTTTTGAACACTTTTTAGGTAAGTATTCGGTGTGGCACCCTCTATTTTTTTGAAGAATGTGTTGAAGACTGTTTTAGAGTTAAAACCACTATCATAGGCAACAGCCATAATGGTTAAACCTTTGTTCTCTTCTAGAAGAACGCGCTCTTTGAATTCATTAACTCTAAAGGTATTTACATATTCAGAAAAGTTTTTGTCAAAACCTTGGTTTAATAATTGAGAAACATAATTGGCAGGAAGTTCCAGGTAAGAGGCTAAATCTTTTAAGGATAGATCTGGGTTTAAATACGGTTTATAATCCATCATAAGTTGCTCTAGTTCCTTGCTGTACTTTTCAATTTCGTTGGAATCGAGTAAGGCCTGTTTATACTGCTTTTTCTGTTTGTAGTTTACATTATCGGGAATGGCTTTTAGCATGATGTCTTTAAACCTTTTGTGGTTTTTTACAGGCTTAAGAATTGGTGATGGATTCAATAATAAAATTAACGGCAAACGGTTATTGTATGCATGAGTTATTAAATCAACTACCTTTTCATTTTCACCTAACAAGGCATTAACTAATATCAAAAATATAAATGCCTTATCTACAAGTGCAGTTGTTAAATACGACTCTAGTTCTTTTAATCCATCATTGCACTTTTCCGTTTGATTGAGTTTTGCATAGCACATGGTTTCACCTCCTAATTTGGTGAGGTCTTTCTTAATGTTTGCCAACTGGGTCATTGAAACCTATAATACGTTTCTATACTCCTATGTAAATGGTTGCCAAAATGAATTGTGGCCATCTTTGTTATATGCCGTTTTAATTTAATTCTGCTTGTTCATAGGTCTTATTCCAAAAATCAGTAAATAACCTATCATCCAAAATTCTCCAATGGTTGCGGGTAGCGTAAGAAATCTATTAAAGCTAAACTCAATTCCTGCGTAGCGGATAACGGTGCTAATTAAATAGCCAATACCACCTAGAACAATAACTCTTCCTAACCAGACAGGCATTCTTTTAGATTTGATGACTATATACCCCATAGGAAATAGCCAAAGCCCAAAGAAAAGACCACCAATACCCCAAGCATTTGAAATTATATGTTGAAAAACCTGAATTAGTACAACTTTGTCTTCCATAGCACTTATATCAGAATTGGCAACACCTATTGCAGAAGCGATTGAAATTGCACTTATCATAATGACTAAAGCATTCACCATTCCCCATATACCTAGAGTCCAAGCTTCCCATTCATAATTGTTTTTAAATAATTTAAAGAACCAAACTGCGGTAAGTGCTTGTGATATTACTATAGCAAACTCTAATAGCAACCTAATTCTTGCAGTAGATTTTAGTTCCACTAAATTCGTTAGCGTTTGTTCAGGGTTTCCGGATACAAATATTTCAGAGTGAAAGACCATAAACCCTAAAATCCCTGAAATAGCCATCATTAAATACCATATACCTGTTATTCTTGCAGTTTTAATCGATTGCTTTAGTTCTTTATTTAAACCCATAGATTATTTGTAGTAGTGTTCATAATAAATATGACGGTGTAACAGAATTATTGTTACATTTTCGCTTTAATGGCATATAACTTGTTCAAATAAGCATATGTAAATCTTCAACCAAAAGTGAACTGAATTAGTCTAAAGATAAGTGATGGTTGTGTTAATTAGCCATAATCGGAATTTCAATATATCCATCCCCATACCATTTAATGATTAAAGGCTCCTGCGCATCTTGGATGGTCTCTTCACTGATATCCTTGCCCGTTCCATAGTTTAGTTCTGTAAAGGGTTCCTTGTTGCCATTGATGACCACGACCAAACGGCTGCCTTTACTTATCCTCTTACTCGTCATCCGCACAATGCCAAAAGGGAGTTTTGTTTTTTCACAGGGGGTCAACAATTGTCTTCTCTCAAGGCTATGTGCAAAACTTGCCCTAGCCTTATAGGGTAAGGTCAAAGCAAAGAATTTACCATCAGGGGTCTGCTCAAATAAAACTACCGTATAATCAAAATCTTTCTTGTTGATGGACACCGAGATTTCCCCTCCAAACGAACCGTTTAATTCAAAATCGGATTCAAAAGGTTTTGTAACAAAGGAAAAACCATGCCCTACCATAAGGCTATCCGCAACAATGGTTCTCCAACCACTTGAATTCCATGTCAAATTGCTCCGGTCAGTAAAATCTATGGCTTGCTCCAAATAATCATTGGGATTCACAGGTTGCTTGGAGAGAGTGTAATGTTCATCTTTTCCATGGTTCCCGGTTCCAAACAAAGATGCAAAAGCTACCCCTGAACGCCTGTTGTTCAAATAATATCTCAATGTATCATTTGCCATCGCATGAAGAGAGGATGCATGCCCCCATTTGTTGGCACCCATGACTTGATAATTGATTTTATCCTGTAACAATGCTGGTTTGGCCTTTCCTTTTAAAATATGATCAAACCACTCAAAAATCAGTTCCGTAATATCAATCTGGGCTACAGCATCAATATCATACCCCATAACATGACTGCTAGGCTTCTCCTGTGTCCCAAAATGGGTGTACGGCCCAATTACTAGATAATGCTCCGCATTTCTATTGTATTTGGTATGCTCTTTCAAATAATACTGGGTTCCCACCTGTCCACCATCATAGTATCCGGTCGTGGCCAAAACAGGAATATTGATATGGGCAAATTCTTCCTTGTAAGGTATCATATGTTGCCAATAGGTATCATAAGTTGGGTGCAGTAAACGTTCTCGAAATTGAGGATTGGGCAGTCCATCCAAACTATCCATTGCATTATAGGCGACCCCAGTTTCATACCATTTCATGTTCAAGTTGTGCCAACGCTGCCCATTGTAGTACAAAGTGGTGTCCAAATACTTGTTGTTCGAAACATAATGGTGCCAGGGATAATGGAAGTTCCAATGAATACCATTCTCCATGGGTTCGGCAATACCCGGCGCGGCCGAAACTGAGGGCACTATGGTCTTTAGAGCGGGATGTACCTTGTTTTTTGCAGCAGCCCATTGGGTAAAACCGACATAACTTCCACCGTACATACCCACTTTTTGATTGCTCCAATCCTGTTTGCTGATCCAGTCGATTACTTCATAGGTATCTGTAGCCTCATTTTTATAGGGTACTATCGAATCCGGGCTCAGGCCCTTGCCACGAGTGTACGAAACCACACCTACATACCCATGATTCGCAGCCTTTTTCGCTCTATCCAAGTCACTTTTACGAGCATAGATGGTATGAAATAACACAGCAGGGCTCGGTTCCTTCATTTCAGATTTTCGAACTACTATGGCATGGATTTTTGCCCCATCTGCAGTTGGAATCAAGATACTATCCTGAACCAGGTATGTTGTGCCATTTTCGACAAGGGTCCTTGGAGCTTGAACTCGATTTTGCTCCTTGCAAGAAGTTAAATTTAGAAGAATATAGGCTATACCAAAGGTAATTATACTGAATGACTTGTTCATTTTGATTGATTTGATTGATGCCATGTTTAGGACATATTCGCCCTATAACTTTATGCTTTTATTTTTCTTTTTTTTGATGTGATTGATTGTAAACAGCTACAAACTGTTTCGTTTTTTAAAATTCACTGATTGCCTACTTGATAGATCAACAATTTCCCCAGAGGTCAATACAAGTCGTAGTTTGTTATTGAAATAGGGTTGTATTTCTTGTATGTATTCCGTGTTGACAATCTGACCTCTATTCGCCCGAAAAAATATTTTTGGATCTAATCTTTCCTCCAATTGGTTCAACGAGCGTTTGATCATGGGCTTTTCATTACCAAAGTAAAGTCGGGCATAGTTGTCCATGGACTCGATTAAACTCACCTCAGCCAAGGCAATAAAGTATACCTTTTCACCATCCTTTATAAAGATTTTTTGATGGCTCGCCAAAGGTACTTTCTGCTCTTCTTCCTGCTTTTTAAACTCAAGCTTTACCTTTTCGATGGTTTTGGCGAAACGCTCTTCGCGAAGCGGTTTCACCAAATAATCCAAGGCATTTACCTCAAAGGCCTGAACCGCATATTGATCGTAAGCAGTAGTAAACACTACCTCGGGGACGGTTCCTAACTCTTCCAACAAATCAAAACCGGATTTTTCCGGCATATGGATATCCAAAAAGATGATGTCAGGTTGTTCCTTTTCTATCAATGCCTTGGCAACTTCCACATTGTTCGCCTCCCCCACAATGGTAAATTCAGGATAATTTTCCATCGATCTTCGAACCTCTTCGCGAGCCAATCGTTCATCGTCTATGATCAATGTTCTATAGTTGCCCATCATTTTTCAATTGGAATTAGTACCGTGGCCAGAACCTCATTTTCCGAAGGCGCTTCAATTTCAATCTTCGCTAGACCATCATATTGCAACAAAAGGCGTTCACTTAGATTTTTAAGCCCTACGCCCGCATCTTCTCCTTTGGAGAAAACCCCTGGATTCTTCACCCGAACCACGACATAATCTTCCTGTTTTTGAACTGAAATATCTACCGTACCTCCTTGTAATTGTTTGTCCACTCCATGCTTTATAGCATTCTCCACCAATAGTTGGATGCTCAAGGGGGGAATCTTTACGTTGTCAAGGGATTTATCAAGTTTCATTTTAATGGTCAATCGCTCTTCAAATCGAAGCTTTTCCAACTCCACATAATCTTTTACCAAAGCCATTTCCTCCGCAATAGAAATGGTCAAGTGCTCCTTATCGTAAAGCGAAGTACGCAATAGATCCGACAATAAATCAATGGCCCTTCGTGCACCCTTAGGATTCTCGAGAACTAATGCTTTTATGGAATTCAACGAATTGAACAAAAAATGAGGGTTGAGCTGTGCCGATAAATTATCCAACTGACTTTGTTTTGCTATCACGGAAAGCTGGGCATTCATCTTGGTTGTATTGACCTCTCTCATATAAAAATGATAGGCATGATAAGCAAGTACCCAAATCGCCATATGCCTCAAACCTGTAATCAAAACCGGGTTCCACACCAAGATATTTTCCAGGAAGACATTTACATCATTTACCAAATAGATATAAGCAGAAGTTTTCAGATTCATTAGCTGCATGAACAAAACGGACAAAATCAAGATGGATGGTATTAACCTTTTTATCAGAGGTTTTATGCCCAATTGATTCCATTTCAATTGCAATGCAATGGCCCTATAAGTATGGGTAAGTCCAATACAGATTGAAACATCGAGCACATAATTGATCAAAGCATGGGAAATAGAAAAATGATCCCTGTACAATGCAATGTAGAGCCACAACAAAGAGACTACGCCCCAGCCAATAATTTGGCATTTCCAATAAAGCGATAGTCCGGTATTTGCTTTTTTTGTTTCCAATGTTCTAGTTTGAAATGTACTGGATTTGGGCAAAGGTCAATTTACTCAGCTTTTTTTATAGCTTGTCAACTCATTGGTATACAATCCATAACCATCATCGTTGATATGCTTGATATATGTTTTCAATTCTGGGGAATACCACCAAATATCGGTCATCTCTCCCTTAAAACCTCTTGAATTAGTCACAATTCCCTTGTATTCAATTTTATAGGCCTTGAATTTTCCGGCTTGCACACTTAATTCTTCAAAGGAAACTACTTCAACATCCTGACTGGTTTTTCCTGTGGTCCCTTCATTATTCTCCCATTCGGACTCATACTTCCATTTTTTTCCTACTTTCAATGGCCAATTTCGAAAGGGCGTACTGCTCTGATTTTTATTTGTCGCAATTGGAATTTCAAGGGTATCGACCCCGTTCCATAGCCCCAAAGTGCCCTTGTATTTGACAACTTCTTGAATATCCTCTCCTTCTGCCCGAACTTCACCTTCTACTTTTCGCTCCCATTTCCAAGTCCATTTTTCTCCCATTTGGTAATCCTTAACAATGGGCTCACTGGTTTTTGTTGATGCACAACTGAAGAAGATCAATACCAGTGGCATGCTTATCATTACTCTTTTTCTCATATCTCTGTTTTTACGATTGATGAATGTGTTTGTCCCACCGCTATGGTGAAAAACATGATACAAAGCAATGAAAATGGTTCAGCCTTTACCAGTAAAAGTACATAAGCGCAGATTTTAGGGGTTAAATGGAAGAAAAAAGCTTATTATCCAGATAATTCCGTACTGGTTAACAGCCTCCTTATCAAGGATTTTAATTTATAAAGACCATTTCTACAATGATGGTTGAATCAGTGATGATTTCAATCAAATTAAAAAGACACAAATTCAGTCAATAGCTTGAATAAGGATTTAAAATCCTTTAAATATAATGCTTGCTAAGTGTATTATTTTTGAATCTTGCCGCGGTCATTAGGTAGCAATACCAAAATAATGGAAAACCTTGCATGGATCATGCGAGGGTTTTTGCTTTTAGAAACCTATTGTTTTTTTGATTGGCAATAGTGCAATTTTATAATCTCCAAGAAAGATTAAAATCAATTTTGTATAGGAATATTATTTTATTTGATATATCAATTATATTTGTGTCAAATATTTTTTATGAAAATCCCTTCAAAAACGGTTTTCTACCATATTGAGCGTACCATCAAAACGTATAGGAAGTTCTCCAGACAGAATTTTTTAAAAGTAGTGGATAACATCACTATAGATCAAAAATTGATTCTACAGTACTTGAACGACCACCCTGAGTTAAATCAGAATGAAATTGCAGAATTGGTTTTTAAAGACAACGCATCCTTAACACGAATGATTGACCTAATGGTCCAAAAAGGATTCCTTCAACGGTCCATTAACCCGAATGATCGCAGGAAATTCAAAATTGAGCTAACGCGCAAAGGAAAGGAAGTCTTGGAAAAATTAGCTCCAGTAATAGTCGAAAATAGGAAAAAAGCATTTGCTGGAATATCCGAAGAAGAACTTACACAATTGAAGCAAACACTCAATAAAATAGTATCCAACTTAAACAAAAATTGAAATGCGAAAAACGTTATGGATTATCTGTTCTTTGGCCTGCTTATTATCAAGCTGTCAGAGTGAAGCACAAACCTATCCCAAAGAAACTTGGTCTAGAGCAGAAAATCCTGAAGTGATGGGCTGGTCAGATGCCAATCGGTCAAATTTCACAAGATATATTATCGACAGTACTAACATTACTGGCTTGGTCCTTGTTCATAAAGGACAAATTGTATTGGAATATGGAAACATTAATGAAAACAGCTACATAGCATCTTGTAGAAAAAGCATTCTTGCCATGTTGTACGGCAAGTATGTAGAAAATGGCACCATTGATCTTGACAAAACATTGGAAGAGTTAAATATTAACGATGTAACCGAACTCATTCCCGAAGAAAAAAAGGCCACCGTAAAAGATTTGATTTCCGCTCGTTCCGGAGTATACCTAAGAGGATCAAATGGCGGTGATTTCCGAAGGTTTGCCCCTGAAAGAGGTTCGGTTGCACCGGGAAGTCATTGGTTGTACAATAATTGGGATTTTAATGTGGCCGGACACATCTTTGAGCAAGAGACCCAAAGCAATATCTACGACGAAATCGAAACCCAATTGGCCAAACCTTTACAAATGCAAGATTGGGACAGAACACTGCAAGAAAAAAGCGGTGATTCCAATATCTCCAAGTTTCCTGCGTACCACATGTGGTTTTCCACAAGGGATATGGCCCGTATCGGATTATTAATGTTACGCAGTGGCAAATGGAAAGATGTACAAGTAATTCCGGAAGATTGGGTACACGAAGTAATAAAACAAAGGACTTCTTATTCGGAAGCCCAAAAAAGTGTGCCGCTACTTAAGGAAGATGGACTGGATTTGGGATATGGCTATATGTGGTGGCTCATAGAAAACACCAAAGATCATAGACTCCAAAATGCTTATTCCGCTCAAGGAGCCTTAGGTCAGAATATTACAGTTTATCCAAATATAGATGTTGTTTTGGCCTTTAAGACCAACAGTGTTTACCGAAGAAGAAACTCCATTCAAACCCAAATGAAGCTTATCGAAAAAGCTATTGAAATATATGAGGTCCAATAAAATAACCCGAAAACACATCAAATCTATACTGATGAGATTTAGAACAAGGCTTTTCTTAGTAACAATTATTATAACGGCCTGTGTCAGGAAAGGTGAAACAAAAAAACAAGTTGAAACAGTAATAGCCCATAAAATTGACCTGGTTGCCGTGTTGGATACCATCTGGCAAACCGAACAAGTACCAATCAGGAAACGGGATTCGGCATTCCGGGAATATGGCGATAAATCGGATTCATATAAAAAATATCAATCCATTTATAAAAAGAACCATATTGTTAACGAACAAAAGATAACAGAAATTTTAAAAGATGGCTGGCCAAGAATAGAGGAGATTGGAGAGCAAGGCAATATAACAATTTGCAATGTTTTGCAGCACAGTGGTCCCGAAATACGCCTAAAGTACCTTCCACTAATGCGGCAAGCCACTAAAAACAAACAACTGAGTCCTTGGTTATTGGCAAGGACCGAGGACAGAATCGCAACGGATCGTGGAGAGCTACAAATTTACGGAGGGCAAATCAAGTACTATCCCGAAACAAACACCTTTGATGTTTGGCCCATTGTTGACCCTGAAAATGTGGATAAAAGACGTGCTGAAATTGGACTGGAGCCAATGGCCGAGTATTTAAAAAACAGAAGGTTTCCTTTGGAATGGAACTTAGAAAATCAAATAAGAAGAACCGCTATATTTGAAAACGAAAAAACCAAAAACCAATGAACAAAGACCTTTTTCTGAGAGAATTTATGGAGGAAATCTGGAACAAAAAGAATCTAGAAAAAGTGGAACAGTATTGCCATGAAGAATATACTATCCACCTAGACCCAACTGACCCTTGGGAAGGGAAAACACTGACTCATTCGGAGTTTATACATCGAATGCAATCAGGATCATTTGGCCCATTTCCGGACATGAATTTTGAAATAACCTCAACCATCGAGGACGAGCATCATGTTGCGGCCACATGGATTCTAACCGGAACAAACCTTGGAAACATAGGAGATATTCCACCGACAAATAGAACAATAGAAACAAGGGGGATGACCATTTATCATTTTAAAGATGATTTGATCAGTGGTCATACCCAAATTTTTGATAGGACCACAGTAATGAAACAATTAGGATTTATTTAAAATGAAAACCAAAAAAGAACTTAAGGACGAGTACAAGCAAATGAAATTTCCAATGGGAGTTTTTCAAGTTAAAAACATATGCACTAACAAAGTTCTAGTTGATAACAGTCTGGATATGGAGTCTAAATGGAACAGACATCAAATGGAATTAAAGCTTGGCAATCATAGAAACAGAGATTTTCAAAAGGACTGGAACCAATACGGAGCAGAAAATTTTGTTTTTGAAGTTTTAGCGGAATTGAAGGATGATGAAGGAGAAAATAAGGTCAACTATAATCTAGAATTAAAAACTCTGCAGGACATGGTCCTTCAGGAATTTGAAGTTAAAAATCTTTATTAATAGACTGAAAGCTAGATTAGTTTTGGTTTAAGCTTATTTAGCAATCACTCAATTTAAAAGAAAGCCCCGCAACAATTGTTGCGGGGCTATTACTTTTCAAATGCTTTGTTGTGCTTAAACCTAATGACCTACTAATACGTCAAAGTGTTATATCCCTTGGCCTGAAGCTGGAGTATTCGTACCGACCAAGTTGGTATTGGCTCCAATCCGTCGAACAGTTCTTCTTTCGATACACCTAATTTTTCCATGGCCACACTACAGATACTCACACGAACCTTGCCTTTGTATTTTTGAAAAAAGGTTTCGAGTTCGGAACCCTCGACCAAGTTCGCTACTATCTTACCTTTAACTACAACTTCGTAATCCTCTATTTCCACGCCATTTTCCACAAGAAAATCATACATGCTCAACGCTCCTTTGAATTGACGTTCATCACTAACCCCAATAGCGTATTGACTGGTCTTTTGTAAATCGGCAACGGTCTGTTCGTCAAGTTTACGTTGCCCATACATTCCAGACATGGTCAACGTGGTTAAGATACTTAGGATAATAAAGGCTCGGAATATTTTCATGGTCGTCTAGTTTTTATTTCAGCAAAATTGCTTGTATAAAAATACAATTATTGACTCTCTTCTTTTACAATAAAGGTTTTATAAACCGAAATTGGCTTTCCGTAAGTGGTAAATCCATCCAAAACCACTTCAAATTCCCCGGTAAGGTCAGACGTATAAAACTCAAAGTGCAAATCAGTCCCCTCTACTTCTATATGAGGTTCCCAAAACAAAACTCTTCTATAATCAGAAATACGTTGATTATTTTCACCATCCAAAATATACCTTTGCTTAAAATAGTTCTTTTTGGCTATAGCTTTTTTAATGGGACTATTAATACCTTGTTCGGGAGTATAGTTTTCGAAAAAATCTCCATCCACTGTCTTTACCACCATCATTCCTTGATAATCCTTGCCCGCTAGTCTAAACTGATCTCTTACCAAACTAATGGACTCTATTTGAGTTGCATCGAAGTCCTTGATTTTTTCATGGTCGGGAATATACACACCATCGAACAAGACAATGGCAGGAAAATCATTGGCCTGCTCATTGTACGTTTCAAAATCTTGGGCAATTCGGATATAATCGCTCCCATTCGGATTGTTCCGATATCCGGCATAATTGAGCACTTCCACCAGTGTTTCCTGAAAAGTGGGAAAACGTGTAAAATCATCCAAATTTATGGTTTCTGGCATACCTCCATCAAAAGGGTCGATGGGCGTTCCCAAAAGGATGGAATCGGGTTTTACAGAGAAAAACTGATTCTCCAGCTGATTATGAACGCTACGCATTTCTATTTCATCCGAGTATTGTGGCTTTAAATGGAATTGACCAAAAATCAATCCAGTAGCATCAAGGTTTGGTAATGAGCCGAGGGACACTTGAACATCCTGGGCATTTTCCGCTACCTGCATAATGGCCCTGCCCTGTTTGTAATCTTGTCTCAAGTAAGTATAAAAATTCCCGTTACTGTCGGTAGTGGCAAATTTGAGAAGGAACTCTTCACCCGGGATGGATACTACCATTTTGGCATCAGATACTGGATCTCCGTTATCATCGGAAACTTTACCGAACAAAAGTTCACCCCGCTGTTCTGGCAAAAAGAGGCTATCGCCCACTGTTTTATTCAATTCTCCTTTTACATCCAAATAATCGTTAGCGAAGTTTATGGCGTTTTCAGCAGGTCGTACGGCCATACCATCCTTCTTTTGGACTTTTAAGGTGTAATTCCCCTGCCCCAATTGTGCTTTGTAATTTTTAATGGACAGGGTCACTTTTTCCCTAGTGCCAAAAGACTCCCCGTCGACTTTTATCTGTACAACCGACGAATCCATTGGTTGATTGAAAGAACTGCCTTCACCGGCTATTATTTCATCTGCAGTATCGGGCAAAAGTTGGGACTGATCTACTTGATATGGATTAATGATGACCAAATCATCCTTGAACACCTGCTCCAAGCCATTGTTTTTCATCCACTGGGTATAGCCAAGCAGTTTGTAGTTTCCAGAGGGCACATCGGTATTTATAAAGAAATCGCCTTGGGATTTACCTTTTTCCAAACGGATTTTTTGTTCCAGTACATACTCCCCTTCTTGGTTGACCAAGGCCACATACCCCACAAAACTTATAGTACTTGCACGGTTATTCTGTGCATTGAAGCAATAAAAGGCATAATGTAAATATTCTCCCGCGAACACAATGGGACCGGTATGATGCACGTAAACCTTTTCCTGGGGCAGGCTTTTTAAGTTTTGCAGCTCCTCTGCACTACTTATTACATATTGAGCTTGGATTGGAAAGGCCAAAGCTGCTAGAATCAAAAATGCTGTCCATTGTTTTTTCATAAGCTGTGTTTTAATCGATCCAGAAATCGGGTTTGACATTTGATCCCACCACATTACAATCTGCGCATATGGTAGGCACCACCAAATAAGGTCCTTCGCATTCGCCAGGTGGATCACTATTATCTAGGTAGAATTCCACTAATCCTTGTTTGATTGGGTCCATTAAAGTGGAGCATTGGTTTTCTTCTGGAGGGGTGGGCCCATCCCTTTCCGGATTTCCGAGAATTGGAGCAATTGGATTTTCGCAATTGATAGTTCCAAAATATGGTGGAAGTGGTTCATCTGGAAACAAATCTTCAAAATTGAAGTACAGCCGTTGACTTACCTCTGAACTCACATCAAAAAAACCAATAACAGGGACATCACCATCAATATTATATACATTTCCTTCCAAGCTACCAGGCTGCACTTGACTAAATAGTGATTGGCTTTGAGAAAATGCAACCAGCCGCTCATAAAAATCGAATGCCGTTCTGGAAACGCCTCTTTGTCTCACCAAAATACTGTATCTATGGGATATGATGGGATTATCAGTAGCTATAAAACGTACCATGGTCCTTTCTGCCCTATTTCCGTTAAGTACGTTTCCGTTCAATAAAACTTCTCCGGCAGAAAAATCCGTCCTGTAGCACACGCGTTCTTCCCTGGCCCTAGGAACCAATTGAACATCGGGATATAAAGTTTCCACCACATTCCCCAAATCATCATAAACGAATTCAGTTTGGTCACGTATAATTTCGAATTCATATGGCGTCCAATAAGGCGCTATAATTTTATAGGTCTCTTCGTAGGCATATCTGAACAGTTTACTTCCATCGGTCGAAAAGGAAGCATCCGCAAAAATACCTACACCATCAACTCCCGCATCACTGGTCATTCTTTCGGCATAGACATTATCAATATTCGAACTTTGTGGGAGCATCATGGGTTCAGACGTATATTCTTCACCATTGGCAGTGGTTACATACAATTGATATGAGCTGTTTGACATAGCTCTAAATGGAGTTATGGACTCGTAAGTTCCATCCTCGGTTTCTTCAAATGGATACACCGTACCATTATCCGTTCTAACTTCAACATTTGCACCATTTTCAAATTCAGGTTCAAGTCCGCGTTCAATTATAATGGGCGTGTGCACATTAAATAATCTTTGCTCTTCCACGTTTACAGTACTATCACTTTCCACGCGCTGCATTCGACTTAAGAAAACTTTCTGTATAGCCTCTACATCTGTAATATTGGCCTCCACCACCAAAGTTCCAACCATGCTGGTATCGGAAAATATGTCCGAAGTTGCATCAAAAGGCTCTACACAGGCATATGCCGAAAAAATAAGAATTAAACCATATATGTATGTTCTGCTTCTCATTCTTCTATCCAAAATTCTGGTGTTTCCTTCTGTCCCAACAGGCAATCACCACAAATCCTAGGGACTACAATATAAGGACCTGGACAGGTGGCGGTAGGGACTGCGCCCTCACTGTAATATGCATAAAAACTTATAACACCTTGATCCACACTCTCAATTATTGACATAGGACATGGATTAGGTCCTGTTGGTCCTGAAAAACAATATGATATATGAGATTCTGGTGGGCTTGACAAATTACAGTTAAAAGGAAAAGGGGGCAATTCCTCTTCGGGGAAAAAATCCTCGTAATTGAAAAAGAGTCTTTGGTCGGACACGCCTACCGCTTCCACATACCCCAGAACATTTTCTGCACTTCCATCTTTTCTGTGCACATTGGCGTACAATGCCCCTGGTTGAATCTGGGAAAATATATTATCGGACTGGGAAAAACTATTTAGGGTCTCATAAAAAGAATAGGCGTCAGCAGACTGTACTTGCTGTTGTACCAAAATGCTATATCGATGTGAAATAATAAAATTATCCTTCCCTATGAACCGTACCATTTGCCCGGATACATTGGAGTTTGCTCCACCCAAAGCACTTCCTTGTACAATTTGATTGGATGCGACGGTATTAAAACATACACTTTCCCCAGTTTTTTCAACCACTTCCAAATTATATGTGGGTTCTGGCAGGGCACAGGGGTCATAATCAGTTAAAAGAAACTCAAATTCACTACTAAATGGAGGTATAATTTTATAAGTTTCCTCATAAACATATTTAAAAAATTGACTCTCCCCCTCCATTGGTTGGCTATCCACATAAATGGCCACCCCTTCCTCTCCACTATCATTAATGGCCTTTTCAGCATAAATGTTGGTAAGTTGGGAATTTCCTTGGACAGTTAATGGGTCCGATATGTATTCCACAGCATTTCTTGTTGTGATATCCATGGTATACCCAACACCCATTTCCAAAGCAAAGGGTTGATTGGAAAGATAGACGCCTTCATCTCCTTCCGTAAATTGATACTCGGCACCATTGTCTCCCAGCACACGGACTGTTGCACCCCCTTCCATATCCACGGAATCCAGAGCACGACTTCCCAAGGGAGTAAAAGGGTTATAAACCGTATCGGTCTCCAGGTCCAAACGAAGACTGCTCCGACTTAAATACACCTTTTGGATTATCATTTCATTTGTAAGGACGGCCTCGACAACCAAGGCGGCGGATTGCTCATCTTGGTCAAGCGTTTCGATTTCGAACTCATCCAAACATCCGCCAACTAGAAAAATCAATCCTATAAAAAATATGTACTTCAATAGTCCCATTCCGTCCAAAATTCAGGTTCAACATTGCTTCCCAAGGTGGTACAGTCCCCACATATTTGGGATACAAACACATATGGCCCGGGACAACTTGCGGTGGGAACCAAGTCATAATCATATTCTGCATAATACGTGATCAACCCCTGATCAACCTGCTCTATAACCGATGGGGGACAACCATCACCTTGTGGACCAGGAGAACAATAAGACACATGGCTTTCATTTGATGTAAACAAGTCACAGTTAAACCCAAAAGCATAGGGTGGTAACTCTTCGCCAGGAAAAAAATCCTCATAATTGAAAAATAGCCGTTGGTCCGAGACACCCACAGCCTCCACGTAGCCCAAAACATTTTCCACACTCCCGCCCTTTCTATGCACATTGGCATAGATGGCACCGGGTTGTACTTGAGAAAAAACATTGTCCGATTGCGAAAAGCTTTTAAGGGTCCCATAAAAGGAATAGGCATCGGCCGACTGCACTTGCTGCTGTACCAAAATGCTATAGCGGTGGGAAATGATAAAATTATCCTTTCCAATAAAACGTATCATATGCCTGGAAACCTTGTCCTCTGGATTCCCTGCTGTACTCAACTGGTCTATGGTGCTCGAAGAAACTGTATTGTAACATACTTTATTTTGAACCTCTCTGGGCACAATTTCCAAATTATAGGTAGGCACTGGTAGTGCGCAAGGATCGTAATCCGTTAGCACAAATTGTTGTTCATCCCATAATGGCGCCACTATTTTATAGGTTTCTGCATATGTATATCTGTAGAACCTTGGATTACCTTGTTGAGGTTCACTGTCCACATAAATAGCGACACCTTCTTCTCCACTCTGGTTGAAGGCCTTCTCCGCATATACATTTGTCAATTGAGACTTTCCTTGTACAGACAAAGGGTCCGATTCATACTCATGACCATTGCTGGTGGTCACTTCCAAGATATAGTCGACACCCATTTCCAAACCAAATTGCTGATTCGAAAGATAGACTCCCTCATCACCCTCGGTAAATGTGTGCTCAGTACCGTTATCACCCAAAAGACTTACGATGGCCCCTCCTTCCATGTCCACAGAATCCAAAGGACGTATTCCCAAAGGGATAAAAGGGTTATAAACCGTATCGGTCTCCAAGTCCAAACGAAGGCTGCTTCGACTCAGATACACTTTTTGCGTGATTATTTCATCGGTCAAAATTGCTTCAACAACCAAGGCTGCGGATTGCTCATCTTGGTTAAGTGTTTCAATATCCAGTTCATCCAAGCATGCTGCAAAAGTTGCAAGCAACATCAGACCTAAAACAATTCGATATAAACTGTTTTCACAACCCATTATTAAAACTTGAAATTATAGGTTATGGACGGGATAGGTACACCAAAAATGGAACTCTGCAAGGCTTTTACCTCTCCATCTTCCGTTACAAAAAAGACAGAGTAGGGATTGTTTCTTCCCAGCACATTGTAAACTTGAATGGTGATAAAACTATGCGCCAGTTTGTTTTTTTTATGGTTCCCCTCAATATTGATTCCAAGGTCCAAGCGGTAATAATCAGGTATCCTGAATTTGTTCCGGTCACTAAAAGTGACATAATCCGCATTATTGAACCTAAAGGTTCCCACGGGATAGGTAATGGGTCTTCCTGTTTGATAAGCAAAGTTCATGGATACACTATAGCGTCTGGTGAACTTATAATTGGCAATAACGCTAAGGTCATGAGGCTTATCAAAATTGGATGGAAAAAACTCCCCATTATTGATACGTTCCTCACTGGTAGCACCATCGAATCTATATTTGGAGCGAGAATAGGTATAGCTCAGCCAGCCGTTGAAGTCGCCTCTGTTCTTCTTCAATAAGAATTCAACGCCATAGGCTTTACCTTCTCCTTGAAGTACTTCGGTCTCCACATTTTCATTGAGCAAGAGGTCCGCCCCTGTTTTAAAATCAAGTACATCATCCATTCGTTTATAATATCCTTCCAAACTCAATTCGTACATATTGTCATTGAGGTTTTTGAAAAAACCGAATGTGGCCTGATATCCTTTCTGGGGCTTGATGTTCAAATCCGATAGTTTCCAGGTATCTATAGGCGACACCGTGGTATTGTTGGAGAGTGTATGGATAAATTGATATGAGTTGTTGAAGCTAGCTTTGACCGAAAAATCAGGGGTGAATAAATATCTGGCTGCCACTCTTCCCTCCAGACCTCCATAGGTTTTAATAAACTCTCCGCTGTCGTAGCTAATGGTATCCTGAACAGTGCTTTCACTTCGAGGTGCGCCCTCTTGATAGGTGTTTTGTGTCCCCTCTCCCATGGCCGCATAAAAAGCATATCGTGCCCCAACATTTAAGAGCAACTTATCCGATACTTTAAATTCATCGCCTATAAAGAGTGCTCCCTCCAGCGCCTGTTCCTGATCAATGGAAACGCGTTCCACATTGGAGTTGGGACCTTTAGGGTCAACATTTCCCGGTTCCACTCCGTAATACTTTGCCGATAGACCGTAATCGAGCGTGTGCGCCTCATTTAATCGAGTGTTCAATTTATAGCGCAACTCCGATTCATTTATGGTGTAATCCAATTCAAAATTACTATTGCCATCACCTTCATAATCAATACCGAAATTGTAGTTACTGTTGCTCGCCGTAAGTACTCCCGTACTTTTCTCGCTAAGCTTGTGCGCCCACCGAACAGAACCCAATCTATTACTATAATTATAAAGTGAGTCGGACGTTATACTGAAATTATCCTTGCTGTAATAGGCTGTTCCCCTGATTTCACTGTTTTCACTGAACTTATGATGGTATTTTATGATACCATCAAAAAAGGAAGCTTCGCTATTGTTCAATGACTCTTCATCCAGTGCTTTTAAAATCCAATCGGCATAAGCGCCACGGGCACCTACCATTAAGGAGGATGTATCTTTTTTAATGGGAAATTCCAAAGCTAAATTACCCGTAACCGGTCCTATTGAACCTTCACCGGATATTTTATCCGTATCCCCATTTTTGGTTTCGATATCAAGTACCGATGAAAGTCGACCACCAAATTCCATGGGCGGTGCTCCTTTATAAATGTTCACCTTTTCCGTGGTAAATGGATTCAGGGCTTGAAAAATTCCAAAGAAGTGCGTTGGGTTGTAGATAACCGCATCATCCAACAGCACTAAATTTTGATCTGTTTTACCCCCGCGGACATTGAGACCTGTTGCCCCTTCCCCAGCCGATGAAATTCCCGGTAAGGCTTTGGCCACTTCCAAAATGTTACGTTCCCCGAGCACTAAAGGGATATCCTTGGATTCTTCAGAGGTTATTTCTTCACTGCCCGACACGGCTTCTTCCACATTGCTGATTGCATCTGCCTCAACCACTACTTCTTGTAACTGCTCTAGACTCTCCTGTAATTGCAGATTCAAGCTTCCATCGTTATACATGATTACTTCCCTCTCAGAATCACGAATTCCCATGGCACTGGTCGAGATAAGGTTGTACCCTGCAGGCAACTCCATTTCATACTCACCCTGTTCGTTGGTCACCGCAATACGACCACTACCACGAACCCTTATCGCCAAATCTGGAATCGGACTGCCTGTTTGGGCATTTATAATTCTTCCTGACAGTTGATATGTAGGTTTTAAATTTTGCTCATCAGCCTTTCCTATCCTAATTAAAGGAAGCCTTTGTGCCGTTTGCGACACTTCTTCAGTATAAAATGTGGGAGGAGGTAAACTACCGCGTTTTTCCACAGCCGCAATATTGCCAATGGTGTCTTCTGTTTGATAGAAACTGGGAGGGAGCTCATCATACACTACCGTGTTTTGTAACAAAAACACCCGTTTCTCTTCCTCTAGGATATAAAAATTCAATGGTGTATCCGATAAAACGGCTTCTAAAATTTCTGAAACCGTAGCATCCTCGAAGTTTTTATCCACCTCTATTTTTTCAATCCAATCATCGAGGTAGAAAAATGAATAACCGGATTTTTCCTCTAAATCCTTAAAAAAATCAGAGGAGGTTCTTGATTCGCCCGAAATAGTAAGTGGCGCATTTTG
>NHBR02000058.1 GCA_002167435.2 Allomuricauda sp. TMED12
AGAAATGAACAGCGCATTAAGTTTTGTATGTGGCATATTAAATAGAAACACCGGCCATCTTATATCACTCCAACTGGGATAAAGTTACCATAGCTGATAGGGCGAAAGTGAACCACCTTCACTAGGAAAAATTAAACACAATACAAGTACCAATAAACCGCTGAAAAACAAATCTTCTATGTCAAAACTTATGATAGTTCAAATAATCCGTTTTTAGTAGTTCTCAGTGACCGTTTCTTCCATTTTTCTCTTTTGGGCTATAAAAATTTAATTTATAGCTCATTTTTATGTTATTTTTGAGCTATAAACCTTAATTATTTGGCTCATGACAGCTTTTAAATGGAACTGGCAACAAAAAGACTGGCCCAATTTCAGATATGCTGAAGCAGCTTTGGAGGATCTGGAATATCAGTTTGTCCAAACTAGTGGAGTAGCATTAGGCTCAATTAAACATATTGATGAGGAAGACAAAAATGAGCTTTTAATTGAAGTTTTGTCGGATGAGGCACTAACTACTTCGGCAATTGAAGGGGAATATCTTGACCGTGGGAGTATTCAGGAATCCATCAAAAAAAACTTAGGACTTGAAACGGAAAGAAAGAAACTTCCCCAAGCTGAATATGGAATATCTGAAATGATGGTCAATCTATATCGAACATATGCAGTACCATTGACCCATGAACAACTTTTTGAGTGGCATCAGATGCTCGCCAATGGCAGAAGGGATTTAGTGGATATTGGAAGATATCGTACTCATGAAGATCCCATGCAGGTTGTTTCAGGACGCCTCGACAAACCGACGGTACATTATGAGGCACCTCCCTCATCACAAATGACGAATGAAATGGAAGCTTATGTTCGTTGGTTCAACGAAACCCACACGACAAACAAATCCAAAATGCTTCCATTGGCCAAGTCAGGATTGGCACATTTTTACTTTTTGGCCATCCACCCCTTTGAAGACGGGAATGGACGTATTGCTAGAGGGATTTCAGAAAAATCAATTTCCATGGATTTGGGCAGACCAGCACTTATATCCCTATCACAGACCATAGAGTCAAACAAAAAAGAATACTATTGTTCCATCGAAGCCCATAATCACAAATTAGACCTTACTGAATTCCTACTATATTTTGGGGAAACTATACTTGCAGCACAACAACACACCATCAAAACCATTGACTTTTTGATTCAAAAAGCAAGGTTCTTTGATCAATACTCCCGTTTGATGAACGAACGCCAGCTAAAAGTAGTCCAACGTATGTTCAAAGCAGGATATAAGGGATTTAAAGGAGGGCTTAGTGCGGACAATTATATTCGTATAGTCCAAACATCTGCATCAACGGCCACACGTGATTTAAAGGATTTGGTCAACAAATCCATATTAGTCAAATCTGGGGAACTCAAAAGCACACGGTACTCACTAAACTTAAAATTCAAAAACGAAGTTTAATTTTTCCTGACAAGCAAGCAAAATTTCGTTTTTATGAAATTCCCCAGGCCTCTTTCAATTTTTGGGCGGCCTCATAGTTTGAAATTTTGAGATAACGACGGAAAGCCTTTTCTGATTTATGGCCGGAAATCTTCATGATGAGTTGCACATCGATGCCATTTAGGTAAGCATTGGTACAAAACGAACGCCTACAGGTATGGGAACTTATCAATTTATATTTCTCCAAAAGTTGTGCTTCTTTAATGGTTCCCCGTTTATGTTCAATTTCTACTTTTTGGTGAAGTTTGGCCGAATCCCCAAGTTCCTTTATACGCCTGTTGAAAGTGAATGAATCAATATCTGGGGCATATCATTGGATTGCCCACAGTGATAAACATTACATTCAAAAAAATCAGAAAATACAGATTTTACCAGCAGCTCCATGCTTTTTGGTGCAACCCTATAAATAAGATTTGGCTTTGACTTTAGGTAATTACGTAACGTAGATATAGGAATATTTACTGAGTCAATATCAAAATGCCTAAGCATTGAATGCTTTTCAATTAGATTTTGACCTTCAAGTGTTGCTAAATCGTTCCACCAAGTTGAGGTCCTACTTGATTGCCAATATCCACAAGAGTCACAAGACCAAATTTTTAGATTTTCTCCTCCTCCGTGTGGGGAATCTAACGGGTCAAAGCCATCAAAGACAAGCTCAGTAGATTTATTGTCATAGGGGCACCATCCCGTTCTCGTATTGTACAAAGTCCCTTGAACATAATCAGGTTCAGTCGATGCAAGTCGATAATGAAGTCTCCTCTCCTGAGTATGAGAATAATCTAGAATCATCGTTTATTTGAACTTTTCTTTTATGTAGTGAAGATAACGATAAGAAATCTTAGTTCCGAATAAGGTTCCTTTCATGAAACTCAATTAGTTCATCTGAAATTAAATTAGCTTACAGACTTTTTATTTTAAGAGGTTGTCATGAATAATTAAGATATATTCCAAATAACGCAAAATACTCTAAAAATTTTGTTAAATAAGAATCATATTCTTATTTTCATTACTTTTAAAATAAATATCAAATGACTTATGGCAAATGTACTATGGTTACAAGGAGGTGCATGTAGTGGCAACACAATGTCCTTTTTGAACGCCGAAGAACCAACGGTGGTAGAACTTATTACCGATTTCGGGCTAAACATTTTATGGCACCCAACAACCGGTTTACAGATTGGGGACCAAGTTCAAGACCTATTAAAGGATATCCTCGCAGGAAAAGTGCAGATGGATATTCTTGTTTTTGAAGGCTCGATAATTCAAGGCCCGGATAACACAGGAACCATGAACTTATTCGCTGACCGTCCGATGAAGGACTGGATTAAGGAACTCTCAGAAGTTGCGGGCTATGTCGTCGCTATTGGCGATTGCGCAACATGGGGAGGCATACCTGCAGTTCCGCCAAACCCTAGTGAATCTACTGGAATGCAATTCCATAAAAAGAACAAGGGTGGGTTCTTGGGCCCTGACTATGTTTCAAAAGGTGGTTTGCCAGTAATAAATATACCAGGTTGCCCTGCGCACCCAGATTGGATTACTCAAATTCTTGTCGCGATTTCTGTGGGAAGGATAGGCGATGTGCTTATTGATGATTACCACAGGCCAAAAACGTTTTTTACCGACTTTGTTCAGACAGGTTGTACCAACGTAGTCAACTTTGCACAAAAAGTCGATGGTGGATTTGGCCAAAGGGGTAACGGATGCCTCTTTTACGAGGTTGGATGTAGAGGCCCAATGACAAGAGCGAGTTGTAACAATATATTGTGGAACAGACAATCTAGTAAAACCCGAGCTAATCATCCTTGTTTGGGCTGTACCGAACCTGGCTTTCCACATCACGACCTTATGAAAGGTAGTGTTTTTAAGACCATGAAGTACATGGGTACATTTCCTAAAGAAGTCCCAGAGGGTAGGAACAAATTGGCTTACTATTTAGAGGCCGGTTTCCAGAAAGTATTACCTACAAACCATAGGGTTAAGGAAGGTTCAAAATAATAGCAACGAAAAAGAATAAAAATGTCAGTAACAGAATTAAATATATCTCCCGTTGGTCGTGTTGAGGGCGATTTGGATGTGAAGGTCTATATTGACAACGGCAAAGTCACACGCGCCCATACGCAAGCAGCGATGTTCAGGGGTTTTGAGAAAATCATGGCAGGCAAGGATCCACAATCGGGACTCATTGTTACTCCTAGAATTTGTGGTATTTGTGGAGGGTCGCACCTATATTGTGCATCCTCGGCATTAGATACTGCTTGGGGAACAAAGCTAACCCCAAATGCTCTTTTGTTGAGAGCGATTGGTCAGGCTTCGGAAACCCTTCAAAGTATCCCAAGATGGTATTATGCGATTTTCGCCACGGATTTAGCTAATAAAAAGTATGCCGATAAACCTTTATATAAGGAAGTGGTAAAACGCTGGTCCGCCTATGTCGGAGAAACCTTTCAAAAGGGATTGACGGCAAGTGGACTGCCAGTTCAGATTTATGCCTTGTTCGGTGGTCAATGGCCCCACTCAAGTTACATGGTGCCGGGTGGGGTGATGTGCGCTCCTACCTTAAAGGATATTACCAGAGCTCATGCTATACTCGCACAATTTAAAAACGATTGGTTAGAACCGATTTGGTTAGGTTGCTCTATCGAGCGTTATATGGAAATCAAATCTTGGGACGACATGTTGGCGTGGGTCGAAGAAAATGAATCTCAAAAGAATAGTGATCTGGGATTGTTGATTCGTGCGGGTATCGAATTTGGTTTGGATAAATTCGGTCAAGGTGTTGGTAAATTCTTAGCAACAGGAACATACTTGCATAAAGACAGATATAATAATCCAACTATTGAAGGTAGAAATGACGCCTTAATTAGCTCAAGTGGATTCTTTGATGGTGAAAATTATCATGAGTTTGACCACATGAAAGTGAGCGAGCACGTTAAGCATTCGTGGTATAAAGACCAAGAAGATGGGCTTCACCCTTGGGATGAACCGCTTCCGACACCTATGAAATCGCAGACATTGCATGATAGTGACTTTGATAATCAATATAGCTGGGCAAAAGCTCCGCGTTATGACGGACATGCTGCTGAAGCTGGTCCGTTGGCTAGGGTGATTATGAACGCTAACCCAAATAATAAGGAACATCAAATTAGAGATCCTTTATTTGGTGATATCATGAAAAAGCTAGGGCCTAGCGTATTCACTAGAGTTCTTGCTAGAGTTCATGAAGCTCCTAGAATCTATAAATTCATTGAACAATGGTTATCTGAAATTGATTTAGATGGTGAGTTCTACACCAAACCTGTTGAGAAAGACGGCAAAGGTTTTGGTGCTACGGAAGCAGCAAGAGGAGCCTTAGCACATTGGATTGAAATTAAAGATGGTGTTATCAAAAACTATCAAGTTATGGCCCCAACAACTTGGAATGTTGGTCCGCAAGATGGTAATGATAATCCAGGACCTATTGAGACCGCTCTTTTGGGCACAACGATCGAAGACCCATTAGATCCAGTAGAAGTAGGTATTGTAGCGCGCTCTTTCGATTCATGTTTGGTATGTACGGTACATGCCCATGATGCGCAAAGTGGCGTTGAGCTATCAAGATTCAAATTATAACTTCTGACATGTAGTTTTTTTGAGACTTTCCTGAGGGTGACCTCGGGAAAGTTTTTTACTTTAATAGAAAGAAAAATAGATGAAAACGGCAATAATGGGATTTGGAAATCCGGTGCGCAGCGATGATGCAGTAGGCATTTATGTAATAGAACAGTTGCGGGAAAAACTTCCCGATTCTGACGACATAAGCATTATCGATATGGGTACAGCTGCCTTTGAAGTACTTTTTGGTTTAAAAGGCCATGATAAGATTATTTTGGCAGATGCAGTTCTGAATAGCAATGAACCTGTGGGTACTTTGTTTAAAGTCCCAGCGGAAGAAGTAATGAAAGCACCTCAAGATGACCCGATGGTTTTTCTCCATGGAATGAAATGGGACCAGGCTTTATCGTACACGAAAAAAATATTACAAGATGAGTATCCAGAAGATATTCAAGTGTATTTAGTGGCGATTGAAAATACCAAGCTAGAAGTTGATTTGAGTGACGTGGTGAAGGAAGCAGGTGATAAAGTCGTACAACATATTTTGGAAGAATTAAATTTATAGATATCTACGTGAGTGCTAAAATCACCCTGAAGACTTCACATATTTATTTGGACAATGAATTGATTCAACCCATCTTCGGAGACATTCATTACGCGTATGTCACCTATGTGGAAGAGCAGAGTAAGGTTTTAATCACTCCTGTTTCGAGTCAATGGTTCGTTAAAATGTACAAACCGACTCAGTTTCTATTGAAATCACGTAATTTAAAAGGTGATAAAACCCTAGCTATTCGAGAGATATTGATAGACAATGATTTAGATATGACTGACAGGGATTTGGATTATGAAATCATTGAAAAAACGAATTTGATAAAGGTGAGTATCTCATGACAAAACCAAAAAACGACTGGCTAATAGATGCCGAGGTGCAGTACAAGGTTACCCCTGTAAAAGGACGTTGGGAGGTTTCGCTCATATTTATAAATACCCAAGACCCTAACGAGGTTTTGGTTCAAGTTATCGGTGATTACCGTTCGGAACGACTCGCTGAAATCTATGGTAGAAATATACAGCAAACAGCTGCAAAAGACCCACGAGGTACACAAAAAGTAGACAAAGATGCTTACGATATTAACAACAACTGATGCCATCCTAAAGGTTCAGAAGGCGATTGCATCGGTAGATAGATTGGATGAGTTGGTTGGCATAACCGAGGACGCTGAAACTATAGATGACCTGAAAACCTTGGTGGTAGCATCGGATGAAATTACAGTTCCTTTAGATTGGTATGATTTGGAACCGCCTTATATATTTCCTGCGACTCCATTTAACAGGCAAAATCTACTGGCCTTGGTTTTCTATAAGCTTGGAAATCATCAAAAGGCCTTTGAGTTTGTTTCTGAAGAACATCCGCTATACCACCACCTTTTGATTGCAACACATTTGCAATTCGGTTATGAGATTTCGCCTGACATGGTAGATTTTTGTTACAATACATCGCCGCACAACAGTGCAGTTCTAAGTTATTATGGTGTCGTAGAAAACCCCAAAAACAATGAGGGACTTAAAAAAGAGTTTTCTGAAGCACTTTCCAAAGCTGAAAATGATGAAGTCAAGGTATTTACGGCTAAACACTACCTAAATTTACTTCTCGATTCTGGTGAATTGCAGGAGGCAAAACAACTGGCGCAAGAACAATTCGAAATTGCCATTTCAGAAGATGCCAAAAATGCAATGAATACCCATTTAGCGGGAATTTTAATGGCACAATTACAAGTGCCTTATGATAGTCAAATGTTAGAAGAAGTTCATGAACTGCAGTTAAAGGCCATTGCTCAATTCGAAGCAAAAGACCTGAAAATACAGGCAGGAATGTTGTTGGTCGATGCAACAGAAATTGCCAATTTTAAGGGAGACTTTGTTGCATCCAAAGAACTTATTAATAGAGCGATTCAATATTTTAAAGAAGAAGATATTCCGGAGTTCTTGGGAGAGGCCGGATTCAAAAAAGCGATTCTATTATATACTTGGTCAAAGAATGGAAGTCCTCAATATTATAAAGCAGCCATTAATGCTTTTCAGGATGTATTGAAAGTGTTCAAGCGAGATACACATCCTCAGAAATTTGCAGATGTACATCACAATCTGGCGTTAATTTATTCTGAAATTCCGGTAGGTGCTGACGAGAAACCAATGTGGACGGCCTTTTGTGCATCATCCTTCAAAGAAGTTCTGGCTTTTTATACAAAAGATAAGTATCCGTATGAAAATGCAATGGCAAGTCATAATTATGCGACAGCGTTAATGCATTTTCCTCCAGCAAAAATTCATGACAATCTTGAAAAAGCAGCTGGTCTGTTTGAGGAAGCGCTTGAGGTGAGAACGGCAGAAGCATATCCCTTTGAACGTGCTTTGACCTTGATGAATCAATTGGAATTGGGATGGCTTACACATAACGAAACTAGTGAGGAGGAGTTGAAAAAATATGAAGAAATGAAGGAAAAAGCCGAGGAAGTGAAAACTTTGGTGACAGATGCTGGTATACTAGAACAAGCTGAGAAGCATCTCCAAGAATTGGAAAAAGTAAAAAGTTTAATTTAGGAGGGTTATGCACGAAACATCTATCGTAAATAGCATTATTGCGACTTTGGAACAAGAGTTTGAAGCTGAGAAACTCCAGAAGATGAAAGCAATTCACCTGAAAGTGGGAATCCTTTCGAACATAGAACCGCGTTTGCTACACAACGCATATGATGTTTATCATTTAAGGGATGGCAGATTTCAGAACGTTGCTTTGAAAATAGAATCGACACAATTGAAAATTCAATGTGAAGTTTGCGATCATGTTACCAATGTGGAGAATTACAGGTTTCTATGCGAAAATTGCGAACGACCAAGTAAAAATGTAATCGAAGGGGAGGAAATGTTGATTCACAAAATAGAATTTGATGACTAGACCATTAGGTCTTTATAAACACAAAAAAACGATGAGCGTAGATAAATCAACAAAGGCGGCACGAGGAACTGTGCAATGCGAGAACACTAATATCAATTTGCTCAAAGCAAATGATTTTGTAGCGGATATTATTAAAAAGGAAATGGCTAAAACCAATACTCTTTTAATCAACATAACCTCATCAGCAGGTAGTGGTAAGACCACCTTAATGCAGAAAACCGCAGAAAAACTAAAGGATAAAATAACAATGGCCGTGATGGTCGGAGATTTAGAAACGGAACGTGATGCAGAGCGTATTCGGGAGACCGGCATACATGCCCTGCAGATAGTAACGGGAGGTATTTGCCATCTGGAAGCTCAAATGGTGCATCAGGTTTTAGACCAATTCGACTTGGAGAATATTGATTTATTGTTCATAGAAAATGTGGGCAATTTGGTTTGTCCGGCTTCTTTCGATTTGGGTGAAGACTATCGCGTTACCTTAATGGCAACAACAGAAGGTGATGACAAGCCCAAAAAGTATCCTAAAATGTTTTTGACCAGCGATATGATGGTCGTTTCAAAAGCCGATTTATTGCCTTACGTGCCTTTCTCAGTAGAAGCCGTAATCAAGGATGCGCGAGAGGTAAACCATGAAATAGAAGTGTTACAAGTTTCGTCTACGAACGGAGAGGGAATAGATGCTTGGTGTGATTGGTTACTGGAGAAAATTGAACGGAAGAAAGGATAATGGCTAAATGCAAAAAACCTTTGAAATTACTATTTCTGGTCAAGTACAAGGGGTGGGTTTCCGTCCTTTTGTGTATAGTTTATCTAAACAATTTCAATTGAGGGGTTCGGTTTGCAATAATCAAGACGGAGTACTAATTCACATCAATGCCTCCGAAGAAAAAGCAACTAATTTTCTGGTTCAACTACTAGAAAATGCTCCATCAATTTCTATCATTCAATCACATAAGATTTCCGAAATTCCGTTTCAAGAATTCGATGGCTTCAAGATAATTCCTTCAGAAGCAAAGCATCAAACCAACATTCCGTTAACCCCAGATTTTTCTATTTGCGAATCATGCAAAGCTGAAATTAGGGATAAAAGCAATCGGCGATATGGGTATGCTTTTACCACATGCACCAACTGCGGCCCAAGATTTGCGGCGACCACAAAATTTCCTTTTGAGAGGTCAAATACAACGGTTTCTGCCTTTAAAATGTGTGCTACTTGTCAATCGGAATATATCAATCCTGATGACAGGCGATTTCATTCGCAAACGAATGGCTGCGCCGATTGTGGGATTCAATTAAAACTGCAAGATTATGACGGGAGGCAATTTGATGGAGACCATAAGGAGCTAGTTAAGAAAACATCCGACTTCATCCGAAAAGGAAGCATCCTGGCACTTAAAAACACAAATGGTTATCTGCTATGTTGCGATGCCAATAATAAGTCGGCGATAGAACGTTTACGTGAAAAAAAGCAACGCCCTGCGAAACCTTTTGCCTTGCTCTATCCATCCTTGGAAAGAATCAAAAAAGACTTTAACCTAAGTGCTACAGAAGAAAATGCACTTACTTCATCTGTAGCTCCCATAGTTATTTTGAACCCGAAGAAGTCTATTCCTGACTTGGAACAAGATGGTATCGCTCCAGGATTGAATCAATTCGGTGTTATGTTACCATCATCAGCTTTGCTCACGGTTTTGATGGATGAACTTGGTACTCCGATCATCGCCACGAGTGGAAATGTTCATGGCTCCCCGATTATCTCGAAAGAATCAGAAGCAATTCAAAAACTATCTGGAGTGGCTGATTATTTCCTGCATCACGATTTAGAAGTTACTTTTCCTCAGGATGATTCTGTATTTCGGTTTACTGATGAACATCAAATTACACTTCGACGTTCTCGTGGATTAGCTCCCAACTTTCTGAATATGACACCTTCGGGAAACGAAAAGATACTGGCCATGGGTGCCCATTTAAAGAGCACGTTTACGTTTGTGCCTAATTCGCATACCTATATGAGTCCTTATCTTGGAAATCTGGATAGCTATGATGTTTCCGAAAGATTTCAGAATAGTATTGGACAATTTGAAAAGTTGTTTCAAACACAACCGGAAGTAATTTTGATAGATGCCCATCCACAATATCAAAGTAGCATTTTGGGAAGGGAGTTGGCTGAAAAATGGAATGCGGAATATATCTCCATACAACATCACAAAGCCCATTTTGCAAGTGTTTTAGGCGAACACGATTTATTTGATTCCAAAGAAAAAATACTAGGTCTAGTTTGGGATGGAACTGGGTTTGGAGAAGACAATATGATATGGGGAGGCGAGTCCTTTACGTATCAAAATCACGAAATGGAACGGCTGATTCACTTTGAATATTATGATTGGTTGGCTGCTGATAAAATGGCGAAAGAACCAAGATTGTCCTTTCTCAGTATACTTCCCAATGCAGAAAAGGAAATTGCCAGGAAGAAGTTTTCCGAAACGGAATGGAAAGTCTATTTAAAAATGTTGGAGAACAACCCATTGAAAACATCATCGGTAGGACGCTTGTTTGACGCGGTTGCATCCTTGTTGGGTATAATAGATGTGACTAGCTATGAAGGTGAGGCTGCAATGCTATTAGAAAATCAAGCAAGAATGTATGTTGGAAATGATGAAGTTGATTTTTTAGCAGGGGTAGTATTTGAAAACATTCCAACAAAAACAATTATTCAAAATATTCATCAAGCTATGGTAGATGGTTTCTCAATTCCAAGAATTGCGAATAGTTTTATTCATACGCTAGCGCGCGTGATTTTTAATATAGCAAAGCAGCATAATTTTAGTTGTATTGCTTGTAGTGGCGGGGTTTTTCAAAATGCTGTACTCATCGAAAAGCTTATAAAACTAGCTGAAAATTCGGGAATAAAGTTAAAATTTAATCGTATATTGTCTAGTAACGATGAGAATATTTCGTTCGGTCAGTTATCTTATTATCAGCATATTAAAAAGTAAATTATGTGTTTAGCGATTCCAGGTAAAATCAAGAGTATTGAAATGCAGTATGATGGCAAGGTGCGCATGGCTAAAGTGTTATTTGGCGGTATAACCAAAGAGGCCAGTTTAGAAATGCTGCCTGATGCCGATATTGACGATTATGTATTGGTACACGTTGGTGTTGCCATCAGCAAAGTAGATGAAGAAGAAGCGCAAAAAACGTTTAAGTATCTGGAAGAGATTGGGGAACTGGGAGACCTTACCGATGTAGATGAATATTTGCCAAAAACTAATTAAAACCGTTTGCCGTGAAATGATCCATTACAAACATTACATTCAATTTGCAAATTGAGCGAATTACATCTGACCAATTAATAAAAATAAAAATCTACAGATGAAATACATGTCTGAATACCGCGACCCTGAACTCGCAAAAAAATATTTGGAAGAAATAAAGAACACCGTTTCTAGACCTTGGTCGATTATGGAAGTTTGTGGTGGGCAAACACATAGCCTTGTGAAAAATGGTATCATTGAAATGTTACCGGATTCGGTTACTATGATTCATGGACCCGGGTGCCCCGTTTGTGTGACTCCTTTGAATTTAATCGATAAAGCGGTGTATCTCGCCTCAGACAAAGGAGTGATTCTTTGCTCCTTTGGAGATATGCTGAGAGTGCCTGGTTCTCAAAAAAGTTTGCTTGAAGCAAAAGCAGAAGGAGCCGATGTACGGATTTTATATTCTCCCTTAGAGGCTGTAAAAATTGCCGAAGACAATCCGGATAAAGAAGTTGTTTTCTTTGCCGTTGGCTTTGAAACAACGGCTCCGGCAAATGCCTTGTCGGTAGTGCACGCGCATCGTAGAGGCGTAAAAAACTATTCTATTTTGGCATCGCATGTCTTGGTGCCACCAGCAATAAAAGCGGTAATCGATGATGAGGAAAGTAAAATAGATGGCTTTTTGGCTGCTGGTCATGTATGTACCATAATGGGCAATACGGAGTATCATCCAATATCGGCCAAATATAAAGTGCCGATCGTGGTTACGGGTTTTGAACCTTTAGATGTGCTGCAAGGTATTTTGATGGTTATCCGTCAATTAGAGCAAAGTAAGTCTGAAGTTGAAAATCAATACGCTAGAATCGTTCGGGAGGAAGGTAATCGTGATGCTCAAAAAGTCATTGATGAAGTTTTTGAAGTTAGACATCAGATGTGGCGGGGTATTGGGGAAATTCCTGATAGCGGCTATGCCGTTCGTGAGAAATATGCAGCGTTTGATGCTACAAAAAAATTTAGTGTCACGATTGAAGAGGCACCTGAAAACCCAGACTGTATTTCAGGTCAGGTTATGAAGGGAATCAAAAAGCCTTTTGAGTGCTCTCAATTTGGTAAAGCGTGTAAACCTACAAATCCACTTGGTGCGCCCATGGTCAGTAGTGAAGGGGCTTGTGCTGCCTATTATCACTTTTCCGGACTAGTTGAAGCTTAATCGAAACCAAATGCCGGAGAACAACAAAATACGCGTGCAGCTGCAATGCCCCATGCCTAAACTTGACTTTGATGTCATCACTTTAGGGCATGGAAGTGGCGGAGTACTAACCAACAGACTTTTAGATAGTGGTGTTTTTGATCTGCTGAAAAACGATATCCTCGACGAACGCCATGATGGTGCATTTTTAGAGTTGCATGGCAAAACGGCTTTTTCTACAGATAGCTTTTTAGTGTCTCCCATATTTTTCCCCGGGGGAAATATTGGAGAGTTGGCCGTAAACGGAACGGTCAATGATCTGGCAATGTGCGGGGCTACGCCCAAATATCTCTCGTTAAGTTTTATCATTGAGGAAGGACTTCCAGTAAAAGAATTTTGGGATATTCTGGTAGCCATCAAATTCGCTTGTGAAAAAGCAGGCGTGCAAATCGTTACTGGCGATACTAAAGTGGTTGAAAAGGGTAAGGGCGACAAAATTTTCGTGAACACTTCAGGTGTCGGACCTATTCATCCCAAAGCAAATATCCGCGTAAAAAATATATCCGTAGGAGACAAAATAATTATTAGTGGAAATGTTGCATCTCACGGAATGGCTATCATGTCGGTTCGTGAAGGTTTAGAATTCGGCTCTGAAATCAAGAGTGATACCACCAATCTAAATCATACCATACTACGATTGATTGAGCTGTTTGGAGAAAGTATTCATTTATTGACTGACCCGACACGGGGTGGTGTTGCAACAGTATTGAAAGAAATTGCACAATCTTCTGAAATAGGTATCGACTTGTTTCAAAGAGATTTTCCTATGGATGAACAGGTGGCAAGTGCCTGCGAATTATTAGGCTTGGACCCTTTATACGTAGCAAACGAAGGACTCTTTATTGCTTTCGTATCTGAGTCTGTAGCAGATGCCGTTTTGACTGCTTTGCAAGAAGATGAGAATGGTCAAAATGCTCGTATTATAGGAAGCGTCGTTGCGGAACATCCCAAACAAGTCATTATGGAAAGTGCAATAGGAGGTAAGAGGGTTATAAGTATGCTTCCCGGAGAACAATTGCCTAGAATTTGTTAATATGAATTTTGAAACGCTAGGCAAACATGTTACCGATTCTTATGTTTTTAAAGGTTCCGAGGAAATGCCATTCTTGGCTCCAAGAGGAGTTTTTACTATGGAGAATAAACTCTTTGTTTCCGATACGGGGCGTAATCGCATTTTTATCTGGAATGAAATTCCCAAGACAGAATATCAAGAACCCGATATTGTTTTGGGTCAGGTCGATGCCACAGAAACGGGTCGTAATGCGGGTGGAATTGCAACTGCAAGTACATTACATTATCCATCGGGAATATGGAGCAATGGCACTATCGTTATCGTTGCAGATGCTTGGAACCATCGCGTGCTTATTTGGCATTCGTTACCCACTCAAAATGGGCAGCCAGCGGATGTAGTGTTGGGGCAGCCCGATTTTGAATCAAATCAACCCAACGTTTCGGGTATTGGAAACGACCCTTCTGCACAAACCTTAAACTGGCCGTACGGAGTTTTCTCAGATGGAGAAAGCCTTTGGATAGCAGATACAGGGAATCGGAGGATATTGTTCTATGACGGGATTCCAATGACCAATTTTGCTCCGGCGGATGAAGTCATAGGAAAACCGGATTTCACGAACAGGGATTATGAAAATCATGAACCCATTTGGCCCTATTCCGTTAAGGTAAATGCCAAAAGACAAATGGTCGTAGCCGACACTCAATTCTACCGTTCATTAGTTTGGAATGATGCTGACAAAGCATTTTCAAAACCAGCGGATAGTATTATTGGACAAGCCGATTTTGATGCTTGTGGACAAAATCAGTTTGGCTTGTTTCCCTCTTCAAAATCGTTAAACTGGATATATGATGCTTGTTTCTATAAAGACGGGATACTAGTAAATGATACTGGGAATAGTAGAGTATTATGGTTTGATAAAATCCCAACGAAAAACAATCCCGAAGCAACAGCGGTCATTGGGAAACGAGATTTTAAAACAGGAAGCGAAAATAAAGAAACCTTGATGGGAACTTCAAGCTCCTTGTATTGGCCTTTTTCAATAACTACAAAAGAAAATAAACTAATCATTGCCGATACTGGAAATCATCGGGTAGTGATAACGGATTTAAAGCTCTAAAGACTAAGATACAGCCAGTAAACACCTATAGCAATTGCGAAAACTCCTCCCGATAAGCGCACCATTTTAAAAAGAGATTTACTGTTTTGTTTTTTGGAGTACCTCGCTAATTGTCCAAGTAAGAATGTATAAATCGTCATAGCCAATAGTGTTCCTAATCCGAAGCCAATGATGTATTGAATACTATCAAATTTATTTTCAAATCCCAATACCGGAAGGAGTAAAACAAAATGTGCTATTCCTGCGAGTCCATGTAAAACCCCAATCCCAAAAGAAGTCCATTGATTTTGCTTAACCTTTTTGCTATGAGCGTGACCATGGTTTAGCATGTTTTTGTCATGCTCATGTTCGTGTATATGAATATAGGGCTCTTCCGCATTGTGCACATGCGGATGTTTGTGGTTTTTTCTTTTGCCGAAAATACTGTATAATGCCCAGAGTCCCACGACAATTAAAACGGCGCCAACTAGCTGTTCACTATGTTCCGATATTTTCTCTATTGGAATGTATTGCCGAAATAGGAGAAAAAGCAACCCTATCAAAAGCATTCCGGTCAGATGTCCAAAACCCCAGAACAAACCTATTTTCCAGACTTTTCGTCTCGTTTCAATCGCCAAAGGGGTAACCGCAGCCAAATGGTCTGGTCCTGAAACCACATGTAATATTGAAGCTGCAATACCGGCAAGTAAAGGAAAGCTCATCATTCGATTTACAAAAGAACAATGTAGTGAAATTTCTTGTCAAAATTGTTTCTGATACGCTTTTCAATTCGCTCTACGTTGTTACAAAATATACATTTCATTATTTAGCTCTTTAAAGTGAAAATCCTAGGCCGTTATAAATCATAATTATGGTCCTATTAATCGGCCGTTTTAGGGGAAAGCTCAGAGAAGTTGGGCAAACTTTAAGATTCAGTTCCATTTTCCGTTCTTTTTAGTAGTATCGGGAATTAACCTTTTACGGAACTAATCGCTGACTGTAGAGTTAAACAAAGTTGCGGAATTATGCTACCTCAAAATAATCGTTTTATTGAACTTTTGACAGAGTGATTATAACCAAAACTCCTTTTTATTTTTATCATTCCCAAAAATATGCGGATAATGTTCTCTGGCATTCGCCTCCATGAAATCCAAAGGAACATCCTCAAAATGGCCGTAGTCTTCAAGATATTCCATAAATTCTTTTCCCTCATTATTGTACTCTTGGAATATTGAATCATTTTCGCCATCAAAATCCAAGGGCTGAACATTGCACATTTTGCACAATGACCGATTAAATGCCGGTGAGGCCTTCAACCATTTCTCTTCCAATAAAAGATCTACCATGCCATGTGGAGTCAATTCATTAGTTCCGAACTTTTCGGTAAGCCTGTCTATTGCTATATGGTTCTTGACTTTTGCCAAACGGATTCTTGCCGGTATTCCCAAGGAGCGTAACCCGGCAATTAGAATGATGGATTTATCTATACAATGACCCTTTTTTTGCTTCACAAGGTTACTGGCTTTAAAATGCTCCTTTGAAAAACTTAAAAAATAGGGATCGTATCTAAATGAATCTCTTACCTTAACATATAATAGTTTGGCTTTCTCTTTTGGCAAAAGGGAATCGTCTTTAAAATCACGGACGAACTCCTGAATTTCATCTGATTCGAAATCAAAATAGTATGTCTGGGATAGAAAATCCATTTGTCACTCAATAATTACTTTCAAAATCCTTTGATTGTACTTTTCAATAGTGTATGATTTACCATACTTTTTATTTTTCATGAACCTTACGCCCGCTCAGCCTTTTGTTATTGTAATAAAGTTAATCCAGATAATTGTTTTTTCGGTAGGCCAAACTTTTTCTTTCAAGAAAACTCCAGATTTTGAGTTTATCCCGACTTTGAACGGTAGAGTTGAAAATTGTATCCACAGCGCAATAATATATGAAATCATCTATCTTTTCTGATGGTATTTTTAGTCTTTCTTTATAGAGGGAATCCGGATAAGAATTCCTTATCGTCTGAATCTCTTTTTCTAGTTTGTCCACGGAAACAGAATTTCTCAACTTTTTGTTGTGACCCGTTATTTCATCGATAAGCCTGTGCAGCAGTTGCTCCTGCATAGCTAAGAAAAGTTTTCTTTCATTTAAGGATAATGGTTTAACTTCTGCGTTTGGCAGTCGTAAGGAGGTAGAACTTACAGTGGGTTTAAATTTCATGGACTGAATGTCCATATGGAGATTCCCCGATAAGTTATACGGTGTTACTACAACTTCATCTAATTCAGTTAGGGACTCCTCCAAAGCCACAGTTACTAATTCACTTTCTATAATCTTGTCATCAACTACCAAAAATGATTTGTCAAATTGGATTGCCGAAAACCACAATGTATCGTTAACACTTGCCTTAATTCTGAAGTACCCATATTGATTTGTAATTGTGGCTTGATTTTTCCGGGTGTTTATTACATGAACATCCGAGACGTCCGTAGTATTGCTTTCTACTTTACCCTTTAATTCCATAGAAAGTTTTTGAGCACTTGAAACCAAACAAGAGAAAAAAACTATACAGAAAATGAGATTATTGAACTTCAAAATCATATCCTTTGGTATTTTTCTCCTAAAAGAAACAGTTCATCAATCGTTTTTTGAACTTTAATATACAATATAAGGAATCAGACTATTGTAAAAACTCTAGAGAATTTTTAGTAAAAAAAGGAGAATAATAGCAATAATTACTAATATTCTTCTAAATTTACTAAATGCAGCTCGCCGATTTTATCAAAAGTAGATTGTCAGTGGAAGAATATTCCTTCTCCCGAGATGAATATATGGCTTATTCAGGGAAGGACGCAAATGCTGTTGCAACGGATTTGGCCTATTTATCCGAGAAAGGAGAAATCATTGCCTTAAGAAAAGGGTTCTACCTTATTATACCACCAAGGTATTCAAAGCTGAGTGTTATACCATTGGAGCTTTATGTCAATAAACTATTTGTACACTTGGGCAAACCCTATTACATTGGATTATACTCGGCAGCACAATTACATGGAGCGGCCCATCAACAAGCACAGACTGAATATATAATCACCGAAGGTACTAGAATGTTGGATATTCATAAAAAGAATATAGCCATAAACTTTTTTCTTACCTCTAACTGGCCTCAGGCCAATATTGTCCAAAAAAGATCTGATGCTGGTTATTTTAATGTTTCAGATCCATTACTGACCATTGTGGATTTAATATACCATCAAAGAAAGCTAGGAGGAATAAACAGAATGTTGGCAAATATTGAGGAACTTTTAGAAGAAGTTGAAGGAAGTGAAATGAATTCCTTATTGCAATGGTATCCGCATAAAAGTGTTTTACAACGATTGGGTTTTTTGATGGATTATGTAAACCCAAAAAATGATTTGCTTGAGCCACTTATTGTGTATTTGGAAAGGCATGGTTTTTACCCTGTACTGTTGAATACATCGGATAAAATCAAACCAGGTGCGGTAGATAACAAATGGAAAGTTGATGTGAACTTAGCCCTTGAAAGCGATATATGATACCAAGACCCTACATAGTGGAATGGCAAGAACATGCACCATGGAAATCATTCGACCAGATTGAGCAAGATTTGATTATCAGCCGAACATTGGTAGTCATTTTTTCCGATGATTTTCTTAAAGAAAATTTGGCCTTTAGGGGTGGCACGGCCTTGCACAAACTCTATTTAAATCCAGCACCAAGGTATTCAGAGGATATTGATTTGGTACAGATAAAACCGGGTCCTATCAAGCCAATCATGCAGCGATTGGGAGAAATAATTGACTTTTTCGAAGAGCCCAGACGGACAGAAGTAAGGGGGCATGGTGCCAAGGCATTATACCGATTTGCCTCAGAATATGGAAATACGAGAAGACGATTGAAGTTGGAAATCAATTGCAAGGAACATTTCAATGTGTTGGATTGGATTGAGCTTCCTTTTGAAATCAAAAATCGATGGTTTTCGGGGGAAGCTCGAATACGTACTTATAACCTAAATGAATTGTTAGGGACAAAACTTCGAGCTTTATACCAACGTAGTAAAGGCAGGGATCTTTTTGATTTGGATTATTCGCACTTGCACATGAGCTTGGACACGGAATCCATTATTCAATGTTTTAAGGAGTATATGATTTTTTCCACAGGGAAACCACCAAGTCAAAAGGAATTCTTGATCAACATTGAAGAAAAAGAAAATGATATTAATTTCACTGGGGATATGGAGGGGTTATTAAGATTAGGAATTGGATATGACCAAGAGCTAGCTTTTGAGTGGTTAAAAGAGAATCTGATTGGAAAGCTATAAGGAGATGATTAAAAAAACTGTCGTTTATTATGGTAACCCAAATAGAACATAAACTAACTACAATCAATGGAGACGATTTTGCCGTTCTTTGCCGTCAATACTTAAATTTCAAATATTCTTTTGTTTACCCTACAGGTCTTGTTGTGGGAAAGGACAAATCCAGAAAAGGCACCCCTGACACATTTATCCCGGTCGGTGATTATTACCTTTTTGTAGAAATAACTACCAAAACTGGAGATATTCTTACCAAGCTCAAAAGTGACATCAGCCATTGTTTCTCTCAAAATGATGTGCCGAAGGAAAAAATCATTAAGGTTGTCTTGATGTTCAATGGAGTCCATGATACAGTTAAGCACGAGGAACTTAAAACATGTCTCTCAGCTTATTCTGAAGATTGTCGCTTGGAGGTTGTTGACATAAGGATTTTAGCAAACGAAATAAGCCAAAACTATCCTTCTCTTGCAAGAAAATTAGATATACCTATAGATACAGCCCAAATTCTAGAGGTATCTGAGTTTGTTGAAGATTATGAGAAGTCAAAATTTGCAACTCCTTTATCCAATGAGTTTTTTAATAGAGAAACAGAAATTGAAGAAGGATTAAATAACCTCAAAGAGAAAGACATTCTACTAATCTCCGGGTATGCAGGAACAGGTAAAACAAAACTATCGATAGAGCTGACAAAACTATTTTTAAGCGAGAACAAAAACTATGATTTAAAATATATAAGGGCTAACGGAAACCTAGACATTTGGCAGGATTTACAAATATTCCTTTTACCTGAAAAAGACTATTTATTGGTGCTGGACGATGCCAACAAGCTCAAGGATAATCTAATACAGATATTAAATTTTCAACGAAAAAGAGTAAACAAAGGACGGATAAAAATCATTTTGACGGTACGAAATTATGTTAAAGGGGAAGTTCAAAAATTCCTTGATGATTTTGTGCTTATTGAACTCAAGCCATTTGCAAGAGATGAGCTAGGAAAGATTTTACAGTCTGATGAATATAATATAAGTGATTACTATGCCGAAAGAATATTCAATATCTCAAAAGGCAATCCCCGACTTGCGATTATGGCTGTTATTGCTGGCCAAAGTGGTGAATTGGAAAAGCTAAATAATCCATCACAAATTCTGGAAACCTACTTTTCTTCGGTGAAAGAAAGTATTGATTCGTTTGAAAATAGAAGCCTTTTAGCTGTTGCAGGCCTATTGTCTTTTTTTAAAACCATTAATCTCGAAAACGAAACACAAGTCGGTGAAATTGAAAAGTATTTTTCAGTTTCGAAACTGACACTTGAGGAGAATCTTAGGATTTTATATAATCTTGAAATTGCTGATGAATTTGAGAGGATCTATAAGGTTGCTGACCAAATTTTAGGTGGAAACGCCGGACATAGTATACCACCCTCGCCGGGTTAAAGTGACCATAGCTGGCCGGACGAAAGTGACCCACCCCCGCCGGGCCAAAGTGACCCACCTTTAGATTAGATCTATCTGTAAAAAGTCTAAGTGCTTTTTTTGTTAAAAAGCACCATGGCGAACAAGCAGATAGACATGCGAAAAACAAAACTGATTTACAAACTGTACACCTCCGGTACGAGCAAGCGTGGGATAAGCCAACAATTGGGCATATCCCGTGTCACGGTCAGGAAGTACATCGAATTCTTCAGGCGGTACCGTTTTACCGCCTACGAAGTGGAGAAGATGACCCTAGAGGAACTCCACAACCTTTTTAAGGACGGGCAAAAGCGCAAGAGCCAACGTTTGCTGACCTTAAGGCAGTACTTTCCCTATTTTGACAAAGAGCTTCGCAAGACCGGGGTGACCAGACAATTGTTATGGGAAGAATATTATGCCAAGCACCCCGATGGCTTCAAGCTCTCACAGTTCAAGTATTGGTACGCCGAATGGCGCAAGGAGACCTCTCCGGTAATGCACATGGAGCACAAGGCCGGCGACAAGCTCTTTATAGACTTCACGGGAAAGAAACTCCACATCGTTGACAGGGAAACCGGTGAACTGAAGGAACTGGAGGTGTTCGTTTGCATACTGGGCAGCAGCCAATATACTTATGTAGAGGCCTGTGCGAGCCAAAAACTGGAGGACTTCATCCGCTGCACCGAAAACGCACTATGGTTCTACGGCGGCGTACCAAAGGCCCTGGTGCCCGACAACCTTAAGTCGGCGGTCACCAAGAGCA
>NHBR02000059.1 GCA_002167435.2 Allomuricauda sp. TMED12
AAGCAACACGTATACCGGCTTAGGCTTGCCCCAGATGTGCAAGGGCACAGGAGTATTCTGCGAGTAGACTATAGGGAATGACCGATCCGATAGTTGCCGCCAGTGTGGCGGTAATAATATGAACCGCTAGTTTCTCCTGACTTTTTACAGATGTAGGCACCACGTACTCTAGCAAGAGCCAAAGACTGTCGAGCTAGAGATCCAGACTGCTTAATGTCACTGAACCCGGCAATCGTTAGCCAAGAACGTAATGCTTGCTTCGACGGCAAATGAATCACATTATTGCTTACATGGTAGCGCTTGTGCGTTGCAGCACTCTCGCCCTCCCAAACTTCTACACAGTTTAAGTATCTCGATGGAAACCTTCGAGCTGTTGCTGTTTCAATTACAAGAAGTCCATCAGGTTTGAGCCATTCTGACAGTCGGATGACAAACCTCAGCTGTTAAGGGTTGTGATACAGAACCCCCGTGCACTAAATAACCTCAAATGTTTCCTCTTTCGACACCACCTGATCATACATCACATTACCATAGCGAATTTCAACGTCGTCGATTAGCCTATCGCTAGTTAGTCTCTCCTCAAGAAATTCTCTATGATTGGGGAGCTCAGCTAAAACCAAGCTTTTGGGTCGAAGTGATAATAGGCGGCGAGTGTCTTGGCCATCGCGCGGCCCGATTTCTAGTATGTTACTTGGACTTCTACCACCCAATCGCTCGCGAAGTTCATCGAACAAGAAATGACGATAATCACGCGTATCACCATTAACCCTTCTGAACACTCTTTGCGGAAGATCTATCAGTTTTTCCAATAACATGTTGGCTTTTTCTGTTCCTATTCTATGTGCGAGCACTATCAACCATGATTTGGTACGAGGCTCTACAAATTAAGAGCATTTGGCTTGAAAAAGATTTTTTCTAATTGAAGCTCAACCAAGAGTGCCAAGGAAGTCTTGATAAGTCAGCTCCAAGCCTTTTCGAAGCTTGATATTAGGATGCCAACCCAGGGAATTAAGTCGCGAGGTGTCGACAAGCTTCCGCGGTGTGCCATCTGGCCTGGAATGATCAAAGACAATCCGTCCCTGGAAATTGACAATATCGGCTATCAATTCTGCAAACTCGCCAATAGCAATGTCACTGCCCCAACCGATATTGACGATCTCACCTTCAGAATAGTTTTCTAAAAGGAAGATACAAGCATCCGCAAGATCATCGACGTGCAAGAACTCTCGACGCGGCATACCGGTACCCCAAACGACCACCTCCTCGGCATTCGACAACTTAGCTTCATGAAACCGGCGGATTAGAGCCGCGACAACATGGCTATCTTCCGGGTGGTAGTTGTCGCCCGGTCCATAGAGGTTCGTCGGCATCGCAGAGATAAAGTGAGAGCCATACTGCTTTCTAAAGGCCTGGCATAATTTAATGCCGGCGATCTTGGCGATCGCATACCACTCATTCGTTGGTTCCAGCGGACCGGTCAATAACTCCGACTCCGCGATAGGTTGCTTAGCAAATTTCGGATAGATGCACGTTGATCCCAGGAAGAGTAGCTTTTTGCAGCCGTGTTCGAAACTCGATCGAACGACATTCAATTCCATCGAGAGATTGTCTGCGAGAAAATCAACTGGACGTACGTTGTTGGCATGGATGCCGCCGACTTTAGCGGCCGCAAGCACAACCACATCCGGTTTGTTTGCTTGGAACCAATCTTCGACATCAGACTGTCGAGTCAGGTCCAGTGAGCTGCGCGGCACCGTTAGAACTTGACAGTCAACGGTCCCAAGTCGACGCACAATGGCCGAACCAACCATGCCGCGGTGGCCTGCCACGAATACGCGTCGGTGTTTGAGATCAAACATTGGAACTACAGGCAGAAACTCTGTTCATTATCGATCCTGTTCATGACTAACAGGGGCTGGCTCATCGATAACCTTTAGATCGCTGGCAATCATTTCAGCAACAAGTTCTTGGAACGATGTTGTTGGCTCCCAGCCAAGTTCGCGTTTTGCCTTCGATGCGTCCCCAAGAAGCAGATCAACTTCTGTCGGGCGGAAATAACGAGGATCTATTTCAACCAACAGCTCACCCGTATCAGCGTCTCGCCCTTTTTCATCAACACCCTTGCCGGACCATGTGATGCGGCGATGCACCTGAGCAAATGATAATTCAACGAACTCCCGAACGGAATGCGTTTCGCCGGTAGCCAGAACGAAATCATCGGGCTTGTCGTGCTGTACGATCCGCCACATGCCTTCAACATAGTCACGCGCATGGCCCCAGTCACGTTTGGCATCTAAATTGCCGAGATAAAGCCGCTTCTGCAGTCCTCGAGAGATCGCGGCAACGGCGCGCGTAATCTTGCGCGTTACGAACGTCTCTCCACGTACCGGGCTCTCATGATTGAAAAGAATGCCGTTGGAAGCATGAATGCCATAGGCCTCACGGTAGTTGACAGTTATCCAGTAGGCATAAAGCTTTGCAACCGCGTAAGGAGAGCGCGGATAAAATGGTGTCGTTTCTCTCTGTGGTGTTTCTTGAACGAGACCGTAAAGCTCAGACGTAGAAGCTTGGTAAAACCGAGTCTTGTCTTCCAGATTCAAAATGCGCAATGCCTCAAGCAGTCGGATCGCGCCGAGCGCATCTGAGTTCGCGGTATACTCTGGTGACTCGAAAGAAACTCGGACGTGTGATTGGGCCGCAAGATTGTAGACCTCATCCGGTTGCGTTTCTTGGATGATCCGAATGAGATTGGTTGAATCCGTCATGTCACCATAATGCATGATGAAGCGCAGATCATCGTCGTGAGGGTCCTGATAGAGATGCTCTACCCGCTGGGTATTGAACAGAGATGAGCGCCTTCGGATACCGTGAACGAGATACCCCTTCTTGATCAACAGCTCCGACAGATAGGCACCATCCTGCCCAGTTACACCTGTAATGAGTGCTACTTTCCCTTTCATACGAATTTGTGCTCCATTGGCATTCCCATTGTCTCAAGAAACCTGGTTGTTCTGCAGCAATGGCTGCCATACTTCCTCGAGTTGTCGACGTCCTACAACGTTCCAGTCCGCTTGCAACACGCTATCGCGTGCAATCTTTTTCATCTGCGCACTCTTATCTTCGCTTAGGCCCAAAAAAAACTCTGCTTTACTTGCAATCTCATCAGGATCAACCGAGCCTGTTAGGCCTCCGCTAATCCCGTCAGATATTAGGTCGGGTGCCATTCCGACGGGTGTAGACACGATCGGGACGTGCGATGCCATACTCTCCATAAGTGCCATTGGCCCACCTTCTTCTCGGCTCGTCACAAGGTACAAATCGAGCGCATGATAGCAACGTGCGAGATCATCTCGATCGGTCGCATAATGGTGAGTATAGGGAATGCCTAGGGTTTCCAGGCCATGCACGACATAGCCACGCGCTGGCCCTGTAAGAAATACAAAGACCGGATGATCACGGCTTATGCGTTCGACCGCAGCCAGAAAGACGTCAGGGCCCTTTATCAGCTTGGGCTTAAGTCCCTTGTCCCAGCCCTCGCCATCCTTTTGGAAGGATCCAACGACCAGAGCATCGGAGGGTATATCAAATCTGCGACGTATATCATCACGCTGTTGCGCCGTTGGCGGTACGAAACGGTTTGTCTCACAACCAATCGGAATCAGGCTCAGCTTTTCAGGAGCGACGCCCCAGTCAATCAACCGGTTGCGAACGATCGATGCTGAACAGATAATCCTGCTAAGATGACGCTCTAGTTTAAGAAACTGTTCAATGTGACGTTCTACAGCCGGTCCATCTTCAGGTTTGCCATGAAAGAATGTTGAGACCAGAGAACATCGCCTGGGAACGCGGTCAGCCCACTCAACAAATTGGTACTGAGACCCAAACTCAACTATTCCACTTCTAAGACTCGCGGGATCATTAGTGACTGACGATATGCCCGGGGCTATCTTGTTGGCCGCCTGACTTGTAAATTCGCCGTACCACCGGATCGCCCAGTCAGCCTTTTCGATGACAATCGAGACCGGTGCTCTCTTCCGTGCTAGCCCGAGCTGCCAAAGGACCTCATGGGAAGCACTTTTCGTGCTGTGGAACGCACTCTTGAGTGGCCTGGCTATTTGGCGGATTGCCATTTCGTTAAGAAGCCCTCTGCATTTCTGCGGCAACGAGTTGCTGGATCAATTCTGGCAATTTGGTTTGTGCATGCCAGCCAAGTTGCTCAGCAGCCTTCGCTGCATCTCCCTTGGAAACCAGAATATCTGTTGGTCTAAGCAAAGCCTCATCGACAACGACGTGGTGACGCCAATCAAGCTCAGCAGCGGCGAAGGCCGTCTCAACAAACGTTTGTAGCGTTGCTGATTGACCCGTTGCTATCACGTAGTCCCCTGCATCCTCACTTTGCAGCATGCGCCACATGGCATCGACATATTCCTGTGCGGCTCCCCAATCGCGCGAGATCTCGAGATTTCCTAGTGATAGTTTCTCCTCGGAACCACGCGCGATACGGGCGACACTAGAGACAATTTTCCGGGTGACGAACCTCGTAGGGCGGATAGGGCTCTCATGGTTGAACAAAATACCGGACGAACAGAAAAGACGGTAAGCCTCTCGATAGTTGGCAACCTGCCAGAAGGCCGCTGCTTTAGCGACACCATAGGGACTACGCGGTCTGAAGGCTGTGTCTTCTGTTGCCGCCTCGCCATTCGTGTCACCAAAACATTCAGAAGAACCGGCATTATAAAACCGGATGCTCGGATCAACGAGCCTAACGGCCTCAAGCAGATTAAGTGTACCTGTAACGATACTCTCCATCGTCTCAGCAGGAAGCGCGAACGACAATCCGACGGATGATTGACCTGCGAGATTGTAGATCTCAGCCGGCTTCGTGCTGGTGATGACAGAAAACACAGAGCGAAAGTCAGTTGGCGACATCGAAGACAGTCGGACCTGTTCAGCAATGCCGAGTGTTCTCAGACCTGCCAAGTTTGCCAAATCTGCGTCGCGCGACGTTCCAAACACAACATAGCCCTTCTCGAGAAGTAGTCGGGCCAGATAAGCACCATCTTGCCCTGTAACGCCGACAATAAGAGCTCTCTTAGAATTATTGGATGGCATTAGCTTGGAAAGTTCGAGTTGTGGGCAGTTCGGAACGAAAGAACCGGCGAACGAGAACAAAGAGTAGGTGCTGTGAGTTGATCAATCATACAGCCAATAAAGAGATCTCGTTTCAGGCTAGAATGGTATCTGCGTTTGTAGCGCCGTAATCGGCTCCCGCCAAACTCTGCGCCGAGAAACAATCTCATCTCGTTCTTTAAGTAGTGCATTAAATAGCTCCAGCCAGTTGCCGCACATCCGTTCCGCGGTATGCGGCCAATCCGCCATAACCAGCGCCAGTTGGGGGTACTCTTGAATGAACATACTCAGCTTTTTTACAAAGTTCCCGGCTTCAAACTCGATGCCAAACCCCTGGCAATATTCAGGTAGACAACCGCTCTTGCGATATAAAAGCGGCATACCACACGCCGCACCTTCGTTCTGATGATTTCCGCCAGGTTCATTGATGGACGCAGTCACATAAGCATGATGGCGCTTCAATTCCGTGGCGAGGGCCTTTCCGTCAAGCGGTGGTACATGTCTTGCGTTCCTAAAACCAAATTCGGCCGGCAAATTGCCAATGAATGTAAACTCGAGGCGTGCACGCCACTCCGAATTGTCAAGGAGGTCATCTATCAATTGATAGACATCGAAGCCTTTCATCCAATGAGCCCCCCAATGGTGCGTCACTAATCGCAAAGGCCCATTGCCACTCCAGGGCACAAATCCATTTGAGTTGAAGATGCGGGTATCTGCTCCATTCAAAATCACTGAATGCCCATTCTCACGTCGCCAAACGTCCAGGTCTTCCAGCCAACGGCCGACGAAAACGGTGTGATCGGCCGTGTAATTCGCTGTACGGAGCCTAAAATTCATACTGCGTGTATTTTTTCGTTCATCACATTCATTGATCCGATGGATGACAATTGATGATGAATTCGAAAAAGCGAGCTTGCGGAATATTTCGCGGGCGGTGAAGGTAGCACCAGGATTTCTTGGTCTCGGATCAGTCAGGAGTATGATGTCGGGTTCGCCGGACAAGTCGAACCGAGCAGTACCTCCATATCTACGAATTGCATCAGCCAGAGCCGAGGCAAACCGATTACCACCACCCCAGGGGCCGCTGACAATATGACTTCCAATGGCTACGTCCATTGTACGCTAGCTCCACTCACCGCCGCAGCAGACAAGAATAAGCTAATTTGTTTGCGATCGAGCAGAACAACTGCAACGAAGGGTCTTTCTGCAGATTCTTGCACTTAGAGCAATAAAGCCATTAGTGGTCGAACTGACGAGCTCAATAACCGTAGTCATCAATCAGATTATACCCAGTCAACTCTGAGCATCTTTCATTTGAGTCTCGGAAATGGTGCCTGATACTCATCTCGACATCGGCGTCCAACTCGCTGCGTCCACCCACCCGGACAAATACGGAACTTCTGAGCAAGTAACGTTTCAGCCATTCGTGGTGCCCGTTAAAACCGAGCGTCTGCAAAGCGCGATTGCATTGTCGTAAGACCAGGAGACCTGCCTTAGTATTGGCAGCATTGCGTCGCTTCAGGTTTGGAGCATCGAGAGCAACACCAAGGTGGTTCGAGAGAGTATTGATTGCCTCGGTTTGATGCTTGAATAGGAACTCCGCAGGAATTGCAAGCACCTGCTCGCTCCGAAACAGTGAAAGATAGGTGCTGATTAGCTTGTCATATTCCAGGTACGCGTAAGGAAAGAAACTGGAAGCATACTCATTCAGGCTAATCGTCAGCTGTGACTTTCGCAAAGCCAAGGAGTAGTAAGACTTAATGAGGTCCGGCTGACGCCGAAATACTATAAGTATCTGGGCATTGGGCCAGTTCCTATGAATCTTAGAAGGCAAACTAGAGAAGGTCTTTGATGGTTGGTGTGAAGAGTAGTTCACTCCGCACAGAGACTCCGCACTTACAGCAAAATAGTGTGGGTGAGAATGATCTAATGGTGGCTTGTTAAACCAGTTAACATCATTGAAGCTTTTCTGATTGTTTGTAGCCAAGTTCGGATCTTTGGCGCAAGAAAGGCTACGGGTGCAGGCAAAAACATCGGTTTGTAATGTCGTACTTCCACATCTGTGGTAACCAATATGGATGAACTTGAGCTTCTCGTGCACTGCTTTCTCCTACGAGACAACTTCGTCAGTTGCTGTTTTTAGGTTGAGTGCAACGGCTGGATAAATCAGAGAAGCGTAAAGCTGCTCCATCATTTCCTCACTTGAACTCTAATCCATGTCTAATGCAACGTCACTAAGGAGCGCAAACTGTTCGCCAGCGTGCGCCGTCAAGGTTGGTCTTCTTCGATGAGTTTCCGAATTGCATTTGCCATCAGCTGAGTATTGAAGTGGTTCTCAACAGTCTGACGGGCTCTTCGGCCAATGTTCTCGACCTCTTGCGGATGCTCGAGGAGGTACTCGATGGCCTCGCGCAAGCGTGTGGGGTCGCCAGGTGGTACCAGTATGCAGTTTTCTCCGTCTTGCATGAGTTCGGTATCCCACAAACCCGCGATATTGGACATTATCACGGCCTTGCCACAAGCCATGGCTTGCAAACATGCGCTCTGTCCGGAAGGTTGGATGGTCTCGCGTATTGGTAGAACAACAAAGGCGGCGCCTCGAATCAGATCGCGGACCTCGCTATCTGTCAGTGCTTGCGTTCGCCAATCCCCGTCGCGAACGTCTATATTGCTCAGTCTCACTGCTGGTAGAGAAATGCGTGTCACCAGCTGCAGTCGCGGGTAATCAGTGCGCCACGCGGAAATTAAACAAGCGTAATCCCGATTGGGATCATTGCCAATGCTCAGTATGTAGTGAGGCTCATGTTCACGCAAATCGCGACGATCAGGCGTCCAAAAATCTTGGTCCACACCAAATGGAACGTATTGGACTTTGCAACTTGGCAGCAGATTGTTCAGATGCGCCTGTTCTGACTTGGAGATAGTTGCCAGCGTTACTCTCTTGAGTATCAAGTTGAAGAGGCGCCTTTGAATCTCGCTAGGGCGCAATGGCAATAAGCCCATAGCAATGAAAACAACGCGTGGGACATTGCGCTGACGGAGCTTGATGTACGATAAGGCAAGGCCGTAGGTATTATTGACTGAGACAATTGCATCTACTGTCCCAAACTTTCGAAAGTTCTGACGAAGCTTCAAGACAGCGTAAGCGTGAATGCCAACTATTGTATGCGTGATACGCGAAAAGGCCTCCCAAAACAGGTTTGCACGTTTCCCAAGGCCGAAGACGCTTTCCTCGATTAGCTGCACGTCTAAGCCCTGCTCGCGCATCTCAGGTAAACCATAAAAGAACTCTGATGGACCGGTCCCATTAACAGACAGCCGGTCGTGTCGCCCACCTTTGAATAGGTAGCAAATCCTGCGTCCTTGCCTCGGCGGTGGTGTCATTGAACTGGTCAGGCTGCCGTTACAAGGGTCGAAACATCAGTCAATTCATTGGCAAGATTAGCCAGCCTTTCGCCGTAAGTTGGACCGTCCATTACGACAAAATGCTTGGCGTGGCTCAGAAGCTGAGTGCGGACTTCTGGATCTTGCGCATTCTTGAGGAGGCGTCCAACGGCATCAGGCAGTGTCTTCTCGTCGAAGCACTGTTCAATCCCATTACAATTCCAAAACTCAGCAAAGTGCGCGAGATTGAAGGTAACGCGATTGTACTTGCCAAACTTGTTTTCCAATTCATTTTGCGGGAAGTACATAAGGACAGGATTACCACAGAGCACGGTCTCGAGCATGATCGTCGACAGCGGTGCGATCGTCCCGCAAGTCAACCGCAATAGGCGTGCAGTAACTTCGTAGTCAGCGAGGTAGAAGCCCTTAACTCCATCGCTGACGACGCGTTGGTAAAAGTCCATCATGGAAGGGTCAAGCGTAATATGCTGGAAATCAATATCGAGGAAACTGCGCTCATTCTCCACCAGAACACCGCGCCATGGATGCGGCCGGTAAATAATGTGACAGGTCGGAATGCGGCCCTCGGCTATTGCTGCTTCAAGGGCGAGCAAATGTGCTGTCTCATTAACTGATTTACTTACCCCTGCGTAAAGCAGTACAGGGATACCACGCGGCACGCCAAACTCGTCACGCAGTTCCGCATCTGTTTGATCGATAGGTTTTCGGTAAACTTGGAATTGTGCAGCGCCAAAAGCGACCACATTTTCTTCGGGAATACTCATGTAGTTTATGGCATGACGACGCGTTTGCTCACCCCACACTACCAACCGATCAGGGGCACCGGAAACCACGGCCTTGCCGCTCGGATTGTCCCAGGAATTCATCAAAGCAACAAATGGAATGCCGAGTTCTTTGCAGATTGGCGGCAGTTCCTGAATGAAGAAACCGCTTAGGATAGAAGGATGAATGACAATGTCGGGCCTGTGCTTTTGCACAAACTCGAGTAAGGGCTCGAGAATACCCATCTTCTTGATGAAGTGCCTTTGAAACCTCTCATAAATACCGGGCTTGGCTAGTAATGCGTAGAACTCAGCACGCAGGCGTCCATTAAGGCTAACCAATCTGTCTTTGCGTGGCTTGTAATTCGGTGTTCCCGCTTGATTATGTAGTATTGATGCAGCATTCAACCGCCACCAAGCGCCCATGCGCTCACGTGGGATCTCGAAAGTTTCGCTGCGCTCCAGATCGAGCTTTGCAATATCATTGTAAATACCCTGTTTCGATGTGCTAGAGTCGATGTGGAAGACATATGTTATCTCGAATTC
>NHBR02000060.1 GCA_002167435.2 Allomuricauda sp. TMED12
AAATGATTGTCCAAAACATTTTGAAGGGATGCTAGGAAGCGTTCATCATAAGAACTGATGGAGATATCCTTTGGGGTTAAAATGACCTCTTGACTAAAACGCTCTTGTAGTTTTCTACGACTTTCCAATAAGTTTTTTACAGTCTGCTTTAAAATTTTGTTGTTGAACGGTTTGGTCAAGTAGGCATCGGCACCTGTTTCCAATCCTACCAGTCTATTATCATCACCGGCCTTGGCGGTGAGCATTAGAATGGGAATGTGGGACGTAGTGTCATTGGTCTTACAATTTTCGGTCAATTTCAGTCCGCCCTCCTCGGGCATCATCAGATCGGTTATTATAAGATCGGGTACATGCTTCAGCGCTTTTTGAAAACCTATGCTTCCATTAGCGGCCGTAACAATATTGAATTCAGCATCAAAAATAGAGGAAACATAGGTGCGTAAATCTTCATTATCATCCACAATCAATATTATGTCCCGACTCTCATTGCTTTCTATGATCGATGCTTTACTTTCATCTTCAACGGTATCCATATTTTCTTGATAGGCTTCCTCCAAAGGTTTTGGTATAGAATCCTTCCTCTTTTCTTCGCTTGAGTATTGGGTCTCAAGAATTGGGATCTCTATATGAAAAGAAACACTATTGGCACTGCTTTCGGCCTCAATGTTCCCTTTGTGCAACTCGACAAGTTCTTTGGTGAGTGCCAGTCCAATACCTGTGCCTCTTTTATTGCTGTGAATTTGGTGAAACCGGTTGAATATTTCCTTCAATTCTTTCTTTGTTAGTGAGACACCTGTATTTTTTACTGATAATGAGAGGTTGCCCTGTGCTATTTCCGCCTCAAAATTTATCTGGGCATTTTGTGGACTGTATTTTAGTGCATTGCCCATGAGATTACCAACAACCTTCTGAAGTATATCAGTATCAAACCAATAATGATTTTCATCTATGGAGATTTTAATTTGGAGTCGTTGGGACTTTTTTTTGGCGCTGAACAGAAACGACTCTGCCTGGGATTTCAAAAAAGTAGACAATAATGCTTTGCTGACATTCAGTTTGTAAAAACCTGACTTAAGTTTTGATAGGTTCAGCAACTGGTCGACCAAAGTGGCGAGCTGTTGGGTGTTCTTTTTGGCAATGGTCAGGTTCCGTCTATCTTCTTGGCTTAGTCCTGCACGCTCCAGTTGCTGTTCTACCGGGCCTTGTATCAAAGACAAAGGTGTGCGCAGCTCATGGGATATATTGGTAAAGAAATTTGATTTGGCCACATCCAGCTCTCTTAACTTTTTGTTCGTTTTTTGATGGTTACGATAAAGCACAAATAGAAACAATCCTGCCAAAGATGTTAAACCTAGTCCTCCCAAAAAAAGATTGCGCTGGTTCCTTTTTTGCTGTTCGGCAAGTTCATTTTGTGATTTTAATAGCGCAATTTCTTGTTCCCTTTTTTGTGTTTGATATTTGGCTTCCAGATCCAATGCCAGACTTTTCTGCTTGCGGGCCTCCAGAGAATCTTGGTGAACCAATGATAGTCTGTAGAATTTGACTGCTTGCTCAAAGTCTCCGGTTCTTCCATAAGATTCTGCAAGGCTTTTGGTGACTCCTAGCAAAATACCGCTAGAACCGGCATCGGACTGTTCAAAATAGTCATACGCCTCTTCCAAATATGGGATGGCCTCTTTATAGCTGTTAATTCTTTGAAGAAACCCTGCGTAGACCCTATTGGCATTTGCAATTTGATGCGGGTCTCCTGTGCCGGTGAGAAGGGCAAGTCTTTTTTTATAATAGGCATCGGCTTGATCATAATTTTTTAGGTCTGTCTCTATAATGCCCAAAGACCAATAAATGTTAGCTACGTTTTCAATGGAACCGTTGTTTTTAAAATAGGCTAGACTTTTTTTAAAATAAGGTTTGGCCTTTTGATATTCCTTTCTTTGCCCAAAAATATTTCCCAGCATAATATAACCGTAGTGCTCCTGGTTGCTATCATTTATTTCGGAAGCCATTTTTAATGCACTTCTAAAATAACCTTCGGACTTTCCTATATACGATGTGTCTTGTACACTGTAGGTCCTTAAGAGTACTTTGCCCAGATTGAACAACGCTTTGACAACATATGGGTTCTTTTCTCCTGAGAATTCGGCAATAGAGTCTATTTGCTGGTAGGTGGCTATTGCATCTACGTCTTCAAACTTTGAGTAATGTATGTTACCAATAGAAAGTAAGGCTCTGGTGGTCACTTCGGGTAAATTGTTCTCCATTCCCAAAGCAACGGCCTTTTTGGCATAGCTTTGTGTTGAATCATAATTGCCTTTATGAAAGTATAGGTTGGCTACCTCACCTTGCGCTTTGCCCAAGAGTACATAGGAGGACGTTTTCTTTGCGATTTTCAAATTTTGCAATGCCAGCAGAAGCGCATCATCATATGCCGGGATTTTTAATAAGGAGTCTATTTGGGATTGATTGGTCAAAAACTCTATGGGTATATTTTGACCAAATGATGAAATATATATTGATGTCAGAATTAAAACTAAAATATTTTTAATCATAAAATCAATTTTTTCATCAGCCTGAATAGTGAAGTTAAATAAAATATTATGTATTGACTTTAGTCACAACCGGATTTTGTCTTTACTTGGAAGGGGCGGACATTGGGAACCATTGCAAATAGATTATTTGAACTTTTAAAAAATAATCAATCTAAGATGTTGAAAGACTAAATCATATTTTATTTTCAGCATCTTCAAATCACCTTCATTATTTGGTTCCAATCCAATGGGCTGCCTTTAATATGGTTATCAATAAAACTATAGTCACCTTGACCTATTCGTTTTTTCAAGAAACTCTTTATCAATTAGCTTCATTATTTCAGGCCAAAGCTCTTTGGGTGCATGTCTACAGATAACTACTGGAGCTATATTTTCATGGCAATTAATATCTACTTAGTTCACCCGGCCTCTTTTTTTATTGGCAAATGTGGATAAAAGTCATGTTTTTTTTTAATCCGCAGCTTTATTTTTAACGATACGAACTGAAAAAACAAATAACAATCATGAAAGTTTACGATGACAAGCATATCAAAAATGTGGTATTTGTAGGTGCCCATGGAAGCGGTAAGACCACGCTCGCCGAAACAATGTTGTTCGAGGCTGGCCTGATCAACCGACGCGGAACGGTTGAGAACAAGAATACCGTATCAGATCACCATGATATTGAACATGAGCGCGGGACTTCGGTCCTTGCCACCCCGCTGCATACTGAGTGGCGCAACTACAAGATCAACATTATCGACACCCCCGGACTTGACGATTTTATGGGAGAGATCCTTTCTTCCATTCGCGTGGCCGATTCTATTGTAACAGTTATCAATGGCCGGTATGGTGTGGAGATAGGCACAGAGATCATTTGGAACTATATTGATCGCTACAACAAACCTACCCTCTTTGTCATCAATCAGATCGATCACCCCAATGCTAACTTTGACGATAGTTTTAAAGGAATCCGTTCCGTTGTGGGATCCAATGCCGTAAAAATTCAATATCCCTTGGTCATCGATGGGGCGCAGTGTATCGTAGATGTACTTAAGATGAAGCTTTATAAATTTGGTCCCGACGGCGGGAAACCCGAAAAATTGCCCATCCCGGATGACCAAAAAGAACTGGCAAACCAATTGCACAACGAGTTGGTCGAAAAGGCCGCCGAAAACGACATGGACCTATTGGAACTCTTTGTGGAGAAGGGAACGTTGAGCGAAGAAGAACTGCGACAAGGCATTAAACAAGGCATGCTCAACCATGAACTCTTTCCCGTTTTCTGTGTTTCGGCCCTTCAAGATATGGGTAGCGGCCGACTTATGGGCTTTATCGATAATGTGGCCCCGGCTGCGGCCGATCTAAAACCGGAGCAGAGCGTAGAGGGTAAAATCGTAAAACCATTGCCTACGGAACCTACAGTGCTTTTCGTATTTAAAACGGAGTTTTTGCCAAATGTGGGCCAGATTACGTTTTTTAAAGTAAAATCCGGAGAACTCAAGGCAAACGACAAGCTGGTCAATGCCCAGAACGGTGAAACGGAGACAATGAATCAATTGTTTATCATGGATGGCAAGGAGCGCCGGCCCGTTTCTAAATTGAACGCAGGTGATATCGGCGCCTCACTCAAACTCAAATATACCCAAACCAACGATACTTTACACACCGAAGGGCATCAGGTAACCATCAAGCCCATTAAATACCCCGAGGCTCGTGTGCGGAGGGCGGTGGCCGCTGTTGAGAAGCGTGATGAGGAAAAAATGATGGAAGCCCTTAAAAAAATGCACAGCGAAGATCCCACGGTCATCGTTTCCTATTCCCATGAATTAAAACAGCAGATATTGGCCTGTCAAGGCGAATTACAACTATCCGTTATCAAATGGTCCTTAGAAAACGGGTATGGAGTCAAGGCCGATTTTACAAAGCCCCGTATTGCATACCGCGAAACCATAACCAGACCTGCTACGACTAGCTATCGCCATAAGAAACAATCGGGCGGGGCCGGTCAGTTTGCGCAGGTACATTTGAAGATTGAACCCTGGCACCAGGATATGGCCGAGCCCGAAGGCTTTTCCATACGCGGCAAAGAAGAGGTAGAACTGCCCTGGGGCGGTAAATTGATCTTTTATAACTGTATCGTTGGCGGCGTTATCGATCTGCGGTTTTTGCCTTCGATAAAAAAGGGAATTTTGGAAGTGATGGAATCCGGTCCTTTGACCAAATCCTATATCCGTGACGTTCGCGTCATGGTCTACGATGGCAAGATGCATCCGGTCGATTCCAATGACATTGCTTTCAAGATTGCAGGAGCCCACGCTTTCAAGTCCGCCTTTTTGAATGCAAGGCCCAAACTTCTGGAGCCTATCCGAAACCTCAACGTAAAAGTTCCGGAAGATGCTGTTGGGCAGGTCATGACCGATCTGCAATCGCGTCGGGCAGTTATTTTGGGAATTGAAAGTGCCGATCAGTATCAGATTCTCCGGTGTACCGTACCTGAAGCAGAACTTTACGGGTATTCTACCGAACTAAGGTCGCTCACCCAAGGTAAAGCCACATTTCATGCTACCTTTTCGGCATTTGAGCCCGTTCCAGGAAACATTCAGGAAAAAATCGTAAAAGAAAAAGATCAACCTGTGGATGCATGATTTGGTTTTAGTCCCCACATAGGGTTTCGGACGCTACGGTCGACGCTTCCCGGTCTGGAAATAACCCAAGAGGCGATGTCCTGTTTTTGAATCTTACTTAGTCTTTTGTACTGATGGGCTGGAGCTTAACGACTATGCGGATATTGGCAAGCATTAAAGGCAACCGCTTGAAAAAAGTTTATCGTTTATTCGAACTTTTGGAGTGGCTTGAATATGGTATATTGGTATTTAGGAACATTTATTTTCAGTATACAACAAGGTTCACATAGCTCCATTGTCCATTTAATCCCAATATGACAAATGCCCTATATTTATTGTTGTATGTTAGTTAATTCTTCTAATCTATTAATTATTGATGCATCATTAGGATAGCATTCTAGAATCTTTTTAAGAACAATTAGATTTAGGCTATCTTTTTTTGCTGATTTATAATCATCTAATAATTCATTTAGCTCGTATTCCCGAAGTTTGTATTGAGAAGTGTCACAACTGAAATCTTCCTCAAAAGCTTTAATATCATAATTATTTTGTCGCATTGACTTGCTAATTTTTCGTACAAAGGATTTTTTGGGATATTTTATCCCTTTATTAGCAAGTATCTCATTAACCATCCTTTTAATATCCCAAACTGGAGTAGTATATATATTGCTTAAAATCACAATTGTTGTTTGAGATTTAGAAAAATATTGTACTAAAGAGCGATAACCGGCAAATCCACCAACAAAAAAATAGGACGGACCCAAGATACTATCTCGACTATAAAACCACCCCTTCGTAAAATCATCACTCATCGGTGTTTTAATGTTTTGTGGTTTTAAGTAAGATTTAAAAATCGAATCACTTACGATTGTTTGAGATTTGAAAATATCAGTGAACTTCAATAAGTCAATAGCATTTGTACAAATCCCAGATGCTCCATACATATTAGCAGTAAAGGTTCCATTATCAAAAGATGGAAAGTTTTTCGGGTCCAAATATTTATCATTTCCAAAGTTATATACATAATCATTTACGTAACTATCCAGTTTTAGCGCCTCGTTATAATCTGGAATTATAGAATTTACCATTCCAAGCGGATTGAATATTTCTTCTTGAACATATTCTGGATAAGATTTGCCTGAAACTCTTTCAATAATAATTGAAAGCATTACGTAGCCAATATTGCTGTATTTCCATTCTTTTCCTGGTCTTGAGAGGAGTTTGGGATTTTTTTCAATCATTATTTGCATTAGGTCATTATTATCAGCAATTTTATTATAGTCCCAATTTTGATATAAAACCTGAGCATAATCTGGCAGGCCCGAAGTATGATTAATTAACTGTTCGATAGTTATTGACTCATATGGCAATTCAGGGATATATGTTTTAACTAAGTCAGAATATCCAATCTTGGAATCGGAGACTAATTTGGCAATAGCTAAAGCGGTAAATGGTTTAGTAATGGAGGCTATTTCAAACAGTGAGTTTTGAGCAAAACTTGTTTTTGATTCAAAATCTTTATACCCAAATGATTTATGAAAGATAACATCACCATTTGCTGACAATAACATATCCCCGTTAAATAAACCATCTTGTTCTAATTGATTGAATAGGGAATCTAATTTAGATACAGTTTTAGCTTTAGCATACTCATTCACATTGTTACAACCTGTCAAGACAATAATAATTGCTAAAAACAATAAGGATAATTTCATGTTTTTTCTTTTTTAATTAATGGTACTCAACTCATGAACATTATCAACAACAAAAGAATAATTAAATATTATTTGATCAATTGATTTCGCATTGAATAATAAATAATATCAATTGTTAAAGGTTAAGATTTCTAAAACGAATAAAAACAATTTCGGTCTTTTCGCATCGTTTTATTAACTTAAGTATTCAGGTTCTGTTATTACTAATTAAAAGTAAAGACTAATCAATATTGCAGTTGTTGCAAAAAAATTACTTAAGCCTATTTTCTATCTTTAGCATTTAGTGCCTTAATAATATTGAAAATCCCAATATCCGTACTCATCGTATTACAATTGCTGCAATTAGGGGTCTAAACGCTTCTGGTTATGTATCGTTTATTCGAACTTTGACTCTTTGTATCATACATCCTAAAGAAGAGAATTGAGTTTTTGTAATTTTGGAATTGACGATACCTTTCCCAAATTATTTTCACAACTACAGGAAGGGTATCCACTATTCTTCTCTTAATTCAAAAATGGCCTTAATTCTTACAGTGGTATAAACAGGATTTATATCACATGGAATCAAGGAAATGGGATTTTCCTCCCTATCCGCTATTGGAGCCAAGTCCCATTTTATGAACTGATACCCATCTGCAGGAATGGCAAAGTATTCGATAACCTGAAAGGGCATTAACCCGTTTAGCCCAAATGAATTGACATATTCCGATCTATTGACAATTCCAGCTCCTTCGGGTATTACTTCAACAATGAAGTTGATATTTCGGCCACATGTAGGGTCCGGGGAAAATTCAAATGAGTCATCGCCACTACAATTGGAAAAGGTGAGTATAACTATTAAAGCTAAAGCCATGTATTTAAAAAATCTCCGAGGCATTTTATCGTCATTATTTGATAAAAGTATTTTCGGAGCTTAGAAAAAACAATGACCTGAATCACATCGTTTATTTGAACGCCACGCGGATATGGCGAGTAGCGTTGCGAGCTTGCTCGCACAAGCTAAGGTAGCCATTAACACAAATTCGCTATATCCGATGTTAGGTACAGTGGCAAAGGCAATTTAGGGAAAATAAGTAATTGGTATTGACCCGGTGGTTGGGCGAATGTGCGGTCGTACCGCGTGGCGTTAGGAACATTTAGTGTTTGTAGGTGGCACGCTAGTGCAGCAAACACGTACCGCAGGCATTGTTCCTAACGTCTCGGCTATGAGTTTTTTTAATACCATCGGAGTTGATCAATAGCCATTGATGTCTCTATTTTAAAGAGTTCTGCTATGATTTTTGATGCAATTTCGTGCGAATCTATTGATGTACTATTCGACATTACCGCAATAAATATATCAGGTTCAGGAAAATAAAATTGACTGCTAATAAAACCATAAATCCAACCATCATGAAAATAAACACGTTGGTCAGCAAATGTTTTTACAAATGTTCCAAATCCGTAACCTGTATATTCTCCAGAAGTTACTTGTGCTGAGGTGAACATTTTTGATAACTGTTCTTTAGAAATGATTTCTCCCTTGTGTAATGTCTTGGTCCAAGTGTATAGATCATTTACATTTGATATTAAATTACCAGCCGCAAATGGAACTTTCATTGTCATATATTGTGCAGGTTTAAATCCTAAAGAATCTAATGTATAACCAGGAACTCGATTCATAATAAGCTTTTCCGGATTGTCACAAAATGTGTTGTTAAGCTCTGCTTTACTAAATAGATTTTGAGTGATGTATTTTTCATAGGTAACACCACTTAGTCTTTCGATTAGTAGTCCAAGAAGCACATAGCCAGAATCACTATACGAGTATTTCTCACCACTTGGAAATTCTAACGGCTCTTCCTTAAATAATGCAATGAGTTGATTAGGTGTTAATTCTGTCTTCTCAATGTCCGAAATATCAGAACGGTCAGTGAAACTTGGAATCCCAGAAGTATGATTTAGAAGATTTTCAATGGTTATTTTATATCCATGATCAGGATAGTCAGGCAGGTATTTTCGAATATCATCTTTAATGCTCAGTTTACCATCTTCTTCCAATTTTAGGATAGCCGTAGCTGTGAATTGTTTTGTCAAAGAGCCAATTTTATAGATCATCTCTGGATCATTTTCAACGTTTAGTTCTAAACTGGCCAAACCGTATCCTTTACTAATCAACTCTTCTCCTTTTTCCATCACCAATAGTGATAACCCTGGGCCATTGGAATCGATATAAGGGGCAACAATATTGTCAATTGACTGGACAAGTGGGGAATCTAATTTTTGAACGGAACTATTGCAGTTCGATAAAAATATCAAAATAACAACTACAAAGAGCTTTGATTTTATATTCATTACTTTAGGTTAATTGGAATCGTTTATTTGAACTTTGATTTGGTGAATCTAATCATTTTGAATTAGGACTGTGATAAAGCTCTTAAGAATTGTCCAGTCGAATGTTGTAAGTCCAGGAGGCACAAGCATATTAAAAAAGGAAAGCATGTTACCTCATTTTATCGGGATGACCGAATTAAGTTCATTCCTTTAGTTAATAAACTACTCCTACCCAGAGCGTCGAGGAATTCTTTAGATCCATAATTTTAAAGTTGATATTTATCATTTAATGTAAATCTGGTTTTTGCTACTTTGATGCTGATTTTTAATCAAAAGGCCAAGGGAATATGGATTACAATGTCAGCGGTGATATCTTGAACGAGGGTGACCGGATTAAACCCAGAAAAATCAAACAAGCAATTGTTGAAATCGTAAGCGATTCAGGCGAAGGAGCCCAAAAATGTGGACAGAGCTTCGGGGCAATCTCCGCAAAAATGGGAAATGGCGTTTGGACCGTTGAGATCATTCCGGCAGAGATACAACCACCCGCACGCTCCCGAGAAGGCGCCTCCGGAATCCGGGTGCGTATCGGTTCCGATAAAGTGACCAATATGGGAAATCACGCTGACCTGGTAATCGCCCTCAATGAGCAGGTGGTGTACGGTCGAATCCGCCAAGATGCCTATAATGGGAATACCCTAATGTTTATCGAGAATAAATGGGCCAAAAGCGAACAGGAAACCATTAGACAGCAGTACTCGGAAGCACTACTGAAATTTAAGGAATTGGGCATTAAGGTGGTGGAGATCCCCATGGAAGAGGAATGTCTAAAACTAATGCCCGATCCCCGCAAAGGCAAAAACATGTGGATCCTGGGGCTACTCTGCTACATGTACGATCGTGACATCCCCAAGGCCGAGAATCAGATCCGAAGAATCTTTAAAAAGAAAACCGATGCGGTAATCGATTTGAATATCAAGTTGTTGCATGCGGGATATGATTGGGCCAGGGGAAATCTTCCCTTTCGTTACGAGGTGACACCGATGGATGTGGATGATGATATGGTGGTCATGAACGGAAATGAAGCCCTGAGTATGGGCGTTATGGCATCGGGTATTGAACTGTGTTCGATGTATCCGATTACACCTGCGACATCCGTATCCCATCACCTTGCCGAAAATTTTGAAAGGGTCGGGGGTATCGTGCATCAGGCAGAAGATGAGATTTCTGCGATCGGATTTGCGATCGGTGCTTCTTTTGCAGGGAAACCGGCAGTAACGGTTACCTCGGGACCGGGATTGGCACTCAAGACAGAGTTTATCGGCTTGGCCGTCATGGCTGAAATCCCGTTCGTGATAATTGATGTTCAGCGAGGGGGGCCTTCAACCGGATTACCGACGAAGGTTGAACAGAGCGACTTGTTGGCAGCGATCTACGGGGAGGCAGGGGATGCCCCAAAAATCGTGCTTGCAGCGGCTACCATCGAAGAGTGCTTTCACTTTGTTGTTTTGGCACGCAAGCTTGCTGAATCATTCCGCACGCCCGTCATATTATTGAGTGATGCGAACCTGGCAACAGGGGTACAACCCTTCCCACGTCCAAAAATAGACCCCTTGTGGCTGACCAATCCCATCGATCAGAGCCCATGGAAAGATGGGGCTTGGCCATTTGAATGGGATGAAAACACAGGAACCAGCAAAAGACCGATTCCTGGTCAGAAAGGCGGCATGTATACCGTAACGGGACTGGCCCATGGACAGACGGGAAAGGTGGCATACGATCCGGAGATTAATCAGGCCAGCGTCGAAAGCCGAAGCCGAAAGATCGCCTCTTTCCAAAAAAGCCTTAAACCACCAAGCATCAACGGTGACCCGGAAGGTGATGTGCTGCTTGTTGGTTGGGGATCTACACTTGGTGCCATAGAGGAAGCCGTAGCCGATGCCCGAGCCGAAGGACTAAAGGTGAGCAGTCTGCACTTGCGATTTCTCTTTCCGATCGTTCCTGGGTTGGTTGATATCTTCAAAAGATTCAAAAAAGTCATCACCGTTGAGATCAATTATAGTGATACGCTGGGCAACCCGATGGTCACTCAGGAGAATCGCCGCTATGCCCAGTTGGCGTGGCTCCTTAGGGCAAAAACACTCATGGATATCGATTGTTTCAGTAATGTCTACGGGCAACCCTTGAACCCTGAAAAGGTATTGAAAATGATCAAGCGCGAATTGAAAATTGAAAACTCCGAAGTCAACGTATAAAAACTTGAAATGCTATGCTTGTACAAACTCATGAATTATGTTCTGTCCCCTCCTTTGACCATGATTATGGCATGGAGGATTATGGTAAAGGCGTAGCCCGCTGGTGTCCGGGTTGTGGGGGCCACTCCATACTCACCACGGTACAGCGCGTCTGCAAGGACATGCAATATGAACCTGAAAAAACGGTTGTGGTCTCCGGTATCGGATGCAGCGGTCGATTTCCACATTATATGGGAACCTATGGGTTTCACGGCCTTCATGGAAGAGCATTCCCGGTAGCCAGTGGCGTGAAATTCAGACGACCCGACCTCAACGTTTTTGTTGTAACCGGAGATGGGGATTGTTGCTCAATTGGTGCAGCACACTGGGTACATGCCATTCGTTACAATATGAAAATGGTGGCATTGCTCTTTGATAATGGCATTTATGGTTTGACCAAAAAACAAACTTCACCCACCAGCCCGTTGGGCACGCATTCCAATACCCACCCTAGGGGTTCCGTCCTCCCTCCGATCAACCCAATACAAACTACCTTGGGATTGGCCAATGTCTCCTTCGTGGCGCAGACCGTTGATTGGAATGCTACCCACCTCTATGCGACCATACGAAAAGCGGCCGAGCATCCCGGCCTCGCCTTTGTGCGCATCGTTCAACGGTGCCCTGCATTTATGCGTGATCTCTATGGTGATATTGCTGTCAACCCGAAAAATCTTATTCTGCTCTCACACGAAAATGGAATCAATCTGAAACCAAAAGCCCGGGAAGCCTTTGGTCGAGTGATCGAGCACGATCCTTCCAATATTCACAAGGCCAGGGAACATGCAGAGATCCATGATGGCATTCCGATTGGTTTGCTATATCAAAATACCGCCAACGCCCGCTATGATGAATATGGAGCTCACAATCTCGGAATGGGCATTGAGGAAAAAAAGCAGAATCTGGAATCCTTATTGGATCAATATAGTACTAGTAATTCAGTGGAATGAACGAAATAAATAATTCATATGTGGATCGAATCCTCGACTGTTATGCCGATAGGAACGTCGTGGTTACTAGAGAGCAAGAACCCGCACCTCAGCACGAGGAATTGAAAAGCTATCGCGATCAATTGCACAGGTACTTTGTACAAGGTATAAAAACGGACTTTTGCCAAAATATTAATGTGGCTCCGATTTTGTCCGCCCCGTGCTTGCGCGGCATAGTACCTGCCATGCGCTATCCGGTACTATTCGATAGGGAAAAAAGCAATCTCTGCAGCCTTCACGAGCGACTCGAAGTATTGATATCAGATCATTGTGCTGCGGACATCAGTAAAGTCTTGATCGAAAAACTCCCTTCCATCCTCCTGTCACTTCAAGAGAAACTGCAAGTGGCCGAACCGGAACTTAATTATAACTCCCAGGTAGATGAATTGATGGAAATATTGGGCAATGCTTTGGGCGATGATACGCCAAAGGATTTTAAAAAACAATTAGATCCAATTAAACAAAAATTCCTATCCTACAAAGGAACCATTATGGGTTTTGGCGCACGGACTCCTTTTCTACTGCTCCATATTCATTTGAAAGCGCGAATTGCCCCCTTTTCAGAGTTCATTGTTGATATGCAACGGAAACTATCCGGATTGAGTGAAATTGTCGACCTTCAGGATAAGGGCCGGGAAAAGGACAGTACGCATTTTGAGTTTGCCAAGGATCTTTTGTCTTTGGACGAAGTACAGGATGTCGCACCTCGAAGGGTAAGTTCAAATCTGTCTAAGGCGAGACTCAAGCAAATTCGGGATAGCATAAACGTACTTTCCAACGCTGTGAAATCTTATACGGAGCATCCCAATAAGATCTTTATCACAAAAAAACTACAGGAAAGCTACCACCTTAAAGAGGTGTTCGGTCAGGCAGCTATTGAGGTTGTGGAATCTGGCGCCATATCGCATGCCAAAGCCTATTTAAAAAAGGAAATGTCGAACTTTGTAGCGCTGATCCGAGCGATGCGTTTGGCGGAGCTTGAGATAGGACAGGCCTACGATGCATCTTTGCACGATGCCTATTTTGCAGGATTCGCGCCGTCCTATCTGAATTCTGGGGATATCAAATATTTTCCCCCTGTTCTAGTCATTGACGAGAGTCGCAATATTGCCGACCAGCCAAAGGATTTTCTTTCCATGTTGTCAGACGGTGCCTTTGTTAAGGTTTTCGCCATCAATACATTGAACGACATCAATTTACCTGTCGTAGCTTCTGAGTTGGAAGAAAGCGCACTAGAGATTGCATCACTGGCCATCTTTCGCAGAAATGCCTATGTGTACCAGGGAAGTATTGAAGACCCCTACGCTTTTGAAAATGCCTTACGTGATGGTCTGAACGCCACCGCACCGGTACTCTGGAACGTATTGCTTCAGGATGCTGGATCGGAAGACGACCCCGGTTGTCCCGTTAGGATCCATAGGGCGATAGAAAGTCGACAATTTCCACGCCTGACTTACGATATCGAGGCCGGGATGGATTTTGGAAGCCATTTCAATTTGGAGGACAATCCGCAATGCGATCTCTTATATCCAAATCAAGTTCTGGAAATCAAGATTCCCGGTGGAAAGCATACGGAACAGATTAGTCTGAGCCCAGCGGATTTTCTTGCTATGGAAACGCACAATTTGCAAGCCCTTGAGATTATTCCCGACTGGTATCAAAATGAAAATCTGGTATCTGTAGTAGACTATCTTTCTGCCGATCCAGAGTCCCAGATAGGAAAGATACCCTTCATTCAGGTAGTGGATGAAGACTACAAACTGCATAGGGCGGCCATTCCTGCATCCTGGCTTCAACGGATCAGAAGTAGGCTGGACTATTGGCGTTTTTTGCAGGAACTCGGGGGTGTCAAGAGCCAGCATTTTGAAAACAAGTTGTCGAGGTCCAAAGCTGAGTGGACACAGGCCAAAGAAGTAGAACTAAAAGAACTGGAAGCGCGGTTATCCGAAGAGTATGAAACCCAAAGATCCGCTGACGTTGAAAAAGCCATCCACAATATACTCTTTGCACTCATGGAGGGAAAAACCGACTTGGCCAGCCTTGCGGTCGATTCAACCGCTCCGGTGCCTGTTAGCGTAACATTGGAAGCGGATCAGGAATCCGCTGAAACAGTACCGACTCCGAAGGAAACTCCTAAAGAAGAAGAAGTATCGGTGAGTAAAGTGGCCTGGGTGGAAAGTGATGATTGTACTTCTTGCAACGATTGTATCAATGCGGTGCCCAATGTTTTTAAATACAATAGTAACAAACAAGCCCAAGTGCACAATCCAAAAGGCGACAAATACGCAAAGATCGTTGCTGCAGCAGAGAAATGCCCGGCCATGTGCATCCATCCGGGTTTGCCCCACGACCCAAATGAACCCGGGTTGGAGAAATTGTTGAAAAGAGCGGAGAAATACCAATGATCCAATTGGCCAGTAAAAACGTTAAATAATTGGGGCAGCGGTATATACCCCTGTTGTCGCACGATTCCCATCGTTTATTTAAACTTTAAATACTTAATTACATTCCCGCAGAATATTTAACTGCCCTCCAGTAAAAACATATTCATAGTCTCTTAAATCTGGATTTTCAAACTTGGTTTCATCGTAAGGTAAAAAATGCTTCCTATACCAATTAATCTGTTTAAAAATATTTCTAAGGTTTACTTCAAACACATCAACACTTGATAAATTATGTGTTATACACGCAGTCCGATTATAATAGTATACTATTATTGAATCTGAATTAAGAGATATTTCAGGGGCAAAATTTTCCCCAACAGGAATGGAATCCATTACATAAGGTTTGTCAAATTCCAACTCCAATGTCTTTATAGAACTTCCTTCTTTAAATAACTCTACAATAAGGGGTTCATCGCTCAACACATTATTGGTAATAGCAATTTTCAGATATTCCTGTTCTTCTTGAGGTAAGTCTTTGCTACATGATGAGCTAGTTGCCAATACTGCCAAAAATAACAATGTAATTATTTGCTTCATGAAATTCGTTTATTTGAACTTTACCTGTTCAGAATTGAAAAAATCAATGCATTGAAATAAATTTAAAGCGTAACGTATCATTGATAATTACAATTTTAATTGTGTCATTGTATCTTTCTTTAATAAATCTATAAGGTCCTGAATAATCTCCAAGTGTTGGTTGGAAATCATTTATTGTTAAAGTATTAATCATTGGGCAATTGCCAGATATTGAAATACTATCCTCCAAGGTAACAACACCTTTATTGTACTTAACATTGTTCGCAAAAATATTGATGTCAGATTCCAATTTGAGTGATTTGTCAATGTTGTTTCCCTGAACAGTAATTATTATAGCAAGAAAAACTACAACAAGAATCACAATGAATATCCCAATGTTCTTCATAGAATTTTACTAGCAATATTTTCAATTACCATAATTCAGTTTAAATCGTTTATTTAAACTTAAAGAAAAAATTATTTTTATCGGCCACACTTCTCTTCATATACCTCAATGATTTCTTTCAATTGATATCGTCCATATTTTTCTTCCTCAATTGCCTGTACCAATTCTTCACAGTCACTGAAAAATGTTGTGGCTACTTTTTTAAAATTGAGTGTACCAAGCTGATTTGAACCAAAATGTATTACTTGGTTATCTGATTTTCTTTTTAAGTAATAATGTGTTGAAGTTCCACCCATAGCTGTAAAATAATTATAACGATGATAATATGCAATTGAATTGGAAACCATAATAACTTCCAATACCTTCGGTTCTTCTCGATTCTCTATTGCAGCTTCAATATATGTTGTTGTTCCATAATCATAGTGTACTTTCAAAGTATCTACTTCCTTAAATGTATAAATCTGCTTTTTATCCTTCTTGGTTTGTCTAAATCTGATAGTGTTAGCGTTGGTCAATCTACCAAGGCCTTTCAACACACTTCCATCTTTGAAGATTAATGTTGCTTCGGATTTCTGTGCATTAATTGTTATGGGTAACAAGAGGATCAAGAGGGGTGCAATAGCAATTTTTTTCATGGATTTGTTTTGGTTGGTCATTGTTATGTGGATGTTAAATGTAGGAAATTTCCATAAACCAAGAATTCGGTTTTCGGTGAAAGGAGAGTTGTACAGTCAATCGGGTTTGATTTTCTTCTTGTGCTTTTTGCAATAAGCTTTGCCCAAAGCTTGCTTCTTGTCCCAAAACAGATTTCCACATTCCATACACTTGATGTATTATTCAAACCTTGTGACAGAATGACGACAATTTCATTCGTTTTAATACCACATGATAATTTCCACTACGGAAAACTAGAAACTCCAACAGTTTCTATTTTCGACAATTTGACTTTTTCCTACATACTGTTTTTGATTTTCTTAAACTACTATACCATTAAATATGTCAGTGTATTTGTTTGTCTATTTGGACAGGGTATTTATTTAAAGAATACAAGCCCTGCATCTAAAAAAAAAGATGGCAGAGCTTTGTAGGCTCTGCCATTGATTAAATTAGTAACACTACGGTCGATGTTTTTTCGATCACGTTATCTTAGCGATTGCTCAAACTCCTTGGTGGTATACACATGGCTGGCCACAAACCTGTAGTTGATTTCTGCAGCTACATTGCCATCATAGCCAGGTGCTACGGCCGAAGCGGTCGCATCGACCACCACTGCCACTTCGAAACCATCTTCTAGAAGTTCCCTGAGGTGGGATTCTACACAAAGATTACCTGACATACCGGCCAAAACGACCTTGTCGATTTTTTGTTTTCTCAATTGAAGGCTAAGGTCATTTTGTTCGGGCCCATAGACTTTGTGTGGTCCGACCACGGTCACATAATCCTGGTTAATGTACTTTTTATATCGAGGCAACCAATCCGCACCGGAACCTTCGAACCCCTTTTTGTTCAGCTGGTCTCCCCGGTCGAACATACCGATATCGTGCATAAGTTTTTCCAAGGCACCTTCAAACTTCCATTTATGATCGTGCTCGTAATAGTAGTGGGGGGAGATAAACACCTTGATGCCTTTGGCCTCGGCTACCTTAAATAGAGTTTCTAGGTTTTCAACGGTTTTGTTCTTGATGACACTTTCACCAATAACTCCCCATGTAACACCATCGGGACTTAAGAAATCGTTCTGTGGATCTGTAATGACGATGGCCGTTGAACCGTCAACCGTGAATCCGGGATCTGGTATTTGCGCATACAGCCTCGGCGCACAGGTAGTTAGAAGTACCAATAAAAGGGTTGAATTAAATAACATTGTTTTCATGATGTAAAGAATTAAGTGATTAGAATACTTTTTTAAATTGTTGTTATTCGGTTTTTATATGATGGATTATGATGCCTTGTTCAAGAAAATGGTTTGGTTGAACTAAATGAACCAACCTCTATCATCAGAGCTGAAATCCAAATCTTCGGTGATCTCCCTGGGTCTGACATTCCTTCTGGAATCGACAGCATCGGTTTCATTGTCCAAGCTGTGTGATGCGAAAGCCATCAATTTTATGATGTTGTAGTGTTTTATCATCTTTTTCATGGTAGTGCATGGGTGACCGGATTTTAATTTAGGCTAATCATCCCGTTCTGAAATGTCTTCCTGAACTTCAAGGGAGGGATTCCAAAATTGGATTTAAAAAGTTGTGAAAAATGACTTGGGTTTTCGCAACCAACGCCCAAACCAACCTGAATGACACTTTCATCTGTCGAGATAAGTAGTTTTTTTGCTTCCTCCAGTTTTAAACGCATTACAAATTGATGGGGTGTTTCTCCCATGGTCCTCTTAAAGACCCTGATGAAATAATGTATGCTCAGTTCAACTACCTTGGCCAGTTCCGAAGTCAGGACCGGACGATCGATATGTTTTCTGACATAACGGTGTATCTTATGTATTTGGAAAGGGGTCAGTCCCATTTTCAAGGTGCAGTTCAATTCCGATTGCATCTGCTCCCGCTTTACTAGATAGTCCCCCAATGTGATGATCATGTTTTCCAAATGGAATTGTTCCTCCGCCGTGTTGATCAAGAGTTCCTGAACCAGGTAAAGTGCTAGTTGGTTGCTCAGAGGTGTTTCCAAAATGGATTTTTTGACAAACCCATCGGTTTGCATGTTTTTGTCCATGGTGCCAAAAGAGCCATTGTACATACCTATGATCAATGGAGTCGAGGGATTGAAGTCCGGTGATGGTTCCAAGGAATAGATAAACTCATACCTATCTTCCGATGATGCTTCAAGTATACCGTCATTGTCCCGTATGAGAAATAAAATAATGTTCGATTTCTGTCCGGCTTCTTTAACCTGTTGTCTTTCCAAATGTGATGCGCTAATCTGGGTTGTATATCTCATGACTTTTCTTTTTAATGGGTTAGTTAACAATGGTTTTTTCAAAGCAACACTTTGATCGACCTCTTACTGGAATCAAAATCTTCCAAGTTGATGAATAAAGGCCTGCAGGATCGTTCATCGAATACAAGTCAAAAGTAATGGGGGAGTGGGCAGGTTGCCAGTGAGAGTTTCTAAATGGGGACAGATTTCTTACCAATGCATCGAATTTGGCCATTTTTAGGCAGATAATTCCCTTTTATCGGTTTATGAAAAAACGATATTCTTCTGAACGTGGCGTTTTCCCTTCTTAACGTTTCATATAAATACGTAGAAATGAGTAAATTGTAGTCCAATACGTACCTGATGAATCTTATAAGAATTAAAGATGTGCAAATTCAACTGAGTTTGCGCTCCAAATCAGCCCTTGTTGAAGAGGTCAGTTCCACAGCAGTGGACACGACATTGCTACAACGATTGTCCAAAACAAACTTTTTTAAGCATATTTCCATTAGGGAATTAGTATCTCCAGATACAAAAAGTGTCTCTTATAAGATACCCGTTCCTCCAAAAGAATCAGTAGCAACTCCCAAAACGGACCTGGAATTTGTCGCTTTGCTGGACCGTGCCATTTTGTTGGCCCAGGCCATCCTGAAAGTGCACGAGGCGAACTATTGTTTCGGTGTGCTGCAAAGCGATCGATTTATGGTGGATAAGGAAGGGGGGCTAATTATAACGGGCCTTGGATTATTCCAAAAAGAGTATGCCAAAACTGACCTGGCCCACTATCAGGACAGTGATTTCCATTTCATAGCACCGGAATTTAGTAAGCGAAGTAATCAAAAGCCCGATCAACGGGCCGATATTTATGGCCTTGGAGCATTATTGCATTATTGGCTTACAGGGGAACATTTTATAAAGGCAACGGATAAACAAGAAGTACTCCATAAACATTTAACGGAGCCCTATAATGAAGTTTTCATGGATACCCAATGGAAACATACAGGCATCCATAACATAATCAATGGCCTTTTGGAGAAAAAACCAGAGAATCGATACCAATCCATACATGGAGTCCTCAAGGATCTGTTAGAGCTTAAATCCCAATACCAAATGGGTAACTTTAATGGTTTTCCTGTAAAGAGTATGGATTATACGCCTGGAGTGATCAATATGTCAGATTCTTTACTTGAAAGGGATGCAGCCCTTCAAAAATTGATGGATATTTATCATGGGGTGCGAAAAGGGGATTTTGTGGTCTCGTTTGTGGAAGGTTCGGGAGGCATTGGAAAGACCACATTGGGAAAGGCCTTCGAATCTGCCATTTCTGAACCCGATGTCCTATTTTCCATGGGTGCGTTCGATAAATCACAACCAACACCCTATAGGGCATTCCAAGAAGCCTTTAAAAATATAGCCCAGCGGATTTTGTTGAAATCGGGTAAGAGTCATGCCGAGATCAGGGAAATCTTCGTATCGGGCTTGGGGGCCGATTTCTCTGCACTTTTTAAGGTTGTTCCCGACTTAATGGATATCACTGGAAACCTTCCCGAACCTGAGACCTTAGATCCTTTGGAAACCGGGGATCGCTTTGTAAACCTTTTTGCCAGATACTGCCGCACCCTGGATAGTATCGGGCTCAAAAGGGTATTGTTCATCGACGATGCGCAATGGTGCGATATTTCCTCGCTCAAAGTCATCGAACATTTGGTCCATTCACCCATATCCCGGGTGATGTTCGTTTTGTCCTATAATCCGGACGGCATGTCGGAAGAACATCCCTTGCGCCAGTTTCAACACTCCCTAAGGAAAGGAAAAAAGTATGCCCCGATCATTAGCTTACAGCCCTTAAGTGAAGGCGCTACCGAACGGATGGTCTCCGATGCGCTGTCCGAAGAAAGAAAGAAAATTGCTGACCTGGCCAGTCTGGTCCATAAAAAAACCAATGGAAATCCTTATTATATTAAACATTTCATTCATGCCATGCATGAAGATAAGGTGCTTTCCTATGATAGTCATGCCCATAAGTGGCAATTTAGCCTGGAGCAGGTAAAAAGACAGGAAGTGGCGGAAAATGTTCTGGCCATATATGAAAAAAAACTATTGTTACAATCCTATCAAGCACAAGTACTGCTTAAAGTGGCAGCTTATGACAATGGCAATTTTAACATACCCTTATTGGCCTTTGTATGTGACTATCCCAAAAAAATTGTAATACTTCTTTTGGAACTGTTGAGTGAAGCGGGTCAAATATCAAAACTCGATTCACCCGATGCTTCCTATGTATTCAATCATAACCAGATCAAACAAGCTGCCTTGAAGCTTAACATTCCAGGTTTTGAAGTCTCCCCTGAAGCAATACATTATAAAATAGCACAGTTTCAATTGAAAAACGGTGACATCCATAGTTCCATAGGGTTCAACCAACTTGTTGAACATCTGATATATTCCCGCGAACTGATCCAAGGGGAAATGGTTGCTCCAGCACTTGCCCATACCTTGCAAGCAGGGCGACTGGCCAATAATTCAAACTCACCGTCCATCGCCCTTCAGTATTTGACTTTCGCTCTGGATTTACAAGATAGGTTTAATACGGAATCCTATAAATACGAAGTATTATTTGATTTGGCCAAGGCATCTTACCTTTTAAGAAATGTAAATGAAGGGAAGTCATTTGCTAAAAAAGCATTAACCTATGCCACCAATATAAAGGAACGTTGTGAAGTATACCTTCTGAACATGAAGTTCTTTGAGGCGTATTCGCTTTTTGAAGAAAATACGGATGAAGGGAAGATAGCCCTTGACAGTTTGGGACTTCCATTGGAGTTTTCTGGTAATATGGAAGAAAACCAACGGAAATACGAGAAATTCTGTTCATTCTTGCCCAGCAACCTTAAAAAGGTTAGCAAGAAAAAGAGTGCACTTTCGGAAGTGGATGGTTATACAGTGGATATCATGGTAAATATGTGCACCTCTGCCCATCGCACAGATCAAAATCTATATACGCATATTCTCCTCAAATTGGGACGTCTTATGTTCCAAAATGGATTTACGGATGCATCTCCTTTTATACTGGTTCATTTGGGTTCCCTTCTCTGCAATGAGTTCAATGCATTCAAAACTGGAGGCGAATTGGCTTCTTTGGGATTGGAGTTATTGGATTCCAGTGAATCGGATAAATATCACTCCAAGACCTTGTCAGTTTACCATATTTCCATGGGGCCCTTAAAGGCTAGTTACAAAGTATTGGAAAACCAATTGGATCAAGGAATTGCCTACTGCATTGATAGAGGGGATGCCCTGGGTGCCGGTAATTTATTATATGCAAAGATCCGAAATCAACTCATTTCAGGAGCGGAATTGTCTGGGCTTCTTCGATTTTGTAATGCGCTCCTAGAGCCAGGCCAAGTTCATAACAATAACGTTTTTGAGGCACAGGTGCATTTGATGAAATCCATAGTGCACAGGCTCTTAGGTGAGTATACTGAAGAAATTGACCAAATGGATCAAGAAGCCTTGCACCTATTGGAGGAAAGCAATTGCAAGGCTTCGAAAGCAAGCTATCATATACTTATGGGATGGGTCTACTGTATTCAAGGGAAATACGCTAAGGCATTGGAGTATTACGGTCAGCATGAACATGATCTACACTATTCAAATTCGGAGCCCCAATATTTTCGGTACCAGATCGTAAAGTCCGTCTGTGACCTCATGGTTGGTGAGAACCCTGAAGATGAGGTTTTCCAACGTGTGATGGGAAGACAGGAACAATTGAAGGGTTGGACAGTTATCTCACCTGTAAATTTTAAAGCGGAATTTGAAATGGTGGAACTGTTGCTCGCATGTAGATCACAAAATTTTGAAAATGTTACTGATAGGTTGGAAGTAGTGTTTGGATGGACAGACAAAGGAAAGTTGATGGCCGTTAGGGCCATGGTTGCGGATGTACTGCATAGAGCCTTGCCGAAAGAAAATTCTGGTTTTTTAAAGCGGTCACTTGAAAATGAAGTGGATAGAACATATGCCACATGGGGCGTTAAAAATAACAATGCGAGCCCAAATGTAAAATTTGAAAATAACACGGAAAATTACATCAATAAAGTTAAAGGGTTTGATTTTCAAAGTCTTATAAAGGCAACTCAAGCCATTTCCGCGGAAGTCAATCGAGATCGTTTGGTTGAAAACCTGTTGCAGATCGTAATGGAGAATGCTGGGGCAGATAAAGGGGCACTCATCTTATTGAATGGTTCCGCTTTGAATGTTGCAGCATTCATTGATTTGACCGGTTCGGTAAATGAGCGGTTTTCAGAATGCAGCTTGGAAGAGTTCCCTTTATTGCCGATCAATCTTATTGAACATGTTGCCATAAGCAAAAAAGAGTTGTGCATTGATGATCTAACGGAATATTGTGCAAATCTGGAAAATTCTCCCTCAGAAACTTCGGGGTCATTGTTGCTGATGCCCTTGATGAAACAAGGTGACCTTGTGGGAGTCCTTTATGTCGCCAATAGTCAAATGACCGGTATGTTTACCGAAGGGGGACTGGAGGTTTTTCGTATCATAGCATCACAGGCAGCCATCTCCATTACAAATTCCACACTATACGAACAGGCAATCACCTTGAACGATGAGCTGGCCACCTCCCAGAAAGAGCTTGCAAAACTTAACCAGGCACTGGAAGAAAAGATAAAAGACCGAACACAACATCTGAGACATGAAATTGAAATGAGAAAAGAGGCGGAACGAGATTTGATTTTCGCCAAGAATGATGCAGACAGTGCGAACAAGGCAAAATCCCAATTTTTGGCCAACATGAGCCACGAAATCCGGACCCCTTTAAATGCAATCGTTGGTTTTTCCCAGATTTTGACCAACCAAAGTAAAGCATTGAACCTTACCAATTCTTTCCGGAGATATTTGAACAATATCTATCAAAGCGCAGAATCCCTCTCTGAAATTATCAGGGATATTTTGGATCTTTCCAAAATAGAGGCCGGAAAGACGGCATTGGTGGTCGAGGACATGGATCTAAGACAATTGTTTTTTTCAGTTTACAGGATACAGAACAGTCTTGCAAAATCCAAGGAAGTCAAAGTGGTGTATAGTTTGTGTCCAGGAACACCGCGATATGTTCGTTCAGACAGGGGCAAGATCAAGCAGATTCTTATGAATATTGTCGGAAATGCAGTAAAATTCACATCTGCTTCACGTAGCGTGCATTTTGATCTTTGTGCGGACGATGGTCATATGGTATTCAAAGTTTCGGATGAGGGAATCGGAATCCCGGCCGCTGATCTGGAACGGATTTTTGAACCTTTTACACAGTCCGATGCGGGAATGGACAGAAAATACGGGGGAACCGGTCTAGGGTTGGCAATCACGAAAAGTTTGGTGGATATCCTAAAAGGAAAAGTTACCGTTGAAAGCGAGGAGGGCAAGGGAACATGTTTCACCATTGAGATACCTTACCAACAGGCTGCCCCGATGCAGTCGACTAGTCCGGAAACTTTGTTGGCCAATTACCGGATACCTGCGAATAGTAAGATATTGGTGGTGGAGGACCACCCCATGAACCAAGAAATGATTCGGGCACTGTTCTCGGAGCTGGGCGCAGAAATTTTGCTGGCAGGAGATGGTAAAGAAGGGGTGTCCCTGGCCAAACGCTACCATCCCGATATCATATTTATGGATATTCATATGCCGGAGATAGATGGTTTCGAGACCCTAAAATTGATTCGCAAGTCAAACTTGGATGTGCCAGTGATCGGTTTGTCGGCGGATGCTTTCAAAGAGCACCAGGAAGCCGCTATCAATGCAGGCTTTTCCGCATACCTTACCAAGCCGATACAAGTACCAAAAATGGTTCAACTTTTGAAAAGGTACTTGCCGGATGCTTCCGTAGAGCAGGGAGAACCCTTGAGCATGCTTGATGAGCGACAACTACACCAAAAAGCCCGCGCCCTTGAGACCATTCAAAAACTACCGATTTTTGAAACAGAGAAATTGGCCGAGATAGCGGCGACACTAAGTGACATATTGCCCTCGGCAGCCATGGATAAATTGGAGGATGCCATTTATACTGGTGATGAAGTGGCGTTACAGGAATTTTTAACCGATACATTAAATGTATAAGGATACTTCTATCCTGGTTGTGGATGACAATCGACAGGTATTGGAACTGGTCAATCACGTTTTGGCCGAGGCAGGGTATAGTATATCCTTTATACCCAAAGGTCAGTTTTTGTTTCAACGTTTGTCGAGCCAAAAATTTGATTTGGTCCTATTGGATATCAACCTTCCTGGAATCAGCGGTTTTGATCTTTTACGGCAGCTAAAGTCGGACCCTGTTTTTAAAACACTTCCCGTGATTATCATCAGCGCAGAGGAAGAAGATGACACACTCGCAAAGTGTTTTGCATTGGGTGCCAGCGATTATATAAAGAAACCGATACACCACGAAATTTTGAAGGCCCGGGTCCAGTCTGTGATATCGGCTTCTCGATTTCATGAAAATGAAATACATCAGCAGCAACAAGAAGCACTTAGGGCCCGGATGAAAATGTTGTCCTCTCAGATGAACCCCCATTTCATTTTCAATTCCCTTACATCCATCCAGGAATTTGTGCTGGCGAACGAAACAGAAAAGGTTTTGGATTATCTCTCTGATTTTGCGGGTCTTATGAGGCAGAATTTGGAGAATTCCATGCTTTCACATATCACCCTATCCAAAGAACTACAGTTTTTGGATACCTATTTAAAGCTTGAAAGAACCCGTTTCAACAATGTATTTGATTACGAAGTACGGGTCGGTATAGATGCCCCGGAAAATATCATGATTCCACCCATGCTGATGCAACCCTATCTGGAAAATGCCATAATTCATGGGCTTAGAAAGTCTACAAGGCCTGGCCAGCTTTTGTTGAAAGTATGGGAAACGGAGAAATCCATTTATTGTTCCATAACGGACAATGGTATAGGAAGGGTCTTGGCATCAGCGATTTCGGAGAGTCACCACCGCTCAACCGCTATGTCCAATATTGAAGCACGACTGGAATTGTTGAACATGGAGTTCGGTGTGGATGTATTCAGCGTTAAAGTTGAGGATTTGCAAGAGGGCGATGAACCAGTAGGTACACAGGTGACACTGTGCTTTCCCAACGATTTACACTAATTTTTTTAACAAGGCTTCCTTTTTTCTCACCGATACATCGACATGCGACCCATCCTTCAATATAAGATAACCTCCTTTGCCCTTGACATATTTTTCAACGTGGTTGAGATTCACCATATGTGATTTGTGTACCCTGAAAAAGTTGAAGGATTCCAAGAGGGGCTCAAAATCCCCCAACGGTTTGGATACCATGATCATTTTACCATTATCGAGATAAAAGTTGGAATATACATGATTGGCTTCAACACGGAGCAGGCGATTGGCTTCAACAAAATCGATGCCTTCCGAGGACCTCAAGGCAATTTTTGTATAATTACGATCTTGTAATTTGGTGTTTTCCCGTAAAACTTGATACTCCTCTTCCCTGGAAGGTGCCTGTTTTGTCAATATTTTGCCCGCACGGGCAACGGCATTTTTCAGTTCTTGGATATTGATGGGTTTCAATAGGTAGTCCAATGCAGCGTATTTTATGGCATTGATTGCATAAAGATCATGTGCCGTTGTGAAGATCACTTCAAAAGCTGGTTCCTCGAAATGGTCAAAAAGTGTAAACCCATTGCCCTCAGGCATTTCGATGTCCAAAAATACCAGTTCAGGACGCTCGGACTCAATCAGGGCAATAGCTTCTTCCACGGAAAAAGCATCTCCTACCAGTTCAATATTGGGACAAAATGTTTCAAGCATTTTGCCTAGGACATCGTGATGGCGCTGTTCGTCATCCACGATAATCGAACGGATTTGGAAGGTCATGGTCAGTTTAGTTGTAATTAACCCTTTAAAGATAGCGTAATTTCAAGAATTATTTTTATTTTGTGTTCACAATCAAGTATTTGCAAATGACTTTAGGGATTGGAAGTTTGGCACCGGATTTTAAGGCCATCACAACAGAGGGTGAAATCGGTTTTCACGAATGGTTGGGTGATTCTTGGGGTCTGTTGTTTTCGCATCCTGAGGATTATACGCCTGTCTGTACCACTGAACTGGGTATGGTAGCTCAATTGGAACAAGAATTTGTGAAACGGAACATGAAGGCCATTGCGCTTAGCATGGATACCCTTGATTCCCATATGGACTGGAAATTGGATATCGAAGCCGCTATGAATGTTACGGTACGGTTCCCCATCATTGCCGATGAAAAAGGACTGATTGCCCAAAAGTATGGTATGATACAAAAAGGGGCTTCCGATAAGAAAACGGTTCGTTCCGTATTTATCATTGATCCGGAAAAATACGTTCAGCTCCACCTTACCTATCCCATGTCTATTGGACGTAATTTTGATGAAATATTAAGGGCAATAGATGCCCTTCAATTACATGCCCATCATCAAGTACTGACCCCGGCCAACTGGCAACCAAGTGAGGATGTAATAGTTGATCCGAAGATGCCGCAGGATGAGGTTCAGTCCAGGTTTCCGGATCGAAAGGTCAGCGGAGTGCCCTATCTTCAATATTCCATTGACCCGACTGGCAAGCAATAGTCGGTCCCATCTTTATTTTTGTTCTTTCATAGCTGTTATTGGGCGTGTCATGGACATTCAGGTGTGCTCCGTAAGGTAAGTATTCAGCTATGTGATTTTATTTTACTTGCTATCCTTTGAAATCCTATCATTTTACTCTGGTCATTATCTTAATCTTAAAGCGATGGCCATAATAACTCAGGCACCAAGTAGTTCAATCTTTCTTCATTGCCTTGTTTCTCGCCGTTCCTATTTTGGAAAACCGCAAAATGAAAACATTTTGGCAAATTTCAGATAAAATGGGAACGTGCTTTTTGTGAGTTTTACCATGTAATAAGCCAAATAACCATAAAAAAAACATGGGAACCATAAATTCAACAGAAAAGGCCAATAGAGGTAAAGAGGAAGCTCAGCTTCCCTTTACCGGTTTTGAGATAGATCGCCATACCGCCATTGTGATCGTAGATCCCCAAAATGATTTTTTGAGCCCGGAAGGTGTGGCTTGGGGAGCCGTGGGACAGAGTGTCATGGAAAGCAACATTGAATCCCTCTTTCGTCTTGGGGCCGAAAACGGCATACACGTATTCATCTCTCCGCACTATTACTACAAGCACGATCATGGCTGGCAGTTTGAAGGTACCTTGGAAAAATTGATGCACAACATAAACATGTTCGATAGGGGAGATCAGTTGAATGTTGAGGGCTTTGAGGGGTCAGGGGCCGACTGGCTCCCTGCCTACAAACCCTATATCATGGATGAGGAAAAAGTTACCATTTGTAGTCCACACAAGGTGTATGGCCCTGAAAACAATGATTTGGTCCTTCAGTTGAGGAAACAAAGAATAGATAAAGTCATTCTTGGAGGCATGTCCGGAAATTTATGCGTGGAATCCCATATGCGGGAACTATTGGAATGTGGTTTTGAGATTGCAGTGGTAGGGGATGCCACCGCCTCGGCCAAACTGCCCCATCTGGATGGGGATCAGGCCGCCCAAACAAACTTTACGATGATGGCCAGTGCCGTTTATACCACAAATCAATTGGAAGGCATATTGGAATCTAGTAGGAGACTTTCCGAAGACTAATTGGTCGAGGATGATATTTAGAAAACCTACACCTTTAAAAATTTGTTCTGGTTAGTGTTTGTTTAGTTGAAATGGATGGGAGGTACATCCTGTACCTCCTTTTCTTCACCACTATAAACTTACATTGAAACCAAGTCATCGCTTTCTGAAAACAGTTTTGTAAAGAAACCTTAAGGCGTGCTCAAAAGGACTTGAATATGCTTAAAAACATAGAAAAAAGTACTACGATGTTTGAAAATAGTAATATAAACCGATTGCCCATGGTATTTAAGAGCTGTGATGGCAAAAACTATTTCCAATTTCATATCAATGGTCAACTGGCTTCATTGGAGTATGAAATGGTCAAGAATACTTTTATCAACTTGACGGGTTTGGAAATGAGCAAATACCTTGACCGTCCAGAAGTTGGGAACGCACTGATCGAACGGGTCATGGAATATGCACTTCGTGGGGACTTTAAAATAATTCCATCCATACCGGAGGTAACGCATTTTTTAAATAAACGTCCTGAATACCAAAGATTGATCGAACTGGAAGTATAACCTCTTGTAAGAAAGTAAATTACAGTTCCAACAATCATGAATAAAAATAAAGACTAATTACCAATATCATGAAAGCAGCAAGAAAAAACAAAGTTCAACTACATCCAGAACTATGGTCCAGCCGATATAAAAGCTATCTTTTTGCCATCGCAGTCAGAAAACTTCCGGAGGATGCAGTGGAGGATATTTTACAAGAAACTTATTTGGCGGCACTTCGTTCCGCCCCCGGTTTTAGGGGCGAGTCCACGGAACGTTCCTGGCTTACCTCCATTTTGAACCATAAGATCATGGATTACTATCGAAAGGCCTATTCCCGACAAGGTATGGTTATGCACAATGCAATCCGTGTCTCCGAACACCCAAGATGGCACGAATGGGAAAACCCATCGAATAAACCTGATAATGCCGAAATAACGGAATCCTTCAATGCCACTGAGCTTTACAAGGTGTTTCATTCCGGTCTTTCCCAACTGGGCTCCCGCGAACAAGAGGTGCTCCAGCTAAAGATGAGAGGGTATAGCACCGAGGCCATCTGTAGTGCTTTGGATATTGAAAAAGTCAATACATGGGTGGCATTGAGCCGGGCACGCAAGAAAATGAAAACTTACTTGAACAATAATTGGTAAGAATCAATACGATAGGAGTATGCAAAACATTTGGTTTGACCTACAATTGATAATCTGTCGCATGGGTATAGCATGCTTGACCCTATACTATAGATATAGGTACCCGAAACAAAAGAAACATAAATCTTAATATCATGACCGAAAAAAAATTCCCGTTGCCTCCCTTTACAGAGGCCACGGCCAAGGAGAAGATACAACTGGCCGAAAATGCTTGGAACAGCCAAGACCCAGTAAAAATTTCCATGGCCTATTCCATGGATAGTGAATGGCGTAATCGATCCACTTTTGTCAACGGACGGGAGGATATCCAAAAAATTCTTAAGGATAAATGGGAAAATGAACTTGAATATAAACTCAAGAAGGACTATTGGGCCCATACCGAAAATCGCATTGCCGTTAGGTTCGAATATGAGTATCGGAACCGCTCAGGTCAGTGGTTTCGGGCATATGGCAACGAGAACTGGGAGTTTGATGAGAATGGTCTGATGCGAAAAAGGTTTGCCAGTATCAATGATTTGGCAATCAAGGAGCACGAACGTTATCTGTAATTTCAAAATGGAAGTCCTGCCAAAACCACACTACCGACCTAACCAAAAGACAACTTTAGAACAATACGGCATGATTCCTATAATCAACTTTCAGTGAGAGTCCTAATTTGACCCGATATAGAATCCTTTAAATTAAATATTATGAAATCAACAATGTCAATTAAAATTCGAAAAGGTCTACTGGCCGGAATCTGTATTTTGCTGTTTAGCCTGGGTATGAAGGCACAATCGCATAGCTATAGTACGGACGATAGCATGATTGCCTTGGAAGGTTATAGTGCGGTATCCTATATGGATAAAGGAAAGGCAGAGCAGGGAAAAAGGGCTTATAAGGCAAGTTATGATGGACTGACCTATTATTTTGTAAACCAAAATCAGTTGAAGTCATTTCAAAACAATCCTAGAAAATACCAACCCCAATATGGAGGCTGGTGTGCCTTCGCGGTTTCCTTGGGAGGTAAGTATAGGCCAGACCCTGAAAGCTTCCGCGTAGTGAACGGGAAACTATATTTGTTTACCGTGAATCCCGAGGGTGATTTTGTCAAGGTATGGGAAAAAGAGGGGAGTGGAAAGCACATTGCCCAAGCCAATAAAAATTGGCAATCCATGAAAAAATTCAAAACGTTCGCACCTTAACCCTTCTCATTTTAGTTTGTTTGAAAACCGCCTGACCGATGACCCCTACTCTTCACGCAAAAAGGGTCGGTAGGCGGTTTTATTTGTGAAAGCCGTAAACATATGTGGATACAAAACCCAAAAACCTTGTTTTCGGGTTTTTTTATACCTCAAGTTTATACCAAATGTCCGGAAAGCCCCATTTTTTTGGATGATGGATAAGGGGATGGAATAAAGATACCCAGTACTTGTTAGAACAATGTGTTTACTTGGCGGTCTTATCAAACTTTTCCCTAGGCAATGATTGGCTTATTGTGATGGCACCTGTTATATACCACGATTACCATGGCTGCCATGGAATGGGTTACTATGGTTATACTAGGTGGTGTCGAATAGGGTTGAATTTGGGTCCACAGGTTTTTACCTGACTTTTATGGATAATCTTTGATTTGCTGGAATCGCCGTATCGCGTTTAATTTTCCCAGTCCGTATATCCCCTTGGTCCGGGAGAATACAGTAAATCAGGGTCAAAAGGAACAAGTTCTTTTTTGTTTTTCAGTTTCTCTATCAAGTTCGGATTGGCGATAAAGGGCCTTCCGATATATACCAGATCATAACCATCGTTCAAAAGCTTCTCGGCTTTCATGGCAGAGTCGACGTTACCGCCACCAATCATGGGACCGATAAAATTATCGCCGATGGTCTTCCAAATATCAGTGGCAAATTCAGGAGCTGACATGGCCGAACGCTGGTCCGCAATGTGGATATAGGCAAGGTTGAGCTTTGACAGTTCATTTGCCAAATAGGTATAGAGTTCGACAATATCTGCATAATCACCGGTCATGCCATTGACTACGCCGTAAGGGGAGAAGCGAATGCCCGTTTTGTCCGCACCTATGGCCTGGACTACTTTTTGTGTGGTTTCCAAAACGAATCGGGCCCTCTTTTTATAGTCACCACCATAGTGATCGCTCCTTAAATTTGTTTTTGGATCCA
>NHBR02000061.1 GCA_002167435.2 Allomuricauda sp. TMED12
ATAATGTGGAAAGCCCCTGTTTTGATTGGTTGACATAGGTAAAATGTTGACGAATCCGTATTTGATTGGTAGGCCCGTCGAGAGTTGCCACGATTTCATTTTTGTGCTGTCCCCAAAGTTTGGGTTGCACCATAATGAAAAGCAGTGAAATGCTAAATATTACTCGAAGGTTAATCAATGCAAAACAAGAATTAAAAGTTTGGACTAAGGGTGCGGCCTTTATAAAAGGCATCTATTATTTCTACTACTTCATCTTCTGTGTCCACTAATTTGATTAAGTCAAGATCTTTTGGGCTAATGTTTCCTGCATCTACCAAGGTGTTCTTTATCCAATCCATCAATCCTTTCCAGAACTCAGTGCCAACAAGTATAATTGGGAATGTATGTATTTTATGGGTTTGAATTAAGGTGAGAGCTTCAAAGAACTCGTCCAAGGTTCCAAATCCACCGGGCATTACCACAAATCCTTGAGAGTATTTTACAAACATCACTTTTCGAACAAAAAAGTAATCAAAATCAAGGCTCTTATCCTCATCTATAAAAGGATTATCATGTTGTTCAAACGGAAGATCGATGTTCAATCCTACGGAAATGCCGCCAGCTAATTTCGCACCTTTGTTCCCAGCTTCCATTATCCCAGGACCTCCGCCAGTAATAACACCATACCCAGCCTCAGAAATCCTTTTGGAAATCTTTACGGCCAAATCGTAGTAGGGATGTCCTTCCCGGACCCTGGCCGACCCAAAAATGGACACACAAGGACCTATTACGCTCATTTTTTCAAATCCATTGACAAACTCGCCCATTATTTTAAATATGGCCCATGAATCGTTTGTCTTAATCTCATTCCAACCTTTGGAATGTTGTTCTTTACGCATTTGCATAGTTGTCTGGTATTTTAAACTGCTCGCGCAATTTTTTGTTTTGTATTTTCCAATTCTTTCTTTAAAAATTTGGCTGTGTAGCTTTTCTTGTCTTTGGCCACTTCTTCTGGAGTACCTGTTGCAACAACCATTCCACCGCCTCTTCCCCCTTCGTAACCAATATCAATAATATAATCCATCATTTTGATCACATCCATATTATGCTCGATAACCAAAATGGTATTGCCTTTGTCCACCAAGCGCTCAAGCACCTCCATAAGTACTCTAATATCTTCAAAATGTAGGCCTGTGGTTGGTTCGTCGAGGATGTAAAATGTATTTCCAGTATCTCTTTTGGAAAGTTCCGTAGCCAACTTTACCCTTTGGGCTTCACCACCGGAAAGGGTAGTGGACTGCTGTCCTAATGATATATAACCTAAACCTACATCTTTTATTGTCTTAAGTTTACGATGAATTTTAGGAATATTCTCAAAGAAATCCACAGCTTCGTTGATGGTCATTTCCAAAACATCCGCAATAGACTTTCCTTTATATCTTATCTCTAAAGTTTCTCTATTGAACCTTTTTCCGTTGCAGGTCTCACATTCCACGTAAACATCGGGTAAAAAGTTCATTTCAATTACCTTGAGGCCGCCTCCTTGACATGTTTCACACCTTCCCCCGGCCACATTAAAACTAAATCTGCCAGGCTTATAGCCTCGGATAGTAGCTTCAGTGGTTTTGGAGAACAACGAACGTATTTCGCTAAAAACCCCAGTGTACGTAGCTGGATTGGAACGCGGTGTGCGTCCAATAGGGGATTGGTTGATATCTATCACCTTGTCAATATAATCCAGCCCCTTAATTTTTTTATAGGGCATCGGTTTTTTTACCCCGTTAAAGTAATGGGCGTTCATAATAGGGTAGAGGGTTTCGTTGACCAAAGTGGACTTGCCACTTCCTGAAACTCCAGTTACTCCAATAAGTTTTCCTAATGGGAAATCTACGGTAACATTTTTAAGATTATTGCCCGTACAACCCGAGAGCGTAATCTTTTTGCCTGTTCCCTTGCGTCGTTTTTCCGGCACTGGGATTTCGACTTCTCCAGTTATATATTGCGCCGTCATGGTATGGTGGTCAATCAACTCTTTAGGACTTCCTTCGGAAATAATCTCCCCGCCGTGTTTTCCAGCTTTGGGGCCAATATCGATAACGTGGTCCGCACTTTCGATCATATCGCGATCATGTTCCACCACAATGACGGAATTGCCTATATCGCGAAGTGCCTCCAAGGATTGAATCAATCGTTCGTTGTCGCGCTGATGCAATCCGATACTGGGTTCGTCCAAAATGTAGAGCACACCAACCAATTGTGAGCCAATTTGGGTAGCGAGTCGAATACGTTGTGCCTCTCCTCCTGACAATGATTTTGAGCTTCTGTTCAACGAGAGGTAATCAAGCCCCACATCCAACAAAAACCCGATGCGTGCTTTGATTTCTTTTATGATCTCCTCAGCAATTTTTTTCTGGTTACCTTGCAGTGTATCGTCCAAATGTTTAAAGAAATCAGCGAGTTCAGCAATATCCATCTGTGCAAGCTCCGCAATATTTTTTTCGTCTATCTTAAAATAGAGGGACTCTTTTCGCAAACGGGAGCCTTCACAGCTAGGACACTCCACTTGATCCATATAATCTTTGGCCCATCGCTTTATAGAAGTGGAGTTAGCTTCTTCATATTGGGTTTTTATGAAGTTGGAGATGCCCTCGTAATCAATTTTGTATTGTCTTTTTACTCCCAGACTTTTGGAATCTACTTCAAAACTTTCTTTGCCGCCATTTAGAATAACTTCCATGGCTTCCTGTGGAATCTTTTCAATGGCATCCGTTAAATCAAAATTGTAGCGCTGGGCAATAGTCTCCAATTGTTTGAAAGCCCATGATTTCTTGTATTCGCCCAATGGGGCAAGTCCACCCGATTTGATGGACACTTTTTTATTGGGTATGATTTTATCCTCGTTAACCTGAAACACATGTCCCAGACCACTGCACTCGGGGCACATACCTTTGGGAGAATTGAAGGAAAATGTATTGGGCTCAGGAGTAGGATAGGAGATGCCTGATGACGGACACATTAAATCCCTACTAAAGTAACGGGGAACCGTTTCACCTTCTTCCAAAACCATAAGTACATTATCTCCACTGTACATCGCCGTATTGATGGTTTCGCTCAAGCGTTTGTGAAAATCCTCGTTATCACCAACCTTCAAGCGGTCTATTACAATTTCAATGTCGTGGGTTTTGTAACGGTCTACCTTCATTCCTTTGGTAATGTCAGTAATCTCACCATCGACCCTCACCTTTACAAAGCCTTGCTTTGCAATCTGCTCAAAAAGTTCACGGTAATGGCCTTTTCGGGACTTGATAACAGGGGCAAGCACATTGATTCTTTTGTTGGGATATGACTCAATAATCAAATTTTTGATTTGCTCATCACTGTAGCTCACCATTTTTTCGCCCGTATTGTAACTGTAGGCATCTCCAGCACGGGCAAAAAGTAAACGAAGAAAATCGTAGACTTCGGTTATCGTGCCTACGGTCGAGCGTGGCGATTTTGAAGTGGTTTTCTGCTCAATAGCGATTACGGGGGAAAGCCCATCAATTTTATCCACATCCGGGCGTTCCAGTCCGCCCAAAAATTGTCTGGCGTAGGCTGAGAAGGTTTCGATGTACCTACGTTGCCCCTCCGCATAAATGGTATCGAAGGCCAAAGAGGATTTTCCACTCCCCGAAAGCCCTGTGATCACCACCAGTTTTTCACGTGGAATGGTAACATCTATATTTTTCAGATTATGGACTCTTGCACCCTTAACCTCAATATGTTCTTCGTAATTGATCATAAATCATAGCAAACCTCAAAAGTAGCGATTTGAGATGTAAAAAGGAAGTGACCCGAAGTTTCGTTTTTGTGAATCAAAGCAACAGGAAACAATACAATTTCGATCAAATAATCAGTCGTACTCCACCAAGGTCTTGTAAGGGATATGGGAATTTGTCTCCAGGACTGCCGATAAACATAAAATTGATGGGGATACTCCACCTTTCGGATAGTTCTTTGATCAATTCCGGAGTAAACTTTCCATGCAATTGAATATACTCAATCTTGATTTCTGGATATTCCCTATCCAAAACCTTGAGATCAGAAACAAAGTTGTCTGTGGCTTTTTCTCCTTCTGGAAAAACGGACACAATTTTTAGTTTACGGGTATGCTCGTTGTTTCTAATGTAAAGTAGCACTTTGTTCAGTGCGGCTACATCATCTTTTTTGGTGAAGTATACAAATTCTTGATCGTTGATGCGATCTATCATCCGATTGATGTCCTTATAAGATTTTACTAAAAAACGGTTGATGGGATCCAAGAAATATCGAATCAATCGCAACAATAATTTTAAAAGGGCCGTTCTGTTTAGCATCACTAACACCAAAGCTATGGTTGGTATAAAGTATTCCATGAAAACCGCCAAATAGTCAGGATTCAATAGAATATTACCCACCAAAGCTGTGATAACGGCCAAAATAGCGATCAACAAGGACAGCCAACCAGAGCGCTCGGGACGTGGTAAGTTCTTCCGTCTTACTTTCAACAAGATGTTACCTATCCCAAAAAGGGCCATTACAGATAAAAAGGCTATGGTATATACACCTGCCAAGGCTTCCAAATTACCTTCGGTAATCAATAAAATGGAAACACAAAGCATGAAAAACACAATTGCAATGCGATAGGTACTTCCATTTTTATTTCTTTTTAAAAGAAAAGGTGGTAGAATTCTATCCAACGTGATACGTTCCACTAAACCGGACACACCAACAAAAGAGGTGAGTACAGCACCACTCAATACCAGAACGGCATCCACAGAAACCAAGAAAGATAACCATGAACCGCTTACTTGGTTCCCCATAATGGACAAGAGCGCTTCACTATTGGATTCTATATCCGAAATAGGTAAAACGGCCAAAGCCAAGAAAGCAATCAATGGATTAAAAATGGTGACCACCACCCACATATTGCGAAGGGTTTTGGGAAACACCCCTTTTTTCTGCTCTTCCACAAAGTTGGCCGAGCTCTCGAAACCGCTAATTCCCAACATTGCGGCAGAAAATCCAAAGAAAAGTGCCATGGGCAAAGCTCCATGTTTTACGGGCAGTGCGTTGTTATTGGCAAAAACATCCCATCCATGTTCAAAAAGATATATACCTGCGAAAGAGGACAATAAGACCAGTGAGGACAAATGGAAAATAAAAATGACAATTGCCACTTTAGAGGACTCCCCGATACCAATGATCACCAATCCCATAAAAACAGCCAACAAACCAATGGTTGCCAAAATAACAGGCAGTTGAGGTGCAATATTTTTTAAATAGGCCATCGCCTCGTTGGCAGAAATCACAGCCGTGGCCATATAGGATAATAGGGTGAGCGACGCCGCTAAAGACGCCATACTCTTACTTGTGGTGTTCAACAAGGCGTTGTAAGCCCCTCCGTTCATGGGTAGTGCGCCGACTACTTCGCCATAAATTTTTCGAAATAAAAAAAGAACGGCCCCGACGATCAATAATGAAATCCACGCATATTGACCAGCGTGTAAAACGGCCAAGGCGGACACATACAGGCAGGAAGAACTGATATCGTTACCACTGATGGAAGTTGATGCCAACTCCCCGAGCTTTGCTCTAAGTTTTTGTGGTTCCATGAATATTGGTTTATTAAACCAATAACGAAGTTAGGGCATACAACCAAAAATTCTAAATTTGGTAACAGAAAATAATTGTAATTATGAAAATCTTAGGTATAAGCTCCAGAATAAATCACCCAGAATATGGAAAAGGGGTGGTGACTAATGTATCTTCCAAACATTATTGGGTAACTTTTTTGGAAAAAGGATTGGAAACCATTGATTTGGATGCTGAATTTGAAGTAATTGAAGGTGTGGAAGATGAAGTGGACAGCGTTAGCTTTTTTGATGTAGAAACTTCCTTGGTGAAGATTCTCGAAAAGTGGAGTGACACACACGAAAAAGTGGCCATGGCCGACAAATGGAAAGGCGGAAACTTGGTTTTGGAACCTGGAGACAGCACGGCTAATAAGGAAATGCCCATTGAGACCTTTTTCCATAAAATTGTGATGGTCCGAGACCGTATCCGTGTGATGGAACAAAAAATTAACAGCAGCAAAAACTTGGACGACCAGGAAAAGGTAGACCTACAGCAATACATTACCCGTATTTATGGCAGCTTAACCAGTTTCAATGTGCTGTTCAAAACAAAAAGCGACCATTTTGTAGGGGAGAGGGGGAAGGGATAGTTAAACCGCTTCCTTTTTCTCGCTCAAATACTTCCAATACCGTTTCGGCACATGCTGGGTGTGTAATTTGGGGTTGATGCGCGATGCAATATTGGTACTTTTAAAATAATCGTTCCAAAGGGTTTGGTACTCGTACTCCTCGTTGGTAAAGGCATCACTTTTCACGGTTTTGTTATGTTGAATATTCTTTAAGTTTAAGGACACCATCTCGACATGATTCAAATCGTAATAGATACCATATTTGCGCTTTACGTCATAGATCAACCATTTTTGGTCTGCGTAGCGGTCTCGAAAATGTTTAGAAATCAAGGGGAGTACATCAAAATCAGGTTCAATGTTGGCAAAGTAGATATCGTCCTTCGTCAACTGGAACCTAACAAAGGCTTCCATGCGATGTTTTTCCCGTCCCACTTTTTTCGCCAATTGGGCAATGTATAGCACTGTACTGTCCGAATAGTCCAAATACTTACCGCTTTGCGTTCTCATTAGTTTTTGAATGTAGGTATAGAGCATCAGTTCAACCCCTTCAGCTTCGCTCAAAAAAGCAAAGTAAACGTTGGAAATAGCATTGTGGCTTTTGTTGCGGATACCATTCCAAACCCGTTTGGCTTTTTCCACGTTGGTAAATACGGTTTCGGTGTCCGAAAACAATCCACTTTGTGATCGATTGTTCCTTTGAATGTCGGCTACATTGATTTTTTCATCAAAGGCTACAAAAACAGCAGTCAAAAAACCATTAAAACTGCCGTCATAAATTAAGGTTGTTGAAGCATTCATAGCGCTTACGTTTTATTACCTCTCGAGTTCCTTCGACTGTGCTCAGGAGGACATCGTGAGATGACATTATTGTAAATTGTCCCTTGTTAATTGAACAAGGATAATTGTGTACTGTATTGATTCCGGAATTTTCCTGAGGAATTCTGCAGAATCATACCTTTGATTTTATCCGCATCCAGGTCACGGCGTTCCCAGTAGCGGGATTCGCAAACCATAAAATATTGGGCACGGTTGAGGGCCACTCCAATTTTTTTGAGATGGTCCCAGTTCAGTTTTCGAAACTTTCTGGCCTTTACAATTTTATCCACTGACTGCATTCCTATTCCTGGAATTCTTGCCAATAGGCGCTTATCCGCAGTATTCACGTTCACAGGAAAATGATGCAGGTTACGTAAAGCCCATGAGAGCTTAGGGTCCACATCCATATCCAGGTTGGGGTGTTGGCTGTTCAATATTTCACCCACGGAAAACCCATAGAACCGCAATAGCCAATCGGTCTGGTATAGTCTATTCTCTCGGAGCATAGGCACCTGCGAACCTATGGCCGGTAATCGAGAATCATGGGTTACCGGAACATAACCAGAATAGTACACCCGCTTCATGTTGTACGTTTTGTAATAATGGGTTGCTGAGTACATGATATCCTTATCCGACTCTCCCGATGCCCCTACAATCATTTGGGTACTCTGTCCTGCTGGTGCATATTTTGGGGAGCTTTTAATGATTTTTTGCTCTGATTTATATCGGACGATCTCGTTTTTCACCTTTTCCATGGGTTTGGTAAAATCTTCATGCTTTTTATCAGGCGCCAATAATTTTAGTCCAGAAATGGTGGGTACCTCAATATTTACGGAAAGCCGGTCGGCGTAGAGACCAGCTTCGTACATTAACTCATCGCTTGCCCCTGGGATGGATTTAAGGTGGATATAGCCATTGAAATTCTCTTCTTCACGCAATTTTTTAGCTACGGATATTAACCGTTCCATGGTATGATCGGGGCTTTTAAATATCCCAGAACTTAAGAAGAGCCCTTCAATATAATTTCTGCGATAAAAATTGATGGTAAGGTCAACAACCTCTTGCACCTGGAAGGCCGCTCGAGGCACATCATTACTTTTTCGGGTAATACAATAGGCGCAATCAAAAATGCAATGATTGGTCAATAAAATCTTTAATAGCGATACGCAACGACCATCAGCGGTGTAGCTATGACAAATACCCATTTTGGAAGCATTGCCCAACCCTTTGTTCGAATTGGTTCTGTTGCTTCCGCTACTGGCACAGGAGACATCGTACTTTGCCGCATCTGCCAATATGTTCAGTTTTTCGCGTATCCTATTAAAATTCATAACTTGGAAATAATCCAATCAAAGATATGGATATATTCCAAATATTGGAAATAATCCATAAAAGTTTTTGGAAATATTCCAAAATAGCTATATTTGAGGATGGATTGTCAACTTGACGTAGTTCAGCTTCGCTCGACTTGACTTTATCAACATGATGATGGAAAATGAAATAACCTTAAAGAGATTTACCGATATCCGCAGGGAGCTGGGATATACGCAAACGGAGTTCGCCAAATTGCTTGGTGTGAAGAATACCACGGCCGATATTGAGCGGGGGAGGACCAAATTGTCCGGAAAGGTAGTCTCTGAACTTTTAAAACAGTTCAAGATTAATCCATTGTGGTTGTTTGGTGAAAGCGAACAAAAACATTTGGATACTTCCAAAACCAGTGTTATTCCCAAAGTGGTCACTGTTGACAATTCCGAAAATGACAATATGGTGATGGTGAATGCCAAAGCAGCGGCGGGATACCCCCAAAACATAGCTGACACCAGCTGGTATCGTCAATTGCCTGCTTTTGATATGCCCATTCCCGAATTTAGAAATGCTACCTATCGTGGTTTTCAAGTCGAGGGGGACAGTATGTTACCAAATTTGAGACCCAATGACTGGGTTTTGGCCCGTGCGATTGAGCACATAGACCACGTGAGTCCCAATAAAATGTATGTAGTGGTGCTTCAAGATTCTGTTATGGTGAAGAAAATAGAAAGAAAGCCCAATTCCAACAACATCACTTTGGTTTCTTTAAATGAAACTTACCCGCCTTACGAAATCAAGCCGTTTCAAATTCAAGAAATATGGGAAGTGAGCAGTAAGCTTACATTTAATGTGGATGCCACTACCGAAACAGGTTTGCTGAAACAACTTCAAGAATCCATGGAAGAACTGAAAAAGCAGATTTCAGGATAATACATCAAAAGCCTGTCCCGATTGTCTTTGTCTGAATCCTCATTAAGAAATTATGTGCAGTCATGTAGAGAACTGAACCATTGTCGCCCCAAGCACAATTGGCCGTGCGCTGCCCGGTTTCTATACGTCCCAATAGTTTTCCTTCGGGTGTTATTACCAAAACGCCACTCGGTCCGGTAGAGAAAATGGTGCCATCCTGAGTTACTTTAATCCCATCCAACGAACCCACAAGCCCTGATTCCAATAAAGAAGTTGCGTCAAAAAAGATATGGCCCTTATCCAGCGAACCATTATTCTGAATATCGTATGCCATGATGTAAGGAGCGTTAGAATCTGATTGGTTTACATATAGCGTTTTTTCGTCTGGGGATAAGGCCACACCATTTGGGCGTGTTAGATTTTTGACCACCATTTTTACGTTTCCGTTGGTGTCAATTTTATAAACCCCAAAAGCATCGATTTCCCTGAGGGCAGAATTTTGCTGTTCTGGCAGTCCATAGGGTGGGTCTGTAAAATAATAAGTACCATTTGAAGCTTGAACCACATCATTTGGGCTATTGAACCGTTTCCCCATCCATGTATCCGCCAACGTAAACTTGCCACCTCCCACTAAAGGCATTTTGGATATTCTACGATCTCCATGTTCGCTCATTACCAATTCGCCATCGTTGCTTATGGTGAGTCCGTTACTTCCAGGTTCACCGCTGTAAGGAGGAATCCCCGTGTAGCCTGAAGGTTTTAGAAATTCAGAAAGCCCCTCATCATCTTTCCATTTAAAAATGGTGTTTTGAGGAACATCAGAAAAAAGAAGAAATCCACCATCTTTGACCCATACAGGCCCTTCGGACCAAATGAATCCTTCAGCCAACACCTCTATTTTAGCATCTTTATCCACATAATTATAAAAAGCATCGTCGTCGGCCACGAGTTTTCCTGTAGTCTTTTGTTGTGCAAAACACCCTAAGGTGATTATCAAAATAAGGAGTGGTAAGTTTTTCATTTTGAAATATTTATATAAATATAACGATGCCAGTCTATTAAAACCTTAGATGGATTTAGAAAGAAAATTGTCCTTGATGGCCTTGGCCAAGATATCAGCGGCACTAGGGTTAAGACGAAACCACAACTCGGGCTCAAAAATTTCCAGTTCGGCCAATGCCCAGTTACCCTCATTATCCTTAAAAATATCGACTCTAGCGTAAATGGGCAACTCTGGTGCTGCTTCAACAACGCTTTGAGCAAATTCGATTTGTTCTGGATCCGGTACATAGTCATGAACAGTACCGCCAAAATCATCTTGTACCCTAAAATCGCCTGGTTTTGCAATTTTCAGAACGGCATGGGTGAACTGCCCGTTAAAAACCATCATGGAGATTTCTCCTTCCAAAACAATGTTGTGCTGAAATTCTTGCAGCATCATAGCTTCTTCGGCTACCAATTCTTGGAAGATAGCTTCATGACTTTCTATGTTATCTTGCTGGATTTTATAGGTATGACGGGCGGCTCCCGAAATGCAAGGTTTTAGAATATAAGTGTTGGTTGTAAATCTATTTTCTGCTTTTGCCTCAGCAGTAGCATTGGATAGTGTTGTTTTTGAGCCTTTTTCAAGAAAAACCGTTTTGGGAATAGTAACTCCAGCGTTCGATAAGTCTTGTAAATAATGTTTATCAATATTCCAATAAATAAGCTCTGTTGAATTGATAAACTGTGTTTGTTTTGATGTTTTTTCCAACCATTCTGAGAATTCCGCATAGCGGTCAAAATAGTCCCAAGTGGTTCGGAACAAGGCATATCTGGTGGTCGACCAATCAAAATGCGGGTCGTCCCATGCTTTACGAACCACTTTTAAACCTTGATTTTGCAATGCTTCCAATACCAGTTGGTCCTCTTGCAGTACATTTTGAATGTAGGGTGTCTTTTCTTTTGGGTCCACATATCTGTGGTCCGTCAAAACAACAACGTCAAATTCCATTGAATGCTAATTAATAACCAACCGCTGTATCATCTCCACGTTTGTCAGCCCCACCTTCCAATTTTCCATTGGGCAAAACACGAATGGCATCTACTTTACCAATAATAGGCGTTCGCTCTTCATTGATGATATATCCTTTGGATTTTAATTCGGCCTTAAGTTCTTCGGAGAAACCTTCCGGTTCAAAAATAACCATATCGGGCAACCACTGATGGTGAAAACGGGGTGCATTCACAGCTTCTTGCATGCTCAAGTTGAACTCATGTACATTCAAAATGGTCTGGGCAACGGCAGTAATAATGGTGGAGCCACCAGGAGTTCCCACAACCATGTACAGTTTCCCATCTTTTTCCACAATGGTCGGGGTCATACTGCTCAACATGCGTTTTTCGGGTTCAATGCTATTCGCTTCGGCACCTATTAGTCCAAACATATTCGGTACACCTGGCTTGGAACTAAAGTCGTCCATTTCATTGTTCAAAAAGAAACCGAGTTCGGCACAATATAGTTTTGAACCATATCCTCCGTTTAGGGTAGATGTGGCTGAAATGGCGTTCCCCTCACTATCCACAATAGAGTAGTGGGTTGTTTGCGCACTTTCTATGATTTCTACTTCACCATGACTCACATCAGAAGATAGCGTTGCTTTATCAAAAGAGAAGCTGGCCATTCTTTCTTGCAGGTAGTTGTCATCCAAAAGCATATCGTAAGGAATGTCTACAAAATCAGGGTCACCCAAATAGAAGTTTCTGTCTGCATAGGCCCTTCGTGATGCCTCGGTAAACAATTGAATGGTTTTGGTTGAATTGTGTCCAAATTTTGACATATTATAGGGTTCCATCATTTTAAACATCTGATTGATGGTCACCCCTCCGCTACTGGGCGGACTCATGGAAATAATCTTGAGGTCCTTGTAATCAAAAACTATGGGGTCTCTCCAGACGGCTTCGTATTTTTCTAAATCTTCTGTGGTGATCAAACCACCATTTTCTTGTACATAGGCGGCCAACTTTTGGGCGACTTCTCCTTTGTAAAAACCGTCCCGTCCTTCTTCCATTATTTTTTGAAGGGTATTGGCGTAAGCGAGGTATTTTATGGTGTCCCCTGTTACAAAAGGACCTGCAAACTTGGTACTGTCCCCATTGGCTTCGATAAAACGCTCTCGAGTTCTTTCCAATCGATTGGCTTGCTTTTCGGTAACCACGACTCCTTTATTGGCAAGGGCGATGATGGGCTCAATAATGTCTTTTAGTGGAAGTTTTCCAAATTTTTTGTGTACTTCAAGCACTCCAGCCACCGTACCTGGCACTCCTACTGCGGTTCCTCCGGATGTGCTCAAACCAGGAATCACATTCCCCAGGGAATCCAAATACATGTCTTTGTGCGCAGCAAGGGGGGCTTTTTCTCGATAATCGATTCCTCCGACTTCGCCATTGTTTTTTCGGTAGACCATAAATCCGCCTCCACCAACGCTACCTGCAAACGGATAAGCCACTACTAAGGAAAGTTCTGTGGCCACCATGGCATCAAATGCATTACCGCCTTTTTTCATGATGTCAACTGCTAGTTGTGAAGCTTCTTCACGAGCAGAAACTACCATGGCCTTTTCAGCGACCTGTCCAGTAGGCGTGGCAGGTTTTTGTTTGCAGTTTATAAATAAAATTAGGGGTAGAAGGAGAATCAGTTTTCGCATAGGGAAATAAATTTTTGGTTGGAAAAGGTAATCAATTCTTTAAAAAATGAAGTGAATTCTTTTTCGAAATCTGTATAGTGTTCTTCAAGGTCCAAAATGGCAAAATTCATTCTGGATTTGTTTTTGGTTCTTCGGTTCATTCCATTAAGTACACGGTCAATTCCAGCTAAATTGGCATAATTGAGCAACCAATTGTCAGCAATCATATAGGGCATCATCCGTTTAGTGGCCACGGGAAGGATATCGTAGTTCTCTTCCAATAAATCATAAAAATTTTCGACATATTCATCCAAAGCCACATCGGAATAATCGCTCCAATTTTTGGCCAGAAAATGATCGTAATAGATGTCGACGATTACCCGGCTATAATGGCTGTAATTTTTATGAAGACGCTTACTGCTTTGCCTTACAGTGGGATGGAAATCGGTAAACGTGTCTATTTCCCTATGTAGCAAAATGCCTTTTTGGATTTTATCTGGGAGGTGCTTGTATTTGTTTCCACGGATGTGATCCGCAAAGAAATTGCCCAAGGTGATTTCCTTATCATCGAAAGAAAGATAGATATGCGCTAAGAAGTTCATCGGGTCAAATTCCTTTTCCGTCGAAATTTACAAATTCAAAACATGGAATCGGAAATGCCCGACTATATTTGCAAAAACTTTTTTAACAATTATGACACTGATCAAATCAATATCGGGAATACGAGGGACCATAGGGGGCAACACTAACGATAACCTAACACCAGTAGATGCGGTTAAATTTGCCGCTGCATATGGGACCTGGCTAAAGACGTATTCCAACAAAGAGAATTTGAAAGTTGTCATTGGCAGGGATGCCCGTCTCTCCGGGGAGATGATCCAAAACTTGGTGGTTTCTACCTTGGTAGGGTTGGGGATTGATGTGATTGATTTAGGTTTGTCCACCACGCCAACTGTAGAAATAGCGGTTCCTTTGGAAAAGGCGGATGGAGGAATCATTTTAACGGCAAGCCATAATCCCAAACAATGGAACGCCCTTAAATTGCTGAATGAAAAAGGGGAGTTTTTGGATGCTGAACAAGGCGCAAAAATTTTGGTCTTGGCCGAGAAAGAAGATTTTGAGTTTGCGGAAGTGGATGATTTGGGTGAGATCATTAAAAATGATTCATATATCGATATTCATATTGACGAAGTTTTGGAACTACCCTTGGTGGACGCCGATACCATTAAAAAAGTAGGTTTTAAAGTGGTGGTCGATGGTGTTAATTCCACAGGAGGTATTGCCATTCCCAAGTTATTGGAAGAGTTGGGGGTTGAAGTGGTGAAGCTGTATTGTGAGCCAACTGGACATTTTCCGCACAATCCAGAACCACTTAAAGAGCATTTAGGGGACATCAGCAAAAAAGTAGTGGAAGAAAAGGCGGACTTTGGAATTGTGGTGGACCCCGATGTGGACCGATTGGCATTCATAAGCAATGACGGTGAAATGTTTGGTGAGGAATACACCTTGGTAGCCTGCGCCGATTATGTATTGTCAAAAACAAAAGGAAATACGGTTTCCAACCTATCATCTTCAAGAGCCTTGCGAGATATTACCGAGAAACATGGAGGAACCTACGAAGCTGCTGCCGTAGGAGAGGTGAACGTGGTGACCAAAATGAAAGCCAACAATGCTATAATTGGTGGTGAAGGTAACGGGGGAATTATCTATCCAGAAAGTCATTATGGGCGCGATGCCTTGGTAGGAACTGCTTTGTTTTTAATGTTGATGGCCGAAAAAGGTGGAACGGTTGCTGAGCTGCGAGCAAGTTACCCAAGTTACTTTATGAGTAAGAAGAAAATACAATTGACACCAGACCTGGATGTGGACGCGTTATTGGATGCCATGCACAACAAATATAAAGAGGAGCAGGTATCAACAATCGATGGGGTAAAGATTGATTTTCCTGAAAACTGGGTGCATCTAAGAAAATCGAATACCGAGCCCATAATCCGAATTTATACTGAGGCAAAATCACAGGACGAAGCCGATGGTTTGGCCAATCGCATTATTGGTGAAATCAAGGAGATAGCGGGACTTTAAGAGTTACTTGCTTTTGCAGGCTCTTGTTGAAACTCTTTTGGAGCTTTGCCCATATGCTTCCAGCGTTTATGTGTCCAGAAATAATATTCGGGAGCTTCCCGAATGGCTTTTTCCGTTTCATGCATAAAAGCTTCAGAAATCTCGTAATTTTCTACCTCGTTGGGGTTTTCAGCCAATATTTTAAAAGAGGCCTCATAAAACCCACGTCCTACTTTATTGACTTTCAAATAAACAGGAATCATATCGTGGCTTTTGCAAAGTTCTTCTGCACCAACGTGTATTGGTACCACAACATCCATAAAATTGGCCCAATGGCGTGCTCTTTGCAACATGGGGGATTGGTCACTAATAATGCCCACCGTAATTAATTCGCCTCTTTGTTTGGCGTCTGCAATAATTTTTCGGCTCTCAAAGGTTTTTATGAGTGTGGTGCCATATTTGCTGCGAATATCACGAACTAATTTGTCAAAGTACTTGTTCTGAATGGGCTGATAGATTGCATATGCTTTTGATTTTATCATGGAGTTTAATGAAAAAACCCATTCCCAACTTGCATAATGAGGCATTATTATCATGACATGTTTTCCTTCATTTTCCAATTTTTGAAAAACTTCAACATTCGTGAAAACGTATCTTTTTTTCATTTGCTTATTGGTGATTCCCAATGTTTTTGCCATTTCCAAAAACATATCACATAAATGGTGGTAAAACTTTTTCTCAATCAATAAACGTTCTTCTTCCGATTTTTCGGGAAAAACAAGTGCCAAGTTGTTGCGCACTACTTTTTTACGGTAGCCAATTATTTTATAAAGGAGTACGTAGACACCATCAGAAATAAAATATATGACTTTAAAGGGAAGTCTGGAAATTAACCAGAGCAATGGATAAACAAGGATATAAACTACAAGCTGCATAGACTATTCTTGTGTGCAAATATAGCTATATTTGAACCCAAACCTTTATTTACATGCTCAATTTACATATTGCTACTATAGCTATAATGGCCGCCAATGTTTTAGTTTCTCTGCGCGGTTTCAGTAACACAGCTTTTTTTGATAGATACAAGTTCAGTATCAATGCCATACAGGCTGGTCAGAAGGAAAGAATGGTAACTTCGGGCTTCTTGCACGTGGATATCTCCCATTTGTTCCTTAATATGTTCACGCTCTATTTTTTTGCTCCTGTAGTGATTGGTTGGTTCGGTTCTGTAAAGTTTTTGATAATTTATTTCGTCAGCCTCATTGCGGGTAGTCTGTTGGCCCTGTTTTTCCATAAAAACGAACCTTTTTACAGTGCGGTGGGTGCAAGTGGGGCAGTGATGGGTGTTCTTTATGCTGCAATTTTATTGAATCCCGATATGCAATTGGGCATTATGTTCATTCCTATACCATTGCCAGCTTATGTTTTGGGAATTGCTTATTTGTTGTATTCCATTTGGGGAATGAAGAGCAGAATGGGCAATATTGGACATACGGCTCACTTTGGTGGAGCAATCGGGGGTTATGCGACCACCTTGCTTTTTAAACCAGAACTTTTTGTAACGGATACTTTGATCGTGGTATTGCTGGCAATACCAATCATTATTCTCTTTGTACTGGATAAAATGGGTAAAATATAACCCAACAAAAAAGGCCTTGATTATTTCAAGACCTTCTTCTTTACTGTTTTGTCGTTGTTTTAACTTTTACCAAGGATTTCAGCTACTTTTTGTTCCAAAGCAGGGCCTCTTAGGTCTCTTGCGACGATAACACCATTTTCATCCAACAAAAATGCTGCTGGAATTGCATTGATATTATATAAACGGGCAATCGGGTCTTGGAATCGTTGCAAATTGGAAATATGATTCCAAGCCAAACCATCCGATTCAATGGCATTGGTCCAATGTTCTGCCTTATTGTCCAAGGAAACTCCCAATACATCAAAACCTTTTTCGTGATACTTTTTGTAGACCGAAACAATATTTGGGTTTTCTGCACGGCAAGGTCTGCACCATGCTGCCCAAAAATCGACCAAGGTGAGTTTGGCGTTGTTGGTAACATCGCTAAGAGCAAGTACATCACCTGTAGGCGTTGGGGCGGAAAAGTCTGGTGCGATTGCACCAACTTCAGTGGATTTTAAATTTTCAAGTTGCTCGGCAATTTTCTTTCCGGGTTCCGTTGCTTTCATTTCAGGGGAAATCCCTTCGAACATCGTTTTAATTTCGTCAACTGGAAGTGCTTTAGTGGCCAATAGGTTTCCGATAATCAATACTGAGATATAAGCATTCGGGTGCTCCTTGGCGTAGGTCATATTAAAGTTCTTTGCATCTTCCTGAAACTCGATAAACTCTTCGCGCAGAGCTGTAACTGTAGCCGTGTCTCTTTGTTGCGCGGCCATGCGCATATCGTCTTGCATGGATCTTGCACGCTGTGATAGTTTACGGGATTCCTTCAAAAAGCCCATAAACATATCATTTTGCTCAGTCCCCCGAATCTTGGCCTGATCAATACTGTCTTTTTGGAACTCTACCTCGATAGTACCATTTTCTACTATTACAGGGACATTGCCACGAGCCTGGTCTACAAAAATATAGTGCATTTTTGGTTCGACTTGGTTTCCGCTGAATGTAAATAGGCCATTCTCAACGGTGGCCGTATCAATGTCTATTAATTGGTTAATGGAATCTGTAGTTTTTAAAAATATCTGGGTGCCATTTTCGGGTTCACCATTTATGGTACCACTCAAAGTGTATCCTTTAGGGTCAGAATTACAGGAAGATAGAAATACAACCCCTAAGGATATTGCAATTAGTCTTTTCATTTTAAAATGTTTAAGGTGCTAAGGTATTCAATACTTATGGCATAAAAAAACCCCTGACTCTATAAGAGTCAAGGGTTAACTTTTTATTTAGAACTAATTAGAACTGGTATCGGATACCAAGGGCAATATCGAAATCAAAATCATTATCAAAGCCGTCGTAACCAATCAGGCCAATTTCGGGCCTAAAGTCTAACGATAGCAATAATGGAATATCAAAGTCATACTCTATACCAATATCACCAGCTGCGAACACAAACAATCCGTCATTGTCATTATCAAAATTTGGATTAGGTTCAAAGTCCACGTTGCCCAATCCACCACCAACGCCGTAATACCAATTAAAATTGCCATCCAATTGATGCACCCATTGGTATATTCCTGTTAATTTAAAGGCGTCAAAATCCCTACTGTCCCGCCAACCTAGGTCAAACTCGGCTCGATGATACTGTCCAATGGATTTTTGGTAAGAAATCTCAGCTCCAAAGCCATCGCTGTCTCCCAATCTAAGCCCTAGGGCGTGCTCTGATATGTTTTGTGCACTTAGGCTAGCTGTTGCAAACAAAATAAATACTGAAAATAATGTGGTAATCTTCATGAGGTTCTCGTTAAGTTAAAAATTAGAGATAGTTTTGTGTTAAATTTACGTTTGAAAAACAATTTTAGTTCCCAAAAAGTATTCCAAATTGAATAAAAATTTGTTAAAAGACCTCTCAGTAGCCTTGAAAGGTGAGTTGTTGTTTGATGAACTGAGCAAGGCAATCTATGCTACGGACGCATCGGTATACCGAAAATTGCCCACTGCAGTGGCATACCCAAAGAACGAAGAAGATTTAAAAAAATTATTGGCCTTTGCCAATCAAAATACCATAGGGCTTATTCCTCGAGCAGCAGGTACTTCTTTGGCCGGGCAATGTGTTGGAGAAGGCATTGTGGTTGACGTCAGCCGTCATTTCACTAAGATTGTCAGTTTGGATAAGGACAAGAAACAAGTTACGGTACAGCCAGGCGTGGTACGTGATGAACTCAATCAGTATTTAAAGCCCTTCGGTCTTTTTTTTGGTCCCAACACTTCTACTTCCAACCGATGTATGATCGGGGGAATGGTCGGAAACAATTCATCAGGAACCACATCCATTCAATATGGAGTAACTCGTGACAAGGTATTGGCCATGCGATGTATTTTATCCGATGGAAATGATGCATTCTTCTCTAGTATCTCTAAAAAAGAATTTGAAGAAAAGAAGAAAGGTGATTCACTCGAGGCCAAAATATATACTAAACTATTCGAAGAACTTTCCAATCCTGAAATCCAGAACAATATAAAAGCAGAGTTCCCAAAACCTAGTATCCACCGGCGCAATACAGGTTATGCAGTGGACGAATTGCTCAAAAACAACATTTTTGGGGAGGATGAAACCGAATTTAATCTCTGTAAGTTGTTATCGGGAAGTGAAGGTACGCTTGCATTTAGTACCGAG
>NHBR02000062.1 GCA_002167435.2 Allomuricauda sp. TMED12
AGGGGCATATCATCTTTGCTAACAATGGCAATTTGGTTTTGGGTTACCAAGTGGATACCCCTGAAATATACTCCTTATCTGAGAAGGATTTTGAGGACATACACGGTTCATGGTTCCAGGCGTCCAAATCACTGCCCGTGGCCACGGTTATTCACAAACAGGACATTTAAAGAAAAAGCCTTTATACGGCGAACGAATTGCCCAACGATACCTTTCTCCAAAAAGCGACCCACGATTATTTTAAAGGGCGTGGTTATTTAAAACATAGTTCATATCTGTTCTTTGTTCTCCCATACAACAAGGCATTGAACGCCACCAAGTTTACCTACCCGTTCCGTAAGGTCGAAAAGGGCATCCATAAACAGATGGACCATACTGTACAGGAGTTCATCGCTTCGGTAAACGATGCCGTTTCCTTTGTCAACAATAGCCGAAAGGTGTCCCTTACCCAATTAAAAGAGAGCGAAATATTAGAGCTTACCAACACTTACTTTAACGGGTTCAACGAGGGCGTAGCGAACAACGAGGGCTATACCTGGGGGTTGACCCCTGCGGAACTGGCCAAAAACTTAGCTGTGGTCATTTTGGTCATTTTTTCTACACAGGTATTGGGCGTTTTCGATGCCATTTTGGTGGCCATCGAGACCCAATACCGGGACACGGCTCCGGCACTCCTCCCGTTGCAGATGCAGGATATTGACATCGAACAGGATGTGGGTGCCTTGGAAGCCGCCAAAAAAGCAATGGCCATACTCTACGAGGCTCTGGTCACCCCTTTGTACGGGTTGAAGATGCTAGCCTTTATCATCGGGGTTTTTCTGTGGTTGTTGGATTTGTTCATCTATCCCTTGTTCTTGGCGGAGCGGTTTTTCCTTTTGGGCATCATGCAGGCGTTTTTTCCATTGGTCATCAGTCTGGCCGTATTTGAAAAGTTCCGGTCCTTGGCCTACAATTTCTTTAAGCTCTATGCTGGGGTGTATATGCTGGTGCCGCCTTCTTTTTGGTCAATGTATTCCTGAACAACCTCTATACCGAAATCAACACCAATTTTTGGAGCAACCTATTCGGAACGGATTGGGGAAGTAGCTTTTTTGCCCCGTTGCTGCAACTGGGCTCCATCGGGTTTATCGTATTCCTGAAGTTCAAACTGTACCGTAGGGCCATCTCGTTCACCCTTAAACTTTTCACTGGTGGATAATCCACATTAAAAGGCACATTAGACAATTAATCATCCATACTTAAAATGAAAACACCTTATAAAAACATATACAACATCCTTAAGCTGAACCGCTTTATTGTATTGACGGCCGTTGTAGGGGCTGTGCTCACCTGTATTGTTTCCATGCTGATGGTCATCAAACTGCACAAGGAGACCGTGGGCAGTGCCTTTGTGGTCAACTCAAACGGTAGTGTAATTCCCTTGAAGCTCGTTTCCCAACAAGAAAACCTGAACGTGGAGGCATTGGCGCACCTGGAGCTGTTCCATACCTACTTCTACAACATCGATGCGAGCAATTATGAAAGGAATCTGGAAAAGGCATTATGGCTGGGCAACAGCTCAGTGGATGCCCTCTATCGACAGAAAAAGGCCGATGGGGTCTATAACCGTTTGTTACAGTATTCATTGGTGCAAAAAGTGTTGAGCATCGAATCCAAAGTGGATATCCAAAACGAGCCTTACAGGTTTGAGACCAGGACCGTTTTTGAAATCAACCGGGGTTCCATAACCGATACCTACGAGCTTATCACAACGGGCAACCTTATCAAGGTGGATAGGAACTTTCCGAACAATACCCACGGATTGCTGATTACCGACTTTTTTGAAAAAACATTACGAAAAATCAATGGTGAACGATAAAACCCGTATAAAATGAAAGTAGAAAAAAACAAAATCATCTTTTCCATTGTATTGGTATGTATCCTACTTTTTATAGGAAGCTATGCCATGCTGGTATTGGGAGAGGATGAAGAACCGACCCTAGAGAACAACCAGGTTCCCGTGCCAGAATTGGAGGACGATCAAAAACAGTACGATTCAAAATTGGATGCCCTGAACGATTTGAAGGAGGTTAGGCAAACCAATGCCCCAAGCATCTACGATGAACGGCTACTGGATTCTACGGGCGTTTATGACCCGGATTTGTTGGACAAGGAAAAGATGCGATTGGTGGACAGTATCTACAAACAAGGGCAGATAAAATATTCAGAACAATCCTATGAACATATCAATCCGAGGTACAGGCCATCAAAACCGACCATTAAGAAGGAAAAGGACACCATCGACGTCAAGGATGAGCAGGAAACCGAAGTCGAGGTCAAGGAACGTGCTTTGGAGCACCAACTCTTTTTTGCTTCCCACCCCATCGAGAATGACGATTTGAATGCAAAAAATACGGACGGTTTTATCTACGTCCGTGTAGATGGTACGCAGACCGTCAAAAACAATTATCGCTTACAGATGCGGCTCCTAAAGGATGCCATGATTTATGGGCAACGTTATTCCAGGAATACGCCCATTTATGGATTTATCAGTTTTAAGCCCAATAGGGCCATCATCGATATTGAAAACATCAACCATCAACCCGTAAGATTAAGGGCACATGACTATCAGGACGGTAGCGAGGGAATTTATGTGGAAAACAGTTTTAGGGCAGAAGTTACCAATGAAATCGTTGGGGATATGGTGGACGACATTAACATTACCGGAGTGCCTCAGGTCAGTGGTTTCAAAAAAATTTTCCAGCGTAACCATCGCAATGTCAAGGTTACAATAACTGATAACTACAAACTCATTTTAAAAATATCCAAGACCAAATTTCAAGGAAAGCCCATGATGGGCAATTATTAAACTTACTCTTATGAAAACTTTTATCACATTACTGCTATTGGCCTTTACAACATCTATACAGGCACAGAAACCACTCGACACCATTTATGCCAATGACCAAAAGAACGTTGCCCTGTTTTTTCCCAATCCCATAAGGCAGGGCATTACAGGAATTTCCCATTTTGTGTTCACCTACAACCGTGAAAAGGAACAGTATTTTGGACTGTTACAGGCAAAACCGGGAACCGAGAGCAATCTTTTGGCCGTTACCAGTGACGGTAAGGTGTATTCCTATATCTTGAAATATTCCGAAAAACTTACCAAACTGAACTACTTCATCGACGAGGATGAAAGCATTGGCAATGAAAGCCCCACAATGGAAATACTCAAAACTGAAAATCCAGCAACCGCCACCAATAAGGATAGAACCGCTTATTTTCAAAGAGCTAGTGAATATTTACTCAGATCCGGTTCTGAAACCATTGCCGTAAAACGTAAAAAAGGAATCCGATTAAAGTTACAGAAAATGGTCTACGATGCTTCCGAGGTGCATCTGGTAATGGAGGTCAAGAACAAATCCGGAATCGATTTCGAAATTGACTATCTCAATGTGTACCGGACCAATGGCAACAATAAACGGAAAGCCTCTTACCAACGGTTGAGACAAGAGGTTGTTTATAAATATAAAATGCCCAACGCTATTGCTGATGGGAAATCGCAACGGTTTGTATTTGTGCTTCCAAAGTTTGTCCTAGGCGATAACGAAAAGTTGATGCTGGAACTGATGGAACGGAACGGGAGCAGAAAAGTGGTATTGGAGACAACTCTTTAACAAAATTACTGTACTATATAAACCTAAAAACCAAGCTTTATCGGCTTGGTTTTTTATCATTGGTTTTAAACCCAATTCGTTCCCTATTCTGTTGGTCAATCTGTACTTTATCTTTTTGCAATAGGTAGTTCAACGCTTGGTGGATGTCCTTGAATTTAACGTTCATTTCTTTTTCAAGTTTGGCTATTTGTTCCTTTAAATCCCCATAGTCCGCAAGATGCTTTCTATACATTACAAAAGCCCTAACAATGGAAATGTTTACCTGTATGGCCTTTTTACTCTTCAGTACACTGGAGAGCATGGCAACCCCTTGTTCAGAAAATGCAAAGGGAGCATATCGTAATCCCATTTTGTTAGATTCATTGGACATCACAAATTGTGACCTCCAATTCTCCAACTCCTCTTTGGTCAGTTCAAACATAAAATCATTGGGGAAACGGTCGATGTTCCGTCTCACTGCCTGTTTCAGCACTCTTGTTTCAACTCCATAAAGTTCGGCCAGGTCAAAATCCAACATGACTTTATATCCTCTAATCGTAAAGATTTTTTCTTTTATTATTGATAGTTCCATTTTATAGTTTTTGGTTATTAAAGTGCCTATCACATATTGTGATAAGCTTTGTTTGAATCATCTTTCTGTTCAGAAAATTGCACCCTTAATTTTTGCATATCATCGCTTACTTTACGCTCAATGACCTTGGCATAAATCTGGGTGGTCGAAATTTTCGAGTGACCCAACAGCTTCGATACCGTTTCAATAGGTATACCATTGCTCAATGTAACGGTAGTAGCAAATGTGTGCCTGGCAATGTGAAAGGTCAGGTTCTTTTTGATACCACAGACATCCGCAATCTCCTTTAAATAAGAGTTCAGCTTTTGGTTGGATATTTTGGGAAAGAGTCTACCCTGGGCAACGGCTTTGTAATTGTTTCTGTATTTTTCGATAATGGCCAAAGCTTTTGGAAGCAATGGTATACGGATGGGTTTGGTTGTTTTTTCACGTCTGTAATGAATCCATAATTCTCCATCAATGCCTATACAGATGTTATCTTCCGTCAAATGGATGACATCGATATAGCTCAAACTTGTATAGCAACTGAAAACGAACAAATCCCTTACCATTTGTAACCTTGCAATGGTCAGTTCCTTATTTTCGATTTCCTGGAGTTCGTCCAGACTCAAAAACCCGCGTTCCTTTTTTATGAACTTGGATTTAAAGTTGATGAACGGGTCACGTTCTATCCATCCCAATTTTTGCGACAGGTGTACCAACTTTCTGAACCGCTCGATATGTTTCATTACGGTATTGTTGCCCATCGGTTTCTGGTGGTCCTCCGGAACGTAGCTCCGCAGATACTTTTCGAACTTTATTATAAAATCATAATCCAGTTCCTGTAAATACTTATCGGTAGTCTTATATGCTTTTTTTAGGAACTTGAAAATATAGCGTTGGGTAGTGAAATAGTTTTTTTGGGTGCCCCATTTCAGCTTGCCCTCCATATCCTCATTATGGTAATTAATGATGTCCATAATGGAATGGCTATCGTCGTCCTCTCCAAAATACCTTGCTTTTACGGCTTGTGCGGTAATTAGTTTGCGTTCCGTTTTTAATTCCCGGTAGCATTCAAAAAGAAAGGTGTAGGTTTCGTCCAGATAGCTGTTGAGCATTCTGGATTTTTGGTTGTTTCCCTTTGCCCTGTTTCTGTGGATGTCCCAATCGGAGACCAGAGTTTTTCGTTTTAGGCTAATGGTCGCCCGTTTTCCGTTTACGGTAATTCTGGCATAGAGGGAAGCTTGCTTGTCTTTTGCCCTTGCGAAGTCTGCCCAGAACAAAATACTGAAGGTGGTCGATGTTTTCATTTGTTTCGTCTTTTAGTTAACAACAGGTGTTGTCAGACGAAAGCCAAATCACTTATAAAGATACATTTATTTACCGAACCAAAAAGGCTGCTTTAACAATTAGGTCAACACAAATGTTAAAACGGTTTTGTTATCCGATTTGTTGACTTTTGTTGACGCATTAAATCGAATCATTTGATTTCTCTAAAAAATAAAAAACCTGATAATCATTCGATTAACAGGTTTTTAGTAACAATTGATATGTTAAAAAGTCGGGGTGGCAGGCCCATCCCTATAAACGCAAATAGTTGATATTCATTATTTTACACCGTTAACTCAGACTGGTTAACCGAACCCTGAACTGTGTTCAAATCGGCACATCCAGAGGCAAAACTTATGGGAGTTTTACACCACTAATTTAGGCATTTTTTTGATAAGCAACGAATTAAGGTTCAATGTATCTAATAGATAAATCAATTCCTTTTTACCATGAAAAATCTTGCTCTATTGCTTTCATTAATTTCTTTAGTGATCAATCAGTCTTGTGATAACACGGATGAAGAAATTGACCTTCAAGGAAACAACCTTTTTGAACTTCAATATATCAATGCAGGAATGTCCGGAGAAATCATCGAGAAGAAGGATTTGGAGTTTAACGAATTCATTGAGCTTTCATCTGACAATCAATTTGTCAAAAGTAGGGTGTACCCGGACAGTACCAGTATTGCCAAAGGTAGTTACCGTTTAATCCAATCAGATGACTCGAAGTATTATGAATTCGAGTATGAAGTAGAAAGCTATTTAATTCAAAACTGTGGAAGTTCACATAAAGAGCATATTTCTATTTTGAACAATAAGGAAATATTTAATGGAAGCTACCTTCTATGTGATGGGCCAGGTTATGGATATAGATTGGTTAACTGATTTAAGCCGAATTTGTTAAGAGCTATTCTTTTTCAATTTCATCTATTCGGAATGACTAAGGAATCTTTCTATATAAGTTCTATTTTAAAAGCTTTCCTTTCAGATACTCGATAAAATCGTAAGCCATACTTCCCTTATGCAATTTCTGCGTTGAGTATTCTGCAAAATCATTAAAATCTAATCTTTTCAATCTTAATTTCTTTAGCCCAAGCGCCAACAAAAATTCCGGAAGTGCCTCGCCATGATCTCCATCAATTCTATCAATCAGACTTTTCAGGAAAACGGTCATTGCGAGGCTTTGATTTTCATCTAAATCATATGATAGCATTCTATAATCAGCCGCGCGTAAAATACTCGCTTGAATGATACCATCATTAAACCGATTAAAGGTTTCAGCACTAATTAGGTTTCTAACATATGTACTTTGATTTAAACTTCTTTCTACATTTAAAGGTTCATTGCGCAATCGATTAATAACAGAAGAAATCGTAAAGTATACCTGTGGCTGAAATGCTATTTCCGGTTTGACCTCAAAGTTCCAGTAAACAAAACCCTTTCTTAAGCAGAGAGTTTCACCAGACACTGTGGGTAGAAAAGTGTCATTGCAAAGGCCCTTTTTACCTCGTGCATTTAAGAGAATCCTATTTCTTTCATCAAAAAATTTGAACAATTGAGAGGTATGATCAATTTTACCAAGAAGCTCCCTAATAAATAGAGATTCCTTAGTCCAACTATTTTCACCTTTTCCTTGGGGAATATAGATTTCATCAACATGTACCACTGGAAACGTTTTTCCACCATATTCGCCTATTCCTAAATTACTCTTGATATTATCTGAGAATTGCTTTGAAAAAGACCTTGCAATTCCTATGAAATAAACAACAGAAAGCTTAGGAAAATTTCTAAGTAATCTATTTATAAAAAAATAATGCCTTCCAGTAACAAATGTTGCACCTACTACTACTATAGTACCGGAAACTTCTGGATCAATCCCATCGGGATTATTAATATCAATTATTTCCGGCTCGTTTACCCAAGAATTATCTCGCAATATCATTTTAGTCAATTCTTGGGAGCCAGGATCTCTTAAAGGCAATAAATACTTGGTGTTTAAAGGAATGTGAGCATTAGATATCTTCGTTAATTTTTCATGATAAGATTGTGGGTAATGTTCACTATCAAAATTTTCAAGTAATTGACAAAAATCCAAGTAGATTTCATAGTTAAAGTCTTCCTCCTCTATATCCCTGTAATGAACTTTGAAAATATTATTCTCCTCTTTGTGAGCTCGATGATTTTCAACAAATCTACTTAAAAAGCTAGGGGCATCCGCCTTTTTAAGTGTCACTATATTGAACTTAGGTTCAATATTTAAGAAAACATCCGATTGTATTATTACAGGTTGAGAATGATTTTGACACAGATTACAATCCAAACTGTTTTTAAAAGTTTTGAAAGGTTCGTAACCCACTTCGAATTCAACCGATTTACTAAGATTGCAGAAGATGTTAGATATATGTTTGGCATAACTCTCTTCATCACCCAAAAAGAATAAGACCAAAATCAAGTTGTCTTTTAAAACTTGTTTCTCTCTCAAACGGTCAATTATATTTCCTGAGGTTGAAGAGGAAATCAACACTATAGAATTGGGATCAAATATTTGATTGAAGTCTTCAAAGAGCTTATAACTTTCGAAGCTCTTTACCCTAATTTCTCTTCCTATATTAAATCGATTGAAAATCTCAAAAACCGCAAAGGGTAAAACATTTATGGACGCCGTATCACAATAAACTGTTTCTATTCCCTCAAATTTCCCCAATAATTGAATAGCAATGAAATAAATTTCATTGCTGTCTCTAAGAACATTCGCTGTTCTGATAAATTTCTCACTGTGCTTTCCTGATGGAAAAACAAAATGATGGTCAGGGTTTGACTCTATGAGACCACTTTTAGTTTCAAATATGTGGTGATTTCCATGTCTAAACAAAGTTGAAAAGAAACTGGTTTTATTTTTAAGTCCTGCTAGAGACCCAAATAATTTAAGCGGATGCCCTTTGTCATCAAATTTATAGACGCTATAATTAAATTCTGAATAAGATTTATCAAACCCAACAACTCTGCCAAAAGTATTTAGAACATTGGTGCTAAATTTTTCTATCAGACTTCCTTCGGCATAAGCTGGAATTATAGCAACAAACCTATCGGTTAATACCTTTTCTTGGTTAAAGGTCTCCAAACCCTGTACTAGAGTGCTACTTCTAATAGAAGACTCTGGAATAAACAAAACAGTAACTGATTTTTCACCTCCTTTAAAATTGAATTTATCGTTATATGTGAAGATGAAATAATCTTTCATTACTACGCACCTATAGGATAATAAAATGTATGCAAAGTTCCTGCTACTAAAGCATGTTCTTTTAAATCTCCCGAATTAGAAAGATAATCGTTCAAAACTATTTCGTTCAAATCCTTAGTAGGAACATAAGGATTGGAAATAAAATTTCTAATTAAGTCCAAACGTCCAGTTCTTATCCTCAAAAACCCTTTTCTGTCCAATAATTGCATTACTTTGTCCAATCCTTCACCCTTAACAGGTGCTAAGTAAGTACTAGAAGAGGTTTTATGCTTTAACAAGCATTCTTTCGTTAGTTGTAATTCTTCTTGCAAAGTATACTCCGACAAATCCTCTTTATTTGAGATTCTGGACACAAGGCCGGGACCACTATCAAGAACCGATATTTCTAGCATTATTAAATCACTCTGTTCAGTAAGGGGTAAATTACTTCTAAAGTATTCTTTCACCGACTCAGGAAGTTCATCATCATCTAAGTATGAAGTTTTTTTCTTTCGAAGAATTCTCAAAGTAACATTTCGAACATTTGGGAAGTAGAATGCTCCTTTGATATTGGTCCTGGCATGTTCATGAGTATTTTTAAACAACTCATATATGATTTCGGTTAAATCACCAATTATAGGGGCTATTGTATTTCTATTATCTTTTACATTATGGGCTAACGCAAGTTTTTTAAAGATGGGATGGAGGTTAAATTCCAACTGATCTTGATATACGAGTTTATAATTTGAGTCATAAAAAAATCTAGAAAGACCTCTTTGTATAATATCGTGGTCAAAGCTGTAAAGTGGCAATGACCTAAGAATCTTAACTTGCAAAAATTCAAGTTTAGAGAAATATTTTTGTGATATGGTGGCTAAGGGATTTTTTAAATCTGCCCCTTTACTATCAACTATTTCTAAATTCCATGCGAGAACTGTAAAAGGGTAAACAAATTCTACTTCTATATACTTTTCAAGTTCGTCAAAATTGGAAAATGGCATTATAAGTTTAGAGCATTTTTCTTTTCTTATTGTTGTAGCAAAAAACTGAATGAAAGAGGGGATAACACCAAATGAAGCAGCTTTTACATCTTTAGGCACATGGACATTAAACTTATTCTGGCTTGAATCAACTATACTATTAAGCTCATCTATGTAAACTAAAGATATATTCCTTTTAATTTGTAAATCCAAGATTTTCATTTGAGTAAAAAGGTAAATATAATAGTTAAGACAATCGCTTCTAAACCCTTTGTTTGATGATTTTTAAAAAAAGGAATTCATTGTAATGGTTTACCATACGGTTCCTGTCAAATTTTTCAGAAAATTCAATCGTTTTGAACCTATGCTTTTAATTAACCATAGTTTTCAGCAAAATAAATTCTAATTCGAAAGATCTTCCAAGTCCGCCGACTCTGCAAATCTTTGCACTAAGTCTATTCTTTTATCTCTAGCAATTTCTGAATGATAGGTTTCACTGGTGCCAATAATTTGGCCATTCGCAGCTTTTAGGTTAAAGTAATATTTACCGTTAGTAGCTGTTTTACAATCAAATTTCAACCGATTTTTAGAGTTCTTCCGAACAGCTTCAACTCCATTTTTACATGCAGAAATAGTTGTATAACCTTCGCTCATTAGTAATATCTCAGCATTTATATCAATTAAGCGAAAGAAATAATTATCTCTTTTAGTGGATTTATATATTTGAAATTTTGCTTTCATTTATTGATGGTTTGTATATTGTACTATTCTATTTGATTAGAAGCATCTTCTTCATCGTACACGTTAATATCGGCATCTTTTTCAACTACTATAATACTATCTTTAGTACCATCCCCGTCAGTATCAACCTGGATAATATCAATCACCTCGGTATGTATTAAATAGGCTGTTTCAGAAACAGTTTCGAGTCTATCAAAACACTTAAATTTAATATCTGTTGCTGATAGAGCCTTTTCTGCCGAGATGATAGGGTCTATACCCCTGTAAAAGGTATTAAATAGAAAAACGTTAAATCCAATAAGCATTTCACAACTATCCAAAGAGATTCTTGGCCCACATATATATTCTATTTCTGGACAGATATAAAACATTTCATACGCAACTTTGTTCAATCCCCCTTTACAGCATGAAAGGAGTAGTATATTCTCTGGTGCGAGGCAGCTAGAATTGTATATAAGCTCTCCAAAA
>NHBR02000063.1 GCA_002167435.2 Allomuricauda sp. TMED12
CCGAGATATTCAATACCTTCTTGTACGAATTCGGTACCACCTTCGATTGCAGCGGCCCCACCCGTCGCTTTAAGTGCGCCAAGTGGTGAACTCACTCCACCTTTACCAAAAGTGACTTTTGCGCCAAGACGTTCAATCAGTGACACACCTAACGCAGGTACCAATGATTTACCTAAGTCAGCAAGTTCAACGTCTTTACGTTCGTCATTAGCTACACGTTCTTCGGCGATTTCTTCAGTGCGTGACGCAATGTAAGCCGGTAGCGTAAACATTGCGGCAACCATGTCGGGAAGTGATTGTATACCTTGTTCAGCCACATAACCCGATAAGTTACGTACACTGATGTCACCTTTCAAGCGTTCCCATGTGAATTGTGGTACGTAGTCGTAACCTTGACCTTCACTGACTGCTTTACCCGTTTCAGTAAGAATGCTAGGCATGTCACGCGGTATGTCACGTGTAAAAGACATACCATCTTCACCGATTACGATACCTGGGTTCGGTATACCTAACGTGTCAAACACGTCGCGGATTTCGTCACCCATGTTACCGACCAATTCAATGAAGTTACCGGTTAATGTGTTAACACGGTTAAGTGTACCACCTGCCCAATTGTCAAAAGTGGACCAGATACCTATATCGTCTTGAATCGCTTTTTCAGTAAGTTTCAGGTTTTCAATATCGTCCACAGCAACAGCCGCGTTGCGCTGGTCAGACATGAAACGTTCAACAGCGGGGAAACCTTCCAGATTACCCACACTGTTGATATATTCGCGTTGTTGAAGTTCGTCACGGTTGCGTTGAACCGTATCAAGAGGAAGTGTCGTTTTAGTTGCTAGTTCAATATCACGGGCCGCTTGTTCGGGGTCCATTTTAACAGCGTTACGAATGTTCAGCGCTGATGTTTTAGGCTGGCGTAACCCTGTGATTTCATCTAGCAGATTTTTATTTTCTTCGTTCATCTTAGCAACACGTGATTAGGTTATGTTGCTAAGGTTAAACTAATTGTCAGTATTGCGCAATTTACGCTCACGTAGCTTATTATATGTTTCGATGATTTCAGCCTGTGACGGTTGGTACCCGTTATCATTGTAATAGTTTATAACGTCGTTCAACGTGTTCGGGTCTTCTTCACGGATGGTGGTAATAGCGCTTTGGAAATCATCATCGTCCATTTCATAAACGCGCTTCGAACTATCCCACAAGAAGCCTGGTGACGTTACAACGTCCATCAACTGACGGTCGATAAATTTGTCACGTTCTGCGTCGTCCGGTGTCTTGTTGAAACGTTGAATGTAGTTGCGACGCCAATCACCCATACGGTTAAGTAATAAGTCTTTAGCTTTTTTATCGGTGATATCCGCTTCGGTCAGTTTACCGTTAATGATTTGAATGTCTGTTAAACCGTCGTCCACTTCGATAGGTATTGAACCGTCAATAGCAATTTCAGCATATTTAACGCGGTCTGACGGTTTCAACATTGCGCTGTTTTCGCGCAGGAATTCCACGATTCCTTGATAATCGTCGTTCGCTTTAAGTACAGCAAGTGTCACCAATGCATCACCGTCTGACACGGTACGTGGTTTAGCGGCCTGAGCCTGAAGCGCACGCATGTTACTACGTGTTGCGCCGTTCATACGATCCCATTTCTCGCGTGGTATGAAATCAATCGTTGCTTTACCTGAAGCGATTTCATCAACGTAGTCGTCGTATAACTGTTGTTGTTCTTCCTGTTCAGCTTGTTGTGCACGTTGAAATTGATAATCGAATCGGGTTTCTACGGATTGACGTAATTCGGGATCTTTAATCTTACCAATGCGTGATAACGCTTCAGAGCGTGACAGACCTTCATCAATGTACGAATCGCTGATACTGATAGCTTCGTACTCTTTTGTTTCAGTCTTAGCGTCACGCTCTATACGCGCCCTTAATTCGGCTGGTAAATTGCTAGCCCATGGTTGTTTGAGTGCTTCAATACGTGTGGAAGGGTCCATCGCTTCGATTCGCGCCTTAGCCACATCGACTCGCCATGCCTGTTTAAGTTTCTCACCTTCTTCGCGGGAATAATACCCGACATCAATAGAAGACTGAATACGGTCTTCCATGGTGGTGATAGTATCGACGACATTCGTATCTTTTGCAGTAATTGCGGTTTCTCGAAGTGCAGTAAGGTCATTAACCACCGTACCGCGCTCATAATCCACTTCTTGCTTGTATGCTTGATTTCTAACACGTTCAGCCCCTTCTTGTATTCGCAACATTCCATTATCGATGAATTCTTGTCGAACCCGTTCGTTTTCGATTGTGGATGCTGCATCGTTAAGTAATTGTTTAGAGTTTTTACGGAAATCTTGGTCAAAGTTTTGATAATCCGTACGTTCATCATACGAATTTATTTCACTTGTGTAACCTGTTAAAAATTCAGTACGTGCTTTACTGGCTTGATAAGAGGCGCGACGTTCACCCATTTCAGACAAACCTTGTCCGATTGACGCAAGACCTGCTCCCGCGTTCGACATATCCAGTCGCGCAACGCCACGGTTGCCGCTGAAGTCTGCGACTTGAATATTACGAACATCAGGTAAACGTATAGCCATACTAACCCCCGAAAACCTTCAACATGCTTGAACCGGCTGACGCTGCATCTTTACCACTTGATAAGAAATTACCAACGCCTTGCATGATACCTTGATTACGCGCTATACGTCCTTGAAAACGTGCCGCCCGACCTTTGTTACGTAAGCCAGCCGCTTGTTCACCAGCACCAAAAAGTGCTGCTTCTTCGTTGAATTTACCACGTGATTCAATTTTTGCCGCCCGACGTATCGCCCCAGGGTCTGAATTACTTCCACCTTGTGCAACCGTTGCAGCGGTCAAGTCACCTAAAATACCTTGAACGTTACGTCTGATATTTTCAGCTTGACGTGTACCTTGCGCTTCAACAGCTTTACCTTGCGCTTCAAGTTGTTTAGCTTCATAACGTGCGGCACGATCTTGACCGAACCCGCCTACAACGGGGCTAATTACTTTTAATGCCTGTGCCATACGAAATACCTTCCGTCTTCGTTAATGTTAAAAAGCTCGAAACCAAGGTGTTTAAGAAATTGTTCACTTGTTGGTTCATCATCACTCGCTAAAGCATACAACGGTTGATTATAGCTTTCCATTATTTGCAACAATCGTTTAGCGGTTTTAAGTATCATTATCGGATATTTACGCATTTCATCCGTCATAGAGCTAAACACTTGTAAATACGATGAATGCATCACACCCGCTATGGCTAATAGTTCACCATCACGTTCAACGGCTAAACCACGTAGTGAATTACTATATGGTTCACCGTTGTTGAATTTTAAAATATCAGCTTTGGTTATTGTTCTGATTTCTACTTTCTGATTCTTCAATGTCATAAACCATCGCCATTATTTTACAAGGGGCTTCACACTTAATGTGTACACGGCTGTCAACATCAAAATCGCCACTAAACTCGAAACTGGGTTCGTCATACACACTTATTAACCGGTTCAAATCAACTTCTCTACCGCGTTCAATTAATGGTAAAGGGTACAAGTTGTCAGCATTTGAACCGACTAAGAAACCGGCGCGACATATATCGCGTGCAATCATCCCCACACCTAGTACACGTTTTCGTCTAGTAAGTGTGGAGTAACGTACAAAACCTGACAACTTATTTGATGTGTATTCACCAGTGTAAGGTAAACCAACCGTGACGTATGTGTGTGATCCGGTAATGTTGATGACACCTGAACCAGGTACCAACTGTTCACCCAACACCGCACCGTCTGCCCACACTTTCACCGTTTCACCTGCTAAGTGTTGAAGTCCTGTCAACGTACCACCAGGTGAACTATAACGTTTGTGTGAGTCGTAAGGGTAACGTGCCACTTGTTCAAATTCAGACAGTCTTTCTAAAAATACCCCATTATTTCGCTGTACAACAATGTAAAGTCTGTCTTCATCATCACTAGGTAAAACTACTAAGTCTTTCATCGTACCATCAGTATCAAATCGTGACCATGCTTTCACATCTTCAGCATTATCATACGTAAGTACTAAACCTTTACCGTTTTCCAAGATAGCGAACACACGTGTTTCAGGTTGTCTAGTTACTACTAGCTTGCGTATTTTGGAACCATCTATAATGGATTCATTCAGCGTTAACATATCAATAGCTATGTGAGAATCACGCCCAGCGTCATACGCTAATTTGAAGACTCGCTTTTTAGCACGCTGCACAAATAAAACATCATCATCGATACGAATAGGTTCGATAGGTGCCACACCTTGTGATGAACCAGATTTCAGATTTATATTAGCGTCCGTTAAAACTTCACCGAATGATGATGAACGTACACTTATTTCATCACTGGCCACACCCATCAACAAACGTGAACTAATCGCCAGCCAGTCAACTACATCAACAGGGCCGAAACCGATAGTGCGTTGAATGGGTGCGTCACCACCTTCAAGCGTGTCGTCAAATGAGTTATAAGCATCTGACACACTACCCCATATTCGCGTATTACCGGCCCACCACAAGCGCCCTTCATACAATGCCACAGATGATGGGTACCCGTTAACGTCAGACCATTGCCCCTCGTACCAGTCACGTGTCGCAGTTGTAGAGCCGAAATCTTGATAAATCTGTATAGCAACTGATGTTGACGTAACATAACGAGTGACACGTGCTACACCTTCAATTGAACCACCCGCGTAACTTAGACTAAGGGTGACGGTGCCGCTGGTGTAATCCCCTGCTTTCACGAAAAGACGATAATACAGAATACTGTTATCCAGTGTGTCGTCGTATGACTTGAATGTGTTAGACGTGTAACTTTCAACATCTGTCCAAGTCACATCATCCGTGGAGCGCTGTAACGTCACCGTAGCGGACGCACCTGAAAGGTTAACATTGATGTTGAACTTGCGTTCTTCTTCAACACCTGTCACGCGTATACCGTTTGTACCGCTTTCTTCAGCCGTTACAGATTCGGATACAGTCTGACCAGATGAAAGTAACTTATAAAGCGCACCTTCATGTTCCGGTGTGAAATAAGGCGCACTCGAACTTAGTGTACCGTTACCGCTCAACACACTTGACCGTAAAGTGATGTCAGTATCATTAATGAACCCGAATGGTCCATCGTTGGATTGGTATTTAGTAATAGACCACGATTTCACACCGCGACGCTCGACACGATATTGTTGCCCGTTGTTGTAAGCGATGAATACCACATCAGCGGATTGAGTATGACGAATGCTACGGATTTGAGAACTGCTGATATCCGTAGGTAATTCAAGATTACCGGTACCTTTGAATTGAATACTGTCAACACGCGCATAATATTCCAAACGACTGGATAGAGTGATTGTAACGTCTGAATCCGGTGTGAAAACCAGTGAGTGAGTACCAGGTGCTAACGAACCCGTGAATATGTCATCACTGTCAGCGCCTGATGTACCGATAGCGATGGTGATAGGAGCCTCAACCACGACGATTTCAAGCGTATGTTCCGCACCGGTGTCGGTACCTGTCAACGTTTGATAGATTGATGCCTTACCTATACCGGTACCTGCAAAACGTGCGGTACCATTATCCCAAATGACGAACGCGCCGGTGTCGTTGTTAGTAACCCAACCTGATAAATCCGTCGCGAAGTCACCATTAGTAATGGTATCGCTGGTGGCAGATGAAGTGATTAACTGTTCATTATCCCAAACGCGTAAACGCTGATCTGTAAATTCAAGTAACGCGGTACTGTCACGTGACGCGAAGAATGGAACGAAGTAAACGTCTGATGTGCCAACTTCACCTAAATACTGCATACCTGGACGATACATCATCGGCCCCATACGTGAAGGTATAAAGTTGTTCATAAACGCAGCGCTATCACTAACACGGTCTACATCTTCACGTGCTAACAGTAAATCGTCTATTTCACCACGGTTGAATTTGTTATACACCAATCCCATTATGGTCTGCCTCTATTAGGTCCACCCATTGTGCGCGTTCTAGTCCAGTTACCACGTGTCAATAATTGTGGTGGTGATTGTTGTGCGTCAATAGCTCTTACATCATTCTTGCGCTGTTCATGTGCTTTAATCACAGCGTTCTTATCAGTATTAGGGAAACGGTTCATTGTGTCGTACGCAATCTTTGCGGCAATGTAACGCTTGAACGAAGGTTTCCACTTTTCAGGAAATTGTAACCAATCAGATGATACGTACTTGATGAAGATTTCATCCACGTTGCACATCAACACACCCGCTTCATCTGTGTAATGTTTGATAGGTGTTTGCATGTATTCGTCATACCACACCCCGTCAAATCGATGTAAGTCGGTAGGTAAATGATGCGCGTACTGATAACCCCATTCAGTTTCAAGTGCAGGGTCACTGGTGATACGCATCGATGTAGTTGCCCAATGCCACCCGATATCTTCAAGTACCGATTCAACCACACCTGAGTTTACGCAAATGTCTAATATTGAACGACGCTGTGAATCATCTTCAATGTTCACCAAGTGTTCTTCACCTAATATCAGTAACGCGTCGTTGTAAATCGCTAACCATTGTGGTGTGAGTGTGAATGTTGATTTCTTACTACGGGTAGCTGGTTCGTCAGCACCTTCACTAGCAACGGACGTGCTTAACGCGGTTGCGAATTGTTGTTCAACAAATTCAAGTCTACCGGCCGCTTCAGGGTTACGTTCAGTTAGAAGTTTAGCGATATAGTTGTAAACAACACGTGTGAACGTCTGCGTCCAATTAGCGTAATCATCTAACAGTGAACCGTCGATGTAGCGTACGTAAATCGTTTGATATTCACACGCTATGGTGTCACCTTCACGGATAAAGCGTGCAACAGGTTGGTCGAGTCGTGGGTCACTGAACACACCAACCAATTCGACAAAGTTTTCAGGTAAGTCAAACACGTTGTCTAGTTCATGCTGGTCAGACTCCACCGACATATTCAGTTGAACAGTCTTGGTGGCGAATCGAGGCTTAACAAGTTCAGCACTGTATAAATGTGGTTCAAGTGCCCATATCGCGTCTAAATTGTAACGAGCATCAGAATCATCGGTTAATGATTTAAGTCGTGGTAGTGACGCAGCGATTAACGCGTTATTGTACAAGCTGAGTTTGAAATCATCATTAGCGCTGTTGACGGGCCGAACAAGTGGTTCATCACCCTGATTTGATTCAACTGCGATTTTAAGACGTTCTTGATAAACCTGTGACACTTTATCTAAAACATCTGGTTTGATTCGTTCTGAAAGCTCGAAAGCCATATACGCAATGATTAACCGCGTGAATGAAGCATTCCAGTTGTTTAAATCATCCAGCAACGACTTTTCTACATAACGTAGATATACGATGGGTAGTTCACAAAGAATAGTGTTAGCGTCGCGTACGAAACGTTCAACACGCTGGTCGAGTTTACCATCTTGATGAAGTGATACGATATCCACATACCCTGAAGGTAGCGTGTGTACATACTCGTAATCGTGAACAGTGCTGGTGGTTGGTGATGCGAGTTTTACAAGCTTTGTAGCGAATAAAGGTTTAACTAATTCGCCGCAGTAGTGGGAAGGTTTCAAATCCCATATTTCGTCGAGCTCGTATCGAGTTTCACGATCTTCAGTTAATGAGGCTAAACGGCGCGAACCAATTAACTGTAACGCACCGTTGTAGATAGCTAATTGGTCTAGCGCCATGTTGTAATACCTTGTTTAGTTGATAATGTTTGACGACCGTGAACTATTAATTATTTATACCGCCTAGTGTTTCTTCACCTGACACCCAGTCACCATTTTCGTTTTGAGTGTAAAGTTTGCTATCACCGTCCTCAATACCTACGAACGTGCCATGATTACCTTGACCAGACAGATCTAATACAGTGTTATTCGATGGTGTGTATTCCTGATTAATCGGCATATCCAGCACTAATATACCGGCCTTCTCTATTTGGACCAGGGATATTACGCCCATCATAGGAGGTACGCCAGTTTGTCCGTTGTATTGTCTACCAATGCTGTTCAGTACAGGTGTAGAATTACCTACACCGTAGGAATGTACTAATGTACTATTTATAGTTACGTTTATATTACCTGAGTCTGCAACTGCTTTCATTACACGTAGTTTATTACCACCTTTGAGACCCATTGTGTCTCCTCCAATGGCACTTATTTCATCAGACAATCCGAAAGTTCTACCATCGTTTAATAGACCAAAACGTGACTGTCCATCTGAGTTTAGTCTATCAGCTAACAAGTACGCGCCTTGGTCAGGCACTGCTGCCACTACTGTTACTTCCCATTCGGAGTCTGTCGGTAATGATATATCAGGGAATTGTATGTGGTGTGAATTTGTTCCTTGAAAAGTAGTGAAGTACCGTTGTTCAGGTGCAGCACCGGTACCACCACTTAATGCTGGATTCAACGCATCACTTAAAACAGGTGATAACAACGTCATTTCGACAACTCTACAACCGCTGAACCCGTCTTTGTAAGCTTCACTTTACTGGACGTACCCAACGTTAAAGTTTGTGGTTGACCATCTGACAGTGTACCCACATTAGACCAACGGTTAGATCCGTTAAGTTGTGTTTCTAATGACGCGGTGCCACCATTTAGAAAAGTGCTAACTACGTATTGTCCACCCGTTACTGATTCAATTTGGTCATTCGTATCTAAAGTATGTACCAACATGATTCAACCTCTTTATCGATTCATAGCGCGAATGTAGTCATCCAGTTCACGGTGTGCGGTTTTCTTGTCCGGTAAGTTTTCAAGAATGAACTCACCAGTTTGTAAGTCTTGAACACAAACTCGCTTCGCACCACGTACGGAAATTTTGTAACGGTCGTCGGGTTCGTCGATATCTTCATTTTCTTCAAACTCGTAGAACTCCAACACCTTGACGCGTACATCAGTACCGCGAACAAACGTTACGAATAGTTTGGCCACAAAAGATTGGTCGTCAGCGACAACGCGGATTTCGTCACCTTCGCTCAACTTTGATGCGACATTTACAAATAGTTCAGGGCTAGTGATTGTATCGACTGTGATACTCGCAGCAATGATGCACGAAAACACGCTGAATCTGTGTTCAGCTAATCCGAAATCGCCTGGTAGAATTGGTTGCATGGTATATCTCCAAAAAGGGGCAGCATCCCGCTACCCAATGGTAAAGAGCCACCCGAAGGTGGCCCCGACCGCCAAACTTAATTAGTCAGTGTCAGTGGTTGAAACCGCTGTACCGTCTGACAAGTCCACACTACCGTTAGAATTAACAGCAACAACAGTGTATTGGTGATGAACAGTACCACCAGCGGTGTCAATCTGTTCAACAGTGTCACCGACTTTCATACCCAAGTCAGCACCATCCGTGATGTAACCGTCAGCACGAACAACAGTCGCAGCGTCAGCACTATCGTACATCCACTTAGAACCACCGTTCTTACCAACCATCTGCGACACTAGGGCCGGTGGATTGTTAGTTGAATAAGCCATTTGCCTAATCTCCTATATTACTGCGACAACGCTAGTTCAGCGTGTGGCATTTTAATTACACCGCTGTTCTGCAACAGCTTGGTACCCATGTACGCTGTACAACGTGCCCATGACTTGTCGTTCTTTTCATCGTAACCAACAAGCGTTTGAATACGTTCCATGTCGCACGCGTGACCAATAGCGTTCTGCGAGTACATGTAGCACACCGCTGAATCTGTACCGGTACCAGGTAAACCAGCGTCAACAATCCAGTTGATACCGTACCATGAGAACGCACGGTCTTTACCCACACCTTCGAACGGTTTCATGTTTACGTAGTCGGCTGATGCGAACTCTTTAAAACCCATCAATTCACCGTGGAATGCTGGTGTGATTACACCGAACACCGGCGCATCGTGTGTTGCGAACGCGTTACCAAGCTTAGTCTTAGCTTTCTTGATAAGTGCTAATGTTGCAACCGCAGCCGAACCCCAAGTATTTGTAGCAGCACTTAGCGCGGTGTAGATATCGTTGTCAATCTTACGGTTGATAACAGACATACACGTTTGCTGCATGATCTTACGACCATTACCTTGTGATGCGAAAATGTTGAAGTTGGTACGTTCCGGTACATCGTGCCATTCTTTAAGTGTCACGGTGAACTGGTTCAAGTTATCAGGGCGTGTAGGGATGTCACCATTCTTACCACGTGTTACCGCAGTCGCACCACCTGAATCCGCTACCAGGAATACAGCTTCATTACCGTTCACTTCGGTTTCAGTCACAGTAGTGTGACGTACGAGCGATTGACGCTTTTCAAAACCAGCAATGAATTCCTGGCGATACATAGTTTGAAACGCTGAATCAGCCATTTTCAATATCTCCAAAAAATTAACTAAAAGTATGTTGAGTATCACACATAGAGTTAGCCTACATTGCGATTTTGTGAGTTGGCCACAAGGTGGGGTCACGCTGTCACGCATAGGGGTCATTGTGTCAATGTGTAACAGTATTGAACAAGTTATAAACTATTGTCAAATTTAATATAAATTGACGCGTGGGTCATTCTCTAATACAATGAATTGACCTACGCGTCATTCTTTACTATGATAAACCTGTCGAACCTAAGAGGATTTAAAAATGTCAAAAATAGCAACAGTTGAAGATGGTGTACGTTTATGTAAACAGTTATACCCATTGTTAAAAACCGTAGGATTATTTCCAGCTTTATCCGGTGGTTTACTTTATAAAGAAGGTGAAAGAAAGGATATAGATATTGTTATATTCAGACATAGACAAGACTTAGAAGCTTTCGAAATGAATGATGTAATTGTTCAGGTTTGTTTCAAAGCTTGTGGTGTAGAAATTACAAATTTTTACGGTTTTGTGACTAAAGCAAAATGGGAAGGTTTTGATGTAGACTTTTTCAACCCTGAAACAAAAATTACAAATTTGGAAGACGTTTACGAATAAAAAAGCCCCGACTAGCGGGGCACACATTCTATTTCATACGGTCACGTGCCGTAACTAAATCCTGATAACGCTTTTGCGACTGGGCATCTTTGTACCATTCATCGGTGCCCATCTTACTTTCAAGCTTCTTAATTTCTTCATTGATAGACTGTAACGGGTTATCACTGTTCGGTACAACCGTCGCAGACGGATTAACCTTACGCGCCATATCAGCGAAGAAGTTAGCCACTTGGGGTGATGAAAACATCGCCATACCGTTTGGAAGACGGGCCGACATGAAATCATCGCGCACCGCTTCAGGTAATTGTTCCATCAGACCGCGTATCATGTTCACATTAGACTGGTAATCGTGACCCCACGTTTCACGTAGTTGACGTTCAGCGGTTTGAAGGTCTAACCCATCTTGCTGGATGTAGGCTTGTTCTTCACGTTGTCGCGCTTCTAACATCGCATTAGTTAGTGCGTTAATCTGTTCAGATGGTAAGTTCATTTCGTGTGCTGCTTTGAACACATCTTCCATGATCCGATTGTCATCTTCACCTAACACTAAACCGTCAGCTAATTGCAGTTCATAACCTTCAGGTGTTTCAGGGATACCATTCGTTTCACGGTACTCTTTCAACTGTTCGTCAGTTGGGTTTTCTGGCAAACCTGCATCAGTTTTCTGACCTGAACGAATGGTCTTCTGTGCTTCAACGTAGTTCTTGGCCAGTGACTTGATATCTGTCACACGGCTGAACATCTTTTCAACCTTCTCGCGTTCAGCATCATCTTCAATACCTAACGACTCCACCATCTGTGTACGCCAGTCTTCAGGTACATTATCGAACATACTGACGGGTTCAGGTGCAGGGTCAGCCGCAGGGTCAGCCGGTGGTGGTGTTTCAACTGGTGGAGTCGGTTCAGGTGTTGGTTCAGGTGCAGGGTCAGCCGGTGGTGGAGCACCTTCTTGCCCTGGCTCAACGTTCAAGTAACGATGTGTAAAGTTACGAATCTTCATTGGCGGTATCCTCTAATTTTTCTAATGGTTTATTTAGAACTTGCATAATACGCTTACCCACAAACGCACGGCCTTGTAAGAATGCGGTTTCGTCAAAGCTGCCAGGAACATATAACAAGTCGTCAGCACGACACAGTTTGTTCACGATAACTTTTAACGCTAAACGTTGCTGGTATTCCGTTGCATCACCGCGCCATAACGCTTTAACTGCGCGTTCTTCGTCAACGGTGAGCGGTGGAGTCTGTACAGATATTGGCTTATCGTTTTTCATTCGTCAACTACCCAGTCGTGTGCGGTCATGTCCAATGCGTCGGGAATGTAAGGTGCTGTAACGTCGTCACACTTCACGTAAAAGTAACCAGTGGTTAAGTCTGAGCGACCATCGGGCAATCGATACCCGACGTGTAACTCATCATTCCAACACTCACGACGCATGGTGTGACCATACTTGAACACGTCGTCTAATGCTTGCCCGAATCTCATAATTGCCCCGCTTCAACTTGTAGAGCCGTTTGTGCCAGCGCTTCAACTTGACGTTGTTCACGGCGTGCCATGATATCGTCAACGGCACGCATCCACATGTTCGGAACACCGACACCGCGTGAGGCATCACGTAACGCCACATCGAAGTCAATGTTATCAACAACGTTCTGGTCAAACTGTGCCGCTTCAGCAAGCATACGAGATACTTGTGCAAACTGTGTTGCTTTTTCTTCTTCCTGTGATTCAGACAATGGTGAGTTGAACTTGAATTCAATTTCACTGGATTGTAATGATTCAGGAATATCATACGGCGAACCTAATAATCCACCAGCCATGGCGATTTCGAACGAGATTTCACACAATGAACCGTTGTATTCCGATTCGATTGGCGCAAACAGTGGTAAGTTTTCGCGACGATACTGCTTCATTCGTTCGATAACTTCAGTCGCTGTCATTTCGTTACCGATAGGTGGTAACGTAATCTTGTTCAGATAGAACGCGCTTTGAAGTGTAGCGATGATGGACAACTGAGCGTCTTTACCGATTGGGAAACCGCCACGGTCTTGTTGCAGGGTTCGAAGCGCTGCACCAAGTTTCTCATCGTATTCATCATCTACCCAAGTGATACCGTCACTGGATAAGTCAATGTCACTACGAACGGCACGTTCTGTTGCAATGATGGGAGGTCGTGCATAACGTTCCGCAGCCTCCATCAGTGTAAACGTCATGGCCTGAAGCGTACGCGCATCGGGTAACGCTGTGATAGTCGCAGGGCTATATGCATACGGTGCGCCGGCGATAGTTTGAAAACGTGGCACCGTGTAGTAACGGTGATTAATACCCACTTCTTCAATCAGGTGATTGTTGTCAGCATCGATGAACAGTGACACGTAAGGTGTGTTGATTGATTCATCACCGTACATACGGGCCGGTATTACAAAGTGACGGATTTCACATTCAGCGAATGGTTCACGTTTACTACGTTCAACAATGCGACGGTGTACTTTATCTTCACCAAATACCGCAATTAGCTGGTGGATGGACGGTTTCCATTTACGTGCAACACCGCCCACTGAACCGTCTTCATCTTCAAACCAAGCACAGTCACGCAAGTGCCAATTACGATACAGTAGACCGTTGCGCTGTTTGTTCAGTTCTGTACTGATAACACACTGACCAAATGTACCGTAATCGTGGTCGCCTTGTTTGGTAGCACGCACAAACGTTTTATTATTTCCACCCATCATAGTCATGAGTCGCTTACGTGCGAAGTCTAACCACATGTTACCGCTATGGTCGGTCGAACCACCAGCCGTTTGAATCTTGAACCAATCCCCATCACGTAACATGGCGCTGAATGAGTTACACAAATCACGGCGCATAAGTACCGGTTGCGTGTTCATTAGTCCATCAGCTAATTCGTCACCCACGTTACGCGTTGTGGTGAAGTCGGCACGTTCAGGGTAGAAATGGTCGGCCAACGTCTGCCACAACGACAGTACGGGGTATTGCTTTTCAAACAGGTGGTCAATCTGCTTCTTAACTTGTTCGACCGTCATCTTAGCCAAGTTTATCACTCTCACTTAAAATGGTACCAGTGCGACCACGTCCTTGACGACGACGCATAGCATCACGTTCCAAACCAGCTTGACGACTCGCATCATCAACGTCTGGTGCGGCCTTCGGGTCTTCAATTTTAGGTGTTTCAGGCACACCCATTCCGAACACATTCATTACCTTGTTAAATGCTTTACTAACGCCAGACATGATACTTTTCCTATTGTGTAATTTTCACTCATTGTTATCTATTGTAACGTTTACTGTCAAATCTTCCAGCGCTACGCGGTGTACGTTTAACAGCGCGTTGACGGCTGCGCGGGTTCGGTGCGTTTTCCCAACCACCACGAAAGTTATCTTGTTTCGCACCTTTTGACCATGCCATAACAACAGCATCAGCTTCGTCCGGTGACTGACCAGTACGCTTCACTAGATCCACTTTAGGTTCAAGTTGAATGATATCTACATCGTCTTGTTTTAAACGAATGGAACACAACTGTGCCATGAGGAACGGATCAGGTGGTAATGCTATCGATGAACCACCTGGTTGCGTTGGGTCCAGTGCTTCATAGAAACGATAATAGACCAGTGCGCGACGGTTGTAGAAACCTTGTCGGCCCGTCTTCGTTCGTTCGTGCGTCTTCTCGCTACCTTTGTGCTGGATAACGTAGTCTTCGTTGATATTAGTGATAAGACTGTCATAGGGTGAACCACCGTAACCGCCGCCCATATCAATCACGATGATGCTGTTATCGGTGCGGTGTTTCAGTATTTCAGATGCGATAGTGAGTCCGTCATTGACTTGCTTACCAGGCATTTTGAACAGTGGCGCGTACCATCCGTCGTAACGCGGTGCAATGATTAGGTTATCTTTACCACCACGAACAGGGTCAACACCTATGGCACATTGTGGTGCTTTGTTGTGTGGTTGTGCAGTCCATCTGTCCATCGCCGCCTGAATCCATTCACTAGGTATAAGTTGCAATTCATGGTCTTCACGTGCCGCGTTGAATTTACCGTCACGGATAGCTGCACGTAGATGTTCGGGTAATGCGTCTTGTTGTGCTTTGTACTGAGCATTGCGCATCAGTGTAGGGTTATCTTTCAGCTTGGCCGGTATGAACGTTCGTGACAATGCCACCAGCACGTCGGGATGGTCTTCAGGTAGTTCAGACCGTACATAATCGGAACCGTTAAACACGTATGCGCCAGGGCCGTTCACTTCAACATCTTCACCACCATCAGTCAGGTACCAACGTAACTCACCAGGTTTAGCAGGGTTAGGGTGTCGGTCGTCCAACCATGGTGCAAACATTGAAATCATCCAAGCACCTTCATCGCTTAACGGTGGGTTACTACCTAACACAACACGACAACGTTGCCCAGGTGTAGCACTACGAACCCAGCCCATGAGATAGCGCACTTGTGACTCAGCCCATTGCGCAGCTTCATCGAGGTATAACAAATCGTGTGGCCTACCCTGCCAGCTGGCCTCATCACCGACGTGTTGTGCAGCACCGAATTCTATCAATCGACCGTCTTCAGTCGTCAGCTTAGGTGGAGCGCTACCGTTAAAACCTTTACGTGTACCGTTTATTTCAATGGCACGTTCGGTTAAACCGGACAAGTCGGTATACTTGCGACGCATGATTAACGAACGTTGATGCGCGGTAAATGCTAGACCTAATCCACAATCTGAGTTATGCGTCACGATAAGGTCATCGCCAGCAACGTACAATGATGATGGATGGTCAATAGCGATACAGATTGTCGCAGCTTCACCGTGCGGTTCGATTGACTTAATGCGACGCTTCAACTCACCTTTACCACCATTCGACAATCCACAACGTTTCACCTTACGAGATAAACGGAACAATACCGAATTATCAGGCATTCTTATGTAAACGTTGTAACTCGTTTTACAGTTAACAAGTTCACCATTACTGTCACGATACGCGCCACGTTTGGTTGTGATTGTGGCACGACCGCCTAGTGAAAATACCAACCATCTAACGTCTTCTGCAAGTTGCTTACTGACTGATGTGAAATAAGCTTTACCATCATCAGTAACTGTACCATCCGTATCCATAAGACCTTGTAAGATGGCAAAGCGGTCATCAACATTGTTGAGTTTGTAAGGTTCTGGTACAAACTTAAATTCTGATGTACACCCATTCAAACCTAAAGCGGTGAGTGATTCGATTAAAGTTTTACGATAATCACCTACTACACGATAACCGCACGGACCGTCAGTCTTCCATTCCCCAGGTAACGCGGTACGTAATTCATCATCAACAGTTGTGAATGATATTTTCACATTAGAATCAGGTTTACCACACTGCGCGATATAACCATCACCTAGTAGTAAACCTAACACGTAAGGGTCTAGTTTACGTTGCTCGAATCGATAAGTCTTATTCAACTTCAACGGTTCGCAAAGTGGTATCATCAACGTTCGACCATCTTCAATCATCTGCATCATTTGAGCAGTTGTGCCGACTTTCCATTTCAAGCCGGATTTACGCCATGTGGGTTTACCCGAAACAGAGTAATTCCACTTATGCGGCCCATCAGTAATAATTTCACCACCATCGTGAAATGTCACTTTGTAAGTCTGTTGTACAGGTTGAGGATACACACCTATGACTTGTGACATTGTACCGGATGATGCAAGTACACGGTCGCCCACTTTTAAGTCACACATCTTTCGATAACCGAATGGTGTGATAACTTTTTCATCGGGTAACAGACCTTTCCCGCCGCCACCGGCCCCACCGTACAACGTGATGAATGCTTCAGAGAAATACGCGTCAGTCTGTGGTCCTTCATTGGGAAACCATTTCTGACCGCTGGTGGCCTGTTCCACTTCGTCAACGAGGTCAGCGCGTTCCTTTTCAGACAATCCGTTCACTCGCTCTATCAGTTCATCAAATAGACTCATTTGTTCGCACCTTTCTGAAGTATGAACGCCAACTTACGCGCCAACGCTTCATCGTCAACATTAACATTCGTTTCGGATTGTATCGGTCCGTCGTCTTTACCGGTGACTTGCGCCTTTAACACGTCGCCGTAGCGTTTTGGGTCCCACTTACCGAGCAACCATTTACGCGTATCAATCTGCATCTTACGGTGTTGTGTAGCGTCTTTCTTGGTAATTTTCTCACGTGTCATTGAACCGTTCGTGCTAGATTCTTCAGTCATTTCACGGATGTATTCATCGACGGGTGTATCAGCTATTCGCAGCATATCCATTGCAATCATGTCGTAACCTGTTTTACGCGCATGTGCAAATTCTCTACTGAACACTTCGTCTTGTTCCATCCATTTATACAGTGTAGCGGGTTTAGGAACACCGTCTTGACGACAAAAATCGGCCAACGTTTTGCCATGACTCACCCAATTACACAAATCATATTTAATTTCTTCAACGCGTTCGAATGGTTGTTGTCCTTGCGTATTCACCGGATTGGTAAGTAATTCCACAAACTTTTCGTTAACAATCAACTCGTTAACATCATCCAGTTCAATGTCGGTATTCATAGCAGCACGATAATGGTCGTAATCTTTTATGTATTCTTTGACAAATCGTTTAATTTGATTCAATGTGTAGTCACGCATTGCGTAATACCCCATGTTTGACGGTTTAGTCACAGTGTACATTCAGTACCCAATCACCGCAAACATTCTAATTTATCGAACGAAAAACCCCTACCCAGTACACCCCAGTACCACCCAGTACCATACTGGGGTCATGGGAGTCCGCGTCCTATAAGGGCTACAGACCATTCGATAGTCCATTCCAGTACAAGTTGCCAAATTCGTCTGGCGGAGCACCCACACCACAACGTTCTACGGTCGTACGCTGTACACATACACTCTATATATTTATTATTTCTCTTATTATTAAGAAAGTACTGGGGTTATGGGTAGATATCGCTACACACCGCGCCAACCGTGCACTCCCAGTACCCCAGTACAAACCGAAAAGTACGGGTAATTCACTGGATATTTTTCACTTTTAGTGCAACGTATTTCATGATAACCTGAGCATATTGCATAATTAAACGCTATGTTATAATTTATAGATGATTTAAAACCTTTCACATTTAATGCAATCACTCAAAAATGGCGAAACTTATGTTAATGCGAATATTGCGCTTGAAGTGCAACCTAACTAATGAAGATGTTAGTAAAATGATGGATGTATCACTTCGAACCGTCGTCAATTGGAACAACAACTACACCACTGCACCGTCGAAAGTTGTGGAAAGACTGGAAAAAGTGTACGGCTCAATCAGTATGTATTCATTCAAGCTGCAACGGCCCATTCATTATCACGATTGGAAAGAACGTTACCCTGAACTGTCTGAGTTCAACGACGACGTACAACTTGCCATACTCGAACGGTGTATCACTCGAACGGGTATTAAAGATGTACGTTACGTGACACCCTGGACTGAAGCTATCGACGCGTTACAACTCACACCAAACGAATTAATCAAGCTAGGCTACAAAGATGCTCACGACGTCTATTACCATGGCGCCGAACCTGCACCGGCAACGGCTCAATTGTTGGAGGCGACTCATGTATAAAGTTATCTGCGCAGATCCACCATGGCAATACAAACACAAAAAAGTATTGCACTAATCTAAAAAGTAAGTATACTTAAATCATAAACTCAACAAGCCAACCACTTATTTGGAGATTTATATGTTTCACGTTTACAACAAGTTCGATTCCATGGATTGCATTCACGTTTACGCAGCAAGCGAGCAGGATGCTATTTCCATTGCTTTGCAAGATGGATATCTTACAGATACGCTTGGCGTTGAAGATTCAGATATTGTTGCTTATCCCTTCTCGCGCAATGACCAGACTTCTATCTTTGTTAGGCGTGTAAACGCTTATGGAGTTATAGAGGCGGGCCGATAATGGCCTGCCCTTACAAGCATAAGGTTTCAAACCAAAGAAGAGGGGTTAATGCTCTTAACATAGAGGTAAGCGAGCCTAGCCCTAGATGCGCAGCAAAGCCAAAGCCTAGACATGAAGGGAGAGTCCTTCAGTGGATTTTCAGTGGAGGATCCCCAGTTGACTGTTGTTACAAGTGTGAACCAGGAACAGAAAAGGATATACCAGAATGCAAATGAAAACATTGCAACAACACATAGGTGATAAGTATAACTCAGTCTACAACGCCGCCAAGCAAACAGGCAAAAGCGAAACCCAACTGCACCGATGGATTAAAAAAGGTGCACTGATTGATTCCGATGGTAACGTTTGGACGAAACCTAGTGGTGGTAATCTGAATGTGGCTCGATAACGATGCGCATGTGGATGACGAGGGTAATGTCTACATACGTACTAAGAGGAAGTTGGTTAAAATGAGTAAATTCACACAAGGTTTTATGCTGTTATGTGCGTTCTTCTGCGGTATGGCGGTTGAACGCGATATGATACTCGTAGCGATAATCTGCGTCATCTGTATCGCTGGCGCACCTTACGTAATGGAGGAAAAATGATGGTTGATTGGAATGATAATGCGCAAGCGGCGGTAAGGGAGTTTGCTCACTACATCGGGCAGAGCGACAAGTGCGAGCGATACATGGAAGCATTCGTAACAAAGAAAACCGTTGCGGATGCGGTGGAGTGGGCTAATGGTGTATGGCCTTCTTCTTTTAGTAAGAAGGCTTGCGCTATCGGTATAAACCTTGAGACTGGTAACTTTGTAGTTTGGGATAAAAGTTCTTTCAATAAATGCAACAGCTATATTGTGTGCGACTACAAACAATTCGACGCTTATGTGAAAGAGCAAGATGGCGAGAAGTGGACGCATAGAACAAACGCGGGCGAATTATGCAAGATTCATGTAAAAGAGCCTGACGTCAACGGTGTTATCATTGTAATTAACGAGCGCGGTGAATATTTGCGTCATAACTCTGATTCACTAAAACCAATCAAGCCGACGATAAGTGAAAAAGAATACAAACTACTCGCTGAATATTCTCACTACTTAAACTGTACACCGGCTGAATTTGATCAGTACATAAGTGAAACCTATGACGTCATTAACTAAACGCGTATGTGACGTTATCCACTCATGTAAGACGCTGGAGCAGTTAACCGTAGCCCAGCGCTACACTGCCCTGGCGTCACGTACTAAACATTGCGCACCATTCGATGAATTCGTTAAGAGGGAATTGAATTATGTCCGAGAAACTATCAACCGCACACGCAGCCTATCGCAAAGGCGAACAAGCAGCAATGAAGACTAAACCGGTGTGCCCATACGGTCAAACTAAGATTGAGTTGGTTCATTGGTTTTGGGCCGGTTACAACGATAAGAAAAGTGAAATGAAATGACAAACGTGTACCAATGTCACGCCAAGTTTAAAGGTGGTGACGAATACCGCTATACCGTTGAAGCCATGGATACCGAGATAGCCGACCGTGCGTTTCAGCAATACGTTTACGAGCAACGCTACCTAACAAAAGCAGTTGCAACAAAATGGAGCATTGAAGAACAATGAACAAACAACAGTTACTAGATTTAGTGGTTAGACCGACACTCGCAGAAATCCCGAATGGTCCGTCTGGTGAAACGGCGATTATGATGATTATCGCTCACGAATCACGTCGTGGTGAATTCCTTAAACAATGGCCCACTGGACCAGCGTGGGGCTTGATTCAAATGGAAGTAAAAACACACGACGACACGTGGTTACACGGTGATTCAATTTGGGATAACGCACGAACATTAGGGATTATTGGAACTGATGATATACCACCACCACATTACAGTCGTCTAGCGTGGGATTTACGTTACAACGTATTCATGGCCCGTCAACGTCTGTTCATGAAACCTGGCGCTTTACCCACCGACTTAGCACGATTGTCACGCTACCTTAAAAAGCACTGGAACAGTGTTGGTGGCGCAGCGTCTGAAACGTCGTATATGGACGATTACCTCAAATGGTAGGGTAAAGTTTAGCGTTATTCAACACCCAACGAACCCACGCTGTCACTGAAGCAACGACGCGTTAAAGTTTGTTGGGTGTTGAATAACGCTAAACTTTACCCTACCAATAAGACCGTAGCACACCGCACAGGTCTAACAGTAAACCAGGTTGAATACGTATTCCGCACTTTTCCCGAAGTGCGAGAAATGAGAAGGAAACTGAAACGTTCCTAGTAATAGGGCGTTTTGTAGATGGTTGTAGGGGATAGCGGACGCGCTGAACTTGACCGAGACGGATAACACCTCGAACGGGGTGCCGAGAAGTCGCGACTTAATACTCGTTACAACCATCTACAAAACGAACAAAGGAGATTGAGAATGACATTGTGGTCAGATGATAAAACAAACGAAGACATTCAAAAGCTGGCAGAGACCAATAGCAATTCCGTAGTGTATAACTTGCATGAAGACTTGTTATGCGTCAAAGAGCAACTAGCAAAGGCTAAGGAAGATTACAAAGCGCTTTTCTCAGCTTTTGAATCATGCCAAGACGAATTAAAAGAGTCTAATGAGCGTGAAAGCATTCTTAGCTGCCAGCTTGATTCTCACATAGAGCGTGTTGCTGAGCTAGAGAAAGAAAACAAACGAGAATCTATGGAGTTACGAAGCCGTTTGGGTTCGGCACTAGGTAGAAACTCTGAGTACAATTCAGCTATTGAAACTGTTGCGTATAGGTGTTTTCTTGCGGGGTTAACTACCGAAAAACCTAGAGAACCTAATGTCCAAAATAATACCGCTACGGCGATAAGTCATTTTAACGTGATGGTAGACCGTCATGCTAGAAGCGCTTCACGTCATATACTTGAACAACTACGAAAGGAGCAAGAGTGATTATTTTAACACAATGGGCGCAGCGGTGGGGAATACCACAAGTCGCGTTAGATGAACTGGTCGCTATGACACACGCCGACCGTCAACCACCAGCGGTACCAGATGGTGCAACCACCGAGCAGGGTGCCAGTAAACACCTAGCGTTACAAGCGGCCCAAGCTGGCGACGTGTTGTGGCGTAACAACGTTGGCGCCACTAAAGCGAAATGCCCCGAATGTGGGTATCAAACTGCACCGGTTCGCTACGGTATTGCCAATGACACACCGGCGATGAATAAATTAACCAAGTCGTCAGACCGTATCGGTATACGCCGTGTCGTGATGCAACCGGAACACGTTGGTCACATCATCGGTCAGTTCACAGCACGTGAGGTTAAAAAGCCTGGATGGAAGTACACCGGTACCAAACGGGAACAAGCACAGTTACGTTTCATTGAACTTGTCATAAGTATGGGAGGTGACGCATGTTTCTCGACGGGTATGTATTGAGTGTGAAATTAAAGTGGTCAACGGTGTTTTTATTTATTATTGGCGCAGGTTTACCTGTATGGGTTTGTTTAGCGGTACTATGGTGGATATCATGAAAGTATTGAGTTTATTCGATGGTATGTCATGTGGTCAAATAGCACTAAATAATATAGGAATTGAACCAGAAATTTACTATGCGTCTGAAGTTGAACCAGATCCTATTAAAGTAACGCAACATGTTTTTCCTAACACCATTCAACTAGGTAGTGTCACCGAGTGGCGCACATGGGATATTGACTGGTCAACGATAGATTTAGTGATGGGGGGTTCACCATGTCAAGGTTTTAGTTCTTCAGGTAGACATGGCGGCACTAACGCAACACTTGATGGTGTGGAGATAATTGTAAATTCATTACCCATGTATCACGCTATTAAAGCTTCAGGTGGTGAGTTTTTAAGTCACTCTCACTTATTTTGGGTGTTTGTTGAAATCGTTGAACATGTCAAAAAATACAATCCTAACGTTCGTTATATGCTAGAAAACGTTAAAATGTCTAAAGTTAATTTAGATATGATCACAACAGCGTTGGGCGTAGACCCTGTCTTCATAGACAGTGCTTTAGTCAGCGCTCAAAGTCGGCAACGTTATTACTGGTGTAATTGGAAAGTTGAACAGCCAGAAGATAAAGGTATTGTGCTGGCTGATATCTTAGAAAGTGGTGTGGTAGACCGAGATAAATCATATTGTATCGATGCAAATTATGGGAAAGGTGGTAATCCTAACCATTATTTTAACAAATCTCGTCGTCAGTTAGTTTTCCCATCAGTTGCAGATTGTAACTTAAACAGTGTGAATTATAGAAAACTGACAGTACGTGAATGCGCTAGATTACAAACCACGCCTGAATATTATATTTATAAGTTTCTAAATAGTGGGATGTCTAATACGCAATTATACAAGATGCTTGGGAATGGTTTTACTGTGGAAGTTATAAGACATATCCTATCTTGCAACGAATGGACATAGCAATTATAATGGGTGGACTAAAAGAGGATCACTCATGATTATGTATATTTACAAGATAACAAATCTTTTGAATGGAAAGGTCTACGTAGGCAAGCACACATGCAAGAGTATAGAAAATATTTATTACGGCTCAGGAGTGGCGATAAAAGCGGCAATAAAAAAGCATGGGAAAGAGAACTTCAAAAAAGATGTTCTATGCATTTGCAAGAGTGAGGACGAGCTAAACAAAATGGAGATTAAGTGGATTGAAAAACTAGGCTCGTTTGGTGACGGTTACAATATGACGAAAGGGGGTGAGGGTAAACTTGGGAGAAAGCCTACAAGGGCTGAGGTAGAAAAAGCAAGAGAGTCAAGGGTTAAGTTCTACAAAAACAACCCAAAAGCAAGGAAAAATCTATCTAACTTAGCAAAACGAAGAATTGGAGATAAAAATCCATTTTATGGTAAAAGTTTAACCAGAGAGCATATAGAAAAGATGACCAAGGCAAGAGTTAAAGCTATATCTGGCGACAAAAACCCATCTGCAACAAAAGTTAGATGCAAGGAGAGCGGAGTTGTTTACGGCACGGCAAAAGAGGCGGCCTTTTCGGTTGGGTTAAAGTACTCAACAACAATACTAAAAGCGGCAAAAGGCGAAAGGAAAAGCGCGGGAGGGTTTACATGGGAGTTTTTATGAATGGTTGGACGGTTGACGTAATTGCTCACATTCTTAAACAAACATTGACACCCGCGTCACTCGCGTCTAATATCTGACTATGGACGATATAAGCAGACTAATGCAAAGCCTAGTTGACGTTACTGAACAACGTGATTCGGCTTATGACTTGCTTCAAACCGTGTTCGATGATTTACAAGGTCATGAGCACGGCGACCGTATAATTAAACGGGTTGAAGCGGATATTAAACTCTTACTAAATGAAGCGGGATTATGAAAGACGCAAAACGTGAACTAATTCTTAATGCCGCCGTTGAATGCGCCAAGCTGGTGGGTTATATGAACATTCAACGTGCGGATATAGCACAGCGTGCGGATGTCGCGACGGGAACAGTGAACAAGTATTTCGGTACCATGAATCAATTGAAACGTGCGGTAATGCGTCACGCAATTGAGAAGGATATACCTGAAATCATGTTACAAGGTATCGCTAATAACGATAACCAGGTAATGAAATTGACACCGGACCGTAGACGTGAAATATGTTTAACAGCAACCAATTTATAATAAGTAAGCTGATACCTACCGCCATACCAAATAAGTTCGACAAGATCCCTGCTTGTCCACATACTTTAGAGTTGGGTATCAATGCGCACGATACAAAGCACCACACCAGTTACAACCATGCGTTGCAAATGGCGCAAGCGTGCGGTGAAAGTTATTGTGTTGCTTTTGTGCTTACTCATAATGATCCGTATTTCTGCATCGATATTGATGATTGTTTTCAGAATGGTCAATGGTCGGCTATTTCGACAACACTCTGTCAAACGTTCCCAGGTGCGTACGTCGAAATAAGCGCATCGGGTAAAGCGTTACACATTTTCGGTACTTACCAAGGCGTCGAACCCGAACACAAGTGTAAGAATAAAGAACTGAACATGGAGTTGTACACCGCTGAACGCTTTATTGTTCTGACGGGTAATCAGGCCACTGGTAACGCTGACACTGACCACACCGCTATGCTACACCAAGCGATTGAATGGTACTGGCAACAATCAGATGATGTGAATGAGGTTGGTGAGTGGGAAGACGTATCCGATTCACGATGGGCGGGGCCAACCGACGACGCTGAACTGATACAGCTTGCTATGAACAGTAAGTCAGCACAAGGTGTGTTCGGTGGTAAGGCTACATTTGAAGACTTGTTTACGGGTAACGCTGCGGTACTTGCTGCAACATACCCCAGTGGTTCAGGTGATGAATATGACCGTTCATCTGCGGATGCTGCACTTGCTCAACACTTAGCGTTTTGGACGGGTAATAATCCCGTACGTATTGACCGTATCATGCGTCAGTCAGCGCTGTATCGTGACAAGTGGGATAATCATAAATCGTACACCAGTCGTACGGTTACACAAGCTATCAGCAAGCAGAAAGACGTATACTTCAGCAAGCGTTACAAAGTGGAGCCTGTTGAATACCAACCGGTAAATGACGTTCCTACCAACGTTATGTATGGTGAAGTCACTACCACAGTGGGGGATCAATTCCTCACACCATCCCAACAAATCGATTATTTCAAAGGTTGTGTGTACGTGCGTGACCTACACCGCGCATGGACACCGGACGGTTCATTCTTAAAACCCGAACAGTTCAAAGCGACATACGGTGGTTATATCTTCAGTATGGATGGGCAGAATGAGAAGGTGACGAAATCAGCGTGGGAAGTGTTCACCGAGTCACAAGCGGTTCGTTTCCCTAAAGTGGCCCGAACGGTGTTTCGACCAGAATTACCGTCGGGCGGGATATTTGAGGAAGAAGGTTTGAAGTACGTTAACACGTATGTACCTATCGTTACTAAACAGGTACCAGGTGATATATCACCATTTCTAAATCATCTACGTTTAATATTACCAGACCCAAACGACCAAGAAATTGTTCTTTCGTATATGGCCGCGTGTGTGCAGTACCCTGGCGTTAAGTTCCAATGGTGTCCACTACTGCAAGGTGCGGAAGGTAACGGTAAAACACTGTTCACACGTTGTATCGCTTATTCAGTTGGCGACCGTTACACACACTTACCTAACGCTAAAGAACTAGGTGAAGGTGGTGCGAAGTTCACCACATGGATTCAAAATAAATTATTCATTGGTGTGGAAGAAATTTACGTCAGTGACCGCCGTGAAGTAACTGAAGCGTTGAAAGTATTCATCACGAACGACCGTATTGAGATACAAGGGAAAGGGTTAGATCAAGTAATGGGTGATAACCGTGCTAACTTCCTAATGTGTTCAAACCATAAAGATGCGCTACACGTGACAGTCGATTCACGTCGTTACGCGGTGTTCTATACAGCGCAACAGAATAAAGCAGACATTGAACAATCTGGTATGTCCGGTGACTATTTCCCGAACCTGTACCACTGGTTAAAGAATGAAGACGGTTACGCCATGATTAACCACTTCCTTCACACTTATCAGATTAAAGACGAATTCAATCCCGCCACACATTGTCAAAAAGCACCACTCACCAGTAGCACCACTGAAGCGATTACTGTGAGTATGGGCAGTGTTGAACAAGAAATTGTTGAAGCGATTGAAAGTGGTCGTGTTGGTTTCCGTGGCGGTTGGGTAAGCAGTAAGAAGCTGGATGAATTTTTAAAAGAAATCCGTGCTGAACGTAAGGTACCTATCAATAAACGCCGTGAAATGCTTCAGAAGTTGGGTTACGACTGGCATCCTGGTCTAACGGATGGACGCACGAATTCACCATTACCACACGAAGACAATGCAAAACCTAAACTGTTTATACAGCGCGGTCACATTGCTTCAAATTTACAAGGGGCCGATGCCGTGGCGAAGTATTGTCACGAACAAGGCTACGTTAACTTTACGAGGGTTTCGGCCTAATATAACCGAGCAGCCGTGCAGTAGCTCACAATGGAGAGTGACTATGAGAAGACGTATCAATGATGTGACTATAACTGAAATGGTGTTTTACGGAGTGTTCACACTTCACGTAATAGGTTCATTAACAGGGGTAATTTAAGTTTCACACCGTCCGACATGGTAATAATGCCTAAACTAGCTACTCAACATGGTCGGGTCGGGCGGTTTCTTTTTCAATAAGGTAATAATCATGGAATACTTATATTTTATAATACCCGCGTTCGTAATATTACTAGTCGTCTTACTGGTGATGGTTTTTGATAAGTGTCGTATAAAACACACGATTGACGACTTAAATGATAAACATGGTGGAGATTGGTACTACGATAAAGAAAGCGGGTCATACCGTGACAGTATGACCGATAGGGAAATTTAGTTAGGCGTCACCAAACGATCACGCGTAATACCTTCACCACCATTAAACGATAAAGCCCTGTCGTACACTACGTACAAATTGACCAGGGCTTTTTCTATATCATCCAGTATAGTTTTCAGCGAACCACGACGACCATTCAACTGTCTGAACAACTTATAAGCTAAATCGAATACTGATTCAGTTAGTTGCGGTAACGTGTAAGTCGGATTATCTTCAGGTTCGATGACTGGTGGTTCATACTTTAAATAGTAACATAACGCAGCAAACTGGAATTCTAAATCACGTAACGCCGACGGGAACCGTTTACCTTCCTGTTCAGCAAACAGGTGCATACGTCCAACAGCACTGATAATACCTAACACTCTGAAAGTGACCGTTGATTCACGGTCGTTCATTACTTTATTAACGCTTGTTTCAGCGACATGCTTTCTAAACTGTTTAATAGTCATGCGGTCATTTTCCTTATAATGTAGTTGTTAATATCATTGGTTGTTTTAATCATTGCTTCAGCGTCTTGTTTCTGAGCGCTTAACACGTCTATACCAAACGCGAAGTTGAAGCGTCGATACATTTCTGACTGGTCGGCCCCGTCGTACAAACTGGCCCACCACGCGATAGTCTCACGTAACACACTCTGTGCGTCCTGAAGCGCGACTTGTTTCTGCGCAGCACGCTTACTGTGACTGAGTATTGCAACAGTTGGTGCATGTTTAGCTATCAATTCATCAGTGACACGTTTAGCGGCTTGTTCAGGTGTTGTATTCGCTATATCGTCCACTTCACCACGCATCATCGCTAACACATCAGCTGATAATTCTGTTAAATCACCATCCACTTGTTCAGGTTTAGAACGTCCAGCGGGTTCCGTATAGTAACCACAATGAGGGCATTTCTTGTGGAATTTCTCATACGGACGGGTACAGCTTGCGCAATACGTTAATGGTATTTCATCATCAGGGTCAACCGTACGTGGTGATTTATCTTTACTATCCAATGACCACACACGTGGTTTATCAGGTAGACCGTGACGAATAATGTTACCCACATGGTCGATGATGATAGCCCACGTCTTACCTTCAAGTTTACGCAGTGCGCGACCAAACTGTTGAACGTATAGCGCGTATGACATGGTGGGACGGGCGAACGATACAACTTCAATAGCGGGTAAGTCGAAACCTTCACCAAACAAATCCACATTCACCAGTTGCCACAGTTCACCGCGTGCAAAGCGTTTCAGTATCGCGTCACGTAAATCACTGGGGGTGTTCGCGTCAACCGCTTCAGCCGGTATACCGCTTGCGTTGTATTCCGCTGCCATGTCTTTAGCGGTTTCAACGTCTGTCACGAATGTCACACCACGTTTACCGAATGCGTGCTTCTTATACTCAGATACTACGTCACCGATGATGTGTGATTCACGTGCGGCTTTTTTCATACGTTTCTGAATGAAGTCACCGTTCGCACCTAAATCATCATCACCGAGTTGAATATCTGAAGGGGAGCATACAATTTTATAGTCAGTAAGGTACCCGTTATCAATGAGCCAGCGAAGGTTTGGACCTTCAATCATTGTGTCGAACACACCTGAAGCGGTCGAACCTAAACCATGACCATCCGCACGAATAGGTGTAGCGGTTACACCCAGTCCTTTCGCGTTGGGGAACATTTCAATCGCGTTACCCCACTTATTGTGTTTCAACACGTGGTGCGCTTCATCCTGTACCCATAGCGTGACTTGTTGTGCCCACCCGCGTAACGACTCTTTACGACGTATCAGTGTATCAACACCGGCCACAACGGTTGTACTCATAGGTTGAATGAAGTCACGGCCTAGTTCATCAATGTGGTTACGACGGATAAGTTTTATAACTTTTTTATCACCGACAATGTTGTGATGAATTCCTTCACGTGCTAACGCCTGGCTAATTTGTGACACTAATTCCTGACGGTGAGCAATAGCGACTTTAGCACCGTTGTGGTCGTGAATCACTTTAGCCATAGTGACTGTATTGTGAGTAACCGTAAAATCACCAAGCATGAACAAGTGATCACCGTCTATCTCAAACCCGTAGTAATCACCCACACCAATAGGTTCAACTTTGATGCCCGTCACTAGTACGTCTTTCTTCTGCTTTCGTAATTCTGGTTGGTGACGGTCTAACAGTGTCGGTATAATTGAGCAATCACCCGATATACTAATACGGTAATATGTGCCGGTTGAACCAGTGTTAGTACACGTTTTTTCAACTTCGTTTATGTACGCTGCTAAACCCAAAGAACGCACTAGAAAACATAAATCTTCAGCCAACCTTTTAATTTTAAACATCACATCGTAACCACCGTGTGTTGAATGACCGTCACTGTCTAGTAATCCAGCCAACAATGATAAACGTTGTTCACGTGGTGCAGTCTTGAAAGCAAAAGGGATATGTTTATTGTTTAATAAATTCCAACACTTTAACGACTTTCTCAAACCTATAACATTACGATTAAAGTTAGTGCTTAAATGATAAACAGACGAAGCGTTGTTCGGTTGCGCTTCAATACGTAAACCTTGACGTGTTTTAATAGCGTAGTTTTGAAGGTAAGTGACTATTTCAGGGTCAGCCGTTGTAATAGACGCACCTTTTGAATCACCGTCACCTAACCACACGCCGAGTAGATAAGGTGGTAACGCTGTATCAGTTTCCGAAGCAGTTGGAAAATCTACGCCTGTTCGCCACCCTTTATGTATATGTTTCCACGTCTTAGATTTATTCAGATAATCCGTGACGGACACATTAACAATCTGACCTTTAGGTTTGGTTGTTTTCAAACTAAGAATGTGACTTTCATTGACGACGTATGAATCACCTTTAGTGGGTGTAACGCGATATAACATTTCACGTCCGGTACAAGTACCTAACACTTTACGAGGTGTACTATCTGGCCCCATTAATAAATCACCAGTCTTAACGTCTTGAACCGGTAGAGTGTCACCGTTGTACATGAGTATAGGAGTATCTTTACCTAGACATTTACCGGCCCCTGTTGGCGCAATAGCGAGTACGTTACGATTACCCTGTTGCCACTGGTAATGTACCTTGTCGTATAAATCCTGTTGATACGGTCGTAATTGCATAACTCTACATCACCTTTTCAATTGGTAGGTTGGCATTTTCAGCAAGTTTGACCATTGACGCGGTACCGGCACCACCAGGAAAGGCCACTACGTAATCAGGTTGAAGTAACAACATAACACTGTTGCGCTTAAAACCGGCTGCTAAATCGTAATGGTGCCATAGTGCATCAACACGACATGTGTGAACGCCTACACCTTTAGCCCACATGTCGCATAATTTATCGGCCCCATCAGCACCACCATGGATTAGTAGTGTGACGCCATAGTTATTATGCAACTGACCGAGTGTTCTACACACTTCAGCATAGTCGTTATATTTGCGACCACCTGTGACTAAGACTTTCATCGACAATCCTTTAAATTAAATTTGACACACGCGTCATTATGGTACTATGCTTTCAATCCGTCAAGTGACGTTAATTATTAATTGAGGAAATCAAATGGCACTTCATATCAGTGTGGATTCACACGACCTTACACAAAACGAAGCTGAATCATTGGCTACATTTTTTACAAAACTGGCAACGTCAGCACCTGTTGAGCGTCCATCATACGGTAACACTGTTGAACCACTCAGATCGTTAGCGGTTTCTGGTACATCTGCAACAGGCGATTCATTGAATAGTGCAGGTGTACCCGTTCCTTCAACAGTGGATGAAGTTGAGGAACACGGAGAAGAACTTCCTGACTTATCACAAGACGAACCGAAAGAGGTTAAGTCTGATTCACTTGTGGAAGAACAAAACGAATTAGACGTTAATGGTCTACCGTGGGATAAGCGCATCCATTCTGGTAAACCTACCAAGAACGCTGATGGTAGTTGGAAAAAACGCCGTGGTGTAGACGACGCAACGTTTGAAAAAGTTGTAGCTGAACTTAAAGGTGAAGTAGCTGAAACACCAGACCAATCACAAGTCGGTTTCCAGTCGCAGCAACCAGCGCAACCAGACCAATCACAAGTCGGTTTCCAGTCGCAGCAGACTGAGGATTCAGCACCACCAGCGACAAACCTAACATGGCCACAAGTGCTACAACGTATGAGTGCCGCTGGTGCGACACAAGAAACTATCGCGACGGGTATGGCTACGGTCGGTATGGCAGGTCGTCCACTTCCTGAGCTTGTTAATCATCCTGAGAAGTTCAACGATTTCTTAACCGCTATTGGTGCGTAAATTATGATTGCTGATCACGCTAAGGTGCATCAGCCTTCATCCCTGGCCCGTACGATTGGTTGTACGGGTTGGGTTCAAATGTCGGCTGATATACACCGTGAAGAAACACAAGAAGCACGTGAAGGTACCGCAGCGCATTGGGTACTTGAAGAATGTACGGATAAGTATAAAAGTAATATCTATGTTGATCCGTATTCTTTTGAAAACAAAACCGCACCCAACGGTGTGATTGTGACAGAAGAAATGATTGACGCAGCGGTAATACACTTCAATGACGTGGTAGACACTGTTGAGAATAGAAACCACCAGCGTGCTAATTTGTACATTGAAGAAACGGTGACAGTGCCACAAGTTCACCGTGACATGTTCGGTACCGGTGATACAGTATTCTATTGTCGAGTAACTAACACGTTGTTCGTGTGGGATTTCAAATACGGGCACCGTAGCGTATCAGCGGTTAGAAACTTTCAACTTATGTGCTACGCATTAGGTGCGGTTCGACGGTTGAATATAAACCCACAATCTATCGTTATGCGTATCGTACAACCGCGATGTTTCGATGGTAAGGGTCCGATCCGTGAATGGGTTACGGACATGAACACACTTCACGAAATGTCGCAGCTTGCACGCGAACGTTGTGAACAAGCAGATGGGCCGAACGCAAAATGTACACCTGGACCACATTGCCGTGATTGTCCGGCTACCTATCGTTGCCCTGCTCTGCAACAATCTGGCGCCGTAGTGTACGACTATGTTCAATCACCGGCATCACCTATCGAGTTGAACGACCATCACCTAGTGCTTGAGTACGAATTGCTAGAACGTATCGAGCAACTGATTAAAGCACGCAAGGACGGTGTTGAAGAAGACATTAAACGTCGTTTAAAGAACGGTGTGAATGTTCCGTCCTACTCGTTAGAAACCAGCTATTCACGTGAGAAGTGGACAATACCCGCTAAAGAAGTGATTAGCATTATGAATTTGTTAGGTGTTGACGCGGCTAAACCAGACGTTCCTAAAACCCCTAACCAAGTGCGTCAACAATTAAAGAAATTAAAAATTGACGCAAGCGTCATTTCAGCATATGCTGATAAAGAACCAAATGGTTTGAAGCTTGTAAAAGATGCAACAAACCGAGCACGTTTAATCTTTAAGGAGTCCATGAAAAATGGCTGAATTTACTACACCAGTTGGCCGCTTAGTTTACGGTAGTCCAACACGTCGCAACCCTGTCACTGATAATCACGGTAAGCCTGTGATGCAAGCTGATGGTGTTACACCAGCAACTGAAATTAACTTCGGTATCGCTATCCCTAAACAGGGTGAGCAATTTTTCCAACAAACTGAGTGGGGCGCCAAGATTTATGAAGCGGTTAAATCTGGTTGGCAACGTGGTGAAGAACAACGCGCTGACTTCAGTTGGAAAGTTACCGACGGTGATTCAAATATCCCGAACAAGAAAGGTAACATACCGTCACAGAAAGAAGGCTACGCAGGGCATTGGGTTATCAACTTCAGCACACGTTTGAATGTGAAATTGTACGATTACATTCATTCACAAGGTGGTGAGATATTTGAAGATGGTACCATTCAGACTGGTCACTATATTCAAGTGTACGCCACGGCTGAACCGAATAATAAAAACAACCCGAACGTACAAACACCAGGTGTGTACTTGAACCCTGTGTATGTTGCACATAGCGCATACGGCCCAATCATTCAAACATCAAGTGGACCTGACGTATCGACAGTTGGATTCGGTGGCGGTCAACTTCCACCAGGTGCCACAACCACACCACAAGGTAATGGTGGGTTCAATCCTGCTGCACCACAAGGGCAACAGCCACAAGGCGGTAACGGTGGTTACAACCCTAACGCTAACAATGCACCACAAGGCGGTAACGGTGGTTACAACCCTAACGCTAACGGTGGGTACAATCCTAACGGCCAGCAGCCACAAGGCGGTAACGGTGGTTACAACCCTGCCCCAAACGGTACCCCTGCCCATGGTGTGAACCCGCAGAATGCTGCGCAATCTGCACCACAACAAGGGTACAATGCCCAGGGTGCATCATCTGTTCAACAGGGAAATGGTGCCCCTAACCATTCCTTTGCAAACGGCGGTCAGTAATTTAACCGCTACTGTTTGACGCGTCCGATTGGGCGCGTTCTTTTTTCTATCGTGGGATAAACTATGAACCTCTACCCGTACGATTGTGAGTGTTACCCCAACATATTCACACTGGATATTAAAGAGCTGCATACAGGCCGTTGGTGGTTGTTCGAAATATCAGACCGTCGTAATGATTCGGATGCGCTGCGTGAATTCCTAGCAGACTTGCACAACACACCTAACGTGTGGATGGTTGGGTTTAATAACATTCACTATGACTATGAATTAGTACATCACTTCATGGTGAACCTGAACGGTCAAGCTGACGCAATGGCGATGTACACGAAGTCGTGTCAGATATTTCAAGACACTGATTACCGTTCGGTGTGGGCAAGTGATCGACTCATACCACAAATTGATTTGTATCTTGTTCATCACTTCAATAATAAGGCACGCTCTACCAGCTTGAAAGCGTTACAATTCCAAATGCGCTTACCTAATATTCAAGACCTGCCCTACACACCTGGTTCTTACTTAACGCATGAAGAAGCGGATAAGTTGATTGAGTACAACCATAAAGACCGTGACGATACTGAGTCATTTCTTATCGAATCTAAAGACGCGATACTTTTCAGAAAACAATTATCAGATCAGTACAACCGCGACTTCATGAATCACAATGATGGTAAAATCGGTAAAGACTATTTCATCATGAAGTTAACCGAAATGGGTTACAACACCAAAGTCAACGGTCAACTGGTGCAAACTTTCAGACCGTTTATCAGATTGAGCGACGCGGTGTTTGACTGGATACAGTTCACACGTCCACAGTTTCAAGCGGTTAAACAATGGTTCCAACAACAAGAAATTACTGAAACAAAAGGCGTGTTCACTGAAATTCCTGAACACCAACTTGGTGACGTAGCACAATACGCGACAATGAAAAAGAAACGCGTTCGTGTCAGTGAAGATGAACCTATCAATCTACCGTGTTGGGAAGAACGCGCCAAGACTACACCCGCACGTTACAAGTGTTTCAATCAAGCGAAGACGTTAAACGTTGTGGTGGATGGGTTTCAGTTTGATTTCGGTGTGGGCGGTATTCACGGTTCGTTACATCGTACAGCCGTACACGAAGACGAATACTTCACCATTATCGATTTAGACGTTGCAAGTTATTACCCTAACTTAGCGATATCGAATCGCGTCTACCCTGAACACTTGGGTGAACAGTTTTGTGACATCTACTCTGACGTTTACGAGCAACGTAAAACCGCTAAGAAAGCAGGGCAAGACGCGATACAAGCCATGTTGAAACTCGCGCTTAATAGTGTGTACGGTGACAGTAACAGTGTATACAGTCCGTTTTATGATCCGCTCTATACCATGACCATCACCATCAACGGTCAATTACTATTATGTTTATTAGCTGAACGTCTGATGTATATCCCTGAACTGAAAATGATTCAGATAAACACTGATGGTTTGACAGTTAAGATACCACGTCAATACGTTCACATGTTGAAACAAGTGTGGGCAGACTGGGAAAAAGAAACAGGTCTTGTACTAGAAGACGCGGTGTATAAATCAATGTTCATCCGCGACGTTAACAATTACTTAGCTGTTGGTGTGGATGATTCAGTTAAACGTAAAGGTGCGTATAACCACATCAGCCCCGTTGATACCAACTACAAAGCGAAGGAACGATTAGACTGGTCGAAAGATAGTTCCGCGCTGGTGGTACCTAAAGCCGCTGAAGCGTATCTTGTACGCGGTATACCCCTTCGTGAGTTCATCACGCAGCATACTGACATATTCGATTTCATGTTGCGTGAGAAAGTACCTAAGACTATGCGTATCGAATTGATGAACCCTGACGGTTCTTACGAACAGGTGCAAAACACTACGCGTTACTACGTCGCTAAAGGTGGTCGTCCGATGTTCAAAGTTATGCCTCCACTTGAACAAGGCGGTAAAGAACGTCGCAACGGTATATGCGCCGGCTGGATGGTGCAAGAATGTAACAACATGATGAATGTCACGTTACCCATCGATTATGAATACTATGTCAGTGAAGCGAAAAAACTTATTGAGTTGTCATTATGAATAAATTCCCTTGTCGTTGTCGTAAATGTCAATCACGTAGAACATTTAGGAAACATCCTGAAGACTATAAACGAGAACCATTATGCTCATGCGGGGGTACGTACAGAGTAGACACGTATCGACTGAATAAAGAACATTTGAAATATATTTGTCGTTGTAACGGCGTACCTTATCCACACCGCAAAGGTTCACATTATTATTGTTTTGAGTATGATCATGATGTTGACACTACCTTATAACAGTACCCACACCGTCGAAGGAAGGGTGAAGCATTTACGTTCGTTGTTACTGGTGCATTCGTATCTGTACTACACGCTTGATACACCCATCGTCACTGACCATAAATGGCAACAGTGGGCAAACGAATTACGCGACATTCAAGCTGTCACACCATGTGCTATAGGTTGGTATGACAACGAGTTTAAAGATTGGAACGGTTCAACAGGGTACCACTTACCTGTTGACGCATTCGTTAAAACAGTAACTAAAAGGTTGGGTTTATGATTTATTGTCCAAAGTGCGGTACTACTACAAAGGTGCGAGATTCTAACGGAACCAATAGACGACGATGGTGTGATAGTAAAGATTGTGGTCATCGATTCAGCACACGGGAAATGCTGATTGATGATGTGCCGGCGAATACTGAAACGGTACAGATACCATTAGAGTTATATCAGGCTTTTGAAGAAGTGTTCAATCAAATGCGTAAACGAACCTTGTTAAAAGCCTGGGGTGTTAAACCGTTGAAGGGGAACAACTAACCTTTCTTTTTAAATAGTGATGATATGCCGCTTACTATCGCATGACCGTTTGCGGCATTTAACTTGTTCTGTTGCTCTTTACGTAACACACCGAAGTATGCGTGAAGTAACACCACCAGCGGGCCCACTACTCCAAGAATGAAAGGCCAACCGTTCACCACGGCTGTTACCATCGAATCGTCACCCGTAGCAATAGCGTACGCCCATATACTGATTGTGACGATAGTAACGAATGCGACCACATGAAACGCGCCCTTAGCGATGTAAGGCCGTGTAGTGTGTTGCATAGTAGCGTCACTGGTCAACATGGTCTGTATCGTACCGTACTGTTGCCGTAGTCGCTCTATATCCACATCAAACTGTTTGTTCATCACTGACGCTTGCGCTTCAGGTGATAAATTCTGTATAGCGTTTACAGCGTCATTACCGGTTGCGGTGCCTGGTAATTTGGAATCATCCGGTAAAAACTCGTTCACCGCTGCGACGATTGCTGAACCGGTACCAGGTAGTGCGATTTGAAGGGCCGTTGAACCGACCGTCTTCACGATATCCCACAATTTATTCGACATTAGTTTTCCCTCGACGTTCGTACCGCTGCATGATGCGTTCAGCATCTTGTTTCAATGGGGCCAGCACGTCGCGAAAACCTTTCATAATATCGTGTTTCATTACTAGTGAGACAAATTCATCAGTGCTTATTGGCTTTCTAATGTAATCAATACAACCCATGTGTATCGTCGCTATGATGTGATCAGGGTCTGAATCACTGGTGAGGAACATTACAGGTATGTCGCGAGTGAGTGGGTTGAGTTTCAAGTCTTTACACAATTCTATCCCGTTCTTGTGTGGCATAGAATAATCAAGTATCACAAAATCGGGGTTAGTGTCTTTGATGACTGACAGTGCCATTGACGGTTCGGCTACGCCTACACAATCATGACCAGCATCAATTAAAGCTTGTGTGAAAATTTCAAGTTCAATTTTAGAATCATCAACTATTACAACAGTGCTCATTTGTCTTTACCTTTCTGATCCATTAGTTGAAACATTAAGGTGTCAAATCGCGTTTCCAAACCTTTAACAGCATTAACCACACTTTCGGCCATGCTGCGCGTGTCTTCCTTTACCGCTGTTACATCACGCATAATTGCAGCATCACGCGATTTGAAAAGTTCATCTACTTCCTTGCGAGATATACCGTCTTCAACTTTAACGTGAAGTCTACGCATCAACCACCCAATGTACCCTAATATGAGCATTGCAATTGCTGCACCAATCCACGCTATTAATGAAATAAGTGTATCCAATTCCATAGAAAACCTTGTTTAACCGTTTAATTTGTCAACAGTGTAACAGTAATCAAAAGCCCCAACAAAGGGGCTTTCTCTTATTTATTTACTGGTACCCAGTCGTCATGCTTACCGTGAAAGTCTTGCGGGAAATTCATATCTATACCTTATCTGTTGATTTATAGTTGCTGCCATGTTCCAGGAGTGCCGGATTCTGTGCAGCGCCAGCCCACAGTTGTTCCACCTAGTGTGCTATATGCAATATCGCCAATATTATGCTTTTTGTTAGCCCTAACCGAAGATGGAATTCCATTCGACCAAAAAACATCTCCACCAAAACCAGTGTCTCCAAGGCCGAGATTAACAGATTGTGTGACTCTCGCCGAGTCAGTCGAAATCGACACGCAAGAGTCCCCACTTGTGGAAATCGTGTTTTTCACGATAGACTCCACACTCCCTAGAACTGTAACTGAATTTCCAGAGTCTCTCAAATGGTAAGTGCTGCAAACCACTGATTTATCTGCACCAAGCGCGACACCTCTTGATTTGCTCCCGCCAAGGAGTGCGTTACCTTTTATTATCAACTCTGAATTTGTCGAGTTAGCTTCTATATCGGCAAAAAGCCCATTTTCGCTAGAATCAATAAACGTATTATCTTCAATGACACCTCTCAATGAGTCACCTACCGCCAGTCCTCTCCTTCCCCCTTTTACCGTATTCCCCGAATACCTGAAAAATTTTTGTCTGTTGATAAAAGTGGAATCGGAAACGTTATTACATAGGATGGTATTTCTTAGCACTGCGTTACCTTCCCCAGTGCCAAAGGATGAATTCATTACTACAAGAAGAGCGTTACTTTCTTCATCGGATTCAATGGTGTTTTCTATGAACACACACCTCTCTCCATCGAGTATGTTAGCAGTTGTTATGGGTTGTATCCCAAACTGAACTGGTGGGGGACTTCCACCTGCTAGTCTAAGGGTATTCCCTTTTACTATTACATCGCTAGCCTGACACTTAAACGCCCTTCTCCCACAACCGAATACGGTATTTCCGTCTACTAAAGAGTTTGCAGATGAAAGCATCGGGAGGGTTCCGTCATAGAATAAAAGCTGTATACCATCCCCTTCCTCCCCCCACACATCGTGTACGGTGTTGTCTTTAAAGTGGTGAGGCGTCAACATCATCGATGAAGAAGTGGCAAGTATCCCTCTACACGCTCCACTGGCATTACCTGGATTTCCATCCCCCTCAGCATATAAATCATATATATGACAATTTTCTATCACACTTCCATAGTTAGCCTCCAGTCTTACGCCTATCGCCCTGAAAGACTGCGATCTAAAACCATGAATCTCGACATCTTTGATTAAATGTCCTCCAAAATCTAAAGCTGTTATCCCTTCGGAAGCTCTCAGATTCCCGTCTATTTCCCCTCCACGGATTACACACCCCTGCGACTTTATCTCAAACATAGACGACTCGGGATTCGCCTGATCTGAAAATCGAAATACAGCCCCGTTCAAATCTACATTTTTAGAAAATAAATCCACCTTATCTGATATTAAATACATACCATTTGCTTTCAGCGGCTTTTCGTATTTAGCCCACTCTTTAACAGCATTCGTATCGTCTGTTAAGCCATCACCTTTAGCTCCGAAGCTTTCCGGCCTGAGCGGTGGGGTCTTTATTAACGCCCACACACGACCGTTAGCTGCCACAACGTCACCGGGTAGAGCAGTGTACCCACTCACAGCTAATTCATATTGAGCGTTAGCCCTTTCACGGTTTTCAACTCTTTGACCTGTCTGTGTTGGTCGTGAGTTTTGCATACTTTCAGTGTTAGCGTAACTGATGATTGTACGACCACCGACAGTAACAGCCTTCCATTTCACACCATCCCACATGAACGTTACAGTTCCGGTGTCAAATTCGTCACCTATATTTGGATTTTGTGGATAATTTATCATGATTATTCAATCTCGTAAGTTATTTGAAATCTAATAGTATCACCCGCTGACCATGGTGATGGTGAACTTGCTGAAAGAATGTTTCCGTTTTCGTCATACAATGCAGCCACCGATGAAGCGGAATTGACTTGAGGGATGATATTTTGAACAACGTCGTTCAGAATCAGTCCACTACCATAAGCCCTACTTCCAAAAACACTACGAAATGGAACACTGAACCTAAAATCACCCGAACCGAATGTAGTAGTGGAACCGATGGTCAACTCCACAAAAACTGTGCAAGTTGAACCACTCAAAACATAACGTCCTTTCAGTTCACCATTACCGATAGTTGGGTCCGTTGAACTTGCTGTCCAAGCGATATCGTAATCAGCGCGATGGAAACCTGTAAATAAGTTAGTAGGTAAACCGTCAGCAAAAACCTTGAACCCTGATGCGTATACCTCTCTTGTGGGTTGGTCTGTCATTTTCAGAATGAATGAATCAGGATTCGCAGACTTTATAAAGTTCAAGTTGTCACGCTCCATACCAGTAGGTATGGTGATATAACCTCCCGAAATGCTCATTCGACAATTACCACTTTCGTGATAAATGAATGAATCCACGCCCGTGGGATTATCATTAGTCAACGAACCATATACACAATCACGTAATGCTAAACCGTAGCAGCGATTCATCACCCTGATAGATGGACCTTTACTTTCAAAGTATCCATTAACTACTGTCACGTTTGAAGCGTTATCGATTGTTAAACCGTACCCGTCACCCGCAAATTCAGTATTGATGAACAGTGGTGCTATTGAACCGAACCCACCACCTACTTTAATTAATCCACCTTGTACATCACCAGTGAAAAAGCATGTGTCAAACTTTAAAGCGTTAGCCCAGTCAATACCTTCAACAACTAAACCAGTGTTGTAACTTCTTGCTACAACGTTTTCAACAACTACCCATATCGGACCGTTAGTGTCGGCTTTACCTAGTCTTAATCCGAAATTCACATCTTTCATGTAAATGTTTTTAACAGACGTGTTCAAAGAGTAACCTAGAGATAAACCGTGTAATCCGTTACGTAATGAGAAACCATCAATCACATTTGTGGTACTACTAAGGTTTTGAGAAGATTGTACGAATATATCGTGATCGCCAGAGCCTTCGATAATTGTACCATCCCGACCTTCATAACCTTGATATATACCTGACACTTCTACGCCTGATATGTCTAAAGGGGCGCTTGTTTTATAAGTTCCTGAAGGTATAAATCCTGGCTTTTTAGTGGTTCGTAAATGATTCAAAAATGCTGACAATTTCAAGGTGTCGTCTGTACCGTCAGCGTTAACCCCGAACACTTTAGCGTTGACGCGTTCATCTATGTTCTGAAATACATCGCCTGACACCGTGATTAATGTACCGTTCTGTGTATCTTCGGGTAATTTATTAGTATCGCTAGATGTGCCAATCTTCTTCCATGAGGATGTGTCAAAATCACCGGATACGTAAAAACCGTTAACTCTCACCACTTCACCTAAAGAGTGCGTTCTGTCTAATGCTACAAGTTGTGAAACAGTTCCGTCTTTTTTAGGGTCTACGTTTACGGTGGGTGTGACTTCCTGAACCCACTGTCCACCGTCTTCATCCACGTACCAGTAATAAGTAGATGACTCACTAGGTATATACCATCGTGCCCCTTCCACAATTTGCCCTTCAGGTGTTTCTTCTTGCGCGTAATCAATAGCGCCTGAACCTATACCATCACCAGTGTTAACTTGCTCAAACGTTACAGGTGTCGCACCTACTTTTAAAACTCCCGCGTATACACAACGCCATAGAATACCGGTGTTGTTATCTAAAATTAAAACACCGTTAGCGATTTGAAAGCCAATTTTCCAATCTTGCGTTCTTATCCAAGTACCATTTTGTACTGAGTAGATGCCGTTTTCAGCGGGGTTCATTTGGTCTTTAACAAGTACACGATCATTAACATTCAACATGTACCCATTGATTATTTGTAAACCTTGCAACACCGTGTCTTCTACTGTTGAAGCAGCAACAGGTGATTTGATACCTTCCGGTGCCTGAATAGGTAAACGTGGTGTGTGTGAACTAGTCATAATATTTAATTCCTGTTTGGCCCTTCAACCAATGCCTGATAGGTTTTTTCAAAACCTGAACCTGTTTCATTACCTTGCATGTCACTATCTATAAAATTCATAACACGTGTTACGTTACCCGCACCTGGAACGGGTACTACGGTAGTGGTTAGATTTATTATATCACTAGCCGTTTTTAAAGGTGTTTGGCGGTCATCAGCGGCTGCGCCTATTTCATCCGTGAGTCGCTTGGGTAGTTCAGCCACACTAGACAATGGTGTCTTAGGTGTGAAACCACCGAAAGCTGAATTTATATCTCGTAATAATGGCACAGTACCAGCCATGAAACCAGTATAACGTTTAAGCATCCATTCACCCCATTGTTCATCATCGTCACCATCCGCATCAGGAAAGTCCATAATGAGTAGGGCCGATAACGTTGCAATCACAAAAGGTGTGGTTATCAAAGCTTGCAATGTTTCACGGTTGCGGAAATCTGTAAACGCTTCAGTTGATTTGTAGATGCGCTGATAATAATTGTTAAACCATGAGCCGAACACCGTCATAGTCTTCACAAATTCCGTGTTGTTCTGCTGCATCGCTGCACCTAAGTGTAAGTCACTACCTGAACCTACCGATTCAGCCACAGCCGTATCAGCCTGACTCGCTGCGCGTTGTTCATCACCATGGTCCATCATTGCCGCTTCATACTTAGCAACCCATGCAGGGTACGCGATGAAACTATCAATAATGGTTTGTGGCGTGAAGCCGTACGCTCTGAATAAATCCCACGCATGACCGGCACGTCCAGTAATTTTAACCTTGTTCAAGTATTCACTTGCTTCACGGTTAATCACACTAGAACGGTTCTTCATAAACGCGCTACGCTCTTGAACAAACGACACCGTTTCCTTATGACTGGATGGTGATACAAACCGCGTGAACGCTCCCACAAACGGTGTGAATCCTACTTCATCCATCGCGGTCTTGATTGAAGGTATACCTTGAATCGCGTTGCGTAACGAATAAGCCAGGTACTTCATTGTCAGTGCGTGACGCACAAGGCGTGACACTTGCGGAATGACCGGTAACGTTTCGATAGCTGGTCTGTTACTGGTGATGTTCTCTAAATTCTGAACCAGCGCTTTACGGAAACCGCGACCGTGCTTGCGTTCCATTACATCTTTCACACCGTTGTTGTTCATCAGTGCCGCTACGGTTCGACCAGCTTCAGCAAACGCGATGAAATGTACGTTATCCTCAATCGCACGCACCATATTGTTCACATCGAGTAGTGGGGCACGACCACCTGAACCGACACGTTCATACAATGAACCTGCACGGCTTGGTACAATCGTTGACATTTTCGCTGCGTCTTCCTGTTCCGATTTCATTTCAAGTTCAGATGAATCGTAGAATAAACGCATGTGGCCACCTGACAACTGCTTGCCGTTAATACTGAACGGTGTCGGTGTTAACTTAGGTGGTGCCACACCATACAAGCGTGTTGAAGCCGCTGACAATTCAGGCCACATTGACTCGTTGACTTTCCATACCGCGTTAAGTAAGTCGATTTGTTCATCTGGCATGTCAGCAAGAATACGACTCACATCACCGTCGGTTAAGTTCCAACCGTCACGGATAGCATCACGTGATGATTCGGTACCCCAATAAAGCGCCATCATAAAGCGGTGTTCACTGGTGATGTCAATTTCCATACCATCGTCAGTGATGTATGTTTTATGATCCTTTTTACTCAACCCGATTTTGTGAATATCCTTCAGTTCAGTTTCAAACCGTTTGAACATTTCCACACCGAGTTCAAGCTTTTTATTTTGAGCGTCTTCAATACGACGATAAATTGAATCGTACGCAGCACCATCGCTGAACCCGTCAAGTTTACGCATCAAGTTTCGCAGTGACGGGATAAGGTTTATCAAGTGTGACAATTTACGCTTCAGGTCGGTATGTTTACCTGGCAACCCTGCACGGTCTTTCACATCGCGACCGCCGTGCTGTTCGATACTCGCAGATAGAACGTCTACTTCCTGTTGGAATTCGGCTTTCGCTACATCAGACATTTGACCGCCCACATGACGCAGGTGGCGCAACATATCATACGTGCTTTGCAAGTCTTCAGCCGTTAAGTCATCAAACGTAGGTAACTTAAACGTTGCAAGTTCACCGGCCTGTTGTGCCGCAAGCGCACGTACTAAATTAACGTCTAATAACTGCAATTGTGCGAAGTCATTAGGGTCGTTCATCTGTGTTTGATACCACGCTAATACTTGTTCAATCGCCATAGTCTGCGCGGGTTTCTGGCGCATATCGTACATGTTGGCGATTAATTTCATGTTGGTGATGTATTCAGGTGCAATTTGTTTAGCACTGTATTCACGCTTCTGCACGCCACGGATATACTTACGCTGTTTAATCATGGCTTCACGTGCGGCGATAGCTTCACGGTACAGGTGATGATTGACTACTTGTTGTAACTTATACTGATACTGTTCCTCTTTGCTGGTGGCGCGTGCAGCGTTCTGTGCAGCACGGATTTCAGCACGGTTATATTTGTTCGGTTTAATTTCAGCGTACTTCATTTTGCTGATGGTGTTACGTGCGTTAAGCTTGATTTGCTGCGTATTGATAGCTTGCGCACGCGGGGGTTTCAACGCGTTAAGTTCTTGTAGTAATAACGACGCTTGTTCTTCGTTGTGTACCGCTTCGCGTACTTCTGCTTCGATTGAACCATCATTGAGAATATCCCCGTATTTCTGAATCATTATCGCTTCAGCCGCTTCGTCAGCCGCTTTTTTCAACGGTTGTGCATCCACAATAGCGTTGTACATTTGAGTGACGTTGTTGTACCCGTAGGTTTCAGCGTATTCTTGTGGGTCAATACCATCCTTTTTAGCTAGGCCGATAAACTTACCTGGCAGCTTTTCCACACCTACTTGTTCTTTTAACGCGTCGAAGTCCATAGGGAATTGACGTGCATCAGACATAATTTGATAAACAGGAAGTTGCGATAAGCGTTCACGCTCTTGTTCCACCAGCGGGGCTTTTTCTTCATTCCATTCCTGAGTCTTACGACGTGTGTACTCTTTCAGTAACTTTTCATCAATGGTTTGTGTAGCCGCGTTACGTCGCTTCTCTAACGTCTTCTGATACTTTTCCCATTCAGCATCAGTCATACCCGCCTGTTCTTTACTGCGGAATAGTTCTTCGTAGTTTGGAGCCGATAACGCTTCTTCGATTTCACGTTCGGTGGCTAACATGCGATCCATCACACCGCGTACATCGTCAGTCAGGTTAACGTTCAACTGTGTAATGTCACGGTATATGCGCAACAACCAACGACGGAACGCAGCGAATGCGTCACGTAATGCGAGTGACGGGGCTTTACCTTCACGTGTGTAAGCTTCGAACCCGCGTGCAAATTGTTCGTGCTGTTCCACTTGAATGTCGTCAAATGACTCCACGCCTAACCAGTCGAGAATAGTTTGCTGGTCTTCAGTGATACCGAATTCTTTAGCGAATTTACCTTCCATTTCCAGGAACAAGTGCCCCGATTCGTGAATGAACGTTGACAAGTCTGACGCTTGCCCTAGACGGATGATTGCTTCGTTGTTAGGTGTGAATGTCACGGAACCGCGTGGTGGTGCAACACTGCTTTGAACGTTCGGGATTTTAAGTTCCATTGAACCCATAACCACGATTGCTTCGTTACGTGGTGTATCCATATCAAGTGACGGGTCACGCGCTTGACGTTCTTCAGGTGTTAAGTTTTGTCTAGCCTGGGTGGTACGTGCTTCGATTTCACCAGCAAGTGAGCGATACACTTGATATGGTGTTTTAAACTTAGTTGCATCGGCTAACACTTTCGCCGCAGCCGCTTCACGTTTTAAGCCACGTAAAGGTTTAAGCGGTTGTTGCGCTTTATTAGCGTCACGCGTCAACGCTTTCACCATCGCGTCAAGGGTTCGTTCATCTTCTTTGAAATCGCGTAAATCAGCTTTAGGTATAGTGTCACGTAACAGTTGCGCGGTCTTCTCTGCAATCTCACCAATCTTAGCATTACGTTTAGGTCCGCGACGCGGTATGTCGTAGAACATGCGTTCTATTTCATTAGCACGTTGACGTAACTGATCATCTTCACGAATAGTACGTTCGTAAATCCACTGTACATGATTACGGATGTGACGGAACACCGAAGACGGTTTATCGTGGTTAGCGTACTCCATTAACTTCACGACTGATTTATACATCAGTGCGTTTTGTGCTAATTCAGCGGCCCGTGCTGCATCATCCATCTTAGCGTCGTTACGTTCCATCCAACGTTCAACCGCACGCTGTGAACCTTCTGTCATTTGCGCTACGGCGTCTTTAACCGCTTTCGCAAATTCCGTTGACATGTTACCACCACCAGCGAAATCTTCTTCATTCTGAATCACGTGTTGAATTTCGTGTAACAGTGTTGATAATAGTTCCGCGTCAGTTCTATTGGTATTAAGTTCAATACGACGTTCATCAGGATAGAACGCACCGAATTCACCCGATTCAGGGTTTTCGATAGCGTTCACACGTACGTCGCGGATGAATGGATATGCTTCAAACAGTTCAGGGTGATTCAGGATTTTACCGATAGTGGTACCGTTGATTCCACCTAGTCCACGAATACCGCGAATACCGCCTAGTAACACATCACCATCACGACGTAGTAATTCATCGATAAGTGCGTTTTTAGCAGCGTCAGCGCTTCGACCTTGACCTGTTACATATTTACCGTCAATTTGCATTTCAGCAATGTGTAGACCACCGGCGCGTTCAGACACGTCGGCTTCACGTTCAACACGGTCGCGATACTTGTCACGCATTTCATCGGTGATGTCTGTTTTAAATTCAGCTTTATCGTCACTGATTTCATAACGCCAACGGTTATCAGTACCTTTGAACCATCCTGTTTCACGACGAATAGTAGCCATTGAAATGTCAGAATCTTCCATCGCTACGGCACGTTGTAACTGTTCAGTTGGTGCGGTTGCTGAGAACATACCGGCGAACTGATTATATGTACGCGGTTTATCACCCGCTAAATCTTGCCATACGTCTTCAAGTGATGTGTAGTTACCCCACGTGTCTGACGGAACATAAACCCATTCGTTGAAGTCAGCACCATACCAGTACAAGTCATCTTTACTGATGGTCTTCTGACGTGTCGTTGCTTTACCTTCAGTAATATCACCACTATGTGATTGAGCATACGACTTAACTAATGCAACCCAGTCACCTGCTTCAATCGCAGCACCGCTAGGCATTGTACGGAATATTGTGACACGTTTACTTTTAGAGTTTAATGCGTTTGCTGCGGCTTTCTCACTGGGTGTACCGTAACGTTGCGCATCCTCAACCATATCAGGTTGCTGTTTCATAATTGTAGAAGCACGTTCAGCATCAGGGTCTAGCGCAATCAACGCACGTGCTAGACGTGTACGATTACGGTCTGAGATATCCAACATGTCAGCGGATAACAACCGTTTAAATTCTTCAAAGTTTTCAGCATAGTCAGCTAGTGTTTTTAAATCAGCGTTGAAATCACCTGATAATTTAGGGGCGTCTTGAATACGGCGGTCACGTCTACGTTCTTCTTCCAAACGTGCGCGTTGTTCCGCTTGTTTCGCTTGTTCTTCAGGTGAGTTATTACGCACGTCACGGAATACACCGCTAATTAAGTTCACCGTAAGATTCTGACTTTCTTCCTCTGTCAATGGTACTACTTCATTTTTAGAATGAATTACACGATATACTTGACCTGATTCGGTCATTACGTGTGACAGTAGTTCACTGTTGCTGTAAACCAGAGAAGGGTTTTCAATACCGTCTAGTAACGATGTATCGAAGTATTCAGGTAATGCGTCGATTGACCACAAGCGTTCATCCACATTAACTAATGGTTTAGTTAATTCCATCAATTCCGCGTAAGTCTTATCGTTCGAACCCGTGACATAATCAAACATATCCCAACGGTCAATGTCGGGTACCGATTGCTCCAACGTCTGACCTTCGCGCAATTCAGTCGCAGGACCGGTGACTTTCAAACCCATACGCTCGTAAACTTCAGCCGGTGTTAAGCCAAGTGCTTCGGCTTTAGTCGTGACATAGGCGGGGATGATACGTGCGCTATAACGTGCGGTTGCTTCAGACTGTCTACCTGTTGCAACAATCTGGTCTTTCACTTCATCATAAATACGGTCTGCTTCAGCTTTCAATTCTTTAGACTGTTCAGCACGTTCAACCATTTTTTCCAGTTCTAAGTCGTGCTGTTCCATTTCGTTCAAGCTGAGTGATTCAGATGATAAACGAACGTGTGGTCGTAACACTTCCATCAGTTCAGGATTGCCAGCGATTTCAGTCGCAAACGTGGCGATATCCATCGTAGTGTCTAAACCTAAATCATTATCTTGACGGGTCAGTGATTGCGGTAATTCCACACCTAACTGTTTCACCGCTTCTATACCGTCAGTTGTAACGAACACTTCACGTGGTGAATTGGTACCGCGTAGGAAATCAGCGTAACGATCTGCCATACGTCCACGTAAACGGCTAGACTGCGAATACTCAACAATCTTATCGATAAGTTGCTGTTCGCCTAATGATTCAAGGTTCGTTTCAACACGACGTGATGTGCGACTTGCTAACGCTTC
>NHBR02000064.1 GCA_002167435.2 Allomuricauda sp. TMED12
ATATATTGGGCAGCAAAAAGGACACCACATCCACAGATAGCACAGCAGCCAAGCAGGGGGGTGAAGTTAAGGATGCGGCCAAATCCATTCTGGGTGGGCTGCTCAAGAAAAAGAAAAAGGATACCGTAAACTAGAAAAAAAAGGGTGATTGAATCGCCCTTTTTTATTTCTCCAATTCATTGTTAATTGTCTCTAAAATGGTATTCAAGCTAACCATTAATGGATCGTAATGGTCTATTTCGGTAGACTGGCTTGTTATAATGAACAATAGGATATTGTTTTCAAAAGCAACGGAATTTAACGCGCCTAAATTGCTCATTGGGTTTTTGCTCAAGGGAATTCCCAATTTTTGGGACATTCCCGTGTTGTCCAACAATGTACGGATGCTGTAGCCCTGTTCCCGAAATGTATTTACGGTATTGTTCCGCTCTTCACCGAGCATTTTTTCCTGATTCGCTATATCATCAATAGTTGAAATCCAATTGGTAAGGCGAATCCGTAAGGTATCATTGGAGATATCCTTTAAACTTCCGGAGTTGATCATTTCATTAAGCAGGGAATTGTTCGGGTTGAAAAAAATATCATTGGTGAAAGCGTCAGAAAGTAGGTTTGAAAATTTTTCCTCTGATGCTGAATTCCCATCGTCCATCAACAAAACAATTTCTTGCGCAGCTTCATAGCTTTTCCGGTTTACTTTAATGAGTTCTTTCAGCTTTATTTTGCTAATATCAAATTCTTCTTTTAGGCCCCTAAGATAAATCTGCTCTTTTTCACGTTTAATCCGATTATCGTTGGCGTTGTCTATGGCCAGTGCAATCAAAATGCCGATAACCACCAAAACAATTTCACCCAAGGCGTACAAAATGTAATTACTGACTTTTTTCTCGGCAATCAATTGTTTTCTAACTTTACGAAATAGCTTTAGCATATATTTCTGTTGGCGTTTTCAGATAGTTCCACAAAACGAATCTAATTATTTTTAAGTTATCCTGTTAAAATGACAAAATTATCGGTATCCAATAGATACAGCTATAACCAACGCAATGGCGGCCACCAGTAAAATGATTAAGGTGGGCTTGATGGCAAACTTCAACCATTTATTGTAGGGTATGTTGCAAAGTGCGAGAACAGCCATAAGGGCTCCATTAGTAGGTACGATCATGTCGCCCATAACAGCTCCATATTGATATGCCAGGACACAGGTTTGTCTGGATATACCAATTAAATCGGAAAGAGGAACCAAAATCGGCATCGTCAACACAGCTTGCCCGGAATAACTGGGCACTGGAAAATGTAAAAATGTGTGGGCCACCATCATACTTATCGCAGAGACCGATGGAGGAAGGTATTGCAAAGGTCCAAAAAGGCCATTTACAATGGAATCCATTACCATGCCCTCTTTTAAAATTAAGGATATGCTATTCGCGAGTCCCAAAATGATGGAGGCAAACATCATTTCCTTAAAACCTTCTATATAAGATTCTCCAGTACCATTGATGCCCAGCCTGCCAATGAGCCCGGCAGCGATACCTAATGCAAAAAATGACGCAGACATTTCATTGAAATCCCAGTTCAAAAACAAAAGACCATAAATAACAACACAGAAGGTTGCGCCGAGCAGTATTAAGATAATTTTACTTCTTGCGGTCATTGATTCATGTGCCGAAGGCATCTGTATCTTTTCAATTCTGTTTCTATGTGCATATCGAACAAGATAAATGGTCCAAACAACAAGAACAATTGCCAAGACCATTAGCCTAAGTTCGCTACCCGAAAGCAAGGGGAGTCCAGCTTCTTTTTGGGCAATCAGGACAGCAAAGGGGTTGGAAGGACTAAAAGAACTGCCGATCACGGTGGAGCCGTAACTCATTAGTATCACGGTGAGCGTATTGAAGCCCAAACTTTTTCCGAACAAGAGTAATATGGGGATCATGGCGATTACTTCTTCCTGCATGCCGATAGTGACACCTGCCGCAGCATATAGGGTGGAGACCAAAACCAAGGCTAAAGTTTCTTTTCCCTCCAGTATTCTGACCAATTTCACCAATCCTTGGTTAAGGGCTCCTGTTTTTTCTATAACGTAGAAGCTACCTCCGATCAATAAAATAAGAACTATGGCATCCGCCCTTCCAATAATACCTCTTGGAATGGAGAGGATTAAATCCATGAAGGATAAATGTTCCGAATCTACCGATTGGTAAGAGTTGTTGAGCACTTTTGTTGTTCCAGTGACCTCATCCAGTATTCTTTGATAGCTCCCTTGTGGTATTATGTACGTGAGTATCCAAGCAAAGATTATGACAGAAATGAGTATGACAAAGGCATTGGGAAATTTTTTCATTTAAGGTTGGTTTCAGAAGTTAGGTGGTAATGGGAAATGTATAACCTGCTGAAAATAAGCTTTTTTATTGATTTTGGATATAAAAAAAAGGACGCAACTACTTTTTGCTTCTTTCTAACCATTTGTAGATGTACTCAATTAAGAAACAGCTACCGATGATAGAAACGGCAACAATAACACCCATTCTATTAGCTGAAAATTGCTGCTGTAGTAAAACAATGGTAGCAATAATGCATAAGATAAACCCGATTATGGGAATTGCCCTAATGTTTTTGATTTCTTTGGATAACCGAATACCAACATAGTTCACCATGGCAAAAATGAGCAAGAAACCTACGCTTCCAGCGGTTGAAATACTTTCCAACTCTAAGGTATTCGTTAAAGTAAGGGTTAGAATGGCAGTGATCAGTAGGCCGATGGGCTGGTTCCATAACTGATAGGTGAATTGGTGAGGGAGTTCATCATCTTCTGCGATTTCATAACTTACACGGCTCCCCCCATAAAGAGATGCGTTTATGGCTGAAAACGTAGAAATGAGTGCTGCAATGGTAATTATGGTAAAACCAGTTTGTCCGAGCATCGGTTTTGCTGCTTCTGCAAGTACGTAATCCTCTGCAGTTTTAATTTGATCAAATGACAGGGATCCAACCGTAACCACAGCAATGATAATGTAGAGCAAAACCACGAAAATAATTGAAGTATAGTACGCCCTTGGAATATTCTTTTCTGGATTTTCGATATCGGGAGCTGAGTTGGCAATCAACTCGAAACCTTCATAAGCGACAAAAATGACCATACCGCCTGTTAAAAGTTGTAAAGGAGCTTCCCAGTTTTCTGGGGATAACTGTTCCAGGTTCGGGTTGCCCATCAATCCATATAGACCAATCCCGATAAATGCTATTAGAATCACAAGTTTTATGACCACGGCATAGGATTCTATCATCCCTACCACCTTAATGCTGTAATAATTGATGATGGAAGCCAATATGATAATGACACTGGCATAAATATGAAAATCCAGTTCACCTCCCGTTAGAGCAAGTAGGTTTGGGGCGTAGGAACCAAATGCCGAAGCATATAGCGATAGCATGATTATGTAACTGATCCATAACAGATTATTGATGCCGCCGCTAAAGATGGTTTTGCCAAAGCCTTGATTGATAAATTTTACAGTTCCGCCCCTGTCCGGGTACTTTTTTGAAAGCTTTACGTAACTGTAAGACGTTATCAGGGCCAGTATGCCCGCAAAAAGAAAAGCTAAGGGTGTTCCTCCTTTTGATAGGGTTACGGCCAAACCTAGAACAGCAAAAATCCCACCACCTACCATTCCGCCTATTCCAATGGAAATAGCTTCTCTAAGTTTTATTTTATCGCTCATATAGGTTTAATCGAATACTAATGGAAGAAAGGTTTTGATAAAATATAAAACCTTGGGCTTAATTAAAATCTATACCTACATAATATCCTTCACTGCCCCTAACATTAAATACCGTGTTGTCCTCAAACATGAGATATTGCCCCTTGACGCCCTTTAAAACTCCTTTGAAACTTGGCGTTTTCTCCAGGTTGAGGCTTTTTACCTTTTCCGGGTATTGCAATACGGGAAATTCTAAATGAGTCTCTTCCCGATCACCCAAGAAATAATCGATGGCCTCATCGGGAATACTCGATTTTAATTTATTGCGCCATGCTTTCAAATCCACATCTTCAATATCGTTTTTCAGCATTTTTTGCCAGCTGGTCTTATCGCTTACATGCTCTTTGAGCGCTACTTCGGTAATACCTGCCAAATACCGATTGGGAACCTCCACAATTTCAATGGCCTCATGCGCACCTTGGTCTATCCAACGGGTCGGAATTTGGGCTTTACGCGTAACCCCGACTTTAATGTTGCTGGAGTTCGCCAAGTAAACGATATGTGGCTGCAATTGCATCTTTTTTTCAAATTCAAGATCGCGGTCCTCCTTGCCCAGGTGTGCCGTACTTAATTCAGGTTTCATGATCCAATCACCAGCACGGGGCGTTTCAAAAAAGCAGGATTTACAAAACCCTTGTCTGTAAATAGGTTTGTCCTCCCCGCAGTTCAAACATTGGTATTTGATAAAATCTATCTGAAGTTCTTTGTTCAACGCTTGATTCATGTTGATAAAGTCGTTTTCAAAAACCAAAAAATATTGAATGGGGCTTCCGATTTCCGTTCGCATCTTTCTTAGGACTCCTTCGTATAGCATATTAAAAATGAATGTATTTATCTTATTTGAAAATGAGAGTTAGAAAAGCTATTTTAGCAATTAAGCCAACCTAAATTTTCCTTGGTTAAAGATACCTAAAATGCCAATACCTTTATTCAATTCCATTGCTTCTTGGTTATTAAGAAAGCGCTATCACCAGATAGAACTTTTTTTAAAGTATCCTTTGGATGTACAGGATGAGGTTTTACGTCAGCTGGTGGACTTTTCCAAAGACACTATGATAGGAAAACAATATGGTTTTCAAGACTTGCCAAAATATGATGAGTTCAGAAATCGTGTGCCCATTGTAACGTATGAAGATGTGGCACCGCTTATTGAACGCACTCGTCGAGGCGAGCAGAATCTATTCTGGCCAACTTCCATTAAATGGTTTGCAAAAAGTAGTGGTACCACCAATGCCAAGAGTAAGTTTATTCCTGTAAGTACCGAGGCATTGGAGGATTGCCATTATAAATCCAGCAAGGATTTGTTGTGTTTGTATTTGAACAACAACGAAAACTCCCAATTGTTTACGGGGAAAAGCCTTAGGTTGGGTGGCAGTAAAGAACTTTACGAGGACAATGGAACCTTTTTTGGAGACCTTTCCGCTATTCTGATAGATAACATGCCACTTTGGGCCGAATATAGCAGTACGCCCAGCAATAAGGTTTCATTAATGACCGAGTGGGAGTCCAAATTGGAGGCCATTATCGAAGAAAGTATTCGGGAGAATGTAACTAGTCTAGCGGGTGTTCCCTCTTGGATGTTGGTGTTGCTCAATCAGGTTTTGGAGAAAACAGGAAAGAACCATCTCTTTGAGGTTTGGGAAAACCTGGAGGTTTATTTTCATGGAGGGGTAAGTTTTACCCCCTATAAGAACCAGTATAAAAAACTATTGCCCCGTAAGAAGTTCAACTATTATGAAACTTACAATGCGTCGGAAGGATTTTTTGGTATACAGGACCAAAACAATTCCGATGAACTTTTGTTGATGCTGGATTATGGAATATTTTACGAGTTTATTCCCATGGATGTTAATGGGGAAGGGGAGCAGGCGATTCCACTTTGGGAGGTTCAGTTGGGGGTGAACTATGCTATGGTGATCACGACCAACGCCGGGTTATGGCGTTACAAAATCGGGGATACCATTCGGTTTACATCCAAAAACCCATATCGAATAAAGATTACCGGCCGCACCAAACACCATATTAATGTTTTTGGTGAAGAGTTGATTATTGAGAATGCAGAAGAGGCCTTGAAACAAGTGTGCCTAAAAACCAATGCGGAGATTATGGACTATACTGCAGCTCCAATTTTTATGATAGGCAAGGAAAAGGGAGCGCATGAATGGATTATTGAGTTTAGGAAACCACCAGAGAGTATTTCCTATTTTACCGAAATGTTGGATAATGCACTCAAATCTCTGAATTCTGACTACGAAGCCAAACGTTACAACAACATTACTTTAAAGATGCCAAAGGTGCATGTGGCCCGAAAAAATTTGTTCCATCATTGGCTTAAATCCAAGAACAAATTAGGAGGGCAACATAAGATTCCAAGACTTTCCAATGAACGGGATTGTCTTGAGGAATTACTTCGAATGAACACTCAATAAAGCAGGATAATCTTGGAAAATCATGATAAAGCAAGATTTACGAAAACGTTTTCGTAAATTTAAACCATTCGTCGTAAAAATATTTCTTTTGAACAAATAAAAGAGGATTTACTGCGTTTATTGATGAAATTCCCCGGAACAAATCTTTTAAATAAACACAAAACCATTAAGGTCATGGCAGAAAAACTTGTTGTAATCTCGGATAAATGGGGAGCTAAAAAGGGACTGTGGATAGCTTCTTACTTTGGCTACCTTCAGCAGTATTATGATATCGTATTCCACGATTGTCAACAATTGGGAAATGTGGATGTTTCCATATCTTCAGAAGAAAACATAGACAAGGCTTTTCAGGAAAAGGGTATAGACAGTGCCGTATCCAATTTGATTAAAAAAGAAACCCAGCAAGCCCATTATTTGGCATTTGGCACAGGTGCAACGGTAGTTTACAAGGCATCTTTAAAAGGGTTGCCCGCAAAAACCATCACCGCAATCTCTGCTTTGGGAATTGAGTCGGAAGAACAATCACCTAATGCCGATATAAAATTAATTTACGGTGAATGTGATAAATCCAAGCCTGGTTTAAAGTGGGCCAAAAGTGTAGGGGCTAATCTTAAAATTGTTCCCAATTTTGGACATACTCTTTATTCTGACGAGAAAATAATTTCAGAAATCAGTTTGGAGTTATTGGAAAATATCACCAAAAACTTGGTTTAAGAAACGGCTTTTAGTTTTTTGACCGTTTCGTACGAAAGTTTTTTCTCAGCATAACCCTTTGTAACCTTGAATTCTGTTTCATCGCTGCTCGGCAGTGTGAACATGGCATCCGTGAACACGGCTTCACATAAGGAGCGAAGACCTCTTGCACCAAGTTTATATTCCACGGCTTTTTCCACAATGTAATCCAATGCTTGATCAGTAATGGTGAATTCAATGTCATCCATGGCAAACAGTTTTTCATACTGTTTTATGATGGCATTCTTAGGCTCCGTTAGAATGGCACGAAGCGTTTTGGCATCCAAAGGATTCATATGGGTAAGTACAGGAAGTCTTCCTATAATTTCCGGGATAAGTCCAAATTCCTTTAAATCTTTTGGAATGATATATTGTAGGATATTTTCCTGGTCCAGGTTTTCTTCGGCTTTGGAAGCACTATAACCTACTGCTTGCATATTCAAGCGTTTGGTGATAATACGTTCTATACCATCAAAAGCACCACCGGCAACAAAAAGGATGTTCTCAGTATTTACTTCAATGAATTTTTGGTCCGGATGTTTACGGCCACCTTTAGGCGGGACATTAACTGTGGTACCTTCCAGAAGTTTTAAAAGGCCTTGTTGAACACCTTCCCCGGAAACATCTCGGGTAATGGAAGGGTTGTCACTTTTTCTGGCGATTTTGTCTATTTCATCAATAAAAACAATACCACGCTCTGCTTTTTCCAAGTTGTAGTCTGCAGCTTGCAACAAACGGGTCAAAATACTTTCCACGTCTTCACCTACATAACCGGCCTCTGTCAACACTGTTGCATCAACAATGGCTAAGGGTACGTTCAGCATTTTGGCAATAGTCTTGGCTATAAGGGTTTTACCGGTACCGGTTTGCCCAACCATTACTATGTTACTCTTTTGGATTTCAATTTCTTCATCCTTGCCCTTGGTCTGTAACAATCTTTTGTAGTGGTTGTACACCGCTACGGACATTACTTTTTTGGTCCTTTCCTGTCCAATCACGAAGGTGTCCAAGAAATCGTGAATCTCCATAGGTTTTTTCAAAACCAATTCGGAAGATAAATCGTGATTTTTGGTTTGTTTGGACTCTTCGGCTACAATGCTATGGGCTTGTTCTATGCATCTGTCGCAAATATGCGCATCGAGACCGGCTATCAATAAATTGGTTTCCGGCTTTTTTCTACCACAAAAAGAACATTCCAAATTTTCCTTTGCCATATTATTTCAATCTTCAACCATTGATAACGTAAAAAAAGTGAATTTGTTCTACGTTAATAGGTTGTTTTTTTAACCAATTGCGGTGATTTTACTTTTCTCTCACCAATATTTCGTCAATCATTCCATATTCTTTGGCCTCTGGTGCCCTCATCCAAAAATCACGATCACTGTCTTCATAGACTTTGTCGAATGTTTGGCCTGTATGTTTGGAAATGATCTCGTAAAGCTCATCTTTGATTTTGAGTACTTCTTGGGCTGCAATTTCAATATCGCTTGCCTGACCCTGTGCTCCGGAGAGTGGTTGGTGGATCATCACCCTTGAATGAGGTAATCCACTTCGTTTACCTTCGTGTCCTGCACATAGCAGAACGGCTGCCATGGATGCGGCAATCCCCGTACAAATGGTGGCTACATCTGGCTTTATAAATTGCATGGTATCGTAAATGCCCAAGCCTGCATACACACTTCCTCCAGGGGAGTTAATGTATATTTGAATGTCTTTGGAGGCATCGGCACTTTCCAAGAAAAGTAATTGGGCCTGTACAATATTGGCCACTTGATCATTGATTCCGGTTCCCATAAAAATAATCCTGTCCATCATTAATCTAGAGAAAACATCCATGGCAACTGCGTTCAATTGCCTTTCCTCGATGATGTTCGGAGTCATGTTCGTAGGGTACATGGTACTCATGATCTTGTCATAGTACATGCTATTTATACCGTGGTGCTGGGTAGCGTATTTTTTAAATTCTTTTCCGTAATCCATAGGATTTGACTCAATTTATCTTAAAAAAAAGGTGCCGAAAAATTGGCTTTTCGGCACCGTAAAGATACTTAATTTTCTTTTAGCGAAGCCTTAGCTGTATGCTTCCTTGATGAAGTCGTCATAAGAGACTTCCTTCACCTTAAGGTTAGCCTTTTCTTTATAAAGGTCCAAAAGTTTTTGGCTCATCAGTTGTTCGGATAATCTTTTTACCTCGTCCTGATTGCTCATTACCCTTGCGGCAACACTTTCCAATTCTTCTTCTTTAGGATCCATATGACCATATTGTGCCATTTGTGATTTGATGAATCCCTTAGCAAAATCCTTCAGCTCATCAAACTGCACTTGAAGTTCATTTTCTTGAATGATCTTACCTTCGATCAATTGGTAACGAAGTCCTTTTTCAGATTTTTCAAACTCCTCTTTGGCTTCATCTTCGGTAAGCGGATTTTCTCCACTGATCTGAATCCATTTTCTCAAGAACTCTGAAGGAAGTTCGAATTTCGTTTCATCAATTAATTTTTCGGTGATGTCGTTCAACAACTTCTGATCGGATTGTTGTTCGAACTGTTTTTCCGAATCTTCTTTGATTTTGTCCTTCAATTCTTTTTCTGAGGTCACTTTGCCTTCACCGAACAATTTGTCAAAAAGCTCCTGGTCCAAAGCTGCAGGCTCTCTTTCGTTGACTTCTTCAATAGTGAAGGTAACGTCAACTTTTAAGCCGTCTGCTTTATCCTGTGCAATGCCCAAAGCACTGGAAAGGAGGTAGTCTTCTTTAAAAAGTCCTTTGGTGGAAAGGGTAACAGTGTCACCTACTTTTTTGCCAACCAAGGCATCGACTGCTTTTTTGCTCTTGATTTTGTCCATTTCGATGGTGGCCTTATGATCGATTTCTTCCTCTTCATTTGTAAAGAAACCTGTGATCTCATCAGTTTTCCCTACTTCGGTCTTGGAAACCAATTTTCCGTATTGCTTTTGAATACGTTCCACTTGTTCTTTGATCATTTTTTTGTCGGCTACAATTTTATATTGGGTAACCGCTTTTTTGGTCTTCAAGTTTACGTCGAAGCTTGGTGCCAACCCCAATTCAAATTCAAAATCCAAATTGTCCTTGTCCCAATCAAAATTGTCTTGTTGTTTTGGTAGTGGATTACCCAAAACATCCAATTTTTCTTCGGTAAGGTATTTGTTCAGATTGTCTTGTAGCAATTTGTTTACCTCATCTACCAAGACAGCTTTACCATACTGCTTTTTGATAAGTCCCATGGGAACCTGTCCTTTTCTAAAACCAGGAATATTGGCCTGTTTTCTGTAATCCTTTAGGATTTTCTCTACTTTGTCTTGATAATCTTCTTTGCTTACAGCGACTTTTACAACTGCATTAAGATCGTCAATCTGCTCTTTGGTTATATTCATCTCCTACCTAATTTGCTTTTCAAAAATGGGATGCAAAAGTAACTCTTTTTTGTCTTGTCACCAACTTTTTAAACTGTTGACTTTCAAACCATATGATTTCTATTGGTCTTCTTTTAAAATGGAGTGTAAAATGGCTTGCAAAAATGAGAGCAAAAGACTGAAAATGATTGCCCACCAAAAACTGGTCACTTGAAATCCATCAATGAGATTAGATGTCAAAAGAATAATTATCGCATTTATTACCAGAAGGAAAAGCCCAAGGGTTAGAATGGTAATGGGCAAGGTTAAAATGACTAAAATCGGCTTTACCAAAAAGTTGAGAACACTTAGTACAATGGCAACAATTATGGCAGTGAGCATAGAATCAACACCTACACCAGGCAATACATAACTGAGTATTACTACGGCCAAGGCGTTTAACAATAGTCTTAGGATGAGTTTCATGAATTTATTTTTAGGGTTGATGTAAATGAAAAAAGCACCGTATTTACGGTGCCTTTAAGATAAAGAAAATAATGTTTGTTTAGTCAATATATAATCCAGTATAGTCCAAAGGATTTACATCAGGTAAATTTGAACCGTATTTTGTATTTATAGCAGCTATAAAGGCGTTGGCAACAATAGCATAGCCTCTTGGTGCTGGGTGAACGCCATCTAAAGAAAAACCGCCTCCGGTAGCAAAGGTTGCATCTACAATACTACCATCAGCTTGCTGGAATCCAGTGTTGTTCAATTGGTTTAATAAGGTGTTTGCGTCAACAAAGGCAAGATCGTAGGCTGTTGCTAAACCGGCAATAGTTTGGTTGTACGCTGTTAAAGCGGTTTCAACAGTTGCTTGCTCTTCGGGAGTCAATACCCACTTATCTGCCAAAGGTACCGCAACTCCATTTATGGAAGTTGGGTTATTCGGGTCGGCGAGGGTACCAATAAAAGAGCTTGCGGTTAGCACTAGAAGATCTTCTTCCGTAGCTTGTCTCATATTGATTAAATCTGGATTAAAACCGGTCAAATCCGTCAAATCCTCATCAATGATGACAACGGCATTGCCTTCCCCCGGAGAAAAAGAAATAGTTCTTTGCGCCAGCTCTTCTTCGGTTATTAGATTCAACTGTTGCAATTGAGCTAAACCTGCATTATATGCTCCGTAAGCCTCTACACTGTTTAAGAAGGCAGCGGTAGCTTCATCCAAAGGAATGGGATTGTGAGGCACAGTGGTAAAGTAAGGTATGTCCGTTACATTTGGCAAATTGGCTATTACACCATCAGCACCGTTTGCTGTCATACTTTGTAAGATGAAATCAAGTGATCCTGCAAAAACATTTGGGTCTGTAATATCATTTCTGGAATAAGTACTAGGGTCAATATTTCCTGCTTGGTCAACCCCTGTCCCGCCACCTGTGGCGTAGGTAAGGATGTCGTTTGCTCCAATCCATAAAGTGAAAAAGGTTGCGCCTTGTGCGGCAGCATCTCCTATTACAGTTGCAGTTTCAGATGATGAAAATCTGGCAAAATAAGGGTTTGCCGTCCCCATGGCAACGCCTGTGACGCTTCCATATCCAGGTGCCAATAACTCATAGCTTTTTGCGCCAGGAATCCCCATGTTATTGTATGTTCCGGAAAGTTTGTTTGATACTTCGGTACTACCTTGACCTTCAACGGGAACAGGGCTTGGGCTTGCACCCAAAAAAGATAATATCAATCTGTTGCCTGCAATAGGATTACCTCCCAGTGTCATTCCTCCTAAGTTGTCCGCCATAAAAGGAATTTCAAAGCTCCCACCACCGGCCAAAGTGAAATTTGTGGCCAACATGTTTGGGAAAGATGCTGTTTGTCCATCAATGAACAAAGCATTGTCTGAGTAACCAGCGGTCAATGAGTTGCCAATGGCGACATAGTTGGAAAAATCCGCGGTTCCTGATGTATATTCTATTGGGGTTGGGTCTGGTGTGTCGATCGGAGTATCATCTTCACATGCAATCAAGAATAAGCCTAGAAATGGGAGTAGGGCATAAAACTTTTTCATATCAAATAATCTGTATCAGTTAGTTTATGTTAATCGTTATGGTAAAACCAGAATTAACCAAATCTATATCAAATTTGTCATACAGACAATTAAATGGGTAAAAAAATTATGCATGCATAATAAAAAGGGGTCAATTTTAAGAATTCAGAAACTTGAAGCTCTTCTCATAAAACTGTTTAGGGTTTTCCGCATGCAACCAATGTCCTGCTTTATCAATGGTTTCGATTTTGGCATTGGGAAAATGCCTTTTGATCTCAGCTAAGTCATTGGGCTGTATGTATTCGGATCGATCACCGCGTAAAAATAGGGTTGGCCCATCATAAACGGCATTCGGGAATATATTCTCGCCAATTTCCTCCATTCGGTCCTTGAGGACGTCAAAATTAAAACGAAACCCTAGTTTTTCTTTTTCGACCCAATACAGGTTTTTTAACAAAAACTGCCGAATTCCTCTATCCCTAATATGGTTGGAAAGCTCCTCATCGGCTTCTCTTCGGTCGGATATTTTATCGAAATCCAAATGTGAAAGGCCATTGAATATAAAATCGTGATGTGGTGGATAAAATTTTGGTGCGATATCGGCGACAATGAGTTTTTTTACCCTATCTGGATGTGAGGTTGCCAGTTGCATAGCTGTTTTTCCGCCCATGGAATGACCCAGGACAAAAGCGGAATCTATGTTGTGATGATTCATATAATTAATGACATCATCACTCAAAAGATCGTAATTGAACTCATCGGAGTGAAAACTTTTGCCATGGTTACGCTGGTCTATCAAATGGACTTCAAATCCATTTTCAGCATATTTTGAACCAAGGGTTTTCCAGTTGTCCGACATGCCCAAAAAACCATGTAGGATTATAAAAGGTTTTCCTTTACCCAATATTTTTGAATGTAATATCTCCATTATTTTAATCGGTGTAAATACATGTTCACCACATTTTCAAGACCTAGGTAGAGGGATTCACATATTAATGCGTGCCCAATGGATACCTCTAAAAGATGTGGAATATGCTCTTTAAAGAATTTGATGTTGTCTAAACTGAGGTCGTGCCCTGCATTAAGGCCAAGACCAACTTCATGTGCCATTTTGGCGGCCTCTACAAATGGAGCTACTCCCTTTTGTTTATTGCCTTTGGCAAATTCTTCAGCAAAGCTTTCGGTATAAAGCTCTACTCGGTCCGCACCTGTTGCTGCAGCTCCTTTCACCATCTTTACATCGGGATCAACAAAAATGGAGGTGCGGATGCCATTTGCTTTGAAGGTTTTGATGACGTCCACTAAAAAATCTTTGTGCTTAATGGTATCCCAGCCTGCGTTGGAGGTAATGGCGTCCTCGGCATCGGGTACCAAGGTGACCTGGGTTGGCTTTACTTCAAGCACCAAATCAATGAATTTCGGAATGGGGTTGCCCTCGATATTAAATTCCGTGGTCACCACTTTTTTTAAGTCTCGGGCATCTTGGTAGCGTATATGGCGCTCATCGGGTCTTGGATGAATTGTGATGCCTTGTGCACCAAAAGCTTCGATGTCCTTGGTCGAAGTTGTCAGGTTGGGCACGTTACCTCCCCTAGAATTTCGTAATGTTGCCAGTTTATTTATGTTGACACTCAACTTTGTCATGGAGTTCTTTTTTAGATTGTCAAAAATAAGAATTCGGCATGCCTTTTGCCATTTTAAATTAGTATTTTGCACCTAATAGAATTGTTATGAACATTCAGGATAAAATAATCGGTACAGTTCCAGTTTTTAAGGTATCACAAACCTTGAAGGACGTAATCACTTTTTTTGAGGAGACCACGTATTCCCATGTGGGTATAACTGAAAATGGTGCTTATTTGGGATTGTTGTCGGAAAATGATCTTGCCTGTTTTGAGCCCAAAAAGAAAGTTGATGATTTTAGGTTTGAAATGGAAGACTTTTTCGTAACCAAGGAAACTGCTTGGTTGGATGTACTGGAAATGTTCTCTAGGAACGAAGCGAATATATTACCGGTTTTGGATGAAGACCGTTTGATTATTGGTTATTACGACCTTGAAGATGTAGTGGATGTATTTATTGACACTCCTTTCTTTAGGGAACCAGGAGCCATTTTGGTGGTTTCGATCGGGGTCAAAGATTATTCCTTTAGTGAGATTGCCCAAATTGTGGAAGGTAACAATGCCCGTTTGCTGGGAGCCTTTATCACAGGGTCCGAGAATGATATTGTAGAGATTACCTTAAAGGTGGGAACGCAGAGTTTGAACGAGGTGGCCCAGACTTTTAGAAGGTACAACTATACCATTGTGTTCGGAAACAGCGACGACCAGTTCTTGGAAGATTTGAAGCAGCGTTCCGACTATCTAGAAAAATATCTTAACGTTTAGTATGAAAGTAGCCATATATGGTCAGTCTTTTCAAGAAGAGGACCAACTTTGTGTAGAGGAGCTTTTGGACGAATTGAAGAAGTTGGATGCATCTGTTTATGTAGAGGAAAATTTTAATAAACTCGTCGCTAAGATTACCAAAGACCAAGTAAAGGGGACATTTACCCAATCCAAAGGATTGGATTCCTCTTTTGATATGTTCGTTAGTTTTGGTGGAGACGGTACCATGTTGCGAGCGGTTACTTATATAAAGGACTATGGTATTCCCATTGTGGGAGTCAATACGGGCCGACTGGGCTTTTTGTCCACTTTTAAAAAAGAAAATGTTCGCAAGCTCGTCACCGAATTTGAAGCTGGTCATTATACCATAGAGGAACGTACCTTGGTGGAAGTGGAGCTCAATTCCGGACTGGATGAGTTCAATGGATTAAATTTTGCCCTGAACGAGATTACCGTAAGCCGCAAGGATACAACATCCATGATTACGGTAGAAACTTGGTTGGACGATGAATATTTGACCTCCTATTGGTCCGATGGATTAATTGTTTCAACGCCAACCGGTTCAACTGGGTATTCATTGAGTTGCGGTGGTCCCGTAATTGCACCTTCTGCAAAATCCTTGGTGCTCACACCGATTGCTCCGCATAACCTCAATGCCCGTCCGTTGGTTATTTCTGATAGTACCCAAATTAGGTTAAAGGTATCTGGTAGGGAGCAAACACATTTGGTTTCTTTGGATTCACGTATCGCCGATATCCCAAATGATAAGGAAATCAGAATCAAAAAAGCGGACTTTACCATTAAAATGATTGAGTACAAATCCGAAAGCTTTTTGAAAACATTGCGGAACAAATTACTTTGGGGGGAAGATCGACGCAATTGATAACTTTAAAAACAATAAAAGGAGCGAAAAACTGTTTAACAAAGGAGAACAATTCTAAATATAAATCTATAGACCTTCCTTTACTCTTAATTCTTCAAACTTTTTGGATAGTATGCGGATAGTTTTGGCTGTTTTTCTATGCTGTGTGATCAAGGTAAGTGCACAGACCTACGAGATAGGTGTATTTGCCGGAGGTGCCAACATGATAGGTGATGTGGGGAGGACCAATTATATCTTGCCTTCGGGGCCTGCTTTTGGTGGAATCTTTAAGTGGAACAAAGGGAAACGCTATGCTTGGCGCGCAAGCGTACTTTATGGTAAGGTCACCGCCGATGATGCTAAATCCAGCATGGAATCCCGACAACAAAGGGGGTATGTGGTGGATAATTCCATATTGGAATTCTCCGCCGGACTGGAAATTAACTTTGTGGAATACAATCTTCATAAGCTCGGACCCGCCTTCACACCTTACCTTTACACCGGTTTTACCTACTTCAGGTACGATTTTAATTATATTGATGCCCTTCAAATGCAGGATATTAACCAAAAAGACGGTAGTTTTGCAATTCCAATGACGGTTGGGGCTAAGTATCGTTTAAATCAATTTCTGATTCTTGGGGCCGAAATTGGGGCCAGATATACTTTTACGGACAATTTGGACGCAAGTAACCCAGAAGGTTCCAATTTTGAGCAATTCCGATTCGGGAATATATTGAGCGACGACTGGTACGTTTTTTCAGGTATAACATTAACTTATACCTTTGGACGTAAACCTTGCCAGGATTGTTTTCAATAAAATGCACACACTAGAGGACGTAGATAAAGATAAACTGCCAAAGCATGTCGCCATAATTATGGATGGTAACGGTAGGTGGGCAAAACAGCGTGGCAAGCTTCGCATGTTTGGACACGAAAATGGAGTGGAATCCGTTAACCAAACCGTTGAGAGTTGTGCAAAACTACAAATACCCTTTTTGACCCTTTATGCTTTCTCTACTGAAAACTGGAAGCGTCCGAAGAATGAGGTGGATACTTTAATGAGGCTTTTGGTAAATGTCCTTAAAAAGGAACTGAAGACCTTGAACAAGCATAATATAAGGTTAAGGGCAATAGGTAAAATTGACACATTGCCCCAAAAAGTCCATAAAGAACTTACGGAGGTCATGTCCAAAACCGAAAATAATTCAGGTATGACCTTAACGCTAGCATTGAGCTATGGCTCCCGCGAAGAGATAAAAACCGCGGTTCAAGAGATAGCGACCAAAGTTAAAAATAACATAATTTCCCCCGAAAATATTGATGAAACAGTTATAAATACACATCTTTACGCGCACTTTTTGCCTGATGTAGACCTACTTATACGCACTAGCGGTGAATGTAGGATAAGTAATTTTTTACTTTGGCAGATTGCATACGCCGAATTATATTTTATTGATGTATTTTGGCCCGACTTTAGAGAAAGCCATTTGGTAGAGGCCATATTAAGTTACCAAAATAGAGAACGACGATTTGGAAAAACGAGCGAACAACTTAACTAAGGGTATCACAAACTCCATACTTTTAGCCCTTATTATCCCCTTACTATTATTCACAGCCCAGGGTATTGCCCAAGAGACCTCTTTTGAGGAGGGTAAACAATATATCCTTGGTGGGTTAACCGTTACCGGACTGCAGAGTTACAATGAGCAAACCGTAAAGAGCTACACCGGTTTGCGAGTTGGACAGCCCATTAAAGTGCCGGGAGATGAAATAAGTGCCGTGATTAAAAAACTGTGGAACTTGGATTTGTTCAGCAACGTTGAGATGTTCTATACCAAAATCGAGGATAATAGGATATTTCTGGAACTTAATATTACAGAACGCCCGACCTTGAACAATGTAACTGTATATGGTGTCAAAAAGAGAAAGGTTGAAGATATCATCGAAGATACAGACCTTAAAAAGGGCAAAAAGATTACGGAAAGTTTAATTGCCAATACCAAGAACTATCTTCAGAACAAGTACAAAAAGCAAGGTTTTCTCAATGCGAAGGTGGATATTGCCACATCTACAGATACCACAGGGACAAATGTCCAGAACATGGTAATCAACGTTAACAAAGGTGATAAGGTGAAAATTAAGAGCATCAACTTTGTTGGCAACGAAAAGCTATCCAATAAAAGACTAAAGAAGTCTTTGAAAAATACCAAGAAGAAAAAGTTTTACCGTTTTTGGAAGAAGTCAAAGTACATAGCGGCTGATTTTGAAGAAGATCTTTCTAACCTTGTGGATACTTATGCAGAAAGAGGCTACAGGGATGCCAGGGTTTTATCGGATACTTTTGTAAAGTTGGATGAAAAGAATATTGAGCTCACCATAAAAGTAGAGGAAGGAGATAAGTACTACTTTGGTGATATTAATTTTGTTGGGAACTCCGTTTATACCGATAGGCAATTGAGTCAAGTTTTGGGAATAAAGAAAGGGGACACCTATAATGGGGTATTGCTCAAGGAGCGCATTGCGGACGATTCCAAACCGGATGCTGAGGATTTGACCAACCTTTATCAAAATAACGGTTATTTATTCTCCAGTATTAACCCAGTTGAGGTATCTGCCGTAAACGATACAATCGATTTTGAAATACGAATCATTGAAGGAAAGGAGACTTTCTTGGACCATGTAACCGTATCGGGTAACGATAAAACCAATGATCATGTAATATTTAGGGAGATTCGTACTAGGCCCGGTCAAAAATATAGCAAGCAAAATATTGTAAGGACAATCAGGGAATTGGGTCAGCTTGGATTTTTTGATGCTGAACAAATTGTTCCGGATATTATTAATCCAGACCCGAATGCCGGAACAGTGGATGTTAACTATAGTTTGGTGGAATCCGGTTCTAGTCAAATAGAATTACAAGGTGGATTTGGCGGCGGAGGCTTTATAGGTACATTGGGACTTTCCTTTAGCAACTTTTCTTTAAAGAACATATTTAACAAAGAAGCTTATAAGCCTGTTCCCATGGGAGATGGCCAAACTTTTGCCTTACGTTTACAGGCCAGTAGAACGTTCCGTGTTTATAGTTTGAATTTCTCGGAACCATGGTTGGGAGGTAAAAAGCCAGTTAGGTTTAATTTATCACTATCAAGAACACAGCAATTTGCTACAGGTTATGACCAAAACGGTAGGTTGGATGTTCAAAAAGAACGAGGTTTCGCCATTACAGGAGTTTCTGCAGGTTTGGCAAAGCGAGTACAATGGCCGGATGACTTCTTTACCTTGTCACATTCATTGAGCTATCAGTTGTATGATTTTAACGATTACAACAGTGGACTTTTCAATTTTGGTAACGGTAGTTCCAACTCCTTAAGTTATACCTTTGGAATTTCAAGGAGTTCGCAGGGACCCAGTAGAATTTTTCCATTATCAGGATCTAATTTTGAGTTAACTGCTAAGTTTACCCCACCTTACTCTCTTTTTAGTGGAAAGGATTACAAACAGTTGAGACAAGATGTCGACGATATTACCCGTAGGCTTTTTGAAATAGGAGATCCAAATTCAGCATCAGCAGAGGAGCAGCTCGAAGCTGCTCAATTGAGTGATGAATTGGAACGAAAGGAAGAAGAACGGTTTAAGTTGTTGGAATACTATAAGATTAAGTTTAAAGGAGATTGGTATACTAGAATTGTGGATAAACTGGTTCTGCGTACCAATGCAGAATTTGGCTTCTTGGGAGCTTATAACCACGATATAGGCGATGTGCCTTTTGAGCGTTTTTACGTTGGAGGTGATGGTCTTGGAAACTTCACTTTGGATGGCAGGGATGTTATACAGCTGCGTGGTTACGAAAATCAATCGCTTACTCCTTACATCAACAATGCAATTACGGGCAGATTGGAACAGGATGGAGGGACTATCTACAATAAGTTTTCTTTGGAAATGCGTTATCCGCTTACGTTGAAGCCATCAGCTTCCATTTATGCACTATCTTTTTTAGAGGCAGGTAATGCCTTCAACAATTTTAATGATTATAATCCGTTTGAGTTAAAAAGATCTGCCGGAGTGGGGCTGCGTATATTTATGCCGGCGTTCGGACTCTTGGGAATTGATTTTGGTTACGGCTTCGACACAGATGCCCGTCCAGCATCTGTCGGACCAAGTGGCTGGCAAACACACTTCATCATCGGGCAGCAGTTTTAATCAATGGAAAAACGTGTATTGCTAATTTGTAAATGTCTCATTTTAAAATAAATAGTAATTTTGGCACGATATTTTCTATGTAAAATGCGGAATCAAAGATGAATACCAAAGTTCTTTTAACAATAGCTGTTTTGATGTCGACCCTATATGGGTTCTCCCAACGGGGAGTGCGCATAGGATATGTGGATATGGAATATATCCTGGAAAATGTTGAAGAGTACAGGGATGCGACCGAACAATTGGATGCCAAGGCACAAAAATGGAAGCAAGAAATTGAACTGAAGCAAAGTGTCATTGATCAAATGAAGAAAGATTTGATGGCAGAAAAAGTGCTTCTAACCGATGAGCTGATTTTAGAGCGGGAAGAGGAAATCCAGATTTTAGAAAAAGAAATGTTGGATTATCAACAAGACCGTTTTGGGCCACAGGGTGATTTAGTGTTGCAAAAACAACTTTTGATACAGCCAATACAAGACCAAGTTTTTAACGAGGTGCAAAAAATTGGAGCGAATAAAAGATACGATTTTATTTTTGATAAATCCGCAGATGTTGTAATGTTGTATTCCGAAAAACGCCACGATATCAGCGACTTGGTATTAAGGGAGATATCACGAACCAGAAAGGTGAGTGCTTCCAAGAAAAAGCAAGATGAGCAGAGTCGTTTGGAACAGTTTAAGGAAGAAGAGGGCCAGATTAATGAGGCCTTGAAAGAAAGGCAAGAAAAAGCAGCGGAAGCCCTAGAGGAAAGAGAGAAGGTGGCAGAAGAGAGAAGGGCAGATAAACTCAAGGAGAGAGAAGAGCGGAAAAAAGCTTACGAAGAAAGAAGAAAAAAATTATTGGAAGAGCGCGAAGCCAAGCGAAAAGCCAAATTGGAAGAACGAAAAAAAGCGCAAGAACAACAAAAGGATTCAATAGGATAATTATATATTGAAGCACTAAATTTAAAGTCAAAAAAGTAACGTAGAGAATCATGAAAAATGTAAAAAGGATTGCTGTAGCCCTAGTATTGTTTGTTGCGGCTACGGGTTTTGTAAATGCACAGAGCAAAGTTGCCCATATTAACGTACAGCAACTATTGTCTGAAATGCCGGAGATGAAGGCTGCACAAGCTGAATTGAAGAAATTACAGGAAACCTACAGAGCAGATATTCAAAGCTCCATGACAGAGCTTCAAAACAAGTATACACAATACCAGAACGAAGCCACTTCCAAAACAAGGGAAGAAAACGAACAAAGAGCGGTGGAGCTTCAAGGGTTCGAAAAGAATATTCAAGAGGCCGAACAAGCTGCCATGCAAGAAATGCAAAAGAAGCAACAAGAGTTGTTCGCTCCAATTTCCGATAAAGCAAAAGCAGCTATTGAAAAAGTTGCAGCAGCACAAGGCTTTGACTATGTAATCGATGCCAGCCCAGGATTGAGCTTGATCGTTGCTAAAGGAAAAGACCTTTTGCCAGAAGTAAAGCAAGAGCTTGGTTTTTAAAAAAATTTAACTTCATCAAGAAATAAATAAAAAAGGGAGAGGATATGTTAATCCTCCCCCTTTTTTATTTTGTTTAATTAAGCTTATCTAACTTGAGAAATGTTGGATTGAACAATGTCAATAGAACTAATTTTATCGTTCCAGTTGGAGAATAAAGCAGAGGATAAACTTTTAAATCTTTTGTGCCCGTATAACCCGGCTGAAATATAATAATTAGAAATCTCAATACTCTTTCCACTAAAGTTGCTATGTTCGTACATAATAACTCTTCTTCGAGTGTCATACCCATACCCTGGAGAGCTGCCATTTGGGAATCTAAAACTCCCTGTAATGCTACATGAACTTGCTTTGTCGTTAAAATTGACACTTTTAAGATTTTTCAGGTCATCTATGGAATTAATGGACATCACATTTCCGTTAAGATAACTGTCTTGATAAAATTTTACATTTAAGTTGAAAGGACCCACCAGTGCAGGGTTTTTTTCAGTACTTAGATCATTCTGCTTTCTGGATGTTAAAAGAAGATTGTAGTCATCTCCATAAAACGCAAATTTTTCAGCTTCATTTGTAAAGAAATAAATGATATCATTCTCAACGACAGTTGCTAATTCAGGCAGGTTATCTAAATTTTTTAATGTGGCGGGTAATTCACCAAAAGGACTTAAATTGCCATTTAAATCCTCTTGATATTTAATGTTGTAGTACTGACCGTCAAAATAGAATTTTTGGGTCAAAACTTGATTTTCTTCAATGGGATTTTCTGAAGTTGCGCTCTCGTTTGAACAAGATACAATCAATAAGCCAATTGTTAAATAAATAATTTTCTTCATTTTTAAATGGTTTTGTGTGTTTATACTTACAAGTAAAGTAAGTTAAAAAAAATATAAATGAAGTAAAAATACTGTAAATATTAAGTTAATATTTTAAACAAAGGTATCTAATAGTGTATAAACCAATAGGAATTTTTGACTCTGGTGTAGGTGGCACATCCATTTGGAAAGAAGTGGCAAAAATGCTTCCTTATGAAAATACCATTTACTTGGCCGATAGCGCTAACGCACCCTATGGTGAAAAGCCCAGGGAAGAAATTCTAAGGCTTAGTATCAAAAACACAGAACTTCTCCTCGACCGTGGCTGTAAGATGATCATAGTGGCCTGCAATACGGCCACAACAAACGCTATAGACTATCTCCGTTTACATTACCCCGTTCCATTTATTGGTATTGAACCAGCCATCAAACCAGCTGCGCTGCATACCAAGACCAAAAAGGTTGGTGTTTTGGCCACTAAGGGGACCCTATCCAGTAGTTTGTTTCACAATACCTCCAAACTCTTTGCCGAAGGAATAACTGTTTTGGAGCAGGAAGGAAAAGGATTGGTTGAGCTCATTGAAGCGGGTAAAATCCAGTCCATAGAGATGAATAAGCTTCTGCAAGGTTTTTTACAACCTATGCTGGAGCAACATATAGATTGCCTAGTGTTGGGATGTACCCATTATCCATATTTGATTCCGGTACTAAAGGATATTTTACCGCAAAATATTACCATAATTGATTCAGGGGAAGCGGTAGCACGCCAAAGTAAAGCTATTTTGGAGCGAAATAATTTACTTTCCGCAGCTACGGATCAGCCGAAATATATCTTTCACACCAATGCCAATGTAGAAGTTTTAAAAGATTTGATTAATCGACCTGCTGCCCAAGTCTCTTATTTGGATTTTTAAATACTACTTTCTTTTATAGGTGAGATAGGTGAAGTCGTATTTGTGCCTATCATCCTTTGGATGATATTCCTCGTTTACCAACTCCCATTGCTCTTCATTAATCTCTGGAAAAAAGGCATCAGCCTCAAAAGTACCGTGAACCCTTGTGAGTTCAATATCCGTAGCAATCGTCATGGACTGTTTGTAAATTTTCCCCCCACCAATAATAAAAGCTGTTTCGTTGTCCTCCACTAAACCAATGGCCTCGCTAATGGAGTGCACCACAGTACAAGGAAACTTGGGTGTGTAATCCTCATCCCGTGTAATGGCAATGTGCGTTCTGTTGGGAAGGGGTTTTGGAAAGCTCTCCAAGGTCTTTCTGCCCATTATAATCTTGTGGTCCGAGGTCAACTCTTTAAATCGTTTAAAATCATCCGGTAAATGCCAAACAAGCTCATTGTCCTTGCCTAGTGCATTGTTTTCAGCTGCCGCTGCAATAATGATCAATTTCTTCACTGATCTTTTTTTTTATTGATTTTAGAAAGTGGAAAGTCCGTCTCTATTTCCTTTTGAATTTCGCCTATGCGCTTTTTTTGAAGATCGACCAGTCGCTCGCGTTGCTGGCGTTCCCAGTTTTGTCCCATAAACTTGTGCGTCACAAAAACATTAAAAGCATGCAGGGCGAACAGAAAGGTCCAGGCCAATACAATCCAGATAGACCAATCATAAGCTTCTCCGTACTTTAAAACCTTGTTGGCAAGAATCAAAAATATACTTCCGATCAAAAAAATCACAAAGTGGGTGAACACTCTCTTCTTTTGTTTGATGCGTTTATGGGCATTTTCCAAAAGTTCGTGCTGCTCTAAATCTATTTCTGACTTCTTCTTTTTACCAAATGACAACATGGAATGGCTATCTTTATCAACAAAGATAACTGAATTGTATCCAAAAATCCCGACATGCAAAACCTAAGAAAAAAATTCCCCGTTCTTAATCAATGTATTTATGCCAACACAGCTTCCGCAGGTCTATTGAGTGAAGATTTGATGGAGTGGCGCCAAGGACACGACTTGGATTTCCTTATCGGTGGCAGCGAAATGAAGAACAAGAGTTTTGCACATATGCCCGAGATAAAGAAGACAGTAGGTAAATTTTTTAATTGCAAGGCCGAAAATGTGGCGTTGGTACCAAATTTTACTTTAGGATTCAATCTATTGTTGGAAGGTTTGCCCAAGGATAAAAAAGTGTTGTTGGTCAATAAAGATTACCCTAGTGTCAACTGGCCCTTCGAAACCCGAGATTTCAGTCGGGAGTATGTAGATGCCGATGAGCATATGGAGGAGAATATCCATAAAAAGGTGAAAAATGGAAATATCGATGTGTTGGCCCTTAGTTTGGTACAATGGGTGAACGGTGTCCGCATTGATTTTGACTTTTTAAAGAATTTAAAAAAGGAATTCCCCAATTTGATTATTATGGCCGATGGCACCCAATTTTTGGGGACGGAGGCCTTCGATTTTGAAGAATCGGGCATCGATATTTTGGGAGCCAGTGCCTATAAATGGCTATTGGCCGGCTATGGAAATGGTTTTTATTTGGTGAAGGATGGAGTAATGGACCAATTTGATTTGAAGGGCATTGGGAACGGCTCAGTGAATAATGATGCTTCCAAACGCAACAGCATAACCTTCTGTAAATTTTTGGAGCCTGGTCATTTGGATTCTTTAAATTTTGGAAGTTTGGAATTTGCCATCAATTTTTTGGATGAAATTGGATTGGAAAATGTACAGGCCCAATTGGAAAAACTATCGAAAAGAGCGTTGACGGCCTTTTCGGAATTGGACCTTTTGGAGCCGGCCATCACAAAGAGAAAACAGCACAGCACCATTTTTAATATAAAGGGAAATGAGAAACTCTTCAATAAATTAACGAAAGAAAATATAGTGGCATCCCCAAGGGGAGGAGGTATTCGGTTAAGTTTTCATTTTTATAATACCGAAGAAGAGATAGATGTTATTGCGACACTTCTAAAGCGTTGGTCATCAAAGTGATAAATGATAAAAAATGGCAATTTTATTTGCTAAAAGTGATCCTGTGGTTAGGTGGATTTTATCAAATTGATAAATCGATTCTAACTTATTGTAAATAAATAGTTTTATGTATTGTTTTGTGCTGAAATTAAAATTGTAGTACCATGGCGATCAAGAAACAATACTTAAAAAGCAAGCCTGTTTGCAAAGTAACTTTTTCAGTTCCTGCAGAAGAGGCAAAGACTGTTGCAGTAGTGGGGGATTTCAACAAATGGAACCCCAAGAAAAGCAGCTTGAAGAAATTGAAGAACGGAACCTTTAAAGGAACGTTTGACCTACCTGTAGAAAATAGCTACGAGTTTAGATATTTAATCGATGGCAACTATACCAACGATGCTGAGGCAGATCGTTTCCAGTGGAACGACTATGCCGGTGCAGAGAATGCGGTATTGGAAGTGTAAATCATTGTTAAGCCACCATCAAGTTCCCTGGACTGATGGTGGTTTTTCCTTTTTTAATTGGCAGATAGGGGCTATTTTTTAAAAATGGAGGTGTCGATTTCATCAAAAGAGGTGATGACGTCATAATTCCATTTGCTGTAGTCGTTATTGGCCGAGTCAACGATAATGATTTTTTTAGCCTTGGAATTTTCAGCAGCCAATATTCCTGAGGTCGAATCTTCAAAAATCAATGTTTCACTGGCATCGATTTTTAAAACATCCATAGCCTTTAAAAAGATTTCAGGATGGGGTTTACTCTTTATCTTTCCATTGCTGTAAACGATTTGGTCCAAGTCAAAATATTTTTTTAGCTCCAAGTGTTCAAAATAGAACTGTAGATTGTATAGGTCAGAAGCCGTTGCAATGGTAAATGGGATATTATTTTTGTCCAGATATTCTAAAAAGTCCAAAACTCCGGGGGCCAACGCCATTTTTTCTTTTAAACAGAGCGACTGGTAAATATCCTCTTTTTCTATACTCAAGGTTTCTATATCGTCTTTTGATAAATCTTTGGAAAACAGGTTGGACATGATTTCGGCATTGTTTTTACCGTGGGTTTTAACGTTTTTTTCTTCGTCGGTAAGTGCAAAGGAATGCTTCTTTAAAAAAATGTCCCAAGCCTGATTATGTAAGTGGGTATCAAAAAATAGGGTGCCGTTAAAGTCGAATATTACACCTTTTATCACCATAAAGTTCAAATTTGTTCAATTGTCGATCCTCCAAGGAGGGTTTAGTCTATTTCGTCCAGTAATCCACAACGGTTACATCGGCAATGTGCGGGCCTGCAATATCGCCAAAGGCCACATGATCGGGATGGGTAAGGTAGGTGTCGCGATCAGCTTCGCTGCTAAACGTTAAAAAGAAGCAATGCGTAAGTCCCTTGTTCAGGTTTTCCGGACTGTTGTTCGTGCCCCATTCGTACCCTTTTATTTCGGAAATTTTTGAAGGTAATGCATTAAATGCTTCTTCTACTTGCTTTATATCTTCAGCGCTCGATGTCTCCTTAAACTTGAACAATACTACGTGGCGCAATTGAGGCCCCGTTACTTCTTCTGTTTTTTCCACAGTTTCTTCTTCTTGTTCTTCGATGGTTTCTTTTTTGGGTTGATCTCCACAACTGGCAAATAATAATGCGGCAAAAAGTGAGATGGCAGTGGTTTTCATTGTAATCATTTTTTTATGCTAATTTGAATCAAATGTACAATTTTACACAGTTTAATGTTGTTTCTACTTCCGCTATAACCTTTTTCCGTCACCCTGAACTTGTTTCAGGGTCTCAAAAGGTGTTTTCATTGTTTGATGAGATGCTGAAACGAGTTCAGCATGACCATTCGCTTTTTTCTGTTTCCATTGGTTTTGATTGCCTAGGGTCATAATTTATTATGATACTTCATCTGTTCGGTTTTTTACTTTTGAGTGATGACCTAAAACGATAATTTTTTTTTGTATTTGTTTGAAGATCCATATGCTTCACCTGCGGAACTGGCTGAAGTTTTGGACATGGGAATTGAAATGCTTTTTTATGTGGGAGAAGGTACCTTTTCGCGAAGGGAAATTCAAGATGTGGTGTAGCGTTGAGGAGGATTGTAGAGGGTTTGAATAATTTTGATTGGGGCGAGCTAGGAGGCTCAAACTAGCGCTGTATTTTAATTAGTTTCTTTAATTCGCTAATACTTAGAGTATCTAGTTTACGATGTAGCATTCTATGACAATTGGCACAGACCAAAGCTAAATCATTCATTTTGGTAATTGTTTCTGCTTCTATTTCGGATAATGGTTTTTTGTGATGACATTCTATAAATCCTTCTCCCAATTCACCATACATTTTAAAGAAATCAAATCCACATACCTCACATTCCAATTTTCCATGGGTTTTTAAATAGCCATCTTTTTTCTTTTTGTTGAGCTTTGAATTGCGTTCCCGATACTTGTGTAATTTATAGATTACTTTACCTTCTTTTACTTCTGGTTCGTCATCTTCCTCGTAATTACCAATTTGGTACAAGTTTCCTGTCAATTCTGAATTGGAAACGGTGTTTTTTATTTGATTAGCGATTCTATGCAATCCCTTTACATCATCCTCAAATTCAAAGAAAATTTTTTCATCCAACTTGCTGTATCTATCCATTCCTTTGCCCTCATATTTTGGATCAATTGCCTTAAAGTTGTTTAGCTTCATTGATACGCCATTTGGATTTCTAAACTTTATGCTGTCTATTCTTTCTTTGTGAATTGGAAGTGTGTTTAGTAATTCAGAAACTGCTATTACTTTGGGGTTTTTACTGTCCATTTCTCTTGACTCAATATTATGATATAGGTCGAGAGCGAGAATGATTTCATCCCGATGCCATTTAGGAGGTTTCATATGAGGTTTTAAAAATTTATATAACCCGAATTACTAAAAGTAACTCTAGTTATGTCCTCAAATCTATGAAAAACTAATAAACCCTATAGGCGTTACACTGCAACCACCCCTTTAATATGCGGATGCGGGTCGTAGTTCAAGAGTTCAAAATCATCAAACGTAAAGGAGAAAATGTCCTTTACTTCAGGGTTCAGTTGCATGGTGGGCAAGGGTCGTGGGTCACGGCTCAATTGCAGTTCCACTTGTTCCATATGGTTGTTGTAGATGTGGGCATCACCAAAGGTGTGTATAAACTCCCCAGGCTGGTAACCACAAACTTGGGCCATCATTAATGTAAACAACGCATAAGACGCAATGTTGAACGGAACGCCCAAAAAGATGTCAGCACTACGTTGGTATAATTGGCAAGATAGTTTGCCATCGGCCACATAAAACTGGAAAAACGCATGGCAGGGTGGGAGAGCGGCCTTTCCATTGGCCACATTTTCTGCAAACGAAACGGAAGTGTCGGGCAATACGCTGGGGTTCCAAGCGGAAACCAACATTCTACGGCTATTGGGATTGCTCTTCAAAGTATCGACCACTTCTTGTATCTGATCAATTTCCTCACTGTTCCAATTGCGCCATTGGTGTCCATAAACCGGTCCTAGATCACCATTTTCATCAGCCCACTCATTCCAAATACGCACGCCGTTCTCTTGGAGGTATCCAATGTTGGTATCTCCTTTTAAAAACCATAACAATTCATGGACAATGGATTTGAGGTGCAATTTTTTGGTGGTCACCATGGGAAAACCCTCAGAGAGGTCGAATCGCATTTGATAGCCAAAAACACTCAAGGTTCCTGTTCCTGTACGGTCCCCTTTTTGGTTTCCGTGCTCCAATACATGTTTAAGAAGGTCGTGGTACTGTTTCATAGTGGGGTTAAAGGTAAATGGTTAAGGCCGAAAGGACAATAGGTCAATGGATTGACTTATGAAGAGGTTATTAACCGTGAAAAAGGATAAAAGGTTTTTGCTAAAAGGCAAAGGGTTGCTAAATGGTTTAGCTTATTGTATTTTATTAATGAAGCTATGCTTTTTTGTAGTTTTTGAATAGATTTGATTGTAGATTGTGTTGACTCAGAAGAAAGAAAGTCCAAATCTTCACAAAGGATGATATGTGATTCCAATTCATAACCTAAACTAATTTGAAGAAATCGAACAAAATCTTTTTGGGAGCTTTTACCGCATCCTTCAGCGATGTTGGCAGGAATGGAAATAGCACTTCTTTGTATTTGTGGAATCAATCCATGTCGTTCGGAATCTGGTATAAGCTTGGTCAGGTTATAAATGTCCTTCACTAA
>NHBR02000065.1 GCA_002167435.2 Allomuricauda sp. TMED12
GTATACGTGTTGCTTCTATTTCGCTCGTAGCTAATTCATGTCTGGCAAAGTGGATCCGATAGCAAAGCAGCTTATGCGGGGCGCTTACCGATCCGTCTGTGGATTCCATACGATTGCCAACTCTATAGTTCCGCGCAATAAGGCGATGAGAGTGTTTTATGGTGGGGCGCTCTCTGGAGATGTGGGTGGACCACTCGTAAAGGTGCAGCGTCTAAGTGCGGAGTTTCCCAATACCCGATGGGGATACGACCTCGTATATTTGCTCAGCAACACCCCCTACCTGCCAACCTATGCTTTGCGCTTTCTCCGGTGGCAAGGCATTCCGACCGTACTCAATCAAAATGGTGTATTCTACCCTGCATGGTTTGCGGGCGACTGGGCATCCCGAAACGCTTTGATGGCGATCGCACATCGCGAGGCACGATGGGTATTCTATCAAAGTAATTTTGCGCGACGCTGTAGCGAGATCTATCTCGGGAAGCGCACTGGCTCAAGTGAGGTTCTCTATAACGCGGTAGATACCGGAAGATTTATCCCGGCGACACGAGAAGGCCTCAAGTTTCGTTTTCTGCACACTGGTAAGATTGGCACAGACATGGGCTACCGAGTTCACGCTGTCATCCGTGGCCTGGCTTCGGCGCGCCGATCGGGATTGGACGCCGAACTCCTCGTCGCTGGTGCCCTTAGCCCGGACGTTCGCAGCAGCGCGACCGAAATGGCGCGTTCGTATGGAATTGAAGAGAATGTTCTCCTGCGTGGCCCCTATACTCAACGCGAGGGCCCACAGGTGTACGCAGATGCCGATGCGTATATTTCGATGACATTCAACGATGTTTGTCCGAATGCCGTGCTTGAAGCGTTGGCCTGTGGCCTGCCGGTAGTGCATTCTAACAGCGGGGGTGTGCCGGAACTAGTGGGCTCGGAGGCTGGTGTCGGTGTTGATTGTCCGCAATCTTTTGAACAGGTTCATGTGCCGGATCCAGACGCTATTGGCCAAGCTATGATCAAAGTGGTTGATAATCACGCGCGGATGTCACACGCCGCGAGAGACAGATGTGTCGAAAGATTTGATATGAAACACTGGATCAAGCGGCATACCGAAGTTTTCGCAGAACTCTTAGGAAATCAGGGAATAAGGCATTGAGATCAGCTGTACTCGGGATCGCCAGCGCGATCGCAATGATTTGGCAGCTGCTACCGGCCAAATGGCGGGAAATGTTTGTCACTGGGTTATTCATTCTTGAATCGCGCGGCAATGCAAAGCGTGGCCTCAAGCAGCTCTTCGCTATTGAGGAGCGGCTTGATTGGGTCATTAGCGAAAGGGCCATGGCCTATGAAGGTGGCATTCATCCAAAGCACCGCCTGATCCAGTATCATCAGTTCTTCGTCTCAAATATTGCACCTGGGTCAAAGGTCCTCGACATCGGTTGTGGCAACGGTGCAGTGGCGCGCTCAATTGCCTCTCAAGTCGATGGATCAGTTGTGGTAGGCGTCGATCGAAATCTACCGCGCTTGGCTGAAGCACGAGCCAAGAATACGTTCCAAAATCTAAGTTTTGCTGAAGGAGATGCCCATCGCGACCTGCCAGGGGGGCATTGGAATGTCATCGTTCTGTCGAATATTCTTGAACATATTGAAGATCGGGTCGGCCTGCTCAAGGATATTGTTCGACAGGCTAAGCCTGATAAATTCCTCATCAGGGTACCGCATTTTGAGCGCGATTGGAAAATGCCTTTGCGGAAAGAAGTTGGCGCCAACTACTTCTCAGATGAAGAGCATTTTATTGAACCAACACTTTCCGAACTTGAAGGCGAGATCCACGCAGCTGGTCTGTCCGTGTTGAGAAGTCAAACCATCTGGGGCGAGATTTGGATGGTGTGCGGCGGCCGGACGTGATTGAGCAACCCTTTACAACAACGGAGAAGGTAGCTGGTCGCGAACTCGTGTCTGTTGTTATACCTTGTTATAACACACATCAGTACCTGACCCAGACGATCGAGAGCGTTCGCCACCAGACATACGCGCCGATAGAAATCATTTTGGTCGACGATGGCTCGACTGATCGAGAAACTCTATCCGTTCTAGCTGGTCTCAGCTCAGATGTCCGTGTCATACGACAGGATAACAAGGGCCTCCCTGCTGCGCGCAATACCGGCATTGCAGCCGCCAATGGCGAATTCATACTTCCACTAGATGCTGACGATTGGCTGGATGAGACTGCAGTTAATGAGATGCATCGCGCAATGTTATCAGCAGATAACGTTGTCGCTGCCTACTGCGATATGCAAATGCATGGCAATCTTACTGGTGTGTTGAAGAAGAATTACAATTTTTTCGAGCAGCTATTTTTTAATCAGCTTCCTTATTGTCTACTATTTCGCAGGAGGGACTGGGTTGAAGTCGGTGGATACGATGAGGCTATGCGCAAAGGCTATGAAGATTGGGACTTCAATATTCGTCTCGCTCAGTTTGGTTTAATTCACAGGGTTGAACGACCGCTATTCAATTACCGTATTCTATCGACGGGAATGCTAGTTTCCGTCTCAAATAGAAACCACTGTGACTTGTGGCGCAATATGCGCAACAAACATCGAAAACTATATTCTCTGGTCAGTCTAATTGGGTTGTGGCGTAAATGGGGGGGCAAACCCTCAACTTACCCTTTGATATTATATTTTCCGTGGCTTTTTGCGAGCATGATTTTGCCACTATCATGGACGAACTTTATGTTCCGCATACTCCGGACGAAGTCGCAGTCACATCGCATAGGACTTTCGTCAAAGCGCTAGATCATCCACTCCGATCTCGTCAGAATCAATTCCATAAACTCGGTTGCAGCTGGAGCTTTGCTGCCAAAAAATGCTACGATGTTCAAATGTCAGTGCCTGTGTTCCGCGTAGTGGCGAAGTGCGAAATTTGACCCTGGCCGAGTAGGGGCTCTGATTATAACCAGTCATTCTGTCAAAGGGCCGGATGAGAACAAGTTTTAGGGCGGTGGAGCGCACACTACTCGTCTTTGCGATAGCTCATAGTGCCTATCCTAGCTCGTATGCAGTCAATGCTTCGGCAAGCTTGTCAATGACTGCGTCAATGCTATAGTTATCACGCACGCGTGTTCTTGCAGCATTTCCCATGCGAACTCGCAAGCTAGGCGAATGAGCAAGTTCCAAGATAGCATCCTCCCACTCTTCCACGGTTGTTGCGAACAGCCCAGTGGTACCTTCTTGGACTATTTGTTGATTGGCTCCTATCGGTGATGCGATGACTGGCTTTCCCGCAGCCATATACTGCACCAATTTGAAACCAGATTTCCCGCGTGCCCACTCATTGTCAGGGAGTGGCATAATACCGATGTCTATTTGAAATAGTTGTTGCGCTTCGGTCTCTTCGCTCCAGGGAAGATGCGTGAAGTCGGCGTCTGCAGTTGGATTGGCGCCAATCGTTAAAAATTCTATCTCTCTTTTTGCAGTCAGTTTCCTAAGCGATGGCTTAAGGTCATCGAGGAATATTTCTGTCACTGGAGTCCCGATCCATCCAACCAGTGGTTTTTTATTCTGTTGTTCCTCAGCAGGAAGAGATGCAAACGTTTCCCAATCAATAACAGTCGGAACTAGTCGAGTTTGCAATGCACCTGCGTTCTGCGCGAATCTTTCCAATGTGGCGTTTGCAGCAATCACTACATCTGCCTTTTGAATGAGCGTTTCAACTTTTCTACCAATAAACGGCAGCCCATTTGTTTTCTTATTTTTGTATCTAAGGTGGATTGGGTCATCGAAATCGATAATTAAGCGAGTTGATTTTCTTAGCAGAGTTGTTTCAATGATTGCTGGGCACCAGGGAAATAATTCACCCTCCAGCCAAACCACATCATAGTTTTTGATCTTCGAGGTCTGTGCTATTCTGCGAAAAAAGGCAGCGAGAATGCTCGAAATAGAAGTCCTTCCAGTCCTGTATAAAATTTTCAAGTAGCGGTCGCTTAACAATGGGTAATAATCGACAATTATCCCGCGTTTTGCCAACGCTTCGCTAAATTGCATGAATCGCAGGCGGCTGCTAGCGCCCTTTCGGCCGTATTTGGTGAGCGCTAGAACACGCATAGCTAGAACAGCCTTAAGCGAAACATTTTGTGATAGTATAGCTGAGTGAAAGCCGCTAGCGTGAAGCCGGCATTCCGAAAGTTTCCGGATAGCAAGCAAAAAACTACTCGAGTTACCGGTTCGATAACAAGAGTCAAAAGCAAGGCAGCCCAATAATCCGGTCTGCTAAAGTGTTTGCGGTAATATACCAGTCGACTTTGAAGATTGAGTTTCAAGCGTGTGGTAGGAATATTCCTACTGGCGCCCCCTCCGGCATGGTAGGAAGACGTGCCGGCATAGAATATGCTCGACGAGCCGATAGACTTGGCACGGTAGCAAAAATCAACTTCTTCGTAGTAGAGAAAGTAATCGTGGGAAAAACCGCCGAGCTGCTCGTATAGCACGCGGGGCACTAGAAAAAACGCTCCGATAACTTGGTCTACAGTCCTAGTGTGTTGGTGATCAAATTCCCACATCGGTTGTGACCATCCTGACTTCGATAGTAATTTCTCCAGCCCTAGAATCTTTCCAATGACCGTCCTTATGCTTGGGAATCTGGAGCATGTACAAGCAATTCTCCCTGTAGGATCCCTTAGTGGGATGCTACATATTGAATTTTGATAAGCGGGCTCAGCTGCGAGCCACCGAAACAATGCGTCTACGCTCCCTTGCGTCACGATGACATCTGGATTAATAAAAAGTAGATGCGTGCCAGAACAGCGCCGTGCTCCTTGGTTGCACGCCGCCGCAAACCCTAGATTGAGCGTATTTGGCAAAATATTGCACTCTAGGTTGTCCGGAACGAGGATGTCAGCCGAACCATCGCTCGAACTATTGTCCACAACGATGGTGTTGCCGAGTAAAAAGTGCTGTTGGCTTAGATTGGCGATTGCGTCCACACAAGCCTGGAGGTCTTCACCGGAGTTCCAGTTTACGATTACGATGTCACAAACCGGGATGGTAGTCATGGTGTGTCCGCACGGGGCAGCGAGAGGATCGCGGTGGCGAGTAGCAGTTGGATCCATTGGGACAGTAGAGACATATATTGGTCCTGAAAAAACTGCAAGATCAGCGCATAGATTAGAATTGCAAACAAGATACTTATGAGAGGGCGTGATTGAGAGGGGCCTAGTTGGTTTACAACGCCCGTTATAATTCCGAACACTAGGCTGGCCGTTGCCACGCCGAACCATCCGATATCTGCGTAGTAGGGACTAAAGACAGTGTACACGTTGGTTGAGATTGGCACCAGGACGTAGGGTCGAACGAGTGATACCACTTCAACATCAAAGCCAAGTTTGTGCAGAACGGCATAGATAGTCCTAAATGTATGCTGTCCGTACGCCAGGCTTTCATTGCTTTGAACCTGCAGTGAGAATGCTGCAGTGGGTGACGGGATGTAGTGTAGTAAGTGTTCCTGAATGCCAGCGAGCAAGGAAGGGTTTGCCATTCCGAAGCGGCTTTGCCATACCGTCGTTGCGACTAGAGAGATAATCGCGACGCAGAGGCATGGAACCAAATATGTCCAGAGCACTTCTCTGCCCTTGCCATATCTGCGCGAGAATAAGGCAGTGCCAACCAGGACGAATAGAAGCAGAATAAATGTCCGCCCTGTGAGCAATATCATGCTTGCGAGTGAGAATGCGAAAGAGATGCCTGCTAGTGACCATCCTAGGCGGCCATGACATCGGAGTAGTGCTAAGAACGTAGCTGCTAGTCCGAAGTTGGCGATGTAGGCAGCATAGCCGAATCCTATACTTCCTTGGGAGCTGATGATTTTTCTGATGTCTAAAAGCCAGTTCTGAGATTGCTCGATGTTGACGATCGCGTTCGCACGGGTCCAAAGCGCGAAAAAGCCGGCGGCTGCAATCATTGTATACATGACTAGCCAGATAGCCCGTAGCCGCGTGGTTTCTCCACCTGCCGAGACGGGAGGGACCAACATGCTGCCAAGACCGCAGCCCAGGCTGAAACAGATTATTCCAGATGAAATTATGGCTAGTGCTAGTGGCTTTGGCTCGAGCAAGTTATCACTGAAATATAAGTAGACAACCGATGCTGAGAGCCATACGCAACCATGGAGAATTCCAGGAGAGAATTGACCTGGGCTTCGATAATGGTAGTGAGCGGCAATGCACGTAATGCAGATAGCTGTTATAATGATCATTTGGGAGCGGACCTATATCTCCAAGTGATAAGAGCAGCTAAGATCGTGATCGTGTACGTCGTGCAGCCGATTGCTAGGGCAAAGGCGCCGGCCTTATAGCCATATATGCTAAGCATGAATGTTGCTAGTGTATAGACAACGACGCATGTGAGGCATGCCGCTCCAGAAACAAAGCCAAGCCAACCTCCATATTCCAAAGGTTTTTGTAGGATTTGTGCGGCTTGCCAGCACGCATAAGCCCAGAGTAATGGCCAAACCAGTTCAACGGCGGTTGAAGCACTGCTCCCGATTGCGACATTTAGAATGGGCGGTGCTAACAGGTACACGCCTACTGTCAGTCCAGCCGTGAGTGCAACCTGCATAGCAATTCCAACACGTACAACACGCATGGTGTTTTCAATGCTGTTATGAAGCTGATTGGCGATGTGCGGTTGCAGGCTAACCACTATTGAACCGTAAACAAATTGGGTTCCGCGTTGTATCAAGTCGGAGACAAGAACATAAATGGCTAATATCTTCGGTGAGACATGGGCTTCCAGTGCAATACGATCTGACCAAAAAAGGACTGTGGAAGCAAGAAACCATATTATGGCTTGCCAATTGTGCTTTAGTGCAGACCATAGCAAGTGACATTGATGCTTCGTGGGGAGCTGGCAAGTAGCTCGGGGGGCGAGCAAGACTGTTGACGCTGCCGTAGTGAAGCTAGATACGAGGATGAGCGTATTGGCTGATTGTAGGTCGAAACAAAGAACTAAAACGATTGCGAGTGCGATACTAATCGATGATCGCGTCAGTTCAGATTTGAGTAGTATGCTTGGTTTGTTTTGTCCTATGTGCCAATAAAAGAAGTTCAAGAATAGGACCCAAGACGAGAAGAAGAGTGCTGTCGAGGTGAAATTCACTGCATGTTGTGCGAGCACACTCTGATGCATCAGATATGCGACTGGGCCTGATGCCAACAAAATTGTTCCGACGCCAAGCCAAATTACAGGAGAAGCTGTTGAAGGTTCTTGAAACGCGTGATTATCTCTGACCAAACTCTGGATCAACCAAGCTGAACTGGCGATACCCAGGCCCATCATTAGGGCGATGGTATAGGCATACCCTAGATATACCTGTGGCTCTGTTTGCCTGAATAACACAAGAGAAACTATAAGATGTGTAATTGCCGGTAACAGCCGAACCAACAAGTAAAGCATAGCGCTCCTTCTTGCCTCGCCGACAGATGGCACCTGAATAGTTTTGATCAAAATCACAACTCTTAGATAAGCTCATGGGGGGTGATTTTCTACTTTATATAGGCGACCTGCCTTGCTGAACCTCCCATGCTATAGATCGGGTGTTTTTTGCTTGCTTCTGTCTAAGTATTTTGTTGGCTTGCGCGTCTTGTACAGTTTGGGATGTCAATTGCTGGGTTGGAGGATCAGCCAGTTTCATTGTTTTGTTGCCCATTGCAACCCATTCGATTGATCTTTGTTGATAAGAAAAATAGCGCACAACAGAGGGCGATCGCAGATGCATACCATGTCTCATACCAGCCAAAACTTGACAAGGATGTCGTCATAGCTACGGCGAATGCTGCACACGCGAAGTTCCGTATGGCCTGGGCTATCTGACTGATAGCGTAGATGATGGCAAGACCAAAACTTCCTATGCATATCACTCCAATCAGACCGATTTCATACCATACTTGTAGGTAGATATTATGTGGGTGTGTGCCAGTTTGTAGTCGATACGGTGTGCCGCCAACTGTTTCTGCTTTGGCTTGTACAGCTTCGTTCATGGGATGAGTTGACCCCAGGCCAACACCCAATAACGGTCGTTCGGCAATGCGGTCGGATGTGTACTTCCAAAGGACTACGCGATGCTTAAACGAGTCAGGAGCAAGTCCGTTCTTATGAATCTCATATGCGAATAGCACGTTTGAGATTGGAACGACAAGCGCAAAAACTGATATCCAAGTGAGTGCCAAGAGCCCTAAAGCCCAAGTAAAGTTCGCTCTGGCTGAGTAATAAAAGGCGCAGCCAACAGCAAATGCAATCATGGCCGTTGCATGTTGCGAATGCATGACCATGGCCAGCGCAGTTAGAAATACGATTATTTCAACTAGCCTCGTTTTGCAGTGAGTCATATTGCGCGTAATAAAATACAAAACCGGCCATAGCAAAAGCGATAAAGTTGTCATGTTCCAGTTTGTCCTGTAGGCTCGAACTTCAGAGATATGACTCCAATTAATAACAGCTGACAATCCATCAATCGATATCGCTTGGAATGGCCAAAATAATATTCTTTTCAATTGATGATTGGATATCTCTTCGAAAACTCCATAAAATAGAAAAACCATAAATGATGCTGAGGCGGCCCTGGCTAGATGTATACGCCAACGCTGTGGCATCGCAGTGAATGCACCATTGGCTAACAGCAAACCCATGCCCAATGCAGCAAATATTGCGAGAGCACGAATGGACCAGTAAGTCTCATAAGCCCAAATTATGCTTGCTGCCATGACTATTAGGCAAACA
>NHBR02000066.1 GCA_002167435.2 Allomuricauda sp. TMED12
TTCAGGGCGTTCATCAATTAAAAGAATGATTTGGTAAACCTCTGGGTGGTTTGCTGCGATGGCATTGGCAATATCTTTCAACAACATGGTTTTACCCGTTTTGGGCTGGGATACGATCATTCCCCTTTGTCCTTTCCCGATTGGGGAGAACAAATCCATGATTCTTGTTGAAATAGTGCTTTGCTTTTCCGCCAATTTGAACTTTTCCTTAGGGAACAATGGGGTAAGGTGCTCAAAAGCTACCCTGTCACGAACCACTTGTGGGTCCAATCCATTTATTTTGTTCACCTTGATCAAAGGGAAATATTTTTCACCTTCTTTGGGTGGTCTAATGTTTCCAAGCACCGTATCTCCGGACTTAAGTCCGAACAATCTGATTTGTGATTGGGATACATAAATATCGTCGGGAGAAGACAGATAGTTGTAATCGGAAGATCTTAGAAATCCATAACCATCCTGCATAATATCCAACACACCTTCACTTTCAATAATGCTATCGAACTCAAATTCAGGCTCTTTGTACCTATTTCTTAAGTCCTTATCAAAATTACTGTTCTTTTTGTCGTGGTGAGGCTTGTTGTGTTGGTTGCTTCTCCTATTGTTTTGGTTCTTTTGGGGGGTGTTGCCTTGAGACTTGTTGTCTTGAGGTTTGTTGTCTTGAGGCTTGTTGTCGCGTGGCTTATTGTCTCTTTTTTGAGGTTTTTCTTGCGGTTTGGAGTCATCATTTTTGCTCCTAGGCTCTCTTTTTTGAGGCGCTTTTTTAGGATTGTCACCTTCAGTGCTTTTTGTCTCCGTAGCTTTAGGGCGCGGAGCTCTGGCTTTTCTAGGTTTTGGTGCGGGCTTTTCGTTTGTGGTTGCTGTAACAGTTTCCGCAACAGCCTTAGGGTTGGATGCTTGAAGGTCCAGTATTTGATATACTAGGTCCAATTTTTTCAATGATTTAAATTTGGGAACATTAAGACCCTTTGCAATTTCTTGCAACTCAGGAAGCTTTTTAGCTTTTAGATCTGAAATCTCGAACATTAAGTAAAGAAATAAGTTAAACTTGTGTGATTCTTATTATGAAGTAAGGTTATTTTTGAATGCTACTGGAGAAAAGAATTCCGAGGTAGGTGCTTGCTAATAACGAGACAATATTACAAATAATTTTTCAAGAATAAGGCCTTATTTATCAAAAAGACGCCTATTTTTGCGTTTTGAAATCGATTTGCACAATGATTCAGCGGATACAAACGTTTTTTTTACTGATAGTAGGCCTTATTTCGGGCGTACTACCGTTTTTCTTGAATCTATGGGTAGAAGTGGGCGGTAAAGAGGTATTTGCCCAAGACCAGGTTATTGTGAGCCTTGTTTTTTATGTGGTGACTGTTTTGGCCGTAGTATCGATTGTAATGTACAAGAAAAGACAAAATCAATTTGTAGTAAACAGATTGAATATGATACTGAACCTTTTTTTACTAGGATTTTTCGTTTATCGATCGCTAAGCTTATCCGGAGAAACTGTTGTTTCTGAGAAGGGTATTGGGATGCTGATTCCTGTATTTTCTATCGTTTTTCTTGTCCTGGCCAACAGGGCTATCAAAAAGGATGAAGATCTTGTAAAATCTGTTGATCGCTTACGTTGAACCTAACATCTTAGTAGTATTAGTGCGAAAAAACCCTGGCTTCGGCCAGGGTTTTTATGTTTAGTGACCTACAAATCGAATCGTTGGTTAAAAGCCGAGACATTGAAACCAGCTTCTAAAACTTCTTTATAAGACTCACTATTTTGATTTAAAAGGGAGTTGGTGTGGTTAAAGTGGATAAAATGTACTTTAGATTTTTCACTTTGAGGCAGGTTTTGAAACAGTTCCATGCTTTCTGACACAAAAGGATGAGGGATTTCTGCAATGTTTCGTGTGTTGATTTCCGGACCATCAAAAAAAGTGGCATCCAAGAAAGCGAAGTCCACATGCTGTATTTCCTTTACAATATCCTTATCCCATTTAGACCATTTATCAATATCGGGAATGAACAAAGCCGATTTATTTGGCCCAATAATTTTATAGCCGACAGTTTCTGAATATTCATCTCGGTGAGGTACAACAAACGGAATTACCACCAGGTTTGGGGTGAGTTGGAATTTGATTTCATCCTGAATAGGAAGAATGTCAATGTTATTTAGTTTGACCAGTTGTTCCCATGGCCCATTGGTTTCCAAGAACATTTTCATTTGCGGCATGGCATATACCGGTATGTTTTTGCCACCCAGAGATTCCCTGCCCAAATACATTAACCCGGCATAGTGGCCAATATGCGCATGGGTCATGAAAATCCCATCGGGAGTTTCTTTACTATTTTGTGTATGTTCCTTTAAAAGTTTCAACTGTGATGGCATATCCGGAGTTGCTTCAAAAAGATAGCTATTATCAGTTTTATGGTCCACAACGCCCAAGGAAACAACTTTACGAGTATGGTCAGGCTTATTGAACAGTTCGGAACAACAAGATTTTTGGCATCCTATATGTGGACTGCCTCCATCTTGAACAGTGCCTAAAATATAAAGTGAAACCGAATTTTGTTCGGGTTGGGACGGGGCATCATCTTTTTTTGAAACTTTATTGTTACAAGCTCCCAATAAGATTGCCAATATGAACAAATACTTTTTCATTTTTACTTTTTTCCAAGTTCAATTACTTCTAGATCACTAATCTTATCCCCATTGATTACAAAACGCAGCATAGTCCGCACCTGATGAAAACCATGTTTGCCACAAGCGCCTGGGTTCATGTGTAAAAGGTTTAGTTTTTTGTCGTGCATTACTTTTAGAATATGGGAATGTCCGCAAATAAAAAGTTTCGGCGGATTGTTTCGGATTTCTTCACGTACCCGAACATTGTATCTGCTGGGATAGCCCCCAATATGTGTAATCCAAACATCAACCCCTTCGCACATAAACCGGTTATTTTCTGGAAATTCTTTTTGAATCACGTGGTCATCAATGTTTCCATGAACTCCGCGAACAGGTTTTAAAGCCTCCAGCCGGTCAGTAACGGATAGGCTTCCAATATCGCCTGCATGCCAAATTTCATCGGCCTGTGCCGCATATTTTAAAATGGTTTTGTCCATGTGGCCATGAGTATCAGAAAGCAATAAAATCTTGGTCATAACGCTAAAAATATGCTAAAAACTGAGGGGTGGATTTATGTTGAAAAGGATTGGATTATCTTTATCGACTTAAAAGTAAGGGATTCCATTGAGATATTTCATCCAATTTTCTTATTTCGGAAAAGCATACCACGGATGGCAGAACCAACCCAATGCCATAACTGTGCAAGAGGTTTTGGAAAAAGCCTTGTCCACATTGCTGCGTGAAAAAATTGAAGTTGTAGGAGCCGGAAGAACCGATGCTGGAGTGCATGCGAGGCAAATGTTCGCTCATTTTGATTTTGAGCCCATCCCTGATATCGAAGATTTGGTGTATCGGTTGAATGCTTTCTTACCAGATGATATAGCAGTTCAAGGAATCCATCAAGTTGCTGATGACGCTCACGCCCGTTTTGATGCGATGGAACGGACCTATGAATATTGGTTGGTTAAGGAAAAAGACCCATTTCTTTTTGATCATGCCCATTTCGTTAAACATCCTTTGGATGTGGATGCAATGAATCAAGCAGCCAAAATACTGTTGCAATACACGGATTTTGAATGTTTTTCCAAATCCAATACGGATGTAAAGACGTACAATTGTGATATCCGCAAAGCCCATTGGAAAATTGATGAAGACAAATGGGTATTTAATATCGCGGCCGACCGATTTTTACGGAATATGGTGCGCGCCGTAGTGGGTACATTGTTGGATGTGGGGATGGGTAAAATGCAGGCAGAGGACATTCATAACATTATAGCGAGTAAAGATAGGGGAGAGGCAGGTGTCTCTGTCCCCGCAAAAGGATTATATTTGACCAAGGTTTCATATCCAAAAGAAATTTTTGATGAGCAAAAAGGATGATGTAGGAAAAGCGTTTGATTTTCGATTGTTCAAGCGGGTTTTTTCACGAACCAGGCCCTACAGGGGCATTTTTTGGTTGGTGGCCATTGTGGCCATCTTGTCTGCTGCATTTGCCATCGGGATTCCATTGTTGGTGAAAACCATTATCAATGAATCTTTAGAGAACAAGGATGCGGGGCAATTGCTGAACAATGTCTTGTTTATGTTGGTTTTTTTGCTAGGTCAGGTAACCACCCAGTTGTTGTTCAATTACTTTGCCAACCTGTTGGGAGAGTCCGTAATCAAGGATATCCGAGTCAATCTTTTTGAAAAGATGACCAGCTTTAAAATGACCTATTTCGACAATTCCTCAATAGGGGTGTTGGTTACAAGAGCAGTTGCAGATATGCAGCGAATCGGCGAAATTTTCAGTCAAGGATTTTTTATGATTGTGGCCGATGCCCTTAAAATGCTATCGGCAGCTATCATTATGGTGGTCATCAATTGGAAATTGGCATTGATAGTATTTGCTATTCTCCCTATCATTTTGATTGCTACACGACTATTTCAGCAAGCAATGAAGGTTGCTTTCATCGAGGTACGTGCCCAAGTATCCAATCTGAATTCCTTTGTCCAGGAGCGCATTGCGGGCATGAAGATTGTTCAGTTGTTCAATCGCGAGGAAATTGAAAAAGAAAAGTTTCGAGCCATCAACGAAAAACATCAGAATGCGTGGTTAAAAACAGTTTGGTACAACTCCATATTTTTCCCGATAGCGGAAATCTCCAATTCCATTGGTGTTGGCCTGGTGGTGTATTTTGGTGTGATTCAGAATATAGAAAATGTTGGGATGGACAACAAAGGGGCCATAGTAGCCTTCTTTTTCCTGATGGATTTACTTTTCCGTCCGCTTCGTCAAATTGCAGACAAGTTCAACACGCTACAAATGGGCATGGTGGCCGCTAATAGAGTCTTCAAAATTTTGGATACCGATAGCCATATCGATGATAACGGAACCGTTGAGAAGAAAGCGGTAAAAGGCGATATCGAGTTTAAGAATGTTCATTTTGGTTATGTGCCGGATGAGGAAGTACTGCATGGAATCTCATTTAATGTAAATGCGGGAGAAACTGTGGCCATCGTGGGCGCTACGGGTGCTGGAAAGTCTACCATCATCAATCTGCTCAATCGTTTTTATGAAATAAATTCTGGTGAAATTTTAGTGGATGATGTATGCTTGGACGATTATACTTTAAAATCCCTTCGCTCCCATATTGCCATAGTTTTACAGGATGTTTTCCTATTTGCAGATACCATTGCCCATAACATTTCACTTCGTGATGAATCTATTACCACAGAGCAAATCGAAGCCGCCGCCAAACAAATCGGGGTGCACGAATTTATCTCAAGTCTCCCGGGTGGTTACCAATACAATGTAAAGGAGCGGGGAACAATGTTGTCCAGCGGTCAACGTCAATTGATCGCTTTCTTGAGGGCCTATGTGAGCAACCCTAGTATCCTGATCTTGGACGAGGCCACATCTTCAGTGGACACCTATTCCGAACAATTGATTCAACAGGCCACGGATAAAATTACAGAAGGCAGAACTTCCATTATTATTGCGCACCGCTTGGCGACCATTAAAAAAGCCGATAAAATAATTGTAATGGATGCTGGTAAGATCATTGAGATCGGAACCCATAAGGAACTACTCGAAAAAGGTGGGTATTACAACGATTTGTACAACGCCCAGTTCTTGGCGGAAGAAGTAGCATAATCAATTTTTGACTGGAGCAAAATCTTGGAGCTCTAAATTACCGGTGATGAACATAATCAATGGGATAATAGATGATGTTACCATGTAAAGTACGCCCAATATCAAGTAAAATATGAATATTCTTGAGATTAAGCTGATTCCTCTCGATTTGGATATTCGCATAATAACATAGCCCGCATACAAGAACATAAAAGCTACTGTCAAAAGTGAAAATGGGGCATATGCTTGAGGAGCCACAATTAGTATCACAACGGCAGGTAAAAAAATGGAGAGACTGTATTGTGCCAAAGTATACATGAAGATGACCGTACGTTCAGAAAAATTATATTTCTTTTGATCAAAACATAACCAGCCTGCTATGGCCATTATGGGTATATATAAAACGAATACAAGGGCCTGAATGTCAAAAACAACATCCATCATTTTTTCTTGGGCTACACTATTTGCACCAGTATTAAAAATATCAAAGTTGATTTGGCCCATTAATTTTGACATCAAGAACACAATGAATCCGGATAATGTCAAGGAAATTGCCAAATAACTTATGGGATTTAAATATTTTCTCCGTAAGCCTTGAATATATCCTTCGATTACAACTTCAGGTTTGGTAATCAGATGAACAAAGGTGTTCACAAAAGTATTGTCCAAATTAAAATATCTCTCCAGAATGTCTACCCACAGATTTCTAACAGTAATTCTGTTGCGAATCACTTTTGCGCCACAAGCTGGACAGTAAAGGAAATCGGTTCTTAAGGTAACGTCACAATTTTTGCATTTCATTGTTCCAAATCCTTTTTAATGCGCTTGATTAATTCTTCCTTGTTTTTAAAAGGAATAAAGTCACTATTTTTAATGTAGGATATAGAACCTGTTTCTTCGCTTACCACCAAACATAAAGCATCAGTTTTTTCAGTTATTCCAACTGCCGCCCTATGACGTAGTCCAAAACGGAGTGGGATGTTACGATCGTTGGAAACTGGTAAAATCACTCGAGTCGCAGTGATGAAGTTGTCTTGAATCACAATAGCACCATCATGTAGAGGACTGTTCTTAAAGAAAATACTTTCCAATATGGGCTGCGTTATCGCTATGTTCATGGTATCCCCCGTAGATTTTATAAAATCTAAAGAATTATTGCGTTCAATTACGATCAGTGCTCCCGTTTTAGTAGCGCCCATACGTTCGCAGGCCCCAATTATGGCATCAACATCAGTTTTTGTTGAAATAACTTCTTGTTTAAGGAATTTGAAATGTTTGAAAATGTTACGCTTGGAAGCGAAGTTGGTGGAGCCTATCATCAACAAAAACTTTCGGATTTCTTGTTGGAACACAATGATCAAAGCAATCAGACCTATATTCATGAAACCACCCACCATACTACTGATCATTTTCATTTGAAGGAGTTCGGTAAGCTTCCATAAAGCCCAAACAATCACAATTCCAATAAAAATATTGATGGCTACTGTGCCCTTGACCAGTTTGTAAATATAATAGAGCAATGCGGCCACGAGGACTATGTCGATAATATCGGTAATCTTGAATTCGAGAAAATTTAAAAAATCCAACCGTAGCGTTTTTGTAAAATTAGCAAAAATAGAAGAACCCTTGATTAGAGTGCGTTCTCTTTCAAAGCTTCCACAAGTTTAATACATTCCGAGGCTTCTTTTACATCGTGGGCCCGAATAATGTTGGCGCCCTTTAAAAGGGCGACTGTATGGAGCGCGGTTGTTCCGTTCAATGCTTCTTGTGGTGATGAACCCAATACTTTGTAAATCATTGATTTTCTGCTCAAACCTATTAAAATAGGTAAACCAAAAGTTTGAAACATGTCCAAATGGTTCAAAAGTGTGTAATTCTGAGCTGTAGTTTTGGCAAAACCAAAACCTGGATCAATAATGACGTCGTTTATTTTTTTGGAAGTGGTTTCTTGAATTTTTTCTGAAAAATAGAATCTCAGGTCATTGATCATGTTATCATAAACTGCCTCTTTTTGCATGGATTGCGGCGTACCTCTCATATGCATCATAATGTAAGGGACCTGATGTTTCGCGATGGTGGCAAACATATTTTCATCCAAATTCCCTGCAGCGATATCGTTGATAATGGTCGCGCCATGTTCAATACTTTCAGCAGCAACCTTACTTCGGAAAGTATCGATGGAAATCAAGGTGTCCGGAAAATTTTTCAAGATCAGGTCAATTACAGGAGTCATTCTTTGCAATTCTTCATCCTCTGGAACATGGTCTGCACCGGGCCTTGAACTATAGGCGCCCATATCAATAAAAGTAGCGCCATGCTCGAGCATATATTCAACTTGCTTCAATATGGAAATCTCATCTTTATACTTTCCGCCATCAAAAAAAGAGTCGGGGGTAAGGTTGAGAATACCCATTACTTTTGGGGATGTTAGGTCTACGAGTTTACCTTTGCAGTTTATGGTCATAAAAAATATCTGCTTTGTCGGGTTTCATTATCTTTGGCAAAGTGCTCATGGGCACAGATAAGTTGGACGAAATTTACGCAAATTAGCAACAATACATGCAGCATACTTCCCAACAATACGATGCGGTGATACAGACTTGCCGGGAATTGTTTTTAAAAAAAGCAAAGGATTACGGCACCGCATGGCGAATCCTAAGGTTACCATCGTTAACAGACCAAATTTTTATAAAGGCGCAGCGCATTCGAAGTCTTCAGCAGAATGAGGTGAGAAAAGTGGATGAAGATGAACGTTCCGAGTTTATAGGAATCATCAACTATTCCATCATGGCACTCATCCAAATCAAAAAAGGGGTTGTGGAGCAGCCGGACCTGACCGCCGATGAGGCGATTGCACTTTATGATGAGGAAGTCGCTATCACCAAAAAATTGATGGAGGACAAAAATCATGATTATGGTGAGGCTTGGCGAGATATGCGGGTTAGTTCGCTCACAGATTTGATTCTGCAAAAGTTGTTGCGCGTAAAACAGATTGAGGATAACCAGGGCGCTACCTTGGTGAGCGAAGGCGTGGATGCCAACTATCAGGATATGGTTAATTATGCAGTTTTTGCATTGATTCATTTAAAAGAAGAAGAATGAAATATTTGGTCTGGGTATCAAGAATTATAGTAGGGGTGCTGTTCATTATCAGTGGACTTATAAAATTGAACGACCCTATGGGTTTTTCCTTTAAACTGGAAGAATATTTTAGCCCTGGCGTGTTAGACCTTCCTTTTTTAACGCCATTGGCATTGGCCATTTCTATTTTTGTGGTCATTGTTGAGGTGATTTTGGGCGTGTTGTTGCTCTTAGGCTTTAAACCAAAATTTACCGTTTGGAGCCTTTTGCTCATGATTGTCTTCTTCACCTTTCTAACATTCTATTCCGCCTACTTTAATAAAGTAACGGATTGTGGCTGTTTTGGCGATGCCATCAAGCTAACCCCATGGGAATCCTTCACCAAAGATGTTATTCTGTTGGTATTTATTTTGATACTGTTCTTTGGCAAAAAATATATCACCTCATTGTTTAACCCCAAAACCAATTGGATTGTTGGGGGAGTGGCCTTGTTGGCCTGTATGCTATTCGCCAATCATGTGCTGGCCCATTTACCCACTGTGGATTTCAGGCCCTATAAAATTGGTGCGAATATTCAAGAAGGAATGTCTGTTCCCGAAGATGCGGCGCAACCCATTTATGAATATGCTTGGCGTTTTAAAGTAAACGGGGAGGACAAAATTTATATCACTGAGGGGGATTATCCTTCGGTCGATGGAGAGTTTGTTGATGTCGAGACAACCGAAATCCAAGCAGGATATGAACCTCCCATCCACGATTTTACCATTGAGCAACAAGGGCAAGATTATGCTGCCGAATTATTGGAAGAAGATAAATTGGTAATGGTGATCGCTTACGATATGGCAAAAAGCAACTACGAAGCTTTTGAGGAAGTTGCCAAAGTTACCGCCGAAGCAAAACAAAATGGGTACAAAGTAATTGGAATGTCCGCCTCGAGCAGCGATATGGCCAATGAGTTGATAAATACCTACGGACTGGATTTTGAATTTTATTTTACTGACGAAACCACGTTAAAAACCATAGTTCGTTCCAATCCAGCTATTTTGGTGCTCAGCAAGGGAACTATTAAACAAAAGGTGCATTATAACGATTTTGACGAACTTACTTTCTAAACATAACACTAAGAAAAACCTAATAACATGAGAACAAAGATTGTAGCGGGAAACTGGAAAATGAACAAGAACCTTAAGGAAACAGAGGAGTTATTGGCCGAGCTTTCCGCCAAACTGCCAGATACCGATGCCGATGTGATCGTAGCGCCTACGTTTGTTAATCTTCAAGCAGCTAAAACTGCACTTCAAGATTCAACAATACAAGTTGCTGCTCAGAACATGCACTTTGCAGAAAGTGGAGCATATACCGGAGAAATTTCGGCAGATATGTTACTTAGCTTGGACGTGGATGTTGTAATTCTTGGTCATTCCGAAAGACGCGCATATTTTGGTGAAGGCGATGAATTATTGGCAAAAAAAGTAAAAACCGCAATAGAAAAAGATTTAAAGGTGATTTTCTGTTTTGGTGAAGAATTGGAAGATAGGAAATCAGGCAACCATTTTGCAGTAGTAGAAAGCCAATTGAAAAATGCGCTTTTTGACCTGGAAGCCAGTGCCTGGAGTAACATAGTACTTGCTTACGAGCCTGTTTGGGCTATTGGCACAGGAGAAACAGCTAGTCCAGAACAAGCTCAGGAAATGCACGCATTCATTAGAAAAACCATTTCCGATGGATTCAATTCTTCAATTGCCGATGATGTTTCCATACTTTATGGAGGAAGTGTAAAGCCTGCCAACGCAGCTGAAATTTTTTCTAAGCCAGATGTTGATGGTGGCTTGATTGGTGGAGCTTCTTTGGTAGCTTCAGATTTTACGGATATCATCAAGGCAATTTAAATAATGTCTTTGGTCTACCTCGAATACGATTTTAAGATTGCCCCGCTCCAGCCCGCAACCGACATTTTGATTGCGGAGTTGGGCGAGTTGGGTTTCGAAAGTTTTGTGGAAAACGAAACAGGTCTTTTGGCATATATTCTTAAATCTGAATGGCGAGATAACCTATTAACTGACCTATTCGTGTTTCAAAATCCAAATTTTGAAATTAACTGGACCAGCAAAGAGATTGAACAGCAAAATTGGAATGCGGAATGGGAAAAGAATTTCCACCCTATTTTGGTGGGTGAAAAATGTATGGTCCGAGCGCCCTTTCACGAAGCTGCTGAGGTAGATTATGATATCGTCATAGAACCCAAAATGAGCTTTGGAACAGGTCATCACGAAACCACGCACATGATGCTACAGCATATTTTGGATAATGATTTTGAAGGTAAATCAGTCTTGGATATGGGGTGTGGAACTGGAGTATTGGCTATTTTGGCGAAAAAACGAGGTGCTGGTGACGTGGAAGCCATTGATATTGATGAATGGTGCTTTTTGAATACCCAAGAAAATATAGAACGGAATAACTGTTCTGATATCAAAGCATATCAAGGGGATAGTAGTTTGCTGGAGGGAAAAAAATTCGATGTTATTCTGGCCAATATTAACCGAAATATCCTTTTAGAAGACATCCCTATCTATGCAAATAGCCTTAAAAAAGGAGGTGTCCTATTTTTAAGTGGGTTCTATTTAGAGGATTTGGATGCAATTTCTTCAAAATGTAACGCCTATGGTTTGGAATTTGAAAAAAATCTGGAGAAGAATAACTGGGTTTCAGCAAAATATGTAAATTAGAAAGACGGAAACTCCAAGTAATATGGGCACCAAAGAAAAAGAGCTGGAAGATGTCCTTCTGGAAGAAGAGACGGTAAATGAGCACGAAATAGTGCTTTTTAATGATGATGTTAATACCTTTGACCACGTCATAGAAACCTTAATCAAAGTTTGTGAGCATACACCGGAACAGGCTGAGCAATGTTCCCTGATTGTCCATTATAATGGAAAGTGCACTGTCAAAACAGGTGAGTATTCTTTTTTGAAACCAAAATGCAGTAAACTTTTGCAGGCCGGTCTAAGTGCTGAAATTGTTTAGGGCAAGCATTGGTAATTATTTACTAAAATTAAGAAATGGGTTTTACCCAAAAAGTTCATGAATTCTTTATCTTGATTCATAATAGCCATCTGTCCCAATTCACTAAAGTTAACCTTAACAGACAAGAATAAAAAAGCTAACCACCCATTCTAAAAAATGAGCGAATTTTTTAAGGCTGAACTGAAAGATCGTTTTTTGGAATACGCATTGGAACGCAATGATTATTTTCAAATCCAAACCCTTTACGATGAATTTTTAAGACCTAACTATAGTCTGGAATATGTTCAAAAATTGGTGAAAGAGATTCAAAACTATGATCCGGATTTATTGGATGTTATGGGAGGCAACGGGATGGATATATTTATGGTGGCCTCGACAACGCATACTGAGGATTTTTTGGAAGAAGGAGGGTTTATGAATCTCTACGTTAAGGAAGAAGAAAAATGGGACACTTTTTTGGGGCAATTATCGAGCAACCCAAAACCTTCCAAAGATGAAAAGAAACGGCTTAAAAAAAGAACATCCACTTTAAAACGTGAGAAACTATTTCTTGTTGGATTAATTTCCGCAGTCGCGATAAGCTTTCTGTTTACAGTGATCAGTATTTTTAAAGAAACCCTTTTGGAACCCGAATATGTGCCTTCCGATGAGTTTGAACGGAAAATGAACCAATTAAGGGAGCAATATATTTTGGAAAATGAGAGACTCCAATTAGAATTAAAAGAAGCGCAACGAATATTGGATTCCTTGGAAAGATAAGAGGTTAAAAAAAGCGGCAACTTTAAAGTTACCGCCCTATTTTGATTCATTGATAATATGTTTATTGTTATGGCTTCATCCCCGGCTGTGCTATTTCATAATTGGATTCCGCTTTGGCTTCTTCTACAATTTTCTTTACATCTTCCAATAGTTGCTTGGCATCGTAAATAATGCCGTCCTTAATGGTGTACTTTACCCCACCAACACGTTCAATGGTATTGTCTTCTTGCAATTGAATGGCACCTGTTCCATATAAAGCCTTTAAGTTTTCCAACGGATTTTCTTCGATGATAACAAAATCCGCTAGTTTTCCCACCTGAACAGTTCCGATTTCATCATCCAATCCAAGAGCTTCTGCTCCATTTAAGGTAGCAGCTTTGATTACTTCCAGTGGGTGAAATCCAGCTTCACGCATCAATTCCAGTTCTCTTGGATAAGCAAAACCATATAATTGATAAATAAATCCTGCATCGGTACCAATGGTAACTCTACCACCCCTGTTTTTGTATTCGTTCAAAAAGGTCATCCAAAGCTGGTAGTTTTCTTTCCAGTCAATTTCCTGTTCGGTGCCCCAGTAGTGCCAATATGATCCGTGCGATTGTCTGCTGGGCGCATAAAATTCCCAAAGGGAAGGGAGCGTGTATTCTTCGTGCCATTCGGCTCGTCTCGCTCTTTGTAAGTCTCTGTTGGCCTCATAAATAACCATCGTTGGTGAGAGGGAGAAATCCAAGGAAATAAGTTCATCCATAACTGCGTTCCATTTTTCAGAAAATGGTTTTGCAGCCTGTTTCCATAATTGTCCAGCCTCACCAAAGCGGTCTTGTTCGTTTTGGTAATTATAGTCCAAAGAATAGCTTTGAACCGTTCTGTCATCGAACATGGCCTCTGGCAATCCGTACCAGTGTTCCATGGAGGTGAGACCAGCTCTGGCGCTGTTCAATACGTTCCATCTGCCTACGTACAATTGGGCGTGATGGGTTTTGGAGCGAAGCCCTAATTTTTTGTTCTCATCCAAAGCGGCAGTCATTACTTCTGGCAGTCCACCACCGAACTTGATACCATCCGCACCTTTTTTGGCGTTGGCACGCACCCATTCCCTAGCAGCTTCAGGAGTAGTAATGTCCGCACGGCGGCGTTCACCGTTTAAACTATTGCCAAACCAGTTATATGCTTGGATTCTTGGAGCGGTGATTTCGTTTTTGGCACTTTTCTCTTTTTGGTCCAGTACCCAATCAATTCCGTTTCCGGCACCGGGGTCGCAAATCGTCGTAATACCGTGTCCCATCCATAATTTGTAAACATATTCAGCAGGAGTTCCTTGCGAAGTACCACCTATATGGGCATGGGTATCGACAAATCCTGGGAGTAGGTACATTCCTTCGGCATTTAATTCTTTGCCCCCGGGTTTCAGTTTGGGCCTTCTATCAGGATTAATGTCCATTCCCGGGAAACCAACAACCTGCACGGAGGCAATCCGGTTGTTTTCTACCACAATATCAACGGGGCCAATAGGAGGGGATAGGGTGCCGTCGATTACAGTAACACCACGTATAATCAGTTGTGACCATGGACCCTCGCCTTCAGCTCTGGGAGGGGCTTTTTCAATTTGAGCATTGGAATAGAATCCCAGCAGAAAACATGCAATTAGCAAAGTCTTGGTTTTTAGTGTCATCATGTAATTGGTTTAGTTGGTTTTTTTTAGCTATTAGCCTTGTGATAATCTAACACTTTTCTTGATGAAAATTTAAAGATTTCTAATTTTTCTAAGAAAGCGTAGAATTTTAATATGCTAATTTAAACAACCTATTTATTTTTTGTTAAATTGATGTTCGCTAATTCAACAAACCATTGACACTTTTTATTAGATCTCATTCTTTATTCTTAAAGAAA
>NHBR02000067.1 GCA_002167435.2 Allomuricauda sp. TMED12
GAACAAGCCAGTAAAATTCTAACCGCAATCGGTAAGCATTTCATTTATTTCACCAAAGGACTGACCGAAATGCCCTATGAAATTTTTGTTCCCGTTTTTGAAGATACTTCCGTTCCCTCTAATACCACCGAAATGAACACAAAATGTGGATATTTCGATTACTGGGGCCTATATTTTGACAAAAGACAGGAGCACGAAGCTTTGATTTACTCTCTTCACAAAAAGAAATTATATGATGAGAGCATTTTCCTCCTTGAATAATAAAATTCCACTAGCAAATACTAAGCACTGAATAAAGGTCGCGATTTCATTAAATCGTTGACCTTTTGTTTTATTTCAGAGACTTTTTTATCATTTTCGGCATCTGTGATAATCTCATCAATAAAACCAACAATGGTTTCCATGTCTTCTTCTTTAAGGCCTCTGGTGGTAATGGCAGAAGTTCCAAAACGAATTCCTGAAGTAATAAATGGTGATTTATCATCAAAAGGTACCATATTTTTATTGGCCGTGATGTCTGCTCGCTCCAACACCTTCTCGGCATCTTTACCGGTAATATCTTTATTTCTGAGGTCAATCAACATCATATGATTGTCCGTACCGCCGGAAATTACTTTGTAACCCTTGTCCATAAAGGCTTTGGCCATAGCAGCAGCATTCTTCTTTACCTGAACCATATAATGCAAGTATTCATCGGTAAGTGCTTCCCCAAAAGCAATGGCTTTAGCGGCGATTATGTGCTCCAAGGGGCCACCTTGGTTCCCTGGGAATACGGCCAAATCCAAAAGACCTGACATTTTTCTCAAGTTACCGTTCTTTAGTTTGATGCCAAAAGGGTTGTCAAAGTTTTCGCCCATTAAAATAAGACCACCACGTGGGCCACGAAGGGTTTTGTGGGTGGTAGTAGTAACAATATGGCAATGTGGAATAGGATCGCTTAAAATTCCTTTGGCAATCAATCCGGCAGGGTGAGAAATATCAGCCAATAACAAAGCTCCAACACTATCGGCGATTTCCCTAAAACGCTTAAAATCCATATCTCTGGAATAGGCGGAAGCACCGGCAATGATCAATTTGGGTTTTTCCTTATCAGCTATTTCCTGGATTTTATCATAATTCAACATTCCGGTCTCTTCATCCACTCCATAGAAAACAGGATTGTATAGTTTCCCAGAGAAATTCACGGGCGAACCATGGGTCAAGTGACCACCATGGGACAAATCGAAACCTAAAATAGTATCTCCAGGGTTAAGGCAGGCATGGTAAACCGATGCATTGGCCTGCGAGCCCGAGTGTGGCTGAACGTTGGCGTAAACAGCCCCAAACAATTCTTTAGCACGGTCAATAGCCAACTGCTCCACTTGGTCGACCACTTCACAACCACCATAATAACGCTTTCCTGGATACCCTTCCGCATATTTGTTCGTCAGTACGGAGCCTGCGGCTTCCATTACCTGCGGACTTACAAAGTTCTCGGAAGCTATGAGTTCAATACCTTCGAGTTGTCTATCCTTTTCTTGCGCTATAAGTTCAAAAATCTTGTGGTCTCGTTGCATTTGGCCTTTATTTTTAATAAGCGGTAAAATTACGAATTGAAAGGGGATTTTCATTCATAAAAAAACAATTGGGACTTAATTTTATCAAACGGCAATTAACAATTTTAAAAAAAGGAGAATAAACCCCATGACTACTATTTTTTAAGCTTTTTATCAAAAATATACTACCGTTCATCCTTTTGCGTTTATAGGTTGAGGATTTTTGGCACAGCTATTGAATTCCCAATTACCAAACCATAAAGTTGACCAGTATGAAAAGAGTTATACTTTTAACCGCAATTATTGTTTTAAATGCCTGTAGTGGCGTTAAGAAGACTCAAGAAGCCCTGAACACAGGGAATTATTCCGCAGCGATGAACAAGGCCATTAAAAACTTGGCCGACAACAAGACCAAAAAAGGGCATCAAGAATACATTATTTTGCTGGAAGAGGCATTTGCCAAGAATACCGCAAGGGAGCAGCAGGAAATTGCTTTTCTTCAGAATGATGGCAACCCGGCCAACTTGGAGACCATCTATAACAAATATTTGCATTTGAAGCAGGTTCAACAACGTATTAGACCTTTGTTGCCTTTGTACATAACTGATGAGGGTAGAAATGCCGAGTTCAATTTTGTAAACTACGACAACAAAATATTGAACACCAAGGACGACCTTTCCGAGCATTTGTACCAAAATGCTTTGAATTTGCTGACTTCTGCTAAGTACAAAGCGGATTACAGAAACGCCTACGAAGATCTGAAATATTTACAGGAAATAAATCCAGGGTACAGGGAAACTGTGGCAAAAATGGATGAAGCCTATAACAAGGGATTGGAGTTTGTAAGAGTTGATATTGCAAATCAGACCCAGCAGATTATCCCTGAACGCTTGGAATCGGAACTTTTGGATTTCAATGCTTTTGGAATTGACAACTTCTGGTTACAATACCATACTAATCCGCTTAAAAATGTAAAATATGATTACGCGATGAACTTGGATTTCATGGAAATCAACGTCTCACCGGAACGTATCAACGAAACCCAGGTAATTAAGGAAAAACAAATCAAAGATGGGTGGCAATACTTATTGGACGATGATGGAAACGTTGTCAAAGATAGTTTGGGCAACAAAATTAAAATTGACAAAATGCGTACGGTTACTTGTAAACTGTTTCAGTTTACGCAAACCAAAACAGCGCAAATCGGAGCCAAAGTTAGTTTTACTGACTTGAGAAACGGACAGGAAATCAACTCTTACCCCCTATCCAGTGAATTCTTATTTGAGCACATTTTTGCCAATTACCAAGGCGATAAAAGAGCTTTGGAAGATGATTTAATGCTGTACTTGAATGCTAGGGAAGTTCCCTTTCCATCCAATGAGCAAATGGTTTATGATGCCGGTGAAGACCTAAAGGAACGCCTCAAAAGCATTGTCTCACAATATCAGTTCAACTAAAAATAGTGTCACATCGAGCGCAGTCGAAATGCTTTAAGTTCTTGACTGCGCTCAAACTGACATAAACTTCTTTTAGTTGTATTTACAGATACTTTGTAAAATCGGTGTCCGCAATGGCACCATGAGAAGTGTGAAAAACAACCTCTTCATTTTTAACGACTAACAATTGCGGTGATTCGTGCCGAACAGCAAATTTTTCTTCAATTGCGTTGGACACATCTCTATGGTTCTGAATCGTCAGAAAATATAGGTCAATATCTAAATCTGTATCATACGTATCAGTAAACATACCCAATACCATCCTACTTATTCCGCAGGTACTGGAATGTTTGTATACGACTTGAGTCTTATTTTTTGAGTTTCCAGCAATTGCTTCCAACTGGTCCATGGATTCCAATTGGATCCAAGGCAATTCATTCTTTTTCTTAACGGTTTTTTCCTTCTTTCCGAAGACACTGTCAAATATTCCCATATTGCAAATTTATGAGATAAGTCGTAAGCGAACAAAAAGCTTACAACTGACTAAATGTCCTGTATCTAAAGGGTTTTTCGGACATTTTGACGGTGTGCGTGTAATGGTAAGGTTGTTGACTTACTAGAGAAAAACGAAGATTATGAACTTTAATAATTTTACCATAAAATCACAAGAGGCCGTTCAAAGGGCTCAACAAATGGCCCAAGAGTTCGGGCATCAACAAATTGAAAACGAACACTTGTTCAAAGCCATTGCGGAAGTGGATGAAAATGTTCTACCGTTCATTTTAAAAAAATTGAACGTCAACACAACACTTCTCAATCAAATTTTGGATAAAGAACTCCAGAGCTTTTCCAAAGTTTCGGGTGGCGACATTATGCTTTCTAGAGAAGCTGGTAAAACCCTAAATGAAGCCGGTATTGTTGCCAAAAATATGGATGACGAATACGTTTCAGTAGAGCATTTATTGCTTGCCATTTTTAAATCCAAAAGTAAGATTGCACAGATACTCAAGGACCAAGGGGTAACCGAAAAAGACCTAAAAGCAGCTATAGAAGAACTTCGCAAAGGTGGAAAGGTAACTTCCCAAAGCGCGGAAGACACCTATAATGCATTGAACAAATACGCCAAAAACCTTAACGAATTGGCCGATAGCGGCAAATTGGACCCGGTAATCGGTCGGGATGAGGAAATTCGAAGAATCTTGCAGATTCTTTCGAGGCGAACAAAAAACAACCCTATGTTGGTGGGTGAACCAGGTGTAGGGAAAACAGCCATTGCCGAAGGTCTGGCCCATAGAATTGTTCAAGGGGATATCCCGGAAAACCTGAAGGATAAAGTGATTTATTCCTTGGATATGGGTGCATTGATCGCTGGCGCAAAATACAAAGGTGAGTTCGAAGAACGCCTAAAGTCCGTTATTAAAGAGGTTACTTCATCCGATGGTAATATTGTATTGTTCATTGATGAAATCCACACCTTGGTTGGGGCCGGGGGCGGACAGGGGGCCATGGATGCAGCCAATATCTTAAAACCTGCATTGGCCAGAGGGGAACTAAGAGCCATTGGTGCCACAACCTTGGACGAATACCAAAAATATTTTGAAAAAGACAAGGCCTTGGAGCGTAGGTTCCAAAAAGTTATTGTGGATGAACCCGATACTGAAAGTGCCATTTCCATCCTAAGGGGTATCAAGGAAAAATATGAGGCCCACCATAAAGTACGCATCAAGGATGAGGCTGTAATCGGTGCCGTGGAGCTTTCACAACGTTACATTACCAATAGATTTTTGCCCGACAAGGCCATCGACCTAATGGACGAGGCTGCTTCCAAACTTCGTATGGAAATCAATTCCAAACCCGAAGAATTGGATGTAATGGACAGAAAAATAATGCAGCTGGAAATTGAGATAGAGGCCATTAAGAGGGAAGATGACAAGGCTAAATTAAAAACATTGAACTTGGATTTAGCCAATCTTAAGGAAGAACGAAACGAAATCTTCGCCAAATGGGAAAGCGAAAAGACTGTTGTGGACAACATCCAAAAGACAAAAGAGGATATTGAAAATTACAAGCTTGAAGCAGAACGCGCAGAGCGAAATGGCGACTACGGAAAAGTAGCAGAATTGCGTTACGGAAAAATAAAGGAAGCACAGGAGAAACTGGAAGAACTGCAGGATGAACTTGCAGAACAACAATCTGCCGGTACTTTGATCAAAGAAGAGGTAACCTATGAAGATATTGCAGAGGTTGTCGCTAAATGGACCGGTATACCAGTCAATAAGATGCTTCAAAGCGAAAGGGAAAAACTATTGAAACTGGAAGATGTACTGCATAAACGTGTAGTGGGTCAAGATGAGGCTATAGTGGCGGTCTCGGATGCAATTAGAAGAAGTCGGGCCGGATTGCAGGATGCCAAAAAACCCATCGGTTCATTTTTATTCCTGGGAACTACAGGAGTTGGTAAAACAGAGTTGGCCAAAACTTTGGCCGCCTATCTGTTCGACGATGAAAATGCCATCACACGGATTGATATGAGTGAATACCAGGAACGCCACTCCGTGAGCCGATTGGTAGGTGCGCCTCCAGGATATGTGGGTTATGATGAAGGTGGGCAGTTGACTGAAGCGGTTCGGAGAAAGCCATATTCCGTGATATTATTGGATGAAATTGAAAAAGCACACCCAGATACCTTCAACATTCTTTTACAAGTGTTGGATGAGGGTAGGTTGACAGACAACAAAGGTCGTTTGGCCGATTTCAAGAACTCCATCATTATTATGACAAGTAATATGGGTAGCCATATCATTCAAGAGAAGTTTGAAGATGCCATAGATATGGAAAGCGCATCGGAGGCAGCAAGGATTGAAGTATTAGGATTGCTTCGCAAAACTATCAGGCCTGAGTTTTTGAACCGGATAGATGATATTATCATGTTCACACCGTTGAGTAAATCGGATATCAAGGATATCGTGGGACTTCAGTTGGACAACTTGAAAAAGATGTTGACCAAACAGAATATCACCTTAGATGCTACCGAAGAGGCAATTGCTTATTTGGCCGCAAAAGGGTACGACCCACAATACGGTGCCAGACCTGTAAAAAGATTGATTCAGAAAGAAGTGTTGAACAACTTGTCCAAAGAGTTGCTCTCAGGTAAAATAACTTCTGACAGTATTGTTCTCTTAGATTCTTTCGACAATCAATTAGTGTTCAGAAATCAGAATGAATTGGTAGAGTAATACCCATTCAGCTCAAAAATAAGCCCTTACTGTGTTAAAGTAAGGGCTTTTATTTTGGAAAATACCATACAGTATCCGATTTTTTATATCTTAGATTCCACCAATACCAACCTTTTACTACAATGACCAAGAAAGCAGAAAGGACCACCGCTTATATCATTGAAACTGTGGCCCCTATTTTCAATAAACATGGCTATGTGGGCACCAGTATGAGCGACCTTACCGAAGCTACAGGTCTAACCAAAGGTGCCATATATGGTAATTTTGAAAACAAAGAGGCATTAGCGCTATCCGCATTTGAACACAATCGAAATATATTACTGCAAGCGATTGACAATAAATTGGAAATTGGTATTGAAGCACTCGATAAATTGTTTTCCCTATTGAGTTTCTATAAACAGTATGATGTTTTCACACTTACATTAGGTGGATGTCCCATATTAAATGTTGGTGTAGATGCACATGCCAATAATAAATTATTAGCCGCGGCCGTTAAGGAGACCATCAAAGAAATTGAGGGGAAAATCGCGCTTGTTTTGGAAAATGGCGCCAATAAAGAAGAGATTCGACTTCCCGTGCCTCCATTACAATTTGCCAAGCAACTATTTACCATGATTCAAGGCGCTGTTGCTATGAGCACAATGACCCAAGACCGGAAATATTTGTTCAACACCACCACCTATTTAGAATATTTGGTGAAGCAGGAGCTTAAGAAATAAGCTGACTCTAGATTAGAAATCCATAGTTTTTTAGAGAATGGTGTAAACATGCCAAAGAATATTATATGATGGACAATAATTCCAATAGCTATGTAACAATTGAACTTCCTGTACAATGGGGTGATATGGATGCTGCACAACACGTGAACAATACGGTATATTTACGTTGGATAGAATCCGCACGTATACAAATGTTTCGAAAAATGCAGGAAGGTAAGTTAGAGTTTGGCAAAATTATCCCAATCCTGGCCTGGCAAGACTGTAAATATATTTTTCCGGTTACCTTTCCCGATCAGGTTATTATTACTGTGGACGTAATAGAACTGTTGGAGGATAGAATTCTTTGCGAGGGAAAAATCCATAGTAAAAAACATGAACGAATTGTAGCCATATCCAAAACGCTGTTAGTTGCTTTTGATAGGGAAGAATCAAAAAAACAACAATTGCCGCAAAAATGGACAAAATCGCTCACTGACTTTTATGGGAGCTCTATTTTGAAATAAACCTAAAATTTAAATAAAGAGTGTAATTCTTTTTTGAGTACAGTTGTCATTCCGACTGAGCGTACCGACGAGGACTCTCTAGTCCTTGAATCCGGGAAGAGATTTCTAACTATGTTCGAAATGACATTATATCCTATATTTAATTCCCTTTAACCCTAAATATCCAGGTCTTGTCCGCATATTTTCCAAAAAACTTACTGTCTCGAGCCTTTCTGGCTTCGTCCATGGTATTGTAGCGCTTCAAATACACATAATTATACGTATTGGAACTCCTGTAGAATGATTTAGGCGCTAATCCCTTTTCCCTCAAGGTCTTCATAAAATTATCGAAGTACTTTTTGGTACCGTAAACATTGGCAATCAAATAGAATCCAGGTTCCAGTCCTTCTTCATTTTCAACCTCCTCATATCTTTCATTGGGCCTCACCTCCACTTTTTGACTACTGATGCGTTCTATACTGTCTTTTTTACGTTGCAACTCCAGTTGTTCTTTTTCTCGTTGCACCTCTACTAGGGAATCTTTTTCACGCTCCAATTGTCTTCTTCGATCTAGCTCCCTTTGTTCCTGCTCTATTCTTTGCTGTTCAATTTCTTCTTCCAGTCTATTCGGCTCTCCTTCTTCAACCTCTTTTTCAGGTAACACATTTTCAGGCTCTTCGGGCAATATTTCTATTTCCTTCAGTTTTGTTTTTCCAAAGTGATATGAAGCAATAATTTCGATAGTGGAATCTTCATTACTCAATAACGTATCCGTTCCAAATTCCAAAAGTCCACCAATAGAAAATGTATTGGAAATCGTAACTCCCAACCCACCAGAAACTCCATAAAAACTATTATACCCGCCCTGAAGCCAAAATTTTGAGGTGGAAAACAATCCATTCAATCCAAATTGGGTGTCTCCATCGGGTACAGATTTCACATAAAGAACGGGACGTACAAAGCTTTCGCCCAGACTTTCGGAAATCATAATAGGAAAATCATTGCTAAGGGTCCCGAGAACCACCTGAAAATTGTCCGTGCTCTCCCCATTCCCGGAAAGATCAAAACCAATAGCATTCTCAAAAGCCACACCCGCACTAAACCGGTTCACGAGCAACCGTAGTCCGGGGGAAAACTGAACCTTAAAACCCTCAAAATCCTCCAATGCAGCAGGGTCAAGCCCATCTCCTTGTATATACTGCTCATCGGCAACGGTTTGTTGATATGCAAAAGTGTTGAGTCCTGCCATTAGGTGAACACCTTCATCCAGTTGAAAAGTTTGGGCAAAGGTTAAATTTCCGCCTGTATAAAGAAAAATTCCTGTATTGTGCTGTAAAAAGCCCGCTGAAGCCACTGAAGACCCATTTAATCGATGCGTGTAATTGGCAAAAATAGATGTAGGGTCACCATCAATACTCTGCCATTGCCAACGGGTCCAGATTGAAAGAGAATTCGGATTGTTCCAATCTAAAGCATAGGTCGGATTCAACAAACTGGCATTAAACTGAGTCAACGAATGTTGCCTAAAATCAGATGGCAAAACAAGTTCCTGCCCCCAACTCAACGAACAAATTACCAAACCGAATAAACAAACCAGAAACTTACGCATACGAGAAAATAAAAATTAAACGTTACTTTTAAGCTGATTAACTATAATACACGGGAACTTTGAAAAGAACTATACGAACCATCAAACCTCTAATTGCGCTTGCAATTATACTCGTTGGAAGTATCGGCTGCAAAAAAGATACGAAAATTGCAGAAGACCCGGTCATTTCCACCTTCTATTTTATTAGACATGCCGAAAAGGATAGGACCGACCCAGAAAACCCGGACCCGGAACTCAACCAAGATGGATTGGACAGGGCCATTCGATGGGCGGAGGTATTCGACCCCATTCCTTTAGATATGGTTTATTCCACCAATTATGAGCGTACTCAAATGACCGCAGCTCCCACATCGATAAAAAAAGATATCGATATCGAATACTACGATCCCCGAACTTTAGATATTGAAGAATTCAAATTGGTGAATGAAGGCAAAAATGTTTTAGTGGTCGGCCATAGTAACACCACTCCTACAATGGTGAACAAAGTGATAGGGATGGAAAAGTACGACCAAATGGACGATACGGACAACAGTAGTCTTTTTATTGTTCGGATAATTGATGGGGTACCAACAGATATCCGCTTAAAAATGGATTAGTTTTTAACTATTACCGGTACAACTCAAAAACCGTCAATTCGGGTGGAATTTTATATGGGGAATATGGATTTTGAAGAAAAATTCCATTCTCAATACTCATTTTATCCATTTTGTTACGAAAAGAGACTCCAACTGACGAATTTTTTATTGACGTGTTACAGCAATATTTTCGAGTTCTATTTTGCTCAATAGTTCCAAGCCATCTTTATCATACAATTGTCCTATTTCTAAAATATCCGAACCTTTTTCTTTGGGCTTGTAATTCTCGTAATCCACAAATCGGATACCGTTAACATAGCGTTCGTTGAAAGCCTTTCTAAATCGTTGCCCGCCACCATTTACATGGAAGTCATAGGCTAGATAATCCGGTTTAAACGATTCAATATCAAACCAGTATAGATAGGTGTCCTCAAAATCATCACCTCCTCCTTGTTGATCAAAAGTCACCTTTACTTTGTAATATTCTTGGTCCGCTATAGTTTCCTTTCCCAATAGTTCTTTGTTTACAGCAGCATCGTTCAAGCCATAGGGCAAGCGTACAAAATAGTGTACGGAATTTATAGAATTGGCATATTTTACAGCCATGGTGTCAGGCACCATGACCAAGGAATCGTTTATATATCGTTCAAAATCATCTCCACGCTTCACATCGGTAATGATAGTGGAGTCCAAATCAGATATTCGTTTAAAAACACGCTGACCATCAATGTTTTCGGAAACATAATGCTTATCCCTAAAATCAAAAGAAACTTTATGGTCATTAAAACTCTTTCCCCCACTATCGGAGATAGATTGGTCTATGATTTCTTGGACAGTAATTGTTTTCTTTGGTTCTTGTTTACAACCAATAGCAAACACTAAGGTTAAGGCTACTAAAAGTCTTTTCATGAGTTGGTTTTTGTACTTATTCGTAAAATCTAGCGTAATCTTACAATTTTCTTGGCAAAGAGTTTATATTTTTGTCCACAATGCAGCAAAATATCAACATAAAAAATAGAAGAGCCCGATTTGATTATGAAATCTTGGACACCTATACCGCAGGTATTGTTTTGGGTGGAACTGAAATAAAATCACTCCGATTGGGCAAGGCCTCGATCTCCCAAAGCTTTTGTGAGTTCAATGACAAAGGCGAACTGTTCGTGGTCAACATGCAGATTGATGAATACAGCCATGGTGGACATTACAACCATATGCCCAAAGCTGTGCGTAAATTGTTGCTCAATAAACGTGAACTGAAAAAACTACAGAAGGAAGTCGCCACAACAGGTCTCACCATAGTACCACTTAAAGTTTTTATAAATGATAGAGGACTGGCCAAGATGAATATTGGGTTGGCCAAGGGTAAAAAGCTTTATGACAAAAGAGATACCATTAAAGATCGAGACAACAAGCGGAACTTATCCCGAATCAAAAAGAGTTTCAACAACTAGTTTTTGTCTTCCAACAAGGGAACAAATCGAAAAGAACCAAACTCCTTTTTCTCAAACTCCTTTTCTGATTTTCTAGCGAACAAGGTCATAATTTGTTCGTCGACGCCAACGGGAATCACCAACCTGCCCCCTATTTTTAGCTGGGATAGAAGCGGTTTTGGCACTTCCGGTGCTCCTGCAGTTACAATAATCCCGTCAAACGGAGCTTCTTCGGGTAAACCTTTATAGCCATCGCCGAAAATCATTTTCTTGGGTCGGTAATGCATCTTATTGAAGAACAAACGAGTGGTCTTGAACAATTCCAACTGACGTTCAATGGTGTAGACCTTCGCCCGTAAATGCAACAATACTGCTGTTTGATAGCCACTTCCCGTTCCAATTTCCAATATTTTATCATTGGGCTTAACCTCTAACAACTCGGTCTGAAAAGCAACAGTGTAGGGCTGTGAAATAGTCTGGTCCGCTCCAATGGGAAACGCTTTGTCTTGGTAAGCATGGTCTTCAAAACCACTATCCAAAAACAAGTGTCTTGGAATGGTTTTTATGGCTTCCAATACTTTTTTGTCTGTCACCCCCTTTGTGGCGACAATCTCGGCCAAGTTATTGCGCATTCCCCTATGCTTGTGCGTATCCTTCATGTTGTGTGGTCTGGTGGCACGAATTTATAAAGTTCCCCCAAATATCCCCGTAGTTCCGTTCAAATTTTTATGGAAACTGACATCATATCCGTATTTTTGACGAAAACAGGTAATATGCTAAAAGTTGGTGTCCTGGGAGCAGGACATTTAGGGAAAATACACCTAAGGCTCTTAAACCAATCGGAAAAATATGAACTCGTTGGATTTTATGATCCCGACGAAATCAATGCTAAAAAAGTAGCTGCCGAATTTGGTTACTCCTACTACGAGAATATCAATAATTTGATTGATGCCGTTGATGTTGTTGATATCGTAACCCCAACATTGTCACATTTTGATTGTGCAAAAAAAGCCATTGAAAAAGGTAGGCACATCTTCATAGAAAAGCCTATTACCAATACCCTTGAAGAAGCAGAGGAATTATTGCAATTGTCCGAAAAACACGGTGTAAAGGGCCAAGTAGGCCACGTGGAACGCTTTAACCCTGCATTTTTGGCGGTAAAGGATAAAATCGAAAATCCGATGTTCATCGAAACGCACCGTTTGGCAGAGTTTAATCCCAGAGGTACAGATGTTCCCGTAGTGTTGGATTTAATGATTCACGATATCGACGCGATTTTGAGCGTGGTTCCTTCCAAAGTAAAAAGAATCAACGCAAGTGGTGTTTCCGTAATCAGTAAATCACCAGATATCGCCAATGCGAGAATAGAATTTGAAAATGGTTGTGTGGCCAACCTTACTTCCAGCCGTATATCTTTGAAAAACATGCGCAAGTCACGTTTCTTCCAGCGTGATGCCTACATTTCCGTTGATTTTTTGGAGAAAAAAGTGGAAGTGGTAAAAATGAAGGACGCTCCAGAAAACCCTGGAGATTTTGATATGATTCTTCAGAATGCAGAAGGCGACAAAAAGCAAATCTATTTCGAAAACCCTGAAATAGACGTCAACAATGCCATTTTGGACGAGTTGGAAACCTTTGCCGACGCCATAAACAACAATACTACCCCAATCGTGAGTTTAGAGCAGGGCACCAACGCGCTCCGTGTGGCTCTTCGAATAATTGAGTCTTTCGAAAATTAATACATTGTCATTCTCGACTGCACTCGAATTGACATTATTTTAAACAACATACTATGGAAAAAATAGCAGTAATCGGTGCTGGAACCATGGGCAACGGAATAGCCCACGTTTTCGCCCAAAATGGATATAACGTTAATCTGGTGGATATTGCCCAGGCCTCATTGGACAAAGGAATGGCCACCATTACCAAAAATTTGGACAGAATGATTTCCAAAGAGGTAATCGACGAAGCCAAGAAAGAGGCTACGCTTGGAAACATCACTACCTATACCAATTTAAAAGATGGTGTTTCGAACACGGATTTAGTGGTCGAAGCGGCAACGGAGAACTTGGACATCAAATTGAAGATTTTTGAAGATTTGGATGCAATCTGCAAAGCAGAGACCATTTTGGCTACAAACACTTCCTCTATTTCCATTACGCAAATTGGTGCTGCCACCAATCGTCCAGAGAAAGTAATCGGGATGCACTTTATGAACCCCGTGCCAATCATGAAGTTAGTGGAAATCATACGCGGGTACAGCACATCGGACGAAGTAACAGAAACCATAATGGAGCTGTCCAAAAAATTAGGTAAAACCCCAACCGAAGTGAACGATTACCCAGGATTTGTAGCCAACCGAATTTTAATGCCGATGATCAATGAATCCATAGAAACTCTTTACAACGGTGTAGCGGGTGTTGAAGAAATTGATACGGTTATGAAGTTGGGCATGGCACACCCTATGGGACCGCTTCAATTGGCAGATTTTATTGGTCTGGATGTCTGTCTTTCCATTTTGAACGTGATGTACGATGGATTCAAAAACCCGAAATACGCTCCTTGTCCGCTTCTCGTCAACATGGTGATGGCAGGTAAGCTTGGTGTAAAATCGGGTGAAGGTTTTTATGACTATTCCGAATCAAGAAAAGCAGAAAAAGTTTCCGCACAATTCAAATAGGATTCAAAGAACTTGGTTGTCATTCCGACAGAGCAAAGCGACGAGGAATCTTATAACTTTAAATTTGTACTGAGATTTCTCACTGCGTTCGAAATGACAAAGAACACTAAGTATTTTTAAAATAAAGTAGTGATAATAAATCATGAGGGGAAATACCTCTTTTAACTAGATAACAAATTTCATGGCCATTGTAAAGCCTTTTAAGGCCATTCGCCCTACAAGGGACAAAGCTTTTTTTGTGGCTTCAAGATCCTACGAAGAATATTCCAAAGAGGAACTGAAAGCAGTACTACAGTACAATCCTTTCTCCTTTTTACACATCATCAACCCGGGATTCAAGTTTGAAAAGAACATCAAAGGCAAAGAACGATTTGGCCTTGTGCACAACCGCTATCTGGAGTTTTTGGAAGAAAATATTTTTCAAAAGGACGACGAACCCAGTTTTTATCTGTATCAGATTGAGAAGGATGATTTTAAAAGCTTGGGTTTCTTTTGCGCTTGTAGTGTTGATGATTACAGAAACAATGTTATTAAAAAGCACGAAGATACCATTCAGGACCGGGAGGAGCTTTTTGCCGATTACCTCCATACCGTAGGTTTTAATGCAGAGCCCGTTTTAATGACCTATGAGGACAATGAGCTGGTGGATGAAATCTTTCAACGTAAAATAGAACGGAAGCCTGAGTATGATTTTACCACAACCGATAGGGTAAATCATAAACTTTGGAAAATTTCGTATCCCGAAGGGATCGAGAAACTAGAAAAAGCCTTTGGTGGCCTAAATGCGCTCTACATAGCCGATGGACATCACCGCAGTGCATCATCAAGTTTGCTGGCTGACCTTAAAAAGTCTGAAAACGATAACCATACAGGTGAAGAGGCCTATAACTATTTTATGGCCTACCTTATCCCTGAATCTCAAATGAGAGTTTTTGAGTTCAACCGCATGGTAAAAGATTTGAACGGATTTTCCAAAAAAGAGTTCTTGATAAAGTTGGATGAACACTTCAGAATAGAAAAAAGGGAAGACGGACTTTCCAAACCATCCAAAAAACACGAATTCAGCATGTATTTGGAGGGTGAGTTCTACACGCTTCATCTCAGAAAAACCAATCATGAGTTCACCGATGCGTTGAGTAAATTGGACACTCAAATTCTGTACAAGACCATTTTGGAACCTATTTTAGGTATTACCGACCTCCGCAATGACAAACGGATTTGCTACGGCTACGGAAAAAACAACCTCATCCAAATGAAGGATTCCGTGGACTCAGGAAACTACGCAGTCGGCTTCAGCATGGTTCCTACAACCATTGAAGAAATTAAGGCAATTGCCGATGCCGGTTTGGTAATGCCCCCAAAAAGCACGTATATTGAGCCTAAGCTCCGCAGTGGGCTGGCTATTTATGAATTATAGAAAACTATGTCCATAAAAGATAATCTCAATTCAATAAAATCCGAACTCCCCGATGGAGTAATTTTGGTCGCCGTTTCCAAAACCAAGCCCAAAGAGGATATTTTGGAGGCTTACGATGCAGGTCAACGCGTTTTCGGGGAAAACAAAGTGCAAGAGATGGTCCAAAAGTGGGAGGACCTTCCAAAGGACATCGAATGGCACATGATCGGGCATGTCCAACGCAATAAGGTCAAATATATGGCCGAGTTTGTTTCCTTGATTCATGGAGTAGACAGCTCAAGGTTGTTGAAGGAAATCAACAAACAGGCGAAAAAATACGACCGTGTGATTCCCTGCTTGCTCCAAATCCACATTGCCGAAGAAGATACCAAATTTGGCCTGGATGAAAAGGAATTGAACGAACTTATCAGCTCCGATATGTTCAAGGCTATGGAAAACATCAAAATTGTTGGTTTAATGGGCATGGCTACCTTTACCAAGGACGAAAACCAAGTTCGGAGAGAGTTTACCCAACTAAAATCCATGTTTGATGCACTAAAAGCTAAACTTTCCGACATCTCAATTCTTTCTATGGGTATGAGCGGTGATTATGCCATTGCCATTGAGGAAGGTAGCACCATGGTACGGATTGGAAGCAGTATATTTGGGGCTAGAAACTATTCATAAACCATTCATTTTCCATGTACTCTATACTCGACATTGAAAGCACGGGAGGAAAATACAATGAGGAAGGCATTACCGAAATCGCCATCCACAGATTTGATGGGCACCAGGTAGTTGATAAATTCATTTGTTTGGTCAACCCGGAAAGGGAAATACAGCCTTTTGTAGCAAAATTGACGGGTATCAACAATAAAATGCTGCGTTCCGCACCCAAATTTCATGAGGTGGCCAAACGTATCGTGGAAATTACGGAAGGGACAGTTTTGGTAGCACATAATGCACAATTTGATTATCGCATTCTCCGCACAGAATTCAGACGACTTGGGTATGATTTTCAACGAAAGACACTTTGTACGGTAGACCTGTCCAAACAGCTGATTCCAGAGGCTGAATCCCATAGTTTGGGGAAATTGGCACGTTCTCTCGGAATCCCGATGAGTGATAGACACCGTGCCAACGGAGATGCCCTAGCTACTTTGAAACTCTTCAAACTGTTGTTGAACAAAGATTCGGACAAAAGAATCATCACCGAGGTTATTCGCGATGAAACGCACGGGGAGCTTTCTCCAAATCAGTTGGATATGGTTTTCAGCTTACCGTCTAAAACAGGCGTGTACTATATGCACGACAAAGATGGGGAAATCATCTTTCTGGGTAAGACCAAGGACATCAAAAAAAGGGTAAATCAGCACTTTACCAATGTAGGTAAATTGGCAAGGAAACTTCAAAAAGAAACAAAGAAGGTCACTTACGAAACTACTGGTAGTGAGCTAATTGCTATTTTAAAGGCATATTTGGAACAGCAAAAAAACAAACCACGATACAATCACGTTTCCAATAAAAAACTCTTTACCCATACCTTGGATTTTAGCCAAAATGGAAGCGAGCACATTGTTTTGGGCATCGAAAAAAACAGAACATTGGAGGAAAAAAAAATAGCTTTCAATGGAACGAATGCAGCTAAAAGCTTTATAAACAAACTATCCGATGAGTTTGAACTTTGCCCTTGCTCATTACGGGAAGATGAAGTGTGCATACACCAAGAAACTGAACTTACCGCATCGGATTGCAATCAAAAAGTGCTTTCTGCTTTTGAAAAATACAGCATCCAAGAGAAGAGCATTGCATTGACCGACCGTGGCAGAGAAACCGGGGAGCGAAGTTTTATTTTAATTAAAAAAGGTAGGATTCAAGGGTTTGGCTATGTAGAACTCAACCATCAAATCAATAATATCCCTATCTTAGAATCGATAATGACCCCTATAAGAGGTGACGAGAACACCACTTTTATAGTTGAAACTTATTTAAGAAAAAATAACCGGATTAAAACCATACCGCTAACCCCATAGTCATTGAAAGATAACAAACCACTTCCCGGATGGAAAAACAAACTTCATGAAGTTATTTATGAAGCGGATACTCCATCGGGCAAGTTTTTTGACATTGTTCTTTTTATCCTGATTATTTTCAGTGTCGTTTTGGTGATGCTGGAAAGTATTGACGATTTTGATGAGCACTATCACGGTATACTCTTGACCTTGGAGTGGGTAGTCACCATTTTTTTCACATTGGAGTATATCGCACGGTTGATCAGCATCAAAAAGCCACTGAAATATGTTTTTAGTTTTTATGGTATTATTGATTTCTTGTCCACTATCCCATTATACCTCTCCTATCTTTTAGCTGGCTCGCAAGTTTTATTGGCGGTAAGGGCGTTCCGTTTGCTAAGGATATTCAGGATATTAAAATTGGTAAAGTTTATTGGCGAAGCCTCCCAACTACAATCTGCATTAAGAGCAAGCAGGGCAAAAATTGCTGTTTTTATCTACGTAGTTTTAATTATATCCGTGATCTTGGGCACCCTAATGTATATTGTTGAAGGTGACGAGGCTGGGTTTACCAGCATACCTCGGAGTATTTACTGGACCATTGTAACGCTTACTACAGTTGGATATGGGGATATCGCGCCGGTTACCAACTTGGGGCAGTTTATTGCAACAGCAATTATGATCTTAGGTTATGGCATTATAGCCGTACCCACAGGAATTGTCACTGCTGAATTTACCCGAAACAAAAAAGATAAAAATAGTGAAGATGATGACGAAGGGTATATGGTTCACGTTAACACCCAAGCCTGTCCCAGTTGTGGGATAGAGGGCCATAGAGACGATGCCACCCATTGTTTTAATTGTGGACATCCTTTATGAATACAAAAGTTTTACTAGCAGTTGTTGGGCCCACGGCCATTGGAAAAACCGCTTTGGGTATTCAATTGGCCAAGCATTTTGATACCGAGATAATTTCCGCCGACTCCCGCCAGTTTTTTAAGGAAATGGAAATTGGAACCGCGGCACCATCTACTGAAGAATTGAATGAAGTACCTCATCATTTTATACAGCACAAAAGTATTTTTGAACCCTATTCCGTAGGTGATTTTGAAAAAGAGGCTATCCTACTTTTAAACGATTTGTATCAAAAAAAGGACGTTGCTGTCATGGTAGGAGGCAGTGGGCTTTATGTGGATGCGGTAATATCAGGATTGGATGAGTTTCCAGAAGTTGACCCTCATATACGAGAAACCCTAAATCAAGAACTGGAAAAGAATGGATTGGAGCTTCTTCAAAAAGAATTAAAGCAACGTGACCCTGAATATTATAAAACGGTTGATTTAGAAAACCCACATCGATTAATTCGGGCCTTGGAAGTATGCAGAGCTACAGATAAACCCTACTCATCCTTCTTAAATCAGCGAAAACCAGAGAGGCCATTTAAATCCCTTTATATAGGCATAGATGCTCCAAGAGAGGTTGTTTACGACCGAATTAATACCAGAGTAGATTTTATGATGGAAGCAGGTTTATTTGAGGAAGTAAAAAAACTTTACTCTCACAAAAAACTGAACGCCTTGCAAACAGTTGGCTACAAAGAACTTTTTGAATATATTGACGGGAAATGTTCTTTAGAGTTCGCCATTTCAGAAATCAAAAAGAACACAAGACGATTTGCAAAACGACAACTCACTTGGCTGAGAAAAAATGAATCTATTTTGTGGGTGCCTTATGATGGCAAACCAGAAAAGGTACTGCAAATGGTCACAGACCGACTAAAAACCAACCAATATGCCTAAAGGTAAAACTGTGATAGTGGTTATGGGAGTCAGTGGTTCCGGTAAAACCGAAATCGGAAAACTGCTTTCAAAAGAACTGTCCCGCCCCTTTTATGATGGTGATGATTTTCACCCAGAAGCGAACATTAAAAAAATGAGTTCGGGGAATCCCTTGAATGATGAAGATCGCAAGGACTGGCTCATCCAACTGAATAAACTAGCCTTAAAATATAGACATTCGGGTGCGATTATCGCATGTTCCGCCTTAAAAAAGAACTACCGGAGCATCTTACGTGCTGGAATGGGCAATTGCATGGCATTCGTGTACTTGAACGGCTCATTTGAATTGATAAAATCCCGATTAGAAGAAAGAAAAGGACATTTTATGCCCATAGACCTTTTAAGGTCACAATTTGACACTTTAGAGCCCCCTACCAAAGAAATTACAGTTTCCATTGAAGAAACGCCCGAGAAGATTATCAAGGAAATTGTAAAACAACTTTAACAATGGAAGTCAACCTTTTCTTGGCCGTTATTATAGGTATAGCCATCCTATTGTTTCTTATTCTAAAACTGCGAATCCATGCTTTTATCGCATTGCTTATTGGCAGTATTGCCGTTGGTCTTATTGCGGGACTGGATGCAAATCAAATTATAAATACCGTACAAAAAGGCATGGGCGGCACATTAGGCTTTGTGGCCACTGTTGTGGGTCTGGGTGCCATTTTTGGTGGAGTTTTAGAAGCCTCTGGAGGAGCTAAGACCATTGCCAATTTCATGGTATCCAAGTTTGGGTTGAAAAGAGCACCATTGGCCATGGTAATTTCAGGTTTTTTGATTGCCATTCCCGTATTTTTTGATGTCGCTTTTATCATATTGGTTCCCATGATGTATGCCCTCCAGCGAAGAACAGGAAAATCATTACTGCTTTATGCCATTCCACTTTTGGCCGGATTGGCCATTACACACGCATTTATACCTCCTACTCCAGGTCCAATTGCTGTAGCGGATATTATTGGAGTCGACTTAGGGTGGGTTATTTTGATGGGATTCATTGCTGGTATTCCCACCGCTTTGATTGCGGGGCTTTGGTTCGGGAAGCACATTTCAAAAAAAATATTTGTTGCTGCTCCAGAAGAAATAGAGGAGGAAAACCATCCGGAACTGCCTCCCATAGCACAAACTTTATTGATCATTGGATTACCCATAGTATTGATTTTATTGAACACCATTATTGCTGCAGGAACATTTGGAGTAACAAATCCAATAATCTTAAACATAATAGCACTTATAGGTCATCCGTTTTCCGCTTTGATTATTGCCAACCTACTCGCATGGTACTTTTTTGGACTACGAAAAGGATTCACCAAAGAGCAACTCCTTAAAATTTCCACCAAATCTTTAGCTCCAGCTGGAACAATCATTTTACTTACAGGTGCTGGCGGTGTTTTTAAACAGGTTTTAACGGATACGGGAGCTGGTGAACTTCTAGCTACCTCATTGAGCAACACGGGAATTCCTATTTTGGCGTTCGCTTTTATTAGTGCTGCCATTGTGCGAATAGTTCAAGGTTCATCAACCGTGGCCATGATTACAGCGGCAGGATTAGTTTCCCCGCTATTGGCAAGTACTAGCTTAAATTCCATAGAACTGGCCTGCATGGTGATTGCCATTGCTTCCGGAGCCAGCATTTTTTCACATGTAAATGATAGCGGTTTTTGGCTGGTAGGTCAATATCTGGGCATAACGGAAAAGCAAACATTCCGATCATGGACTTTAATGACCACCATATTGGCCTTTGTTGGAGTTATTACGGTTTCCATCGTATATATTTTGGTATAAAAAAGCCACCTAAAAGGTGGCTTCAATATTTGAATCAATAAAAGGTCTTTATTGCTCGTTCTCGGCTTTGACAACAAGCCTAAATCCTTCTCCGTGAATGTTCAGTATTTCCACCAAATCATCTTTCTTAAGGTACTTTCTCAACTTGGCAATATATACATCCATACTTCTAGAAGTAAAGTAGTTGTCATCTCTCCAAATTTTGGTCAATGCCAATTCCCTTGGCATCAAATCATTTTCATGAAGGGCCAACAAACGCAACAACTCGTTTTCCTTTGGTGAAAGTTTGATAGGCTCTTCCTCTTTATATTTCAAGAAACGTAGTTTTGAATTTAAATGGAAGTTTCCAATTTCAAATTCAAATTGTTTACTATCGGCCAAAGAACTAGAAGCTTTCCTTTGAAGGATTGCTTTAAGTTTCATAAGTAAAACCTCAGAATCGAAAGGCTTGTTCAGATAATCATCGGCCCCGGCTTTATATCCTTTAAGAACATCTTCTTTCATGGTCTTAGCGGTCAAAAAGATAATCGGAACGTTTTCATTCTTTTCACGGATTTCCTTTGCCAAGGTAAATCCATCTTTGTAAGGCATCATTACATCCAAAATGCACACATCGTAGTTGTCCTTTTTGAACTTTTCAAAACCTTCCATTCCATTTTTGGCCAGAACAACATCAAAATCGTTCATAGTCAAGTAATCTTTTAGGACAATTCCAAAATTTGGGTCATCCTCCACTAATAGTATCTTCTTTTTCTCTGTATCCATAGTTCGCTTTTTAAATTAAAGGGAGTTTTATGAAGAAAGCACTTCCTTTTCCTTTTTCACTTTCTGCATAAACCTCGCCCTGATGATCATCTATAATTCGTTTTACGTAGGCCAATCCTAAACCGTGACCTTTAACGTTATGTATGTCGCCGGTATGTTCCCGGTAAAATTTTTCAAACACTTTTTTAAGTACAGCCTTGCTCATTCCTGCTCCTTGATCCTGTACTTTTATAATGATGCTGTTTTTAACCACTTCTGTGTACACATCGATCTTGGGGGGTTCTGGTGAGTACTTGACGGCATTGTCCAGAATGTTCACGATAACATTGGTCATGTGCATCTCATTGGCCAATACGTCTGCCCGCTCTGCATCGAGGTGGGCATTTACATACCCTCCCCTATCTTGAACAATCAATTCAATATGTGCAATGGCATCAACTATTAAGTCATGCATATTCACCCTATCCTTACTGATATCCAACTGATTTTTTTCCAGTTTCGATATTCTCAATACGTTTTCCACCTGAGCATGCATACGTTTATTCTCATCACGAATCATCCCCAAATAGCGTAACACTTTTTCCTTGTCATCAAAGGACTTTGGGTTTCGTATCGCTTCCACTGCTAGGTTTATGGTTGCAATGGGCGTTTTAAATTCATGCGTCATATTGTTGATGAAATCCGATTTGATTTCAGAAATACGTTTTTGTTTAATCAACTGGTAAATGGCACTGGAATAAGCCACCATAATTATCAACGTAAACACCAAGGACATTAAGGCCATTCCCATCACCGAACTAAATATGTACTTCTTCATACTTGGGAATGTCAGCAGCAGTGAGAAGTTAGACACTCCCTCACTATCCTTGAAAATCGGTGCCTTGTACATTTTGGAGCCGGAAAACTTAAATTTCTTAGATCTTACTTTAGTGGGATATCCTTGACTATAGACCCCGTACTCATAATCTGTATCTATGTTCCTATTGCTCAATTCTTGACTAAGTAGCAACTCCAGTTCTTGTTTGGAAACCCTTTTATGAATCGGGCGCGTTTTGGCCGCCTCCATAAAAACATCTTCCCAAGCAGCTTTATCAATACTGCTCAATCCACCAATTTTTTCGGCCCGTTGTATCGGAGTCAGGCTATAACTCTTCCCATCTAGGCCATACTCTTCCTTAAAAACGGCTTTGGTTCGCTTACTAGTAAAGTTTTTGATGGTAGTAGTGTCTTCATTCCCACCAGTATTTATATCAAAGAACGCAGAGGTTATATTGTAATCTTCTTCGAGAATTCCATGTGAATAAA